>JAFLSW010000001.1 GCA_022510725.1 Lachnospiraceae bacterium
GGAACAGATTGGTATGAACATTACTGCCTTTGAGTACGAAGACAGTATTGTTGTGGTAGACTGCGGTCTATCCTTCCCGGAGGATGATCTTTTGGGAATCGACCTGGTCATCCCGGATGTAACTTATTTAAAGGAAAATCAGGATAAGATCAAGGGCTTTATGATCACCCACGGACACGAGGATCATATCGGTGCCCTGCCCTATGTGTTAAAAGAAGTTCCGGCTCCGGTTTATGCTACCAAGCTGACCATGGGCATCATTGAAAACAAATTAAAAGAGCACGGTTTGGAAAGAGCCGTGAAAAGAAAAGTAGTAAAATTCGGACAAAATATCAACTTTGGGGATCTGCGGATCGAGTTCATCAAGACCAACCACAGTATTGTGGATGCAGCAGCCCTTGCCATTTATTCTCCGGCTGGTACAGTAGTCCATACAGGAGATTTTAAAGTGGATTATACCCCTGTCTTTGGGGATTCCATTGACTTACAGCGTTTTGCGGAGATCGGCAAAAAGGGTGTACTGGCATTGATGTGTGACAGTACCAATGCGGAACGGGAAGGCTTTACCCAGTCGGAAAAGACGGTAGGCAAGACCTTTGACAGCATTTTTGCAGATCATGCCAATACCAGGATCATCATAGCAACCTTTGCCTCCAATGTGGACAGGGTGCAGCAGATCATTAATTCCGCTTATAAATTCGGCAGGAAGGTAGTGGTGGAAGGCCGCAGCATGGTCAGCATCATTGACACTGCCATGAACCTGGGGTATTTAAAGATTCCCGAAAATACGCTGATCGACATTGAGCAGATCAAAAATTATCCTGATGAGCGCACGGTGATCATTACCACCGGAAGCCAGGGTGAAAGCATGGCAGCCTTAAGCAGGATGGCAGGGGGCATGCACAGAAAGGTATCCATCGGACCAAGGGATACGGTCATCTTTTCTTCTCATCCCATTCCCGGCAATGAGAAGGCGGTATCCAAGGTCATTAATGAATTATATGCCAAGGGAGCAGATGTGATCTTTCAGGATGCCCATGTATCGGGACATGCCTGCAGAGAAGAGATCAAACTGCTTTATACCCTTGTAAGACCCAAGTATGCCATTCCCGTTCACGGAGAATACAGACACTTAAAGGCCCAGGCAGCCCTGGTCAAGGAATTAGGCTATGAAAGTGAAAATATTTTTATCTTAAGCTCCGGCGATGTATTGGAGTTAAATGAAGAAAGTGCCAAGGTAATAGGCAAGGTGCCGGTAGGCTCCGTATATGTAGATGGTCTGGGTGTAGGTGATGTGGGAAACATCGTGATCCGGGACAGGCAGCATCTGGCGGAGGACGGTATTCTTATCGTGGTCATGGCTTTAGAGTCCATGAGCAATCGGGTGGTTTCTGGACCGGACATTGTGTCCAGAGGGTTTGTCTATGTGAGAGAATCCGATGAATTGATGGACGGTGCCAGAGGCATGGTCATTGATATTATGGATAAATTTGAGGAACGCAACATTACCGACTGGGGCAAGATGAAGTCTGCTATCAGAGATTCCTTAAGTGACTATCTGTGGAAAAAGACAAAGAGACGGCCCATGATCCTGCCCATTATCATGGAGATCTGATGGTGGCAGTTTTAAGCGATAAGGGGAGAGGCTATGAAAGATTACACATTGGAAACAGAAGGATTTATTGAAAGGCTGCGTCAGATGGAGGCTTATAAGGAATATGTCAGACAGAGGCAGCATATTAAACATTTCCCGGAATTGAAGGAACAGATTGATGCTTTCCGCCAGGAAAATTTCAGGCTGCAAACGGAAACGGATTCGGATACCTTATTTGATGAGATCGATCGGTTTGAACAGGAATATGCCGAATTTCGAAAAAATCCCGTAGTAAATGACTTTTTGGCGGCAGAGCTGGCCTGTATTCGGATGATCCAGGAAGTAAACGAACAGATTGCCGGCACTTTTGCCGATGAATGGGAATAAATTAGGGAGGAAATCATATGAGTGCAAAAAAAGTGGTGGTGGCCATATTTAACATGGCATTCCGCCTGGGTCTTATGATCGGCATTCTATATTTCATATATCAGGCCGCTATCGGTGCCTATAATTTTGGCTACCGGGTATTTGCGGACATTCCGTATGCCTTTTCTCCGGGAACGGATATAGAAGTTACCATTACGGAATCCATGGACAGCAAGGAAATTGCGCAAAGATTTGAAGAAGCAGGACTGATAGAAGATTGGAAGTTGTTTTGGGTTCAGACCCAGTTTTCCGAGTATAAGGAAACCATTAAGCCGGGAATTTATACGCTGAATAACTCTATGAAAGCGGAAGAGATGCTGGCGATCATAGGGGCAAATTCCGAGGAAGAAGAGGAGTGAGCAGATGATCACCGATGAACGCTACACTGCCTATATTAATTCTCTGGAAATGGGAGGACCTTCCTATTTGAATGAATTGGAAGCTTATGCCGGGCAGACACAGGTTCCCATTATCCGGAAGGAAATGCAAAGCTTTATGCGCACACTGTTAATGATGAATAAACCGAAGCAGATTCTGGAAGTGGGAACTGCCATCGGTTTTTCTGCATTATGGATGAGTGAGTATATGCCAAAGGACGGGCATATCACCACCATAGAAAAATATGAGAAACGGATCCCCATAGCCAGGGAAAATTTTAAAAAATATGGAAAAGAGGATCAGATCACTTTGTTGGAGGGGGATGCGGCTGATATCCTTTGCGAATTGGATGGACCTTTTGACCTGATCTTTATGGATGCAGCCAAGGGGCAGTACATTCATTTTCTGCCGGAGGTCTTGAGACTGTTAAATAAAGGCGGCGTGCTCTTATCTGACAATGTGTTGCAGGATGGCGCTATCATTGAATCCAAATATGCGGTTACCAGGCGGGATCGGACCATCCATAAACGGATGCGGGAATATTTATATACCTTAAAAAACCACGAGCAGCTGGAAACCGCTATCCTGACGCTGGGAGATGGTGTGGCGCTGTCTGTGAAAAAGTGATCTGGAAAGAAGCTTGTGAGACAAAATATGGGAAGAAATAATGAGGAGCAGCATATGAAGAAACCGGAATTGCTCATACCGGCAAGCAGTCTGGAAGTTTTAAAAACGGCTGTTATGTTTGGCGCAGATGCAGTTTATATAGGGGGAGAGGCCTTTGGTCTGCGGGCCAAAGCCAAAAACTTCACCCCGGAGGAAATGGAAGAAGGCATCGCCTTTGCCCATGAGCACGGGGTCAAAGTTCATGTGACCGCCAATATCCTGGCTCACAATTATGATTTAGAAGGGGCAGCGGCCTATTTTAAGGAACTGGCCAGCATGAATCCGGATGCCCTGATCATTGCCGATCCGGGCATGGTCATGCTGGCAAAGGAGAATTGTCCGGATATCGATATCCATATCAGTACCCAGGCCAATAATACCAATTATCTTACCTTCCGTTTCTGGTATGACCAGGGAATCCGCAGGGTAGTATGTGCTAGGGAGCTTTCTTTGAAAGAGATCAAAGAGATACGGGAAAAGATTCCGGAAGATATGGAGATCGAATGCTTTATTCACGGGGCTATGTGCATTTCTTATTCCGGCAGATGCCTGTTGAGCAATTATTTTACGGGGCGGGATGCCAACCACGGGGCCTGCACCCATCCCTGTCGTTGGAAATATGCCTTAATGGAGGAGACCAGACCGGGGGAATACCTGCCTGTTTATGAAAACGAAAGGGGAACCTATCTGTTTAATTCCAAGGATCTGTGCATGGTGGAATATATCCCTCAGATGCTTGAGGCGGGCATTGACAGCTTTAAGATAGAGGGACGGATGAAAACGGCTCTTTATGTGGCGGCAGTGGCAAGAACTTATCGGAAGGCCATTGATGCAGCCCTCACTTCCAAGGAAGCGTACGAAGAGATCCTGCCCTGGTGCAGGGAAGAGATATCCAAGTGTACCTACAGGCAGTTTACGACAGGCTTTTATTTTGGAAAGCCGGACGAAAACACTCAGATTTATGACAATAATACTTATATTAATGAATATACTTATCTGGGCATTGTAGAAAAAGCAGAAGGAAGCAGGGTTTCTATTACCCAGAGGAATAAATTTACTGTGGGAGAAGAAATTGAGATCATGAAGCCTGACGGCAGAAACATTAAGACCAAGGTCCTTGCCATTGCGGATGAAACCGGAAAAGAGATGGAAAGTGCGCCCCATCCTTTGCAACAGCTGACGGTTTCCTTAGAAGAAGCGGGAGAACCTTTTGATCTTTTACGCAAAAAAACGGATGCTTCTTGACCGTTTTAAGCTGTCTATTGTACAATGTGAACAGTAAGCCTGTGGATTTATGGCTTTTTGGAACAAAAATGCCGAAAACAAATTTTTTTCATTTTTCGACTTGCATTTTTAAAAAAAGTAGAGTATCTTATAAAAAACGGCAGAGCCGTTATAAGGTATCTTGAACGATGATGTTCCAAACAATGGGTTTGGAACATTTTTTATGCAGTTACAAGGATACCGATTTCCAAAATAATCAGGAAAAGGAGTAATAGAAATGAGTGGAGTAATGAATGTGGAAGAGATCTTCGCAAAAAATGTTTTCACACTTGGAAAGATGAAAGAGCGTCTTCCCAAAGATGCTTTCAAGGAAGTGAAACAGGTCATGGACCATGGCGGAGAGCTGTCTATGGAGACGGCGAATGTAGTTGCAAAGGCAATGAAGGACTGGGCGGTTGAAAACGGCGCAACCCATTATACTCACTGGTTCCAGCCCCTGACCGGCATTACGGCGGAAAAACATGATGCGTTTGTGGCTCATCCCGACGAAATGGGAAAAATGATCACGGAGTTTTCCGGTAAAGAGCTGATCAAAGGTGAGCCGGATGCTTCTTCTTTCCCTTCCGGCGGATTGAGAGCGACTTTCGAGGCAAGAGGCTATACTGCATGGGATATTACCTCTCCCGCATTCTTAAAAGAGGCGGCTACAGGAGCCATCCTTTGTATCCCCACCGCTTTCTGCTCTTATACAGGAGAAGCGTTGGATAAAAAGACCCCTCTTCTTCGTTCCATGGAAGCGGTTTCCAAACAGGCTCTTCGTATCGTGAAGCTGTTTGGCAACACAGAGGCTACCAAGGTAGTTGCATCTGTCGGACCGGAGCAGGAGTATTTCCTTATTGATGAAAAATATTATAAACAGAGAACAGACCTGATGTTTGCAGGACGGACCCTTTTTGGTGCACCGGCTCCCAAGGGACAGGAGATGGAGGATCACTACTTCGGTGTCATCCGTGAAAGAGTAGGCGCTTTCATGAAGGATCTGAATGAAGAGCTTTGGAAACTGGGCGTAACGGCAAAGACCCAGCATAACGAAGTGGCTCCCGCACAGCATGAACTGGCTCCTATCTATGAGACAGCCAATATTGCCGTAGACCACAACCAGCTTGTTATGGAGACTATGAAAAGGGTAGCCGTACACCACGGTATGAGATGTCTCTTACATGAGAAACCCTATGCAGGCGTAAACGGTTCCGGTAAGCACAATAACTGGTCCATTACCACCGATAACGGGGTAAACCTGTTGGATCCCGGTGATACACCCAATGAAAATATTCAGTTCCTGCTGGTACTTGCCTGCATCATGAAGGCAGTAGATACCCATGCAGACCTGTTAAGACAGTCTGCTGCCGATGTGGGAAATGACCACAGACTGGGTGCCAACGAGGCGCCTCCGGCAATTATCTCCATCTTTTTAGGCGAACAGCTGGAAGATGTGGTAACACAGTTGATCGAAACAGGTAATGCTACCTCCTTTAAAGAAGGCGGCAAGCTGGAGACCGGCGTTTCCACACTGCCCGATCTGGATAAGGACGCAACAGACCGTAACAGGACATCACCCTTTGCCTTTACCGGAAACAAGTTTGAGTTCCGTATGGTGGGTTCCGCAGACTCCATTGCCGGTCCCAATACCATCTTAAATGCCATTGTAGCAGAAGCATTTTGCGAAGCTGCGGATAAATTGGAAAAAGCAAAAGACTTCAATACTGCTGTACATGATCTGATCAAGGAATACATGACAAAGCATCAGCGGATCATTTTCAACGGAAACGGTTATGCTGATGACTGGGTAACGGAAGCAGAAAAGAGAGGCCTGCCCAATATCAAATCCATGGTAGAGGCAGCAAGCACCCTTACGACCAAGAAGGCAGTTTCCCTGTTTGAGCAGTTTGGTATCTATACCAAGGCTGAGCTGGAATCCAGAGAAGAGATCATTTATGAGACCTATGCAAAGACCATTAACATTGAAGCGCTGACTATGATCGATATGGCAGGAAAGCAGATCATTCCTGCAGTGGTAAAATATACCAAGGCTTTGGCAGATACCATCAATGCGGTAAAGGCAGCAGGAGGAGACGCTTCCGTTCAGACCGAGCTTTTGAAAACAGTTTCCAAAAAGCTGGCTGCGATGCAGAAGGCATTGGTAAAACTGGAAAAGACCGAAGCGAAGGCCCGTGCTATGGAAGATGTAAAAAAACAGGCATTTTTCTATAAAGACTCCGTAAAATCCGTTATGGATGAATTAAGAGAGCCTGCGGACGAACTGGAAATGATCGTGGACAAAGAAATCTGGCCCATTCCTACATATGGAGAGCTGATGTTCGAAGTATAAGAAGGATAGGCTGACCAATAAAGCCGGAGTCTGCTTTACTACGCAGATTCCGGCTTTTTTAAAAAAATAAAAATTGTACTTGCTTTTTCACTCGGTATTGTGTATACTAGCAATGTTAGTGGGCTATCGCCAAATGGTAAGGCAACGGACTCTGACTCCGTCATTTCAAGGTTCGAATCCTTGTAGCCCAGCTATAGACCTGATGAGAGTTGCCTTTCATCAGGTTTTTTGTTAAAAGGGAATTTTCCGGGAGGATCAATATGTATGAGTTTCAAAGCAGAATCCGTTACAGCGAACTGGACAGCAGAGGAACCTTAAGTCTGCCGGCGCTATTGGACTATTTTCAGGACTGCTCTACCTTTCACTCCGAGGAATTGGGGCTGGGCGTGGCGTATTTAAAGGAGCACAAAATGATATGGGCTCTTACATCCTGGCAGATCGTGATAAAGCGTTACCCTTCCTTGGGAGAGACGGTGACTATAGGAACGGCACCCTATGATTTCAGGGGCTTTATTGGATTTCGGAATTTCTGGATGTTGGATGAAAAAGGACAGCAGGCCGCTGTAGCCAATTCCGTATGGAGCCTGATTCATATGGAAACGGGCAAACCAACCAAGCCCAGGCCAGAAATGTATGAAGGATATACCCTTTCGCCAAAGCTTCAGATGGATTATGCGGATCGCAAGGTAAAATTTGCAGGAGAAGGGAAGGCACAGGAATCTATGGTGATCCTGCCTCATCACCTGGATACCAATCATCATGTCAATAACGGTCAGTATGTGCGGATTGCCATGGACTATCTGCCGGAAGGATTTGAAATCGGGCAGCTTAGGGCAGAATATAAAAAACAGGCGTTACTAAATACTCGGTTATACCCGGTCATATATCAGGAAGGAGGAATGATCGGCGTTAGCTTACAGGATAAAACAGGTGGCATTTATTGCAACGTGGAATTTAAGTAAAGGGGAAAATTATGTTGGAATTAGGAAAAAAGCAAAGGTTAGATGTTGTGAAAAAAGTAGAATTCGGTGTATATCTGGCGGAGCATATGCTCTCTAAGTCAAATATGGATGAGGAAAGAGTGCTTCTCCCCGCAAAACAGGTACCGGAGGGGCTGGAAGTGGGAGACTCTTTGGAAGTGTTCTTATATAAGGATTCCAGGGACAGGCTCATTGCCACCGTAAACGAGCCCATGCTTACTTTAGGAAAGATTGGACGGCTAAAGGTCCTGCAAGTTTCCGGAATCGGTGCATTTCTCTACTGGGGGCTGGAAAAGGATCTGTTCCTTCCTTTTAAGGAACAGACCAGGCGTGTTAAGGAACAGGAAGAGGTTCTGGTGGCATTGTATGTGGATAAAAGCGGCAGGCTTGCGGCAACCATGAAGTTATACCCCTACTTGACCATTGGAGAAGGTTATGAAAAAGATGATATGGTAGAGGGCACTGTATATCAGCTGACAGACGGTTATGGTGCCTATGTGGCAGTAGAAGACAGATATCAGGCTATGATCCCTGCAAGGGAACCCTGGGACGGAATTCAGCCCGGCGACAAGATCACAGCCCGGGTCACGGCTGTGAAGGAAGACGGCAAATTGGATCTAAGCCTGCGCCAGAAAGCCTATCTGCAAATAGATAAAGATGGGGAAAAGATCCTTTCAAAGCTGAAAGAAGAAGGCGGCAGCCTTCCCCTGGGGGATAAATCCTCACCCGAAGAGATCAGAAATGTGCTTGGAATGAGCAAAAATGAATATAAAAGAGCCATTGGACATCTCTACAAAGAAAAAAGGATCTCAATTGAGGAGCAGGGAATCCGCCTGCTATAAAAGAGTTTCCTTTTTCCCCTTTTTGCTATATAATCTATGTATAGCATTGAAACGAAGCAGATGGACTAAGGAAAAGGTAATGAGTAAGAGAGCGGTAAATTGGCTGTTTTTAGTTTATTTATTTGTGGAAGCCGGATTGGTGGCGTTGGTTCTTTTAACAGGAATCAGGTTCAGCGTTCTTTCCAGTATTATTTTAACGCAGGTAATTCTTCTGGTGCCTACGCTGATATTTTTGTTGGTTACAAAAACAAAGGTATCGGAAATGATCCCTCATAAGAAGCTGCATCCGGTAACTCCGCTTTTATGTATTGTATATACAGGTCTTTGTATGCCCTTGATCCTGGTAGTGAATATGATCTCGCTGTTGTTTGTGGATAATGAAGCCACCCGGATGGCAGCCGGTATGATGGGACTGCCCGGCTGGGTCATGATCCTGGCGGTGGGAATCTTGGGGCCTGTCAATGAAGAATTTTTGTTTCGCGGGACCTTTTACGGGAGCTATCGGAAAACAGGCAGGATCTTGGCAGCCATGTTTATGTCCGCATTTTTATTTGGGCTGACGCACCTGAATTTTAATCAGATGAGCTATGCTATCGTAATGGGAATCCTGGCAGTGCTTTTGATAGAAGCAACCGGCAGTATCGTTTCATCCATGATCCTTCATGCCTGTATCAATACATTTAGTGTGTTGGTCACGCTCCTGCAAAGAAATATCATTTCTGAAGGAAACGGTAATGCGAGAGAGATGATAGAAGAGATGATGCCGGGGGTATCTTTTACGCGGATCATGCTGATGGCTATCTTCGTATATGGGATGATCGCACTTGCAGCAACTACTTTAGCGGTACTGTTGTTGGTCGGTATTTCTTACATTGAAAAAAGAAATGTGGAATTTTTTAATATTTTTAAAAAGCAAAAGAAAACGGAAGGCGAAAAAAAGGAAACCCTTTGGAGTATACCCCTTGGTATAGCGGTGGTTCTTTCCTTTGCTTACATGATCATAGAGGTTTTGCTTCCTGCATAAGCGCAGGAACTTTCGCGTTTCGGTATGCGGGTAAGGTATGCCTATGAAAAAAATGAATGTTTTGGGAATTCCCCTTCGAGATTATACTCTTCGGGAAACCCTTAAAAAAGTTGATATTTTTTTGGCCGGAGGGAAGATGGGCACCATTGCCCTGATCACCATGAAAGGGCTGATCGTGGCTCAGGATTCTCCGGAGATCAAAGAGTGGATGAGCAGCCTGGATATGACGGTGGCAGCAGATGCGGATATTCTGCGGGCAGCGGATATCAATTACAGAGGGCGGATCCACGATGTGGAAAACCAGCTTTTTATTTCTGAATTTTTAAAGAAATTAGTAAGGCAAAAGAAAACCGTATATCTCATGAGTCAGAATACAGCATCTTTGGAGAAGTTGGAAAAGGAGCTGCTTTCTTATGAGGAAACTCTCTCTATTGTCGGGAAAGCGGCAGTAGATGATTTGGAATATGACGATGATTTTGTGATAAACGATATGAACATGAAGGTTCCCGATGTTCTGATATCTAATCTGGAGTCGCCTAAACGGGAACGGTTTGCAAAGGAGAATCAAATGAAAATGAATGTCCGGATCTGGCTGATGGTGCGGGCGGACAGAGAATTGCATGCACAGGAGAAAGGTTCTCTGAAACAAATATATGACAAATTTTTGCAATGGTGGTTCCGCATTAAACTCAACAGATATGAGGAACAGGAAAATAGGAAACAGGATGATGAAACTTGATGAGAAATCCCCGGCGGATTTCTCATTTTTTGTTTTTTCTTGGAGAAAATCAGCAAAATTTCCAAAAAAATGTGAATTTTCTATAAATTTGCATAAAAAAATTGCTCTTATGGCTAGCATTATTTGTGAAATTGTATTAGAATTGCTTACATAATGAGCAAAAATGAAAAATTGGGGTTTTTCGCTCTGTGAAATATATATATGTATAAAGGAGAGCGGGGTTATGATTTCAAATCAGATTCTTCAGAATACCATTGATGGCCTGAAGACAATATCCCGAGTGGACTTTGTCGTCATGGATACGGATGGGAACGAGGTAGCCGCTACCGTTGCAAAAGAAGAAGGAGAATTTAAAGGGGCTGTCAGGGATTTTGTAAAATCTCCGGCGGACAGCCAGGAATTTTCCAATTACCAATTTTTTAAGATTTATGATGAACAGGTGACGGAATACATACTTGTGGTGATCGGTGCGGGAGAAGACTCCTACATGGTAGGGAAAATGGCGGCCTTCCAGCTCCAGGGGCTGATGGTTGCTTATAAAGAAAGATTTGATAAGGATAATTTTATCAAAAATCTTCTCTTAGATAATCTTTTACTTGTAGATATCTACAGCCGGTCCAAAAAACTGCGCATTCCCACAGAGGCCAAAAGGACGGTTATGATCGTAGAGCCATACGGCAGCAAAGAAAGCAATATGCTGGAGCTGGTACGCAGTTACTTCGGAACAGGCAGCAAGGATTTTGTTACTGCCGTAGATGAAAACAGTGTGGTGATCGTAAAGGAAGTACAGGAAGCAGATACCAGGGCGGAAATGGAGAAAACTGCTTTGGGGATCAAGGGCTTATTAGAGGGAGAAGGCATTTCCCGTATCCATGTGGCATACGGTAATATTGTGAGTGAGATCAAAGAAGTGAGCCGTTCCTATAAGGAAGCCAAAATGGCTATGGATGTGGGTAAGATCTTTTTTGAAGAAAGGGGCGTTATCGCCTATAGTGAACTGGGGATCGGCAGGCTGATCTACCAACTCCCCATTCCTTTATGTAAAATGTTTATCGGAGAGATATTCGGAGGAAAGAGCCCGGATGACTTTGATGAAGAAACCATTACTACCATCCACAAATTTTTTGAAAACAGCCTGAATGTATCGGAAACCTCCAGACAGCTTTTTATTCATAGAAATACTTTGGTGTATCGGTTGGATAAACTGCAAAAAAGTACAGGTCTGGATCTGCGGGTGTTTGAGGATGCCATTACTTTTAAGATCGCATTGATGGTAGTAAAGTATATGAAATACATGGAGAATTTTGATTATTAAGGAATTTAAGGAAAGCGGGTAAGACAGGAATGATAACTTTAGATCATGTAAGTAAATCCTATTCCACAGGTGCGCCGGCATTAAATGATGTCAGTGTACATATTGACAAAGGTGAGTTTGTATTTATCGTAGGAGACAGCGGATCGGGAAAATCTACCTTGATCAAACTCCTGCTCAGGGAACTGCTTCCTACATCAGGCACCATAGAAGTCAACGGTGTCAATGTGGGTAAGCTGAAACATCGTAAGATACCCAAATTCAGAAGGAATATTGGTGTTGTATTTCAGGATTTCCGCTTGTTGAAAGACCGGAATGTATATGAAAATGTTGCTTTTGCTCAGAGGGTAACCCAGGTGTCCAATAAGGAGATCAAAAAGAATGTGCCTTCGGTCCTTTCGGTTGTGGGACTGGCCGGCAAATATAAAGCAAGACCCAAACAGCTTTCCGGTGGAGAACAGCAAAGAGTGGCTCTTGCAAGGGCCTTGATCAACAATCCGCCTATTCTTTTGGCGGATGAGCCTACCGGTAATCTGGATCCCAAAAATTCATGGGAGATCATGAAACTGTTAGAGGAGATCAATGAACAGGGCACAACAGTATTGGTTGTTACTCATAACAGAGAAATCGTCAATGCTATGAAAAAACGAGTGGTTACCATGAATAAAGGCGTGATCATCAGCGACGAGAAAGAAGGTTCATACATCGATGAGATTTAGTACACTGGTATATACATTAAAACAAGGTATTATCAATATCTTTCGGAACAAATGGTATTCCCTTGCATCCGTTGCTACCATCAGCGCATGTTTGTTTTTATTTGGTGTTTTTTATTCTATTGCCATGAACTTTCAGCATATTATAAAAGAAGCTGAGAAAGGTGTAGCGGTAACAGTCTTTTTTGATGAGGATGTAAGTGAGGAGAGAGTTGCCGAGGTCGGTGCGCTGATAGAAGCCAGGACTGAGGTGGATCATACTCATTTTGTTTCGGATGAGGAAGCTTGGGAAAGTTTTCGGGATGATTATTTAGGAGAATATGCTGCAGAAGGATTTCCGGATAATCCTCTGGAAGGTTCCTTTAACTATCAGGTCTATATTAATGATACATCTATGCAGCCTGCTCTGGTAAGCTATCTGGAATCCCTGGAAGGAGTACGGGAAGTGGTCAGATCTGAGCTGACGGCAAATGTATTTGAAAACATTGATCGCCTGGTAGGATATGTGACCATCGGCATTATTGCCATCCTGTTGTGCGTATCCGTATTCCTGATCGCAAACACGGTAACCATTGGTATCTCTGTCAGAAAAGAAGAGATCAATATCATGAAATACATCGGCGCTACCGACTTTTTTGTACGATTTCCCTTTGTGATCGAAGGTGTGCTGATCGGTGCCTGCGGATCTTTAATACCTCTCGGGGTAGTGTATATGATCTATAACAATGTGATCCAATATCTGATGGAACAGTTTTCAGTATTGTCTGATATTTTACAGTTATTATCAGTACAAGAAGTGTTCCGTACCCTGATACCCGTATCCATATGCATCGGTGTGGGAATTGGTTTTATCGGAAGCTTTACAACGGTTAGAAAGCACATACATGTGTAGAAGGGAATGGATATGAAAAGAAATATTAGACTGCTTACCTTTCTTCTTTGCGGAATCCTCTTTTGGACTACGCCGGCTATTGTTTATGCTGCCAGTGTAGACGGGACAGCGGAAAGTGACGAAGACGACGAAGAGGACGAGGAAGAAAAAAAGAAAAAAGAGCTGAAAGAAGAGCTGGAAAACAGCAGAAATGATCTGCAGAATGCCCAGGAAGAAAGAAATACGATGCAGGGTACGCTTTCCAATATCCGGCAGCAGAAAGAGAAACTGGAAGAAGCGAAGAATGACCTTAGCGACTATGTGGTAGAGTTGGATGGGCAGCTGATGTCCTTACAGGAAAATCTGACAGAACTGGATATCAAGATCGCTGAAAAGGAAATTGAAGTGGATCAGATCAAGCTTCAGTTGGAAAAGGCAGAAGAAGATGTGGAAAATCAGTATGCGGCCATGAAAGAACGGATCAAGTTCATGTATGAAAGAGGAGATGCTTCCTACCTTTCCATGCTGTTCAGTTCCGCTAATCTTACAGATATGCTCAGTAAGGCGGAATATATCGAGAAGATTTCCAAATACGACAGGAATATGCTGGTTCGTTATGAAGAAACCCAGGAAGCTGTAGCCATGTTAAAAGATCAACTGGAGTTAGAGCAGGCTAATCTACAGCAGGCCATGGAGGAGGCTACAGAAAAAGAAGACCAAATGACGGATCTGATCGATCAAAAGCAAAGGCAGATCGCAAATTATGAGACGGATATCAATAACAAAGAACAGGCGATCAAAGAGTATGAGGCAGAAATTGCTGCCCAGAATGCTACCATTGCCGCGTTAGAACAAAAAATCTATCAGATAGAACAGGAATCTGTATCGGGTAATGATGCCGCTGCGCCGGTTTATAGTGGCGGAACTTTCTGTTGGCCGGCACCCTCTTATACCAGGATTTCGGATGACTACGGAAACAGAATCCATCCTACCCTGGGTGTACCGCAGTTCCACAACGGGCTGGATATGGCGGCGCCCGGCGGAAGTCCTATTTTGGCAGCAGAGGGCGGCTTGGTTATTGCTGCTTCATATAGTTCCAGCATGGGTAACTACATCATGATCCATCATGGTGGTGGGCTGTATACCATTTACATGCATGCGTCGGCATTGTATGTATCTGCAGGGCAGAGTGTTACCAGGGGACAACAGATTGGTGCAGTAGGCTCCACAGGCAGGAGTACGGGTAATCACTTGCATTTCTCTGTTCGTTTGAATGGAAGCTATGTAAATCCTCGGAATTATTTATAGTAAGAAGGTAAATAATATTGGAAAATAGAGATTTTTTACAGCAGGTTGAGCAATCTGAAAAAAAAGGAAAAGGATTGATCGGATTTGTAGGCGGTCTGTTCACAGGAGTTCTTGTGGTGGGCATAATATCTGCCATCTATATGCATAGACAGTCCATTTCCATTTTGGGAGAAAACAATATCCAGACATCGGCCCAGGCTGAAGAAGCTACTGTCCTGGATAAAGATGTACTGCATAAGCTGGGACTTTTGGAAGACGCTATTAACAAATATTATCTGGAAAGCGTCGATGAAGAGGATCTGAAAGACAGTCTGTATCACGGATTTGTGGCAGGATTAGGAGATCCCTATTCTGTTTATTATTCTCCGGAGGAATTGGAAGCCGTTATGGAAGCTACGGAAGGCATCTATTACGGAATTGGTGCCTATATCGGGGTGGATCAGGAGACCGGATATTGTAAGATCACAAAGGTAATGGAAGGCACGCCTGCCGAAGAAGCCGGCGTGATGGCAGAAGATCTGATCGTAGCTGTAGACGGAGAGGGCATGCTGAATGTGGGAAGCTCCGAGATCGTAACCTACATTAAAGGACCGGAGCATACTACAGTGGATCTGACTTTGTATAGAGAAGGAGAGACGGAGTATATTGAAGTTACGGTAGAACGGAGAAAGATTGAGACGCCTACCGTTACCTACAGTATGGATGAAGACAGGATCGCTACACTACAGATCTCGGAATTTGATGAAGTGACCATGGGACAGTTTGAAGAATATCTGGAACAGGCAAAGAAAGAGGGCATGAAAGGTCTTGTTCTGGATTTAAGGGACAATCCGGGAGGCAATCTTCAGACTGTGGTGGATATTGCCGGGCATTTCCTGCCAAAAGGGTTGGTAGTCTATACAGAAGATAAAAATGGCAACCGGAAGGAATATAATTGTGATGGCAGGGATGAACTGGATGTGCCATTGGTGGTGTTGATCAACGGCAATAGCGCCAGCGCTTCGGAAATTTTGGCAGGTGCCATTAAGGACTACAAAAAAGGTACCCTTTTAGGAACTACCACCTTTGGAAAGGGAATTGTACAGAAAATATACCCCATTACTGATGGATCCGGGGTGAAACTTACCATCAGCCATTATTATACGCCAGGCGGAGCGGATATTCATGGAGTGGGGATCGACCCGGATGAAGAGTTGGAACTGGATGTGGATGCATATCTGGAAAACGGTTACGATAATCAGATGGAGCGGGCAAAGGAAATCCTTCGTTCTCAGATAACAGGAGACTGAAAATACATGCAAAGAAAACAAGGCTATCTCATAACTGCATATAAGGATTATGATGCGCTTTATGAGTTGATCTCTTTTTTGTCCGAGGAAGACAAGGTTTTTGTCCATGTCGATAAAAAGAGTACGGAAATCGGTGAAAAAGAGATATCAGAATTAAATGAACTGAAAAATTGTACTGCTATCAGCTTGTATTCCGTTGCATGGGGCAGTTATAATCATGTGCGGGCATTTCTTGCCCTTTTGGACATGGCATGTAAGGATGAGGAAATTTCTTATCTGCATTTTCTGACCGGAGAGGATTTTCCCGTATACAGCCCTCAGCAGATTCATGAAAGGTTTGTAGACGAAGAACATCTCTATTTAAATTATATAGAAGAAAAAGACTTTAATGAAGCGGTGCAGAAGAGATATCGTTACTATAACTTTTTTCCGAATAAAAATGCAAAGAACCCTGTTTTAAGGCAATTGCAGAATGTGATAGCGGGTGTGCAAAAGATCTTTGGTGTAAACAGAAAGTCTTTGGGAGAATTTGATACGATCTATAAAGGTTTGGTCTATGTTTCAATCCCGTCAGATGCCGGGAGAGATATTCTTTCTTATGTAAAGAATCATCCCGAATATGAAAAGGCATTGTATCGCTGTCAGCTTCCTGAAGAATTTTTCTTCCATACGATCCTGCTGAATGAAACCTTCTGCAATGGAAAATGGAAGAAGCTTATTGTTGACAAGGATCTTCGCTATATGAACTGGGATCGGGGAGACGGAGCCAGTCCTGTCTATCTTGCAGAAGAGGACATGCCTGCACTGATGACAGGGGATTGGTATTTTGCCAGAAAGTTCCATGGTGGAGATTCCAATTCACTAAAAGAGCGGATCGTTGAAAAATTTTGGTAAAACAGAACAAATGTTTGCAAACCGCGCTGGTGTGTGTTATACTTCTAGCGCGGTAGTTTTTTGCGCAGGTGGCGTGTTTCGCTGGGTTGCGCATAAGGAGGCGTAAAGCGGGATATGAAGGATGAGGCAACCCAATTTAAACTGCATAGTGATTATCAGCCTACCGGAGACCAGCCCCAGGCTATTGCAAAACTGGTGGAAGGTTTCAAGGAAGGCTGTCAGTTCCAGACCCTTTTGGGTGCCACCGGTTCCGGTAAGACCTTTACTATGGCCAATGTGATCGCGGCATTAAATAAACCCACTTTGGTCATTGCTCACAATAAGACATTAGCCGGCCAGCTTTACGGAGAATTTAAAGAATATTTTCCGGAGAATGCGGTAGAGTATTTTGTGTCCTATTATGATTATTACCAGCCGGAGGCATATGTGCCTTCCACGGATACCTATATAGAAAAGGATTCTTCCATTAATGATGAGATCGATAAGCTGCGGCTTTCCGCTACGGCCTCTTTGACGGAGCGGCGGGATGTGATCGTCGTTGCCAGCGTCTCCTGTATCTACGGACTGGGAAGCCCCGATGATTATATGGAGATGATGGTCTCCCTGCGTCCGGGAATGAACAAGGACAGGGATGATGTGATCAGGGAATTGATCTCCATTCAGTATGAGCGACACGATCTGGATATACAGCGAAGCAGCTTTCGGGTAAGAGGAGATACTCTGGAGATCTATCCCGCAGAGGGCGGCGATTTCCTGATTCGGGTGGAGTTTTTCGGAGACGAGATAGACAGGATCTGCCAGGTAGACCCCCTTCTTGGCAATGTCCATGCGGAGCTGAATCACATTACCATCTTTCCTGCCTCCCATTATGTGGTGCCCCAGGAAAAGATCAATATTGCCTGCAAAAATATTGAAGCGGAGTTAGAAGAAAGGGTTCGTTACTTTAAGGGAGAAGATAAGCTGTTAGAAGCACAGCGGATCTCGGAACGGACCAATTTTGATATAGAGATGTTGCGGGAGACCGGCTTTTGTTCCGGTATTGAGAATTATTCCAGGCATTTAAGCGGTATGCAGCCGGGGGAGCCTCCCCATACTTTGATGGATTTCTTTCGGGATGACTTTCTCATTATCGTGGACGAGTCCCACATCACCATTCCCCAGATCCGAGGCATGTTTGCAGGTGACCGTTCCCGTAAGACTACTTTGGTGGAGTATGGTTTCCGACTGCCTTCTGCTTTGGATAACAGGCCTTTGTGTTTTGAAGAATTTGAAAGCAGGATCGATCAGATGATGTTTGTTTCCGCTACCCCTTCCGTTTATGAAGAGGATCACGAGATGTTTCGGGCGGAACAGATCATTCGTCCTACCGGGCTTTTGGATCCGGAGGTATTTGTCCGTCCCGTGGAAGGACAAATCGACGATCTGATCTCCGAGATCAGAAAGGAAACGGACAATAAAAATAAAGTTTTGGTCACCACCCTGACCAAGCGAATGGCGGAAGATTTGACAGATTATATGAAGGAAGTAGGCATTCGGGTCAAATACCTTCACTCAGATATCGATACCTTGGAGCGGGCGGAGATCATCCGTGATATGCGTCTGGATGTGTTTGATGTGCTGGTGGGTATCAATCTGCTGAGAGAGGGTTTGGATATTCCGGAGATTTCTTTGGTGGCAATCCTGGATGCGGATAAGGAAGGCTTTCTTCGTTCCGCTACATCCCTGATCCAGACCATCGGCAGGGCGGCAAGAAACGCCGACGGCCATGTGGTCATGTATGCGGATACTATAACGGATTCCATGCGCATTGCATTGGATGAGACTGCAAGGCGTCGGGGTATTCAGATGGAATACAACAAAGAACATGGTATCACGCCTCAGACCATTAAAAAGGCAGTTAGGGATCTGATCAGCATTTCCAAGACGATTGCAAAGGAAGAGGTCCGGATGGAGAAGGATCCGGAGTCCATGAGCAGGGAAGAATTAGAGAAGCTGATCGCAGATGTGACCAAGCAGATGAAGAAGGCAGCGGCGGAGCTGAACTTCGAAGCGGCGGCAGAGCTGCGTGATAAGATGGTAGATCTGAAAAAGCATCTGGAAGAGATGGATGAGGATTAAGATAATAGAAAGAATTTGGCAGGAATTTGAATATGGCGAAAAGAGAACAGGAATTTATCAAAATACGAGGTGCCAGAGAGCACAATCTGAAAAATCTGGATCTGGACATTCCCAGAAATGAACTGGTGGTTTTAACCGGCCTTTCCGGCTCGGGTAAATCCTCCCTGGCATTTGATACCATTTATGCAGAAGGACAGCGGCGCTATATGGAGTCTCTGTCTTCTTATGCAAGACAGTTTTTGGGACAGATGGAAAAGCCTAATGTGGAAAAAATAGAGGGACTTTCTCCGGCAATTTCCATCGACCAGAAATCCACCAACCGGAATCCTCGTTCCACTGTGGGCACCGTGACGGAGGTATATGATTATTTCCGTCTGCTCTATGCCCGCATCGGCATTCCCCACTGTCCCAAGTGCGGCAGGGAGATTGCCAGACAGACTGTGGACCAGATGGTGGATCAGATCATGGCCCTTTCAGAAGGGACCAGGATACAGATCCTTTCTCCCATTGTCAGAGGAAGAAAAGGAGAGCACACCAAGGTTTTGGAGCGGGCAAAGAGAAGCGGCTATGTCCGTGTCCGGATCGACGGCAACCTTTTTGATCTGTCGGAAGAGATCAAGCTGGAAAAAAATATCAAGCACAACATCGAGATCGTAGTGGACAGGCTTGTGATCAAGGAAGGAATAGAAAAGCGTCTGTCGGATTCGGTGGAAAACGCATTGGGGCTTTCGGAAGGACTGCTGTTTGTAGATGTATTAAAGGGAGAGCAGATGAACTTTTCCCAAAGCTTTTCCTGCCCCGACTGCGGCGTCAGCATAGATGAGATCGAACCCAGAAGCTTTTCCTTTAATAATCCTTTCGGCGCCTGCCCGGATTGTTTCGGATTAGGATATAAGATGGAATTTGACGAGGAATTGATGATACCCGATAAAAGTCTTTCCATCAACGATGGCGCCATTGTGGTTATGGGATGGCAGTCCTGTAACACCAAGGGCAGCTTTACCAATGCTGTGTTAGAGGCTCTTGCAGAGGAATATCATTTTGACCTGGATACTCCTTTTGAAAAGTATCCCCAAAAAATTCACGATGTATTGATCTACGGTACTGATGGAAAAAAGGTCATGGTGGAATATGAAGGCCAGAGAGGAAAGGGCGTTTATCCCATTGCCTTTGAAGGTCTGGTCAAAAGTGTACAGCGTCGTTACAGGGAGACCTCTTCGGAGATTACCAAAGCGGAATATGAAAGCTTTATGCGCATTACCCCCTGCCCTCTTTGTGGGGGAAAGCGTCTGAAACAGGAATCCCTGGCGGTAACGGTCTGTGATAAAAATATCCATGAGATCACCTCCTACTCCATTGGGGACCTGTATGAGTTTTTACAGCATATGGAGCTAAGTGAGCAGCAAAAGCTGATCGGCAGCCAGATCTTAAAAGAGATTCGTGCCCGTATCGGTTTCTTAAAGGATGTAGGCTTGGAGTACCTTTCCCTTTCCAGGGGAACCGCTTCTTTGTCCGGCGGCGAAGCCCAGAGGATCCGCCTGGCGACTCAGATCGGTTCCGGTCTGGTGGGAGTCTGCTATATCCTGGATGAGCCCAGTATCGGCCTGCATCAGCGGGACAACGATAAGCTCCTTGCGGCCCTGAAAAATCTCAGAGACCTGGGCAATACCCTGATTGTGGTGGAACATGATGAGGATACCATGCTGGCAGCAGATTATGTGGTAGATATCGGACCCGGTGCGGGAAGCCACGGAGGCGAAGTCATAGCCTGCGGTACTGCAGAGGATATCATGAAGGTAAAGGAGAGCATAACAGGGCAGTACTTAAGCGGCGCGCTGCAGATCCCCATACCTGCAAAAAGAAGAAAACCCACGGGATTTTTAAAGATAAAGGGCGCAGCGGAAAATAACCTGAAAAATGTTGATGTGAAGATTCCTTTAGGCGTATTTACCTGTGTTACCGGCGTGTCCGGTTCCGGTAAATCTTCCCTGATCAATGAGATCCTATATAAGTCCTTAGCCAGAAAACTAAATCGGGCAAGGACGATTCCCGGCAAGCATAAGGGAATAGAGGGGGTGGAGCAGTTGGATAAGGTCATTGATATCGACCAGTCTCCCATCGGACGGACCCCTCGCTCCAATCCTGCCACCTATACCGGCGTCTTTGATATGATCAGAGATCTCTTTGCGGGAACGGTGGATGCCAAGGCAAAGGGATATAAGAAAGGCCGTTTCAGCTTTAATGTAAAGGGCGGCCGGTGCGAAGCCTGCAGCGGCGACGGTATCATCAAGATCGAGATGCACTTTTTGCCGGATGTCTATGTACCCTGTGAGGTATGTAAAGGAAAGCGTTATAACAGAGAAACCCTGGATGTCAGATATAAGGGGAAGAACATTTTTGATGTGCTGGATATGACTGTGGAAGAGGCACTGCACTTTTTTGAAAATGTGCCTACCATCCGCAATAAGATCCAGACCCTGTATGATGTGGGACTTTCCTATGTGAAGCTGGGGCAGCCTTCCACCACTCTTTCCGGCGGAGAGGCACAGCGTATTAAACTGGCAACGGAGCTTTCCAGAAGGAGCACCGGCAAGACCATCTATATTCTGGACGAGCCTACTACGGGTCTGCACTTTGCAGATGTGCATAAGCTGGTAGAGATCCTGCACAGACTGGCGGAAGGCGGCAACACGGTAGTGGTCATCGAGCACAATCTGGATGTGATCAAGACTGCAGACTATATCATCGATATGGGCCCGGAAGGCGGCGATGGCGGCGGCACTGTGGTTGCTACGGGAACGCCGGAGCAGATTGCAAAGGATAAGAACTCTTATACCGGGGTTTATATTGATAAGATGTTGAAGAAGGATAAAAAATGAAAATCCCCTATAAAGTTTTCTCCTTTCCAAGCCGATATAATATCTAGCACGGATGCGCAGAAAAATAAGCGAAAGGAATCGCTTGGATTTCTGCGTATTTTTATATTTCTACATATTTTTTAGAAAAAAACAGGAAATCCTATAAAACCCTTTGAAAAACCGCATGAAGTGAGTTATAATATAAAGGCATGTTAAATTGCACTTAATTTCATTTCATGATAGATCATTAAAAGGAAAGGATAAGGGATTAGTAGGATGAAGTATACGGATATCGGAATTGATTTGGGAACAGCCAGTATTCTGGTTTATATAAGAGGCAAAGGCGTCGTATTAAAAGAGCCCAGTGTTGTGGCTTTTGACAGGGATACCAACAAGATCAGAGCCATCGGCGAAGATGCCAGACTGATGCTTGGTCGTACACCGGGCAACATCATGGCCATCAGACCTTTGCGTCAGGGCGTTATTTCTGATTATACTGTAACAGAGAAGATGATGAAATATTTTATCCAGAAGGCTCTGGGTAAAAAATCCTTTCGGAAACCCCGTATTGTGGTCTGTGTACCCAGCGGTGTGACAGAAGTAGAAAAGAAAGCGGTAGAGGACGCCACCTACGAAGCAGGCGCAAGAGATGTTTCTCTGATTGAAGAGCCTATTGCAGCAGCAATCGGTGCAGGCATCGATATTTCCAAGCCTTGCGGTAACATGATCGTAGATATCGGCGGCGGTACGACAGATGTGGCTGTCATTTCCTTAAACGGCACCGTAGTCAGCGCTTCCATTAAAGTGGCAGGAGACGATTTTGACGAAGCCATTGTCCGCTATATGAGAAAGAAACATAATCTTCTGATCGGTGAAAGAACCGCAGAAGATTTAAAGATAAAGATCGGCTGTGCTTACAAGCGTCCGGAAGTGGACACCATGGAAGTCAGGGGTCGTAACCTGGTAACGGGTCTTCCCAGAACCGTAAAGGTTACCTCCGAGGAGACAGAAGAAGCTCTTCGCGAGACAACGGCACAGATCATTGAGACCATCCACAGCGTATTGGAAAAGACTCCTCCGGAGTTGGCAGCGGATATTGCCGACAGGGGTATCGTGCTGACAGGCGGCGGCAGTTTATTACGGGGATTAGAAGAACTGATCGAGGTCAAGACCGGGATCAACACCATGACTGCAGAAGACCCCATGACCTGCGTCGCTGTAGGTACAGGAAAATATGTTGAGATTTTAGCTGATTTTAAAGGCGAATATTAATATCTGATTGATCCGGATCGGATCGGGAGGTTTTACATGGTAAAAGGATTATATACTGCTTATACCGGTATGCTGAACCAACAGAATAAGATGGATGTGCTTGCCAACAATCTGGCAAACGCTGCTACCACAGGCTTTAAGAAGGAAGGATCTACCAGCCAGGCTTTTGATACCATGCTGGCATATAAGATCAAAGATCAGTCTGTGGGCGTCCGTGCTCAGCGCATCGGCACCATGAATCTGGGTGTAAAGATCGGAGAAAATTATGTGGATTATTCCCAGGGACCTTTTAAACTGACGGATAATACTTACGATCTGGCAATTTCCGGTAACGGATTTTTCTGTGTAGAGTTTACCAGTAAGTCAGGCGATCGGAGCATTAAATATACCAGGGACGGTTCCTTTACCTTGAATGTAGACGGATATCTGGTAACAAAGGATGGAGATTACCTGTTGGATACAAATGGCCAGCGGATACGATTGGATCCTTTAAGTACTACCAGCATTGATCAGAGTGGTGCCATTTATCAGAATGACAGATTGATCACTACCATTCGCCTTCAGGATTTTGCAGATTACAATTATTTGGAGCATTACGGTGAAAACTATTATCAGCCTGTAGAAGGGTTTGAATTTGCAGATGCAGACGGATCCATTATTGAGGGCTATCTGGAAGCATCCAATGTACAGGTTGTTTCGGAAATGGTCAATCTGATCAGTGTGACCAGAGCTTATGAAAGCAATCAGAAATTGATTCAGACGATTGATTCTACTTTAGATAAAGCAGTTAACCAGCTTGGCTCAGTATAGGAGGAATAGAAAATGGTAAGATCTTTATGGTCGGCGGCAACAGGTATGATCGCCCAGCAGACAAATGTGGATACCATATCCAATAACCTGGCAAATGTAAATACGGCAGGATATAAGACAGAGATAGCAGAATTTAAGAGTCTGTTATACCAAAATCTTCAGACCAGGACTACTACTGCCAATGGTGAAAGAAAGCCCATCAGCGCACAGGTGGGTCTGGGCGTTCGGAATTCCTCTATTACCTCTATTTTCAGACAGGGTAATTTTTATGAATCCACCAGCACCAGCGCATTTGCTATTGATGGAGAAGGTTTCTTTGCAGTAAGAAGCTATACCGGAGAGATTCAGTATACCAGAAACGGTAACTTTAACTGGTCTGTAGGAAATAGCGGTAACTTGGAGCTGACTACCTCAGATGGTCAGCAGGTACTGGATATCAATGGAAGACCCATTGCCATTCCTGCCAATTTTAAGACTTCTGAGGTGACCATCACTGCAGATGGGCAGGTTTGCTATCCTGATGAGAATAATAATCCCCAGCCTTTGGGCATGACCATTGGTCTGTTCCAGTTCCAGAACCCTGCAGGTCTGGATAAGGTTGGTTCCAGTAACTACAGAGTGACTGCGGCCAGCGGTGCAGCCATCAATGAAGCAACCACGAACATCGCTATTAGACGAAGCGGACTGGTTCAAGGCTACATAGAAGGTTCCAATGTACAGGTAGTAGATGAAATGGTAAATCTGATCATAGCACAGCGTGCATATGAAATGAATTCCAAGGTTATTCAGGCATCTGACGATATGATGGGTCAGGCTAACCAGTTGAGAAGCTAAGAGGTGAATTGATATGGATATAAGCGGTTTAATGGGCAGTTATTTTGATACTGCTGCAAGCGGAATTTCCCAGTCGGGCAATAAGATCTCCCAAATGACGGAGGAAGAGATCAAGCAAAAATCCGATGACGAACTGATGGAAGTCTGCAAGGAGTTTGAGTCTTACTTCTTAGAACAGGTCTTTAAAGAGATGGCAAAGTCTGTTGAAGTCTTCAAGGGTGATGATGAGGATGATTCTACTTCCAAAATGGTAGATTTCTTTAAGGAGAACACCATTGCAGAACTGGCAAGCCAATCCACAGACAGGAACAGCTTGGGTTTGGCACAGATGCTTTACGAGCAGATGAAACGCAATTACAATCTGTAAGCAAAAATGAATATCTGGGGCTGCTATAGTAGGAAAGGGTATGATGATACAATTTCCGAATATGGCGGTCTCTTTTTGCGTGAGAAGAGTTTTGTGTTAGAATTAGAAAGGAAAATAAGCGCCGGGAGAAACGGATGATGGACAAAGCAATAATTCTGGGATATGTGGAGCATATCATATACCGCAATGCGGAAAACGGTTATACAGTCATGACGGTAAGCGATGAAAAAGAAGAATGGACAGTTACCGGTATGCTCCGAGGGGTAGAAGAAGGAGAACGGATCCGGATAGAGGGTTTCTACAAGGAGCATCCCAGTTATGGGGTACAGATTCAGGTGGAAAGTTATGAAGTTCTGCCCCTTGATGATCTGAAAAGCATAGAGCGGTATCTGGGATCCGGTGCCATTAAAGGTGTGGGAGAAAAATTGGCTGCACGGATCGTGAAGACTTTTGGAGAAGACACCTTTCGAGTCATTGAGGAGGAACCCCAAAGCCTTACCCGGATCAAGGGCATCAGTGAAAGAATTGCCAGGGAAATCGCAGAACAGGTCTATGAAAAGAGGGAAATGCGCCGCGCTATGCTGTTTCTGCAAGAATTGGGTATAGCGGATAAGCTGGCGGTCAAAATATATGAAAAGTACGGGGATAGCATGTATGACATGATCCGTACCAATCCCTATAAAATGGCAGAGGATATAGAGGGGATCGGCTTTAAAAGAGCGGATGAAATAGCCAAAAATGCAGGTATTTTGGTAGATTCTGAGTATCGCATCCGATGCGGGCTGTTGTATGCTTTATCTCAGGGACTTTTGGCAGGACATACCTGTCTGCCCCAGGAAGAATTAGAACGATATGCCTGTGAGCTTCTGGGACTGGATACCGGAGAAATAACGCCTCAGCTTAGTAATCTGGTTATGGAACATAAGGTTGTTGTCAGGCAGGAAGCATCAGACGGAATTATGTATTATTACAGCCCGTCAGCCTATCGAGCAGAAAACCAGTGTGCAGCTCTTTTACAGGAACTGGATATCCGGTTTTTTGAAGAGGGAGAAGGCTATCTGACCAAAGAAGAGAGCTTGATCTATGACAAGATCCAAAAACTGGAGGATGAAACGGGAATCATTCTGGATGAGTTGCAGAAACTGGCTGTACTAAAGGCGATCCAGCACGGTGTCACAGTGCTGACAGGCGGACCCGGAACGGGTAAGACCACCACCATCCATATGATCCTACGCTACTTTGAGAGAGAGCAGATGGATATTGAACTGGCGGCGCCTACGGGAAGGGCGGCAAAGCGCATGAGCGAAGCCTGTGGCATGGAAGCCCGGACCATTCACCGGATGCTGGAGGTTTCCGGCGGAGGTGAAGATGGAAGGACAGCAGGTTTTGGCAGAGATATGAATTATCCTTTAGAGGCAGATGTGATCATAGTGGACGAAATGTCTATGGTAGATATTTTCTTGTTTCAAGCATTGTTGTCTGCCATTCCCAAGGGATCCAGGCTGATCATGGTAGGGGATATGGATCAGCTGCCAAGCGTAGGACCCGGTTGTGTGTTGAAAGATATCATAGACAGCAATGCTTATGCCACTGTGATCCTGAACAAAATTTTCAGACAGGCAGCCCAGAGCGATATTGTCATGAATGCCCATAGGATCCATGACGGACAGCCGTTGCAGGTCAATAATAAAGAAAGTAAGGATTTCTATTTTCTGGAAAGAGATGAGACGAATATGATATATAACAATATTGTTCATCTTGTTACAGATCGACTGCCAAGATATGTAGGAGCGTCGCCTTTGGATGTCCAGGTTTTAACGCCTATGAAAAAAGGTCCTGTCGGAGTGGAAGCGTTAAATGAGATCCTTCAGAAATACATCAATCCCAAGTCGGAAGGAAAGCGGGAGCGTTTATTTGGGAACTTGCTCCTTCGGGAGGGGGACAAGGTCATGCAGACCAAAAATAATTATAAGCTGGAGTGGGAAATACGGGGGAAATATCAGCTTGTGCAGCAAAAAGGTCAGGGTGTGTTTAATGGGGATATGGGAATCGTGAAGGAAATTAACGAGTATGCTGCCCTGGTCACAGTAGAGTTTGACGAAGGGAGACTGGTGGACTACCGTTTTGAAGAGGTTTCCGAACTGGAATTGGCCTATGCCATTACCATTCACAAGTCGCAGGGGAGCGAGTATCCGGCTGTTGTCATTGCATTGTCAGGGGTACCCGGGCTATTGATTTATCGGAACCTTTTGTATACGGCTGTAACGCGAGCCAAACAATGCGTGACTATCTTGGGAAGCGGTAGGATCCTGGAGTTGATGATACAGGGAGAGAATAAGCAGAAACGGTATACGGGGTTAAAAAGCAGAATTATAGAAATGGAGAGAAGGCACGGAAAGGATCGGGATTGATAAAAGAGAAAAAATGGAATCGTGAAGAGTGGATGGATCTGATACAAGATATGATCTTCCCCAAAAGATGTCCTGTATGCCATAAACCAGTTCCCTATTATGAAAGAAAACGGGGAATCTGTGCGGACTGTATAAAAAAGCTGCCGCTAATTGGAAATAACAGCTGTTTTTTATGCGGAAGAAAGCTGTCTCACCGGGAAAAGGAGTTCTGTGAAGAGTGCAGAAAAACGAAAGGGATGCACAGTTATACCAGGGGATTCGCTCTTTGCAGCTATGATGAGGTCATGAGAGAATCCATCTATCATTTTAAATACGGCGGCAGGCAGGAATATGGAAAAGTTTACGGGGAAATGATGGCTGACTGTTTTGCCGATTTTATAAAACGGGCAGGAGTTGAGGCTGTGATCCCTGTTCCGCTTCATCCGGACAGGGAAAGAAAAAGAGGATTTAACCAGGCAGCAGTCCTTGCAAAGGCCTTCGGAAACAGAGTGGGAATTCCTGTTCTGGAGCATTTTATTGTCCGAACGGTGAATACATTGCCCATGAAGTCCCTGAATGGTAAAAAGAGACAAAATAATTTGAAAAAGGCTTTTAAAATAGTGCAAAATGATGTAAAATTAAACATAACTATAATCATAGATGACATCTATACTACCGGCAGTACCATAGATGCCATAGCAGAAGTATTAAAAAATGCCGGATGCAGCCGTGTCTATTTTTTGGCGCTGGCTATCGGAAAAGATATTTGAACGGAGGTTGTCACAAATGAATGTAGTAAATTGCAGAAAGTGCGGAAAGTTGTATAACCATATATCCGGGCCTAATATTTGTCCGGCTTGTAAGGAGGCACTGGAACAAAAATTCCAGGAAGTAAAGGAATATATCAGAGAACACAGAGATTGTGGTATTGCAGAAGTGTGCGAGGCATGCGATGTAGAACCCAGTCAGATCCAGAATTGGATCAGACAGGAAAGGCTGGAGTTTTCCGAAAATTCAGGTGTCAAAATAAACTGTGAGCATTGTGGAGCACCTATTACCACAGGAAGATTCTGTGAGAAGTGCAAAAAAGAAATGTCTGATAACTTGGGGAGCGTGCTTCAAAAACCCCAGGTAAATAAGCCGGATCCTTCTGCAGCAAAACAGACAGACAGGAACCGTATGCGTTTCTTATAGGATGTGAGGTTGATATTATGTTGAGCCAGGAAAGAATCCAGCTGATGACCAAGATGGCCTCTTATGAGGAACATGAAGGGAAAAAATATATGGCCATCGGCAGTTACTTTCGAAGCGATTATATTGGTCTTCAGATCATCAAATCCATCATATGTGCCACCTTGGCATATTTAGTCCTTTTTGGCATGTATCTGTTCTATGAATTTGAAAATTTTATGCAGGACATTTATAAAATGGATTTGCTGGAGTTTGGCAAAAGTGTACTCTTTTATTATTTTATATTTGTATTGATATATGGAGTCATTTCTTATGTTGTATATTCGTACAGATATCATAAGGCAAAAAAGAGCCTCAAAAGATACTACCATCATCTGAAGCAGTTAGCTGCCATGTATGATTTAGAAACTCGTAAATAGGAAAGGATCGTCTATGTCTTCACTATTGGAAATGCGGGAAAAGGTTCGGAAATTTTACAGCAAGTACGAAGTCTATCTCACACCGCTTTTTAAATTTATTCTAGCTTTAATATCCCTGCTGTGCATTAATGCAAATCTTGGCTATATGGAGAGGTTGAGTGGCAGCATCATTATTGTATTGGTAGTTGCGCTGATGTGTTCTTTCCTGCCCAGAAATTTTATTGCTTTGCTTAGTGCAGCATTTGTCAGTGGGCATTTATATGCGGTTTCTTTGGAATGCGGTATTGTAGCCATTGGTATTTTTTTGCTGATGTTTGTGTTGTATTTCCGCTTTTCTCCCAAGGATACCCTGATCGTAGTTTTGCTTCCTATTTGTTTCCTGCTTCGGATTCCCTATGTGATCCCTATTGTAGCGGGTCTGCTTTGCGCACCTGTATCCGTAGTTTCCGTAAGCTGTGGTACCATAGCTTACTACCTGATCCGTTATGTACATGAAAATGAAGCAACCATCAGCAATTTGGAGGCAGAAGAAGGGGTTGCCAGGTTCCGTTATGTGATCGACGGTATTCTGGGCAACAAAGAAATGCTTGTCATGATCATTGCATTTGCAGCTATTGTTATTACGGTCTATTTTATCAGAAGATTATCTGTGGATCATTCCTGGACGATCGGCATGGTAGTAGGAGCTGTTTTGGGAGTGGTGATTCTGCTGATGGGAGATTTGGTATATAACACGCAGATGTCCATAGCCGGTTTGATCCTGGGCATGGTTGTGTCTCTTCTGATCGCAAAGATCATTCAGTTCTTTGCTTTTAATGTAGATTATTCCAGAACAGAGTATGTACAATTTGAGGATGATGAATACTACTATTATGTGAAGGCGGTACCAAAGAATTCTGTTGCACAGGCACAAAAGAGGGTTAAGAAAATAACAAGCGTTCTTTAAAAATAAAAGGGACTGGTTTTCTAGATGGAGCAGATTAACAGCTTTATAAGTAAATATTTGACGAGCCTTCATATCCCAACCAGGATTATGTGGACAGATATTGTGGAGATAGCGATTATCTCCTTTTTGGTATACCAGATTTTAATTTGGATCAGGGATACCAAAGCCTGGAATTTATTAAAAGGCGTTATTGTTATTCTGATCTTCCTGCTGTTTGCGGCAATTTTGAACTTAAGTACCATTTTGTGGCTGGTGGAGAATATTTTCTCCGTAGGCATCATAGCCATCGTTATTGTGCTACAGCCGGAACTGCGCCGGGCTTTAGAACAATTAGGACAGAAAAATTTTGTGGCGAATTTGGTTCCTTTTGATGTGGCAAAAGCATCGGAAGGGAATTTCTCCGATAAAACGATCAGTGAAATTGTAAAAGCCAGCTTTGAAATGGCTAAGGTAAAAACAGGAGCTTTGATCGTTATTGAGAAGAATCAAAAACTGACAGAATATGAGCGTACAGGAATTGCAGTAGATGCGGTTGTGACCAACCAGCTGCTGATCAATATCTTTGAACACAATACCCCTCTTCATGACGGGGCGGTATTGGTCAGAGGAGACAGGGTGGCTGCGGCTACCTGTTACCTGCCTCTTTCCGACAGCACCAAGCTGTCCAAGGAACTGGGAACCAGACATAGAGCCGGGGTTGGCGTTTCCGAAATCACAGACTCTCTGACGATCATTGTATCTGAAGAGACGGGGCGGGTTTCCGTTGCCTATGAAGGAAAGCTGACCAGAAATGTGGATCCTGATAATCTGCGGCAGATGTTAGAAGCGATACAGGATAAAAATGTGGAAAAGAAACAGCGCAAGGCTTGGAAAGGCAGGTTGAAACGTGAAGAAAAATAAGATAACGGGCAACATGTTCTTGCGTATATTGGCAGTCATCGTAGCAATCCTGGTGTGGGTCATTGTGGTAAATGTCAGCGATCCCATTATTGAATCCACTTATACGGGCATACAGGTAGAAATATTAAATGCTGATTTAATAAGCGGACGAGATCAGACATATCAGGTGATCAACGGAAGTAATACCATTACTGTAACAGTTATGGCAAAGCGTTCTATTAATGACCTGTTAAGCAGAGAAAACATTCGTGCTACAGCGGATATGCAGGATCTGAATGAAGAAAAGGGTACCATCCGGATTCGTCTGGAAACCAACAAATATAACGATAAGATTGAGAGCATCACTTCCAAGACGGAATATGTTGAAGTGGAAATTGAGGATCTGTTGAAACGGCAATTTTCCATAACACCCGTTATAAATGGGGACCCTGTGGAAGGGTATGTGGTCGGAGAAATTGCATTGGATCAGAATGTGGTATCGGTACAGGGACCTGCTTCCATTATCTCCCAGATCGATCATGTTACGGCCGAAGCCTCCATAGCAGGCATGTCCGGCAGTATCAGCACGACTTCCATGCTGCGTTATTATGATGCGGCAGGAAACCAATTGGACGCTTATCGGCTATCAGGTAATATTAGTGCAGTCAGCATTAAGGTAGAGTTATTGGCTACCAAAGTGGTACCTCTTACTTTCTCGGCCGGTGGTACACCGACAGAGGGCTATGGGTTGAACGGGGAGATCAGTGCGGATGTGGAAGAGATCAAGGTGGCGGGCAGGGCGACGCAGCTGGCTAACTTAAGCAGTATCAATATTCCCGCATCTGCGGTGGATGCCACCGATAAGGACAAAACCTTTACTGTTACGGTAGATGTTTCCAAGCATCTTCCTGACAATGTGATATTGGTAGAGGAAGACGGATTTGACGGCAAGGTATCTGTTACGGTAGGAGTGGAAGCTTTGGAAACCAGAACCATTGAGGTTCCGAAGGAAAACTTTTCCATTACAGGCCTGGATGTGCAAGAGCAAAGAGGCAGCATTACAGAGACATCAGGGACGATCTCTCTTACATTAAAGGGATTGAGCAAAGATCTGGATGGGGTCAATCCCGCTAATTTGCGAGGTGTTCTTTCTGTTACCTCTTATATGAATGAACGAAATATGACTTCTATCAAAGAAGGAGTCTATGATATTCCGCTGAAACTGGAGCTTCCGGAAGGTGTTTCCTTGGAAGAGGAGGACTTCACCATAGAATGCCGGATTCGGAAAGTCAGTTGAGCCGGAAGAAAAATAGAAAAATAATAAAAATCGGGAAGGCAGAATCGTATGGGCAGATTATTTGGAACAGATGGCGTCCGTGGTGTAGCCAATGCAGAGCTGACACCTACGCTGGCTATGCAGCTTGGCCAGGCGGGAGCCTATATCCTAACGAGAGAAAATGAACATAAGCCCACCATCATGGTAGGCTGTGATACCAGGATTTCCGGAGATATGCTGGCAAATGCCCTAATGGCAGGCGCCTGCTCTGTAGGAGCCAATGTAGTATATGTAGGAGTGGTGCCTACTCCGGCGGTGGCATATCTGACCAGAAAGTATAAAGTGGATGCGGGAGTTGTTATTTCGGCGTCCCACAATCCTGTTGAATTTAACGGCATTAAGTTTTTTGACGGCAATGGCTATAAACTGCCGGATGCCTTAGAGGATGAAATAGAGAGCCTGATCGCCAGCAAGATGGAAGGGATCACCTTTCCTACCGGTTCCTCCGTCGGTAAGATCAAATACCGTACTGATGCCAGAGAAGAGTACATCAACCATGCTATGAAGGCGATTCCGGTCAATCTGGAGGGAGTCAAGATCGTAGTAGACTGTGCAGAGGGAGCAGCTTATTACACCTCCGTGGAGACCCTAAAGGAGCTGGGGGCGACGGTAGTTGCGATCCACAACAATCCGGATGGAACCAATATCAATGCTAACTGTGGTTCCACGCATATGGAGGAGCTGATGGCCCGGGTAGTATACGAAGGCGCTCATATCGGCCTTGCCTTTGACGGAGATGCCGACAGGCTATTGGCAGTGGATGAGAAAGGTAAACGGGTAGACGGTGACCAGATCATGGCTATTGTCGGCAATCATATGAAGAATCAGGGTCAGCTAAAGGATGATACCATTGTGGCTACGGTCATGAGTAATCTTGGATTCTTCCTTATGGGCGATGCTTACGGCATTCATATGGAGCAGACCAAGGTGGGAGATCGATATGTGCTGGAGCGGATGAAGGAGATTGGCGCCAATCTGGGAGGAGAGCAGTCCGGACACATTATTTTCCTGGATGAGAACACAACCGGAGACGGACTCTTAAGCGCACTGCATCTTTTACAGGTGCTGGTGGAGACGGGGAAACCCCTGTCTGAGCTGGCATCCATTATGGAAGTGCTGCCCCAGTCCCTGATCAATGCAAGAGTGCCGAATCACAAAAAAGAGAGTTATATGGAATATCCTGAGATCGCAGAAGCCATAGAGGAGCTGACAGAAAAATTCGCAGGAGAAGGAAGGGTCTTGATCCGTCCTTCAGGTACAGAGCCTCTGGTCAGAGTCATGATAGAAGGCAAAGATCAGAAGCAGATCGAAGAGGAAGCCAGAAAGTTGGCAGACCTGATCCAAAATGTGATGTTATAAGGCTTTACTACTACTTGTGAAAAACAGGGGAAAGTGTTATAGTAAATACGGGTATATACATTTGGAGGGAAATGGAATGGTTAGTCAGAAAGTAATTATAAAAAATCCGACAGGACTGCACCTAAGACCTGCCGGCATCCTATGTAAGGAAGCTATGCAATATAAATCATTGATAACATTTTCATTTAGAGATAGTACGGCAAATGCAAAAAGTGTTCTAAGCGTCCTGGGCGCTTGTGTGAAGTGTGGCGATGAAATAGAATTCGTTTGTGAGGGCGAAGACGAGGAAGAAGCGTTGAAAGCCCTGGTCACAGCCATTGAAAGTGGACTTGGAGAATAAAAAAGCATGATAGCCCATCTATTCGGATGGGCTGTTTTTTATCAAAGAAAGGGAGAGCAATATGTTAAATTATAAGAGATACCAGAGAAACCCGGTAGTAGATTACCCTGAAAGGGAATGGCCGGGAAAAGAAATTGAGAAAGCGCCTATTTGGTGCAGCGTAGATTTAAGGGATGGCAATCAGGCTTTGATCGATCCCATGGTAGTGGATGAAAAGATTGAGATGTTCCAGTATTTGATCAAACTGGGATTTAAGGAGATTGAAGTCGGTTTTCCTGCGGCAAGCCAGATCGAGTTTGACTTTTTAAGACAGCTTATAGAGCGTAAAATGATTCCGGATGATGTCCGCGTTCAGGTACTGACCCAGTGTCGGAAGGATCTGATTGACCGTACCTTTGAGTCCATTGAGGGATGTAAACAGGCCATTGTCCATATTTATAATTCCACATCCACTTTGCAGCGTGATGTGGTGTTTCATGCGGACAAAGAACATATTACACAGATTGCCGTAGACGGCACCAATATGGTAAAAGAGCGTGCTAAAGATTTTCCGGGCAAGATCATTTTGGAGTATTCACCGGAGAGCTTTACGGGAACGGAATTGGATTATGCCTTGGAGATCTGTACAGCAGTCCAGGATGCATGGGGTCCTACAGCAGAAGACCCTATGATCATCAATCTGCCTTCTACGGTGGAAATGAACACCCCCAATGTGTATGCAGACCAGATCGAGTGGATGAATAAACACTTTAAAAACAGAGATTCTATTATATTATCCGTTCATCCTCATAACGACAGAGGAACCGGTGTTGCCAGTGCAGAGCTTGCCCTTCTTGCAGGAGCGGACAGAGTGGAAGGCACTTTATTTGGAAATGGCGAGCGGACCGGTAATGTAGATATCATGAACATTGCTTACAATATGTTTTCACAGGGTATCGATCCGAAACTTGCCATTGAACATATCAATGAGATCATTGAAATATATGAGCGGTGCTGCAAGATTCCGATCCATCCCCGTCACCCTTATGCAGGCAAACTGGTATTTACCGCTTTTTCAGGCTCTCATCAGGACGCCATCAACAAAGGCGTAGCAGCTATGAAGGAACGGAACAGCCAGTATTGGCAGGTACCCTATCTGCCCATTGATCCGGCAGATATCGGCAGAGAATACGAGCCTATCGTGCGTATCAATTCCCAGTCCGGCAAAGGCGGCGTAGCTTTTGTTATGGATACCTACTTTGGATTTAAGCTGCCCAAGAGCATGCATCGTGAATTTGCCAATGTGATCCAGGCTCTTTCCGAAAAGCAGGGAGAGGTTTCTCCCGATCAGATCATGGAGGCTTTCAGGGAAGAATATCTGTTAAAGAAAGAACCCATTCATTTCCGCCAGTTAAAAGTAGACGATTTAAGCGATGTGGTGCAGTCCGAGTTTGATACCAAGGTAACGGTCACCTATACGGATCATGGTGAGACGAAGGTCTTTGAGGCAGTGGGGAATGGTCCGATCGATGCGGTACAAAGAGGCTTGCAGGAGAATCTGGGAGTCAGGATCAAGGTTTTGGACTACGAAGAGCATGCGCTGCAAAGCGGTTCCAATTCCCAGGCCGCTGCTTATATCCATTTGTTGGATGCCGATGACGGTAGAGTTACTTACGGTGTAGGCGTATCCAGTAACATTACCAGAGCCAGTGTGCGCGCTATTTTCTCAGCAGTAAACAGGCTTGGTCTAGGAGGAAAATGAGCCTATGTTAAAAGGTCTCAAAAGAATTTTTTGTAACTACGCATATATCTTTCTGCCAATAGCTACCCTGCTTTGTCTTGCAGGGTTTATTGGCAGTTATTTATTTCCCAATGAAGTATTGGATACCTTTGAAGTCAATATGCGGGAGGAAGAAGGCGATGAAGAAATCGTTTATTTTCTTACCGGTGCTGAGGACGAGCTTGGTTATGTGATGGATACGGGGGGAATGGCTTTAAAGGGAGTTCAGCCGGGTATCTTTAAAGGAGGGGCTTCTCTTGATGGAACAGAGCTGATATATAGAGTATATCGTATACAGAATGATGTGGACCTGACGGAAGAGGAAATTTCTTTGTCTCTTTCCGAATTGGAGATGGAGCTGCTGTTTGAAGGAAGTTATGATCTGGGGAGCTGTCTGGATGGGCAATACCCTTATCTGCCCTTAGATCAAGAAGAACTTTGCAATGGCAGACTGTATATTACCTTTACCTTTCATAGAAATGGCAATGGAGAAGAGAATTTTCCGGGGCTTTATATGAATCACAGGATGGTAAAAGGAGAAGTGACCGTGCTTGGTGGGGAACAGGCTGATATGATGCTGAAGCATTGTAATATCTATTCCCATGACACATATCCGCTTCTTTATGACTGCCGATTGATGACCTTTGTTTTCCTGGCAGCTTCTATTCTGGTGTGTTATCCAAAACGGAAAAGAAAGAAAGAAGAAGAGGAAGTTTTGGACAAGCCGGAGGAAAAAGCAGATGTGCAGGATACAAATGTTTCTGGCGGTTTCCTCAAAAACCTAAATTGGAAGGCCTGGGGAAAAGGCTGTCTGGTTCTGGCGGGGATATTGTGCCTTTCTCTTTTGTGCGAACTCTTTATTTTTAACTGGTCGGCACTTCTGCATCCTTATGAATCTGTGCAGATCAACATTCCGGAGAATGGGACAGATCCCAACATATTGATTGAAGTAAAGGACTCTCTGGCAGAGCTTTCCGTTGACGAACAAAAGGCTTTGGAAGTTGAACGGGAGTATGAAAAGATATTAGCGGAATATAACGGTGAAGAATATGTGGAAGTATGGGATGAGTCTCTGGTAGAGATGGACGGTGTGCCTTACCGCAAGGTAAAAGAGGCGCGGATCCAGATTGCCTTGGAAGAAAGCTACTATATTAAAAAATTGGCGCTTTCCCTTCCTTTGGAAAAAAATGCAGGATACACCCTCAGGGTTTATGATAAGGGCGTACCTTCTGCAGAAGTCGTTTACTGCAGCATCGATCCCAAGCTGGATACAGGCGTTGCCAATGTAGGAAAAGAAGTCAATGCATTGGTGATCACCCTGCTGACAGAGGAGGAAGCTCAGTTTTCAGATCTGACACTTACTATTTCAAATGATATAAAAATGGAGCCACTGCGCATTCTTTTCTTTATGGTATGCTTCCTGTTCCTGTATCTTATTTTTGCCGCAGGTAAAAAAGTTTGGGAGTTTATGGTGAAAAAGCCGCAATGGGTCTTTGCTGTTAGTGCATTTCTCTTTGGATCTTTGCTGATCGGCGGAATCGGGACCAATCAGGTCAGCTATGATGAGTATGTTCATGCCAGGAGCGCCTTTAGGCTGTCTTTCGGGTCGACCATTGAGACCACAGAGGCAGCTATGCAGATGGTGGGAAACAGTCTTCCCTTCTTTACCAATCCGGAAGAGAGGGAGTTGGTAAACAATTATTTAAATGAAATGAACGATCCCAATGTGATCGCGCCGGATATCGGACACCAAAGTCTATTTTCCAGAGCGGAAACCAGGGTGTATTATCCCATAGCAGCAGGATTTTTCTTAGGCAGAGCCCTCCACTTGGATTTTGCGGATATAGTGGCCTTTGCTAAGTTTGGCAATCTGCTTTGTTATATTTTTGTTGTGTTCTGGGCAATTAAGATGGCAAAAGGATATGATATGGTGGTGGCACTTATTGGACTTTTGCCAAACAACATCTTTATCGCATCTGCTCTTTCCTATGACGGTGTGGTGACCTCCTGCTTATTATTTGCCTATGTGCTTTTGTTAAATGAGATTTTAACTCCTAAAGAGAAAATAAAGCCGGGTAACACGCTGCTTATGCTGATTATTTTTGTTATTGGCTGTTTATCCAAACCGGTATATATTGTGATGGCATTGATGCTTCTCTTTTTGCCGAAAACAAAATTTGACAGCAGAACAAAGGAATGGCTCTTTAAGGCTTCCATACTGGTTGTAGCCGGATTGATGATCTATAATATCCTCTTCCCTACGCCGGTAACAGGCGGAGATTACCAGCTGGTAAGCAATACGGCCTTTTTGGGAGATAAAAGAAATCTGGGTACCAGCACCATAGGGCAGATTTCCTATATCATGGGAAATCCTCTTACTTATACAGTCATGCTTTTAAAAGGTATGTTTGGTATGCTCTTCTCCTATACTTTGGGAGGTGTGCCTTTTGTGGGCTATGCTTATATGGGAACAGCTCCTTTTCTGGTAAATTGGCTGCTGATCTTAGCAGGATTTTTTGCGGCTCTGTTTGCACCATGTGGAGAGAAGCTTGGAAAGAAATTTGTTTTCTTAAGTAATCTGATGAATTTTGGCGTGGCATCAATTGTATTTACTTCCATGTATGTCTCCTATACGGCAGTAGGATTCGGACAGATCCTGGGTGTACAGGGAAGATACTTTATTCCCTTGTTCCTGCCATTCCTAAGCTGTTTCTTTGCACCAAAATGGGTAAGGAAATGGAGGGAAGGCATGACAAAGCATATAGGGTCATATGAACGGATCCTTTTTGGAGTCATGGCGGCGGTGAATCTATCCATGACGCTGTTTTTAGTAATATTAGCCATTAATGTATAAAAATGAACAGGCAGAAGCGATGATCAGTGTAATTGTTCCGGTTTATAAAAGTGAAAAAACCTTAAGAAGATGTGTAGAAAGCCTATGTTGTCAGACTTATAAGGACCAGGAGATCCTGTTGGTAGTGGACGGACCGCCGGATGGTTCGGGGATATTGGCTGAAGAATTGGCAAAAGAGGATGATCGCATCCGGGTCATAAACCAAAAAAATCAAGGGGTCTCCTTTGCCAGAAACAGAGGGATAAAGGAAGCAAAAGGAGAGTATATCCGTTTTGTGGACAGCGATGATTTTGTGGAGAAGGATTCCAACGAAAAGCTGTTTGCTGCCATGGAAAAAACAGATGCGGATCTGGTCATAGGAGGATTCCACCATCTCTATTTTAACAGGGATATTTTAAAAAAACCTCAGGCAGGAGTCTATCAAAGAGAAAACGAATCCTTTGTAAAGCGAGGTACCTCTTTACGGGCAGATGAAGATTTTCGCAGGCTTTATCTTCAGGGATTCTTTAACATGCCATGGAACAAGTTATATAAAAAAGAGTTGATAAAAAAAGAGTTTCCCATAGATCTGAATCTGGGAGAGGACCTGTTATTTAACTTCTTTTATATGAAAGGGATAGAAAGGATCACAGTCATTTCCCATCCTGTGTGCAATTATATTCAGGATGACAGAGGTACTACCCTTTCTACTAAGAAACGAGTGGATAAAATTCCCATTGCCCTTCGCCTGTTTTCAGAAACGGAAGCTTTTTTTAAAGAATTGCATATGGATGACGGAAATATGCCTGCTTCCAAAACAGTCATCCAGTTTTTGGACGATCTGGAAGGCCTTAGCTTTGATGGTTCTGTTACAAAGGAAGAAAAGCTAGCCATTATCAGTACTTATAAAAAGGCTTTGGATGAACTGGGCGAAAAAGGAAAGAATCCTATATTACAGCAACTTGATTATAAGATCATTTTTTATTTCTGGAAGAAAGATCACTTTAGGACAGTCAGGTTATTGATCGATCTGAGGGGATTCATAGTCAGGATATTAAAGAAACGAGGATAAAGCTATGGGAGAACGGGTCTCGATAATTGTTCCCATCTATAAGGTGGAACCATATATCAGGCGTGCGGTGAATTCCATATTGCAGCAAACCTACAGAGAGCTTGAGATCATTCTGGTAGATGACGGCTCCCCGGACAACTGCGGAAAAATTTGTGATGAATATCAGGCGAAGGATAAGCGCATTAAGGTAATACACAAGGAAAACGGCGGCTTGTCCGATGCCAGAAATGCCGGACTGGATATTGCCACAGGGGATTATATTGCCTTTGTGGACAGCGATGACTATGTTGCGCCGGATTTCATAGAAAAGCTTCTGGATGTGATTCATAAAAATCAGGCAGATGTGGCTATCTGCTCTTTTGGTATCACGGAGGCCCTGGATTATGATGATACCATATTTGAGGTTGATGAGGCAGGAAAGAAGAGGTATGAAGCAGATGGCAGCATAGAGATCTGCACAAGAAGGGAGCTTCTTTCCAATCTTTATGATGCGAACCATCGGGATGCTACTTATTTTATCGTGGTTTGGAATAAGCTGTATAAGGCCGGGCTATGGAAGGATATCCGTTTCCCCAAAGGAAAGATCCATGAGGATGAGGCCACGACCTACCGTATTTACGACATGATAGAAAAAGGCGTGTTTCTGCATCAGCCTTTATATGGATATTTTAGTGCACCGGAAAGTATAACCAGAGGTCGATTCAAACTCAATCGTTTAGACTGGCTGGATGCTCTTACCGATCGGATCCGCTTTTTTGAGGAACGGGAAGAATGGGAACAGGTGCAGTATGCCAGAAGGGCAAGAACCGATGGGGCAATTAAGTATTTTTATCCTGTAAAAGAAGAACTTTCCGAAAGCAAGGAAGTCGAGAAACGATTAAGAAACTATGTAAAAGAGGAAATAAAGGAAAAGCGCTCCGGCTTGCCTTTGAAAACCAGAATCGGATACAGGATATTTCTCTTTTCCCCTTCCTTATATCGCAAACTGACCTGTATTAACATGCCAAAAGGGGAAAGAGCTTATCAGATCGCTTTCGTTCTGTTGTTTTTATGGCTGGCTTTTTTGTGTTTTTATAAGTTGGATGTAAAATATGTGGATCCATGGGATGAATCCAGACATGGGGTCAATGCTTATGAAATGCTGAAAGAAGGACATTTGATCGAGAGCACCTATCTGTATGAAACCGATTACTATAACTTAAAGCCGCCTCTCAGCATGTGGAGCATTATGCTTTCCATGATCATTTTTGGAAAAACTGTATTTGCTATGCGTTTTCCGTCTGTTCTGTTCTATTTGATCCTGGCGCTGGCAGCAGCAGGCTTTTTGAAAAAACGATATGGAAGGTCTGCAGCTTTGCTGTGTCTGGCTTTTCTATCGGCAAATACGACTCCTTTTCTGGCACATATGGTTCGGGCCGGGGATGCGGACAGTCTATATACCCTGCTCTTTACCCTTGCCATGCTTTGCATGATGAATATTAGGAAGAATCAGAAAAATCTCTATGCCTGCGGTCTTCTCTTTGCCCTTGCTTTCCTGACAAAAAGCTTTCATGCGGGAGTGATCGTCGTAATTGGAGGTCTGTATCTCCTTTTTACAGGAGAATTAAAAAGGATGAAGCCCCTTGTCTGGCTGAAATTTATTGCTTCAGCTATGCTGCCCATAGGCATTTGGGCAGGTCTCCGCTATATGGTGGACGGTACCCTGTTCTTTCGAAAAATGTGGGCTACCGATGTGGTAGGACGCTCCGGAGCAGGTTTTGGCAGCAATGAAGCCGGTTTTGGATACTATTTTTCTTACTATTTGGGAAATATGAGCGGCAGTCTGCAGATCTATCTTTTGGCTTTGCTTGCCATACTCCTTTTGGGCGGATTTTATCTGGAGTATCGTGGCTGGGATAAAGAAAAGAAAGCAAAGATCTTGCTAAAAGAGACGATATTCCACCGGGATGTGATCGGTTTTGCTTTATGGGTGCTGATACCGACTCTGGCATTTTCTGCTGTGGCCACCAAACTTCTCTGGTATTTATACCCTGCCATAACAGCCTTATTGATCGGAGCAGCAGCCCTTCTTGGCAAAATGATCCAGGATAAAAAGCTGCCTGAGCTTTTCAGAGAGGCGGTCTGGGGAGGATGCCTCATAACAGCGGGGGTGTACTCTTTGATACTGACCATTACCTTTTATGGCTATGGGCAGGCAGGAAAACAGGTCAACGATTTTCAGCTGCTGATCCAAGAAATCGGAAATGTCAATGTAAATGCGGGAATGCCGGCATATGTAGTGCTCGAAACAGATCAGCCGGAAGAGCCTTACAGCACAGATTGGGCACAGCAGGATGTGTTTGTGGCGGAAGCCTATGGAGATTATTTGTGCAGACCGGGCGGGCTGGATGCGCTGCTTTGTGATGTGAAGGAAGATTCCCGGATGGACAGAGGGATCTTATTTACCAATACAGATTATTACGAGAAAAAAGTGCTTTCCGGCTTGGAGGATCGTGGCCTGATGCCCCAGATCATAGGCAGGCGGGGGCAGTATCTGGCGGTTATGATAGTACGATGATCTAATATAGCAGGAGCATTATGCTCCTGCTATGATCTTTGGTATATCGTGCATATCTGCGGCAATATCTGTAAAGGAAGAAAAGTAGCTGCCGATGATCTTGCTCGTAGAAGCCAGGCAGTATAGGTCTATCATGGCATCCTGAATGCCTGCTATGCTGTCGCGGGAAAGATCCCGGTCTTCGTTGGAAATGATCTTGCCGGGAAATTGTTCCCGCAGGCGTTTTTCTTCCTCAATATCGTCCGTTGCCAGATAAAAAACAGTTTCCGGGTCGGAAGACAGGGCTTCTTTCATGGAAGAAATAAAGCTTTCCGTGGAGCTCTTGCCAATAGAGGGAAGATTGTCTGTACGCCTTATATGAACACCTATACTGCTCTTTCCCAGACTTTGTTTTAAAGAATCGATTCGTTTTTGTACGGTATCGACAGGTACAAAAGGCGAGTAGTCGTGACAGGGATAAAAATGCTCCTCTGTGGCAATATAAGTGATCAGCGTTCCTAATCGGGAGACGGAAGCATCTGTAAGAGAGCCTTCTTCTCTGTTAGAGCGGATCCACTCATTGTTCACAAAGATTCCGAATAAAAAGGAAAGGCCTTGATAGAACAGCTTTTTGATGTCCCATTTGGAGTAGATATTGATGACTTTAAACGCATCTGTAGGGCAAAAGATCTTCTCAAAAGGGCAGCCCAATTCCCGGTTGACAAACCAGATAACGGTCAGCCTGTCACCCCGTTTTTGTGAAAGGATCCGGGCGGAGTTTATGGCCCGCATTCTATTGCATAAGCCACCGATAGGTTGTATTATTAACATAGTGATGTCCTTCTTTCTGCATAAGCGGTTTGCAGGAACCGCTGCCAGTTTTAAGTATAACAAAAAAAAGAGTGTGCGTATATGAAAATTTTGCAAGTTAATACCGTAATAAAAGGAAGCAGTGTCGGCCGTATCATGGCGGACCTATATCAGGTGATTGAGGATGAAGGGCACGAAGCCAGAGTAGCAGTAGGAAGAGAACCTATGCCGGAAGACTATGAAGGCATTTTGATCGGTAATAAGAAAGATTTCTATATTCATGTGGCAAGAAACTTTCTTTTAGGTGAGGCGGGCTTTGCATCTGAGGAAGTAACTGCCCGGTTTCTTCGCTATATTGATGAGGAAAAACCGGATATCATCCATCTTCACAATATTCATGGTTTTTACCTCCAGGTGGAGCACTTATTTGCCTACTTGAAAAAGAAGAAAATCCCGGTAGTCTGGACTCTTCATGATTGCTGGAGTTTTACGGGACATTGTGCCTATTATGACTATGCGGCTTGTGAAAAATGGAAGACGGGATGTCATACCTGCATACAGCATGCCAAAGTCTATCCTTACGCCCTGTTGCGGGATAATACCATAGCATCCTATAGGAGAAAGCGGAAGGCCTTCTGCGGTGTAGAGAATCTTACCATTGTTACGCCCAGCAGGTGGCTGGCGGATCAGGTAGGACAATCCTTTTTAAAAGAATATCCCATAAGGGTCATTCCAAACGGCATTGACCTGTCTGTCTTTACTGCGAAAGAGGCAGGGGCAAAAACGGAAACACCTGTTATTTTAGGCGTTGCCAATATCTGGGAGCTGCGGAAAGGATTGGGTTACTTTGAAAAGCTGTCAGAGGATCTTTCCGGTACCTGTCAGGTGGAATTGATCGGGATCAGCAAAAAGCAAAAGAAAGAGCTGAAAAAGAAACATGGGAACAAAATGGTCCTTTTGGAAAGGACAGCGAATATAGAAGAATTAGCCAAAGAATACAGAAAGGCAGCAGTTTATGTTAATGCTACTCTGGAAGATAATTTTCCTACCACCAATCTGGAGGCGCTTGCCTGCGGCACACCGGTAGTCACTTATGCCACCGGCGGCAGCGGAGAAGCGGTTACAAAAGAATGCGGGATCGTGGTACAAAGGGCCAACTATGACAAGCTGCTGGCGGCAGTAAAGGAAGTGCTGAAAGAAAAGGAGTCCGGTGGATTTTCTGTCAGCAGCTGTCGGAAACGGGCGGAGGAATTTGATAAAAACATCAGATATAGGGAGTATCTGCGGCTTTACGAAGAAATCTTAAATAAGCCGGCGGAGGAGAGAATATGAAAAAAACAAGGGCGGCAGATAATATAGTGCTAAAAGGATTTGCTATTTTTGTGATGGCATTTCTTGGGATTGTTTATTTTTTCTTGTTCCTACATGGATTGTCTCATTATGAAGAGGCACAATATCTGTATTCTTTTGAACAAAAGGGCTGGATCGTAGTCCTTTGCGGCATTTCTGTGTTCTTTTTTTGGCTTCTCTATCTGGTGGCAGGGGCATTTTTCTCAAAGTGCGGTAAAAAGACACTAAAAATAGTTTATGTGTTGATCTGTTTTGGCGTGGTACTGCTACAGGGGTACTTTTTGTTTTACATCAGAAGCTATTATGAATGGGATGCCGGTTGGGTTGTAAGTGCGGCAGCCTCTCTGGCAGAAGAAGGGAGAGTGGCGGAAGGAGCCGTACACTATGTATCGATCTATCCCAATCAGAATACATTTGTATTGATCACATCCCTGCTGATCAAATTGGGAAACATTTTTGGCATCAAGCTGATCAACAGACCCCTGCTATTGAATATCTTCAATACGATCTGCCTGGATGGCGCTATGTTGCTGACATTTCCCGTGCTTAAAAAAAGTGGTATAAAGCTGCCCTGGTGGAAGCGGACCCGGATCTTGCTTTTGATGGCCTGTAATCCCTTCCTGTACCTTGGTGTGGCTTATTATTATACCATGACACTTTCCCTGCCTTTTATGCAAGGCTTTTTGTATTTTGCCCTTTCTACTTTGGAAGAAAAGGGAGATAAGAAGGTCAGAATGAGAGAGGGAATCCTTGGCGGGATCCTTCTTGGCATCGGTTATGAAATGCGGGCTACGGGAATTATTTTTGCCATTGCATTCGGAATGGTGTTTTTGGGGAAAACATTATACAATTCAAAAAAGTTAAAGGATGATTTAATATTATTCGGCATATTGGGACTTACGGCCTGCATTGCCGCAGGAAGCTTGTCGGAAATCCAGAAGGCTTACATCGGAATCGATACGACAGATACCGCTTTTCCTACAGCGCATTGGGTTATGATGTCCTTAACTATGCCGGGGGAATATAATGAAGAAGATGAGTTCTTTACGGCCTCCTATGGAACCAAAGAAGAAAAGAAAACAGCTGTTATGAAAAGGATGAGAGAGAAGCTGGGGGCAATGAATGCAGAAGATCTTTTCCGGCTCATACAGTCTAAACTGACGATCACTTTTGGAAATGGATCAAACGGCTGTTTTGAAACTTTGAAGGATGCGCTTGGCACAGAGGGAATCTATGAATGGGTCTTTGGCAGTCGGAATGACCTGACGATATTATGGCATCAGGGTTACTATCTATTTGTTCTTCTGGGCGTTTTGATGGGCTGTATGAATTTTGTAAAAAAGATTCTTACGGGGGCGCCGGAGCAGGATGTGGGAAATCCGGCCGCTTTCTTTTTCCTTGGACTGATCCTGGTGGGGGCTTTGCTTTTTTATGTATTATGGGAGGCAGGAGAGCAATACAGCATTCCTTTTATGGCAGTTATGTGGTCTACAGCCATATGGGGATATGATACATTGGAAAAGATGCCGATCTTCCGGGAAAGACAGGCAAAGATCCTTTCTCTGGGGGCTTTTGCGGCTGCATCCCTTATTGGAATATGGGGCATTCTCCGTTATGGAGTAATGACGCAGGTTCCGCTTGTTACTTTTCAGCCGGTGGCGGTGCAGCACAGGGCGCATGGTTCCTATATAGTAACTGATGAAGTAAGATTGATCCAGGAGATCCAGGCGAAAAAACCTTTTAACCGCCTGGCACTTCAATGGCGTAATCCGGTTTCGGGGGAAAATACTTCTGTTTATCATCTGACTCTGATAGAGGAGGGGGAACAAAGACCTGTATTTGAGACGGATATAATTGCATCTGACAGTGGATACCATGGAGCCGGCGTTTATAACCTTGAGGAGATGGCATCCGGAAACGGTATATATGATCTTATGGTGGAAAAAACTGCCGGTCGGCCCGAAGATAATCTAAGCTTTGTCTGCTTTGATATATATGGATATCAGGCTTATCCGGCAGGAAATTTTTATATAGAGCAAAATGGACAAAAGACGCAGATCCCTACATCTTTGCTGTTTGAGCTCTCAAAGGGAGACATCAGCGGATATATGACAAAAAAATCATACATCGTTTTGCTTGCTATTTTATTCCTAATCTTCCTATTTGCGGGATTTTGGTGTAAACTAAGAGTAGTGCCTTTACTGAAGGAGGAAAATAGAAATGAACAAAAAGAGAATACTTTCCCTGCTCCTGATGCTGATGATCGTAATATGTTGTGTGACGGAAGCGCTGGTAATAAGGGACTTAAAGGTACAAAATAAAGAGATGACGGAGAAAATAGCAGAATTGGATACAGATGTTTTTAATCAGGGAGTTTCCATTTCCCGGGTAGAAGGTCAGCTGGAGAATAAGGCAGACGAAGTTCTCCCTCAATTTTTCCTTCCGGCGGATATCTATGTATGTGAAGGCATGACGCTGGAAGTATACAACGAAAGCGTATGCAGCAAGGCCAATCCTTTGTTATATGATTTTTATTGGGAATGTCCTATAGGGGATTGTATGGAAGATAAATATTATATTCATCCGGGGGCAGGAACAGCAGGTGACTATGAACTGGTCCTGCATGTATATGATTACGCTTTGCAGCAGGTGGGAGAAGTCAGCTCTACTCTTCATGTGGTGCCGGATGCGTTTGCCGATGAGAATGCAGGCAATCTGAAGATGCTTACCATCGGTGACAGTTTAACGGCAGGAACCCGTTGGCTGTCTTATACCAGAGATCTATCCGGGGACAAGCTTTTCCATGTAGGTACACTGGGAGATGAGTCCGGGCTGATGCATGAAGGAATACCGGGCATTACTGCGGGGGACTATTTAAACGGAACGCTGTTTGGCGTAGAAAGTCCGTCTCCTTTTTATGATTCTGCATCCGGAAAATTTGATTTCTCTTACTATAAAAAGACGACAGGGATCGAGCCGGATGTAGTCGGTGTTTTTTTGGGAACGAACGGACTGGAGCTGGAACCGCAGGGAAATGGCGGGAATATTATCACGATTGTGGACAAAATAATAGAAGCGGATCCGGATATGCAGATCCTGGTCATAGAGCCAATCTATCCTGCCAATCAGGACGGTATGGCAAGACAGCAAAATATAAGAGGGTATGAAGGACTGCGGGGAATGTGGTCTTTGTCCAGGAGTCGTATGGTATTTAACCTGATCGCCTATTTGGATGAGCAGCTTGCCGGATATGACAATGTGACGATTGTGCCGACTGCGATGATCCTGGATCGGTTTTACGGTTTTGATCAGACGGCTCTTTCCAAGAACCCTCATTCCGATGTTTTGGATGAGATGCCCGCTCAGGGTGTGCACCCCGCATCAGCCGGATATGAGCAGATCGGGGATGGAATATACAGCGCTCTTTGCTATCTCATTCAGGAAGGAAAGCTTACCACAACGCATGGGGAGGTAGCGAGTGAGTAAAACGGTATCGGTCATTACCACGACTTATGAAGATTTAGGGCATTTAAAAGAAGTGGCAGAAAGTCTGCTTTTGCAGGATTATGAGAGTGTTGAATATGTGGTAGTGGACGGCGGATCCAAAGACGGTACCTTAGAGTACCTGAAAGACTTTCAAAAAGAAATAGCGAATAAACCGGGCTGGCGTTTTACTTATATTTCCGAAAAGGATGAGGGAATCTATGATGCCATCAATAAGGGACTGAGGCTGGCAACAGGGGATATCATAGGGCCTTTATTTGATCGATTTGCAAAAAAGGATGTGCTCTCCCGCATAGTACGGTCTATGGAGGAAGAGGGAACAGACGGTGTCCATGGGAATTTGGATTATATGGATGAAAAAGGAAACACGGTCAGAAAATGGAGAATGGGAGACCGTCAGGATATCCGCTCCGGTTGGATGCCTGCTCACCCCACCTTATATTTGAAAAGAAAGATTTACGATATTTATGGCGGATATAAAACTGATTACAGAATTGCCGCGGATTATGAATTCATGGTAAGAATATTGGAAGATAAAAAAGTGAAACTTTCCTATATACCGGATGTGCTGATCCATATGTATTATGGCGGAACCAGTACAGCGGGAGCAGGGAGTTACTGGGAATCCTTCTGGGAAAGTGTCCGTGCCCTGAAAGAGAATGGCATTTCCCATCCGATCTTAATCTGCCTGAAGCGGACTCTTAAGGTATTTGGCCAGTTTCAATGGAGAAAACAGTAAAGAACAGAGAGTGAAAAAATGAAAAGCATTGTACTGATTCCGGCTTATAACGAAGAAAAAAGCATAGAGACAACGGTAGCGGATATTAGGGAGAATGCGCCCGGATTTGATTATGTGATCATTAATGACTGTTCTGCGGATGAAACTTTAAAAATCTGTGAAAAGGAAGGTCTGCATGTATTAAACCTTCCCATTAATTTAGGCATAGGAGGTGCTGTACAGACCGGTTATCTGTATGCCTATAAGAATGGTTACGATTATGCGGTGCAGTTTGACGGAGATGGACAGCATGACGCAAAATATCTCGGAAAAATGCAGGAATATATGGAGCAGAACAAATTGGACATGCTGATCGGTTCCCGTTTTATTGAAAAGGAAGGGTTTCAATCCTCCGGCTTAAGGCGGTTTGGAATTCGTTATTTTTCGGCACTGATCAAGCTTTTGACGGGAACAAGGATCACAGATCCCACATCCGGTATGCGAATGGTAAACAGGGATGTCATTAAGTTGTATGCGGATTCCTATCCCAAGGATTATCCGGAGCCGGAAAGCGCAGTTGCCATTATCAATCAAGGGAAAACGATAGGGGAATACCCTGTGATCATGCGGGAACGATCGGAAGGCGTGTCTTCGATCTCTCCTGTTCGCAGTGTTTATTATATGATCAAGGTTACCCTGGCAATCCTTGTGGAAATGTTAAGAAAGTGAGTGATAGATTAAATGATGACTTTAAGACTGCAGGTGATCATTGGTATCTGCCTGATCATCGCTTTGGCTGCCATTACCAATATGATCAGAAAACGAAAGCTGGAATTGAAATATGCTCTTTCATGGCTGATCGCCATCGTATTTGTATTGATTCTGGATTGTTTTCCAATCTTCCTTACAAAGCTGTCCGGCTTTTTGGGTATCTGGGCACCGGTCAACATGATCTTCTTCCTGGGTTTTTGTTTTTCCCTGTTGATCATTTTTGTGTTGACGGTCACATTATCAAGAATGTCGGAGCGGGTAAGAAAGCTGTCACAGGCTGTGGCGCTGAATGAAGAGAAGATAGAGCTTCTTTTGAAAGAGCAAAAGCAGGGAGAAGGACCGGAATTTGCCAGGGATTCGGAAGCATTGATGAGTGAAAAGCAATAGAAAAGGAGAAAAATCATGAAAAAACTGATCGTAACAGGATGCAACGGACAATTGGGAAGGGCAGTGAACCAGCTTTATGCAGGAAACAGTGAATATGAGCTGGTCAATACCGATGTGGAAGAATTGGATATTACCGATATTGATAAGGTACTTGCCCTGGCCAGGGAGGTAAAACCTTATGCTATCATCAACTGTGCAGCCCATACAGGCGTGGATGCCTGTGAGACCCAGGTGGATGCCGCATACCGCATTAATGCCATCGGCCCCAGAAACCTAAGCATTGCAGCGACAGAAACGGGCGCTAAGATGATCCAGATTTCTACAGACTATGTGCTGGACGGAAAAGGCACCAGACCTTATATTGAGTTTGATCCCACAGGACCTCAGGGGATGTATGGCAAGACCAAGCTGGCGGGAGAGAACTTTGTAAAAGAATTTGCAAGGGATTATTTTATCCTGCGTACCGCCTGGCTTTACGGAGATGGCAAGAACTTTATCAAGACCATGCTGCGCCTTTCTGAGACCAATGAAGAGGTAAAGGTAGTAGGGGATCAGGTGGGAACGCCTACCAGTGCAAAGGAATTGGCAAAGGCTATCGGCGTGCTGCTTCCTACGGAAAATTACGGATTATTTCATGCTACCTGTGAAGGAAGCTGCAGTTGGGCACAGTTTGCGGAAGAAATCTTTAAGAGAGCGGGTAAGAGCACAAGAGTAAAAGCCATTACTACCGAGGAGTATAATGCACCGGCTCCCAGACCTGCTTATTCCATTTTGGAAAATTATATGTTTAAGCTGACTACGGATTTTCGGTTTGCAGACTGGCATGATGCTTTTGAAGAATATATGAAAACGCTGTTATAAGCAGGAAAATACAGGAGTAAGGGATGAAACAAGCGGAAAAACTGGATTATCTGGACGCCTTAAAGGTATTGTCCTGCTTGATGATCTTTAACTTTCATTTTATCAATTTCTTTTATCCGGGAGAATATAGTTTGCTGCCGGACCATTTTCATACAGCATCGCTGGAATATTGGTTTGGGTCTACCCCCTTAAACCTTCTGGTAGGAGGAAAATTCGGCGTCAGGATATTTATGACCTTAAGCGGTTTCTTTGTAGGATACCGTTTTTTCCTGACGGGAGAAAAGCATTCCCTAAAGTCCGGTGTGATCAAAAAGTATTTCCGGCTGATCCTGCCCATTGCTGCCGCCAATATCCTGATCTTTATCCTGATGAGCCTGGGAGCTTACCAAAATCATCAGGCTTCCTTGCTGGCGGGTTCGGATATTTTTGTGGGAAACTACAACATGTTTCCTCCTAACCTTTTGGCTGCCCTAAAAGAGGCCTTTTGGGGCTGTTTCGTGACCGGTGAGAACAAGTATAACGGGCCCCTGTGGTTTATTTATTATGAATTTTTCGGTACCCTTTTGATTGCAGCTATCCTTTCTCTTTTAGGGGAAAGCCGTGCCAGATATATTGTGTATGCTGTATGCGCCCTTATTTTTATCCGTTCGGACTTTCTGCCCTTTGTTTTGGGAACGGCTGTCTGTGACCTGACCTATCAGCCGCCGGGATGGTTTGAAAAGATATTTGAAAAAAAGTGGGTTAATTGGCTTTTGTTGATCGCGGCTTTATTTTTAGGGTCCTTTCCCCCTATTGGTGAAAGGCTGGAAGGCACGATCTATGCGCCCTTCCCGCCAAAGATCATTCTGTTTTATAACATAGGAGCATCCATGCTGATCTTTGCCCTGCTTCATTTGAAAGGGCCGGCCAAAATATTGTCTGCAAAGGTCTTTACCTGGTATACACCCTTTACTTATGGATTTTATCTGGTTCATTTTGCGATACTCTGTACTTTTTCCTGCCAATTATTTTTGCTTCTGGAAAGCAAAATGAATTATCATGTGCTGGCGATTTTGAACTATGTGCTGACACTGGTATTGACTACGGGGATATCCTGGCTGGTTCATAGATTTGTGGAAAAGCCGGGAATCAAATTAGCGGGTAAAGTAAGCGCATATTTTGATAAAAATTGAGGAGTAAAGGATGGAAGAAAAGCAGGCATTCAGAAAAAATTGGATTGATGCCGCCAAAGGGATCGCCATTTTGATCGTGGTGCTGAATCACAGCGGTCTGCACATTCCCGGAGTCAACTTCTGGGGAGGTATCTTTTATGTACCCATTTTCTTTCTGCTGTCAGGCTATACCTATCATCCTACAGAGGAAAGCTTTAAGAGCTTTGCCAAGAAAAAGGCTCATCGGCTTTTGACTCCCTATTTTGTAACAAATCTCATTTTGTTTATCATCTTCTTTGTTAAAAACCTGATTTCAGGTTCTGATGGGGATGATCTGTATGGCATCTCAAATAGCAATCTCTTTGGAGGCATCTTTTATATATGCATTCTTATCCTGCTGTTAGGCTATACTTATTATCCGACGCAGGAAAGCCTTGCAAAGAAAAAAGCTCGTTGGTTTTTACATGCTTTTTTTATAATGCTCCTTATTTTGTTTGCCGTCTTCTTTGTTATCAATCCCACTTTAGATAATATATTTAGCATATTTTGGATGTTTTGTATCTACTTTTCTGTTTTTTTTACTTACAGATCCGGATTTGGCATCTTATATGGCAGAAGCTATTTGTTTAAGGCTGTCTATCATGGTGTAATAGAAGTAGAAGAGCCTTTAATGAATCATTTAAACAGCCCTACCTGGTTTCTGCCGGCTCTCTTTTTGGTGTTAGTCTGCGCAGATGGCATCTATCGTAAAACCAAGGGAAGACCTAAGAAGATCTGTTTGATTCTGGGGCTCTGGTTATTACTTATGCTTCCTCAATACTATCTGGGATTTTTTCTTTTTCCCTGGTCTGTGGACCTGCTTCCCATCCTTCTGATCTTTTTCTTTATTGGATATTCTCTAAGCAAGAAAAAGCTTTTGGAAAAATCAGAAGATAGCACCGGAGCAAAAAAGTGGGGGACCATAGCAGGGTGTCTCATCATTGCCCTTTTATCTGCATTGATTAACGGCTCCTATAATCTGTCCATCAACGATATGGGAAGAAGCGTGGTCCTTTGTATTATTTCGGCTATGTCAGTATCCTGTCTGCTTTTACTTTTCTTAAGATGGCTTGAGAAAAAGCTTCCTGTTATTGTAAAAACTTTGGGAAGGCTGGGAAGGCATACCTTAACCATATTGTGCTGGCACTATTTTGTGATGCAGATGTTTTTCACAGCCGTATCTGCAGTGTTGGGATCGGAGTGGAAAGATAAGGGAGTGCTGAATGACTTGATGTGCCTGGCAGGAATTGTGATCTCCATAACAGCCTGCCTGTGTCTGGATCTGATCATGGAAAAATTAAGAGTGAACTATAGGAAAAAGGTTGTATAGAATTTGTTGGCGGGAGGAGAAGCGATTGGACCGGATGAATAAACGGGATGAAGCCTTGGATGCAGTAAAAGGCTTTGCAATATTGCTTGTTATGCTGGGGCATTGCATGGTCTTAAACGGACTGGATGACCCTTATCTTTATGATGCTATTGCAGCCGTTCAAATGCCCTTGTTCATGCTGGCGAGCGGATACAGTGCAGGACTGCTCATTCCGGATCTGTCTCATAAACCGGATGGAACGGCGTGGAGAAAAAGGCTTTTCAGACGCAGTATTTCCTATCTGCTCCCTTTCTTTTCCTGGATGATCCTGACTCATCTGACCAATCCTTTGCAGGAACTAAAGCTACAACTATTTGCCCTGGACCGGGGATTGTGGTTTTTGATGACATTGTGGATCGTGAATCTTGTAACCATGACAGGAACCTATGGGTCAGAGTTGATCACCTGGCATGTGGGGCGGCAGAAAATGGATGAAAAGAAAAGAAAGGCATGTCGACTGCTCCTCTTTCTTTTGTTTATAGGAATCTGTTATCTGGGATTTGTAATACAGAGCAGACACGGCAACGGCTTTTTGAGCCCCAGCCTGACGGTAAAATACCTTCCCTTTTATACGGCGGGATATTTGTGGACCCAATATGTACTTCCTGTTTTCAGAACCGAAAAAAAACAAAGAAAAGGAGAGCTCCTTATATGGTCTCTCTCCCTGGTTTTGTTTTTATTTGTGATCATAAAATTTGATACTATATCAGTCACAGATACTCGTTCCCTGGCATTGCAGATGGGAACATCCCTTCTTGGAAGCTTTGTCTGCTTTTATTGCATTTATCACTTTGCAGGGGGAAGGTTAAAACAAGGGCTCTCCTTTTTAGGAAAATATACCCTGGAAATTTATGTACTCCATTTCCGATTTGCCAGACTTCTCGGTATGGGGAAATGGGAACCGGCTCCATACAGCTTAGAAGCCGCAGGGTTTATCATAGCATCATTCCTCGTCATGAGTATTTTGACCGCTGTCTGTATCTTTGTTATCAAAAAGATTCGCCCTTTGAACCTGCTCCTGTTTGGCAGGCTGCATTAAATTTCTTCTTTAAAATATGCAATGGTTCTCTCCAATCCTTCCTTAAGGGGAATGGAGGGCTCCCAATTCAATTTTTCTTTGGCTAAAGAGATATCCGGACGCCGTTTGGCAGGATCGTCACCGGGTAAGGGACGATAAACCAGACGGCTTTTTGATTTGGTCATTTCCAATATCAGGTTGGCAAGCTGGATCATATCAAACTCACCGGGGTTGCCCAAATTAACGGGGCCGGTAAAGTCGGGATTCTCCATCATCCGGTAAATCCCTTCTACCAGATCGTCCACATAACAAAAGCTTCTGGTCTGACTGCCGTCTCCGTAAATGGTAATGTCTTCTCCCTTTAATGCCTGCACGATAAAATTGCTGACCACACGGCCGTCCTCCGGATTCATCCGGGGACCATAGGTATTAAAGATGCGGATAATACGGATATCCGTTTCATGCTGTAAATGGTAGGAAAAACACAAGGTTTCGGAAATGCGTTTTCCTTCGTCGTAACAGGAACGGATTCCCACGGGATTTACATTGCCGCGATAGCTTTCCGTCTGAGGATGCACATGGGGATCTCCATAAACCTCGCTGGTGCTGGCCTGCAAGATCCGTGCACCACATTCTTTGGCAAGCTCCAGCATGTTCAGTGTGCCTAAAAAGCAGACTTTAGCTGTATTTACCATATCCGCCTGATAAAAGGGCGGGCTTGCGGGACAAGCCAGATTATAAATACGATCCACTTTCTCCTTGAAAGGAATGGTCACATCCTGTTCTACAAACTGAAAATTGGGATGTTTCATCAAATGAGCAATATTCTTAAGTCTGCCCGTAAACAGGTTATCCAGACAGATCACATAATAGCCCTCCCCAATCAGTCTGTCACATAAATGAGATCCCACAAAACCGGCTCCGCCGGTTACCAGTACTCGTTTCATGATTTATTTCCTTTCTGTTTGTTATCCAAAGAAGTCTTTTTTTCTTCTATTGCTTCCAATATCGTATATATGAAAAGAAAGATAGCTGAAAACATAGTCGGATAATTATATTGTACAAAGGAAGCAGGCGCTGTCAGGAAAATAACGCCTTCCCTTGCAATAAGGGAAAGGCACATCCAAAAAAGCAGCCATTTCTTTTTTGTTAAAGTATAAATACAGGTCAAGATCAACAGGATGAGAACCGGTAGATAAGCCTCCCCGCCATATTGAAACAAAAAGAGCGCAAGGTCTTTTCCGCCGTTAATGGGCAGACGCTTGTTTCCATCCACTAAAAGGAAGCCGTAGTCCCGATCGCTCTGATATAAATGAAATTTGTATGTGGTCACCGGTTCTAAGTCCATGACAAGAGATTTATCATAATCATAAATACCGTTGGTGACCAAAAACAATTGCAGACGCTCTGCAAAAAACAGGTCAAGATTTTTGGCGATCAGCCGCAGAGCGCTTTTTAAATAGCGGCTCTGGGTTTCTTTGTCTGCGCCCGTTTCTGTAAATCGGCCTCGGTTGTGATCGGAGTTATAGCGGTTATAAGAACTGCAGGACAATGTCTCATAACTGATATAGGAAAGATCCACCACGGCATCAATATTCTTCAGGTCTTCTTCTGCCCCGGGATAAGTCTGTTCCCTGTGGATAATAAGGGAAAGCGGGCGAATGGTGGAAATGATCAGATAATCGCTGCCATAGTATTTCTTTTCACCCACTGATTGAGGAAGACGGATTCCTGAAAAGAACACAACGAATGCAATGAAAAAAACAATCATCTTTTTCCATTTTATGCTGTAACAAACGGGAATAAGCAAAAAACAGAAGAAAAATAATAAAATTCCTTCGCTGCGCCAGAAACAGAGCAAAGCTGCCAGCGCAGTAAGAAACAGTAATTTTGCCAATGTCAATTCTTCTTCTTTTCTTTTTTCAAAGACTAAAAAGGCCAGAAAAAATAAAAGAAAGGGAGAATACAATACCGGTCGGAAACACATCAGCGCCGATAATAGCACAAAAGGCATCAAACCACACAAAATGATCAGATATTTTGCCTTGATCTGAAACAACCTGTCCGTTTGGTAAAATATGTAAGAAAACACAAGGGACAGACACATGTCATGCAAAATGATAGGCCCGGTAGAAGCGGGAAATAAGGACATGCCCACCATAAAATACAGGGAGGTAAGGTAATTATGCCAGTATACAGAATAATATCTGGTAGCATAGCCAAAGATAATGGTATCATCACCCATAAAATAACCGGGATAACTGCATAACAGTAAAACAAAATATACAAGGAAGAAACCGATAAAGGCAAATAACAGCTTTTTATGTTGTAATCCGTAAGACAAAAACAACAGCATTCCAAAGATAACCAAAAAAACCAGCAGCTTAGATGCAATGTGCATAAACAAAACAGCGTCCGAATGAATGGGAAAGCTGTTCATGTTTAAGGGATCCTTGGTAAAGGTCTTTCGATCTGTCCAAAAAGTGACCAGCCAAAGAAAAAGTGCTGCCGAAAATAAACCGATATGCAGTTTTGTTTTGGGGTTCCATTGCTTTATTTTGCTTTTCATACTGATTATTATAACCCAGACAGCCGGCTAAATCCACAGGTATTTATAGATTGTGAGAAAGGATTTTTTATGCTTCTGGTTTTACCGACAGCATTTACTGCATTGTATGCTTATGCCAGGATAACGGAGGAAGAGATTGGAGAGGCACTGGCAAAGGCGATTCTTATATTTGAGTTACTATTGCTGATCATTACTAATGTTTTATCGGTATTTGCGGCATTAAATTCAGATATGATATTTTTATCCTGGTTGCTGATCCTTTTTGCAGTCATGGTTTTGTATGGAAAGAAAAAAGGAAACACAGTAAAAAATAAACCGGGGAAATCCTTTCTAAAAAACGATTTCTTTCGCAATAAGCTTTGTCTTATCATGCTGATCATTCTGACAGTTCTTTCCCTGCTTCTTCTTGTTGGAGCGCTGTTTACCGTACCCTATAACTATGATTCCATGTCTTACCATCTGGCTCGGATCGGCTACTGGATAGACCATGGCAGCGTTGCCCATTACACCAGCAATATAGACAGACAGATCTATTCTCCTGTGTTGGCAGAATATAATCTATTGCATATCATACTGCTTTCCGGAAGCGATATTTTTGTGAATCTGCTGCAGTATATTTCTATGTTTGCGGCAGCATATTTTGTCTATCAAAGCGCAAGGCGTCTGGGTACAGAAAGGACCTTTTCGCTGTTTGGCGCTTTTGTATTCATGCTGATGCCCCTTACCATTTCTCAAAGCATAACGACTCAAAACGATCTGTTTGCAACCGTGTTTTTTTCTATGTTTGTTTATGAACTGATCGCTGTAGTAAAGTGGGATAGGCTGGTATTGGACAAAGGGCAGATAAAGGGGATCTTTTTACTATCCCTTACGGTAGCATTTGCCTATCTTGCCAAAACCAGTGTCTGTGCCTCCATGCTTATGTTTATGCCATGGCTTTTGATCACAAGGCTTTGTAAAAAGGACAGACTTATATCCCTGATAAAATGCATGGGAATTGCGATTCTGGGGATCGGACTTCCCATATCGGAAACACTTGTGCGTACTTATAGATCCAGCGGCCGTCTTATGCCTGATACGGTCGGCGGAAACATTATGGTGGCCACCAAAAATGCAGCTTATATTGTGGTGAACATCCTAAAGAATTATTCCATGCTGCTCACCCAGCATGCATATCGCCCTTTAAACGGCTTTGTATATCGTATTGTCATTTATACAGGAAAACTTTTGGGCGTGGAGGTAAACAATGAAGCCATTGCATTCCACGGTTTTGATTTTTTGAGACATATGAATATGGGGGAGGATATGTATTCCCATGATAAATCTCCCAGCGCTCTTGCCGCCTATCTGGCATTTGTGAGCGGGATATTGCTGCTTATTCTTCTGGTCAAGTTTCTCCTAAAAAGGAAAACAGTGGAAAAAGACATAAGAGCACAGTGGAAACTTTCTCTTGATTTTGCCATATCCACATGGCTTTCCTTTGGATTTATTATGGCACTTCTACGTTGGCAGCCATGGGGAAGCAGATTGATGTATCCGGCATTGACTATAACAGTGATCATGAGCGTTAATCTGCTGTGGCTTTTCTTAAAAAATGTAAAAAAAAGACTACAAAAAAATATCCTGTCCGGGCTTATATGTCTATGCGTTGTATTGGCCTTTCCGCCTCTTTTCTATAATCTGGCCTCGGCAGAAACTTATTTAAGAAACGGATGCAAGAGCAGGATGTCCTATTATTTTGCCTATAATCACAGACAAGCATCCTATGAAGCTCTTCTTGAAAGGGCAAAAGAGGAAGGAGTTACAGACATCGGTCTCCTGATCTCCGGAGATGGCTATGATTATCCGCTGTGGCTGATGTTCCATGAGGCTTATTCCCAGGGAAAACTGCGCCATATCATCAATGAGGATAAGGATCTTGCGGGGGATCCTCCCGATGCTATTTTGTTTGTGGAGCGGGATACCCATGAATTAGGTGATCTCTATGAATATGGAGGAGCTTCCTATATCTGCACCTATGTAAATGACAGTAATTTTGATGCCTATTTCAGCAGAGAGAAATAAAAAAATATTTTGTTATGGGTTAATCATTTACATATGTAATCCGATATAATATTCAGATAAACAGCCATCATGGAAAGGGAATTCAATCAATTTATGCAAGGAGGAAAAATTATGGCAGTAACAGGAGTAAAGGATTATACAAGCACTTACGGGACAGTCGGCACTTCGAGTACAAAGGGAAGCAGCGGGCTTAGCAGTGAGGCAAAGGATTATTTAAATGATCTCAGACAGAGATATTCGGATGTAAACATCAGCGTGGCGGACTTTAGGAATACCAAGCAGATGGAGTCCTTCATGATGGGATGCAGCGGCAGCAACAATATCATCATCCCTTCGAACATCATTGAGCAAATGGCAAAGGATCCGGCAGCAGCCGCAAAGTATGAAAAAGTGATCGCAGATGCGCCTCAGGCGGGAAAAGAGATCGTCGAGGGGTGTGAAGCAAAAGGGCTGAAAGTGCTGGCCTGTGGAACCCGCATCGATCAAAACGGAAAAGTGACTTACTGGGCTGTTGCCAGCAAAACCGGAGAAAATCCCGGTACGGCATATAAAGAAAAAATAGAGGAACTGATAGAAGAAATACGGGCCAAAAAGAAAGAAGAAAAATTAAAAGAAAAGAAAGCAGCAGAGAAAGAACTGATGGAGCAGCCCATAAAGGTATCACTTTCCAAGGAAGGCTATGCAAAGCTGTATGATAAAAACAGAAAAGACCTTGAGGAATATGCAAGCCAGCAAGATAAAGCGCAGGCTATTATTGAAGAATGGAAAGAACAGGTTGCAAAGATAAAGAACAGCAATAAGGCGTCAGATTATTATTCTTATTTATCGGACAATTTTGATTGTGTAAAAAACGGGGATGTGGCGATTTCGGGTGCATATTTAAGAAAGTGCGCCAATGATCCTGAGGAAGCAAAAAAACTTGAGGAGAATCTGTCGCTTTTCAAAGATCTATACAAGCAGGGATATGAAAGTGCAAAACGAAATGCTGCAGGACTGGGCGGAAAGCTGGTAAGCTATTCTGAAAGCTGGAGTATAGACAGTAAAGGGAATATTACCATGATCGGACAGACTACCGTGACCTCCGATACCGGAGCCAAGAGCCAGAAAGAATTGGAGGAAGAACTGGAAGAACGCCGAAAAGAGAAGAAAGAAGAGGCAAAAAAGGCAGAAAAAGTAAAGGAAAGAAAAGCTGAAGAAAAAGAACAGATGGAAAGACTGCAAAATAACCCGTTACAATAATTTTTCCACCTCATCCCAGCTCCGTGCGATGTGGACATTATCGCATAAGGCAGAGAATGCCTTAAAGAAGTCTTCATAGTCGCATTTTTCATTAAATGAGTCTTCTGCCAGGGGATATAAAAACAAAATCCGGCATTTGCTCTGATACAAAAGCTTTCCTGCTATACATGCAGTGGAATAAAAGGAAACCAGAGTTTTATCTTCCATGGCCGGATCAGCAATAGCTAACTCAAAGGGGCAGGGATCCGCATAGACGGATAACTCCCCTTTAAAATCGTCATGGGTGCCCCGCGGATGAGGTTTGATGATAAAATTCTCCTTGCCTGCAATATCCTCCAATCTTCTGATCAGTCTTTGATAGGTTTCCGGATTTTCGGAACAGTTTTCCGTGCCCTGACCCAAAAAGATGACTTTTTGAGAAGGGATATTCGGTTTATAACGAAAGATATCCTGACTTATTTTGCTAACTCTTTCAATCCTCTCTTTGGTGTGGGGAATCTTTATCTTTTCAAAATCAACACAGGACTCTGCCATTTCCGGTTCAAAGAGGAGGATCTCTTTTTCCATTTCCTCAATATCATAATTCCACAGCTTTTTATAAAGGGTCTTTCCCGACTCCGTATTGATAGCGTGAACAGGCTTTTTGGTATAGCTGGCAAAACCATCTTCAAATCGGTGGAAGGTCAGTTTTTTATTTTTTTTGATCAAGGTTTTGGCGATCTCTTTTACGATCTCATCCGGCACACCGGGGGAAGCAAAGTACATTCTATCATAGGCAGAAAGCGGTGCATCCAAGATGATGTCGGTCGTTTTGTTCTTGATAAAGCTTTCCCAAAAGGTGGCAGGGGCGGATTTGTAAGGATTCTTGATCTTTCTGCCGTCTCCGAACAGGACCTGATGAAAGTAAGGGGACAATCTGCCGCTTTGATAGACTTCCTCCATAAAAGGGGTCTTGTCCGTTACAACCAGATCCACCGTGTCTTCGGATAAAAAGGCATCCTTTACAAAAAGAAATACCAAAAGCTGATAGGGAGTGCTGACCACTCCGAGAATCTTTGCCATAAAAGTTATCTCCTATATAGTATTTTTTGTGCCATATCTTTTAACATAGCTCGTTCCTTTTTGCCAAAGAGGAGCCATAAATTCATGATGCAGCCTACCATGCCGCAGATCACAACATCTATAAACAGCCACAGCCAACTGCCCCCGGGCAGCTGCTTATAAAATTCAAAAAACACAACGGCCATAAGACAGCTTACACCGATATAACGCCAGATGACAGGATAGAAAGATCTCTTCGGAATATCCAGGCAATGGGCAGCATACATGGGCGTAAAGGTCATATTTTTTATGATTCCCAAGATGGTAGAGGTTCCGGCTACGCAGTATACACCTAAAGAAGTAGTGCCCAGCAGTATAAAAACGATCAGTGTGCTTAACACACCCATGACGAGGGTAACGATAGAATTCCATTTTAGCTTATTGACTACGGTATAAACATTAAATAAAGGGCTGATCACGCCTCCCACAATGGTGCCAAACATGGTAAGAAGAGTGAGAATATAAATGATCCCGATCACATTCCCGTCTGAAACGGAACCGGATCTGGGAAGCCATAAAGTATAAAAGGGAATGCCGAAGGCAATCATAAAACAGAGAGGAATATTTGCAAAAAATCCGGTCATTTTCATGGCACTTTTCAGGTCTTCCAACAGCTCCTCCTTGTTTTCCTTGGCATAGCTGATGGTAAGAGATGGAGTGAATACGGCGGAAATGGTTTCGTACAAAGTATTGATGGCTATGACGATGGTCTTGGAGGTACTGATATAGCCCATTTCCGTGCCGCCGATAAATAAGTTGGTGATCAGGATATCCAGACCGTTGGTCAAGGTCTGCCCTGCACGCATGACCGTATTCCAGATACCGGCCGATAAGATCTCCAGTACTTTTTTCATGCTGAAATGCTTTCTGCTCACTTCGATCTGGGGCATCAGCTTTTTGGTATAATGCACATAAGTGAAGACCAGATAAACTGTTGCAGCTAAGCTGGCTGCACCCATGTAAGAAACATGAATGGGCAGGAAGAAAAAGGTCACGATCAGGATCGCTGAGCGCAGTATCTGGGATTCAATGGAACGGAAGGCCTGCAGATCCAGTCTGTTTGCCGCAAAGGTGGCAGTGGAAAAGGTAGTGCTGATGATGGTGACCATAAAGTTTAAAAAGGTCAGTGCAAATAGGAGCTTGACATCAGGGATCAGTGCAGGAGAGATCTTGACCAGACGGTCCAAGAATGCCACCACTAAAGTACAGGGGATAAACAGCGCTGCCACAATAAAGATATTGGCATACATGGTCGAATTAAAATATTTATTGGCATTTTCATAATCGCCTTTGGTCAGGCTGACGGTAATAAACCGTCCGGCCATGGAGTTTAGGGCCATGGCGGCGATGTTAGCATAGCTGACAAAATCATTGGCGAGAGTCATGAAACCGTATGCTTCATAATCCAGTTTGTCAATGATGATGGGAGAAAGCACAAAACTGATAGCCAGGCTGACCAGCGTGGAAATCATGCTTGCTGCCATATTGATCATGATCTGTTTACTTTTACTGACTTGTTCCATAAAATCTCGTCCCTGTTTAAACTCCTGTAGTATTAGATTAACCGCTTATTACCAAATTATAGCATGTTAGGAAGTATTTGACTAGCAAAGTAGGCAATGGTAAAATAAAAAGAAGTTTAAAGTCTGAAACGGAGAGCTGCCATGAAGATCATGCCAAACCGGATGGACCGGGGCTTTTATCAGTATCAGGAAGAATTTGAAGAAAAAGCGCTAAAGGTGCTTCGATCCGGCTGGTATGTGCTGGGAGAAGAGGTAAGTGCCTTTGAAGAGGAATTTGCCGCATATACAGGGGCTAAGTTTTGTGTTGGTTTAGCAAGCGGATTAGATGCTCTCTGGCTGGCATTCCGGGCGCTTAATATCGGTTTGGGAGATGAAGTCATTGTACAGGCCAATACCTACATTGCCAGTGTCATGGGCATTACCATCAATGGCGCTCTTCCCGTATTTGTGGAACCGGATGAGTATTATCAGATCGATGCGGCAAAAATAGAAGAGAAGATCACGGATCGGACCAAGGCGGTTTTGGTGGTTCATTTATATGGACAAGCTGCGGATATGAAGCCTGTTGTGGATCTGTGCAGAAAGTATGATCTAAAACTGATAGAGGATTGTGCCCAGTCCCATGGCGCCTGCTATGATGGAAAGATGACGGGTACATTTGGAGATATCGGCTGCTTTTCTTTCTATCCCTCCAAAAACCTGGGAGCTTTTGGAGACGGAGGAGCCATTGTGACTGACAATGAGCAGATTGCAGCAGATATCAAGGTACTTCGCAACTATGGCAGTGAAAAACGCTATTACAATAAAATAGTGGGGACCAACTCCCGACTGGATGAATTGCAGGCAGGACTTTTGCGGGTTCGACTTTCCCACATGGATGAGATCACAAAGGAAAAACAGGCTATTGCAGCCCGCTATCTTCGTGAACTCCACAATCCTAAGATAGAGCTTCCAAAGAAGCGGGAACAGGCGGGACATGTATATCATCAATTTGTCATTCGCTGTAAAGAGCGGGATGAGCTACAAGCATATCTGAACGAGAAGGAGATCGGAACCATTATCCATTATCCCATTCCTCCTCACTTAGCAGAGGCTTACAGGTATCTGGGTTTTCTGAAAGGAGCCTTCCCCATAACGGAGCAGTTGGCAGAGGAAGTGCTTTCTATTCCCATGTATAACGGTATGACAGAAGAAGAACAGGACTTTGTGATCAGGGCCTTAAATGAATTTTAAGAGGGATACAGAATGAAACGATTAGAGGAACAATTTCGTATCATTGAATTTAAAGAATACGGAGATGAGAGGGGCAATCTTGTAGTAGCGGAAGGCGATAATATAGATGTGCCCTTTAATATCAAACGGGTTTTCTATATGTACGGTTCCGATGATAAGATCATCCGTGGACAGCATGCCAACCGTCGGACGGAGTTTGTGCTGATCAATGTAAGCGGTACCAGCAAGGTAAAGATGGACAACGGCCATGAGACCAAGGTCGTGGAGTTAAATAAGCCTCGTATGGGCCTGTATATAGAGACTATGGTATGGAAGGATATGTATGATTTCTCCGAGGATTCCGTCCTGTTGGTGTTGGCCAGCGAGCATTATGACGGAGAGGAATACATTAGGGATTACGACGCATTTCTAAAAGAAGTCAGAGGGAACGAAAAAGATGAGTAAGATTTCTATTGTGGTGCCGGTTTATTACAATGCCGACACCCTCATGCTGTTATACGAAGACATGAAACAAAAGATCCTGGGAAAACTGGGAGATTATGAACTGGTATTTGTGGATGACGGTTCCGGCGATGATTCCTGGGAGATCATGAATCAGATCAAAGAGATGGACGGTCATACCAAATGTGTGAAGCTGTCCCGGAATTTCGGAGAGCATGCCGCTCTTTTAGCAGGGCTTTCTGTCTGCACGGGAGATTGTGCCGTGACCAAACAGGCGGATCTGCAGGAGGACAGCGAGATCATTCTGGAAATGTATGAAAGCTGGAAAAAAGGCAATAAGGTAGTCCTGGCAGTTCGCTCCGAACGGGATGAAAACCCTGTCAAAAAGTTTTTTGCCCATCTGTACTATGTGATGGTTCACAAATTTGTCAATGAAAAAATGCCCATTGGAGGATGTGACTGTTATCTGCTGGACAGACAGGTCATTCAAGTGCTGGAGCTTTTGGATGAAAAGAATTCCTCCCTGACACTGCAGGTGTTGTGGTCGGGCTTTAAAACGGATCATGTGTATTTCCACAGAAGAGACAGAGAGGTGGGTAAATCCCGCTGGACTTTGTCCAAAAAGATCAAGCTTGCCATGGATTCCATGCTTAGTTTTTCTTACTTCCCCATTCGATGCATGTCTACCCTGGGGGTGGTATTTTTTGTGGGATCCATCTTAATGGCCATAGAAGTGATCATAGAAAAAATCGCAGTAGGAACGCCCATTCTGGGATGGGCGTCATTGATGTGCGTTGTGCTGTTTTCATTTGGATGCATGATGCTGATGCTTGGCATCTTAGGCGAGTATGTCTGGAGGGCATTGGATGCCTCCCGCAATAGACCGCCTTATCTCATTGATGAGATACAGGAAAAAGATGATCGATCATAAAGTCAGGTTGTAATAAGCAATTGCAATAATGATTCCTAACAGTGCGCCGATCAGGATCTGCAAAGGCGTGTGGCCTACAAATTCTTTTAAATGCTCTATCGGGTGCTTGCCGTCCCATCTTCCCATTTCTTTAAATAACTGCATCATATCGTTTAATACCATTGCCTGTTTTCCCGTTTCCAAACGGACGCCCATGGCATCGTTCATCACGACAATGGCAAAAAAGGCTGCCATGGCAAAGGGAAAACCGCTAAAGCCCTCGTTTAAGCCTACGGATGTGGCAAGAGCGCATACAGTGGCAGAATGGGAACTGGGCATACCGCCGTTTCCGATCATTCGTTCCAATACCAATTCCTTATTTACAATACAATAGATGATAGTTTTTAAAAGTTGCGCCACGAACCAGCCTAAGGCTGCACTGACAAACATAGGATTTGTAAAGATTTCTTTTAATGTGTTCATAGTATTCCTTTTTACATTGCGTATTTTTATGGATAGATAAGCCAAATGAATTATTCCGTTAGCAAATATTATAGACCATGTTTCTCAGATTATCAAGATTTACCACTTTTTTCGATAATGACTTGGGGGCATGGACTCATATTTTACAAATACCTTCGTAAAATAATTGATATCGGAAATGCCGCAGGAAGCGGCAATGGAGCCAATGGGCTGATCTGTAAACCGCAAAAGCTTTTTTGCCTCGTTGATCCTTTTCCCATTTAAATAATTCCCAATGGTCACACCGTTTATTCTCTTAAACTCCCGGGAAAGGTGAAACTTGCTGATAAAAAAATGATCTGACAAGAAATCCAGGGAAATATTATCCGAAAAATGTTCCTCTATGTAGGAACGCACCAGTTCCATTTTTTTGTAGATGCTGTCCCCGTTCTTGTCGGTTTCGGAACCGGCATTTAGATAGCAGGAGGTAACGATGTCGGTCAGATATTTGTGGCAGAGCTGTTCATAAAAAGCATTTTTATCGGATTGTGCTGTAAATAAGGCTTCCAGAGCATTGGTAAAAGGAGAGAGGTCGGAAGGGTGGAATAAGAGTTCTCCCCCTTGCTCCAAATAGTGGCGATAAAGCTCTGCGGCTTCTTTGCCGTAAAAATGGACCCAGGAAAGAGTCCAGGGATCTTCCTTGCTGCTTTCATGGGCATACTCTTCCAGGCAGTTGATAAAAATACAATCGCCGGTGCCGATATGATAAACCTTTCCCTGGCAAGTCAGGGTACCGCTGCCTTTTATGACCACAAAGAAAAGCAAAGAAGCCAGATCATCCCGACGGCTGACATGAGGCTCGATACTTTGCAAAGAACCGGTCTCCTGCACATACAGATAATGGCTCTTTGCATATGAGGATGGAGTTGCAATAATACGATTTGAATGATGATTTTCCATAAAACCTCCATAAAACAAGGGATTTTCAAAAAATATGTTATAGCAATATTTTACTATTTATAAGCAAAATTGTCCATTGTATTTGTAGTATGACAGGTGTAAATTTAGATAGAATTGTAAATATTTAGAAAATAAATTCAGAAAAGGAAAGAAAAAATGAAGAATGTAGCATTGATCACAGGAATTACAGGTCAGGACGGCTCCTATCTGGCAGAGTTTTTGCTGGAAAAAGGGTATGAGGTCCATGGACTGATGAGAAGACACAGCATTACCAATACGGAGCGGATCGACCATCTGATCGAATCCTCCTATTACAAGGTAAAGTTCTTTCTGCATTTTGCGGATGTAACCGATTCCAGTAATCTGATGAGACTGATCGGTGAGATCAAGCCCACGGAAGTATATAACCTGGCGGCACAGTCTCATGTGGGCATTTCCTTTGAGGTACCGGAATATACGGCAGAAGCTACCGGCGTCAGCACCTTGAAGCTGCTGGAGGCTATCCGGGTAAACGGCGGGAACTGCCGGTATTATCAGGCATCTACCTCCGAGCTGTTTGGGGGCATACCGGAAACGGCGCCTCAGAGCGAGACCACTCCCTTTTATCCCAAAAGTCCATATGGCGTAGCAAAGCTGTATTCCTACTGGATCACTGTAAATTATAGAGAATCTTATAATATGTTTGCCTGCAACGGCATTCTGTTTAACCATGAGTCTCCCAGAAGGGGAGAGAATTTTGTAACCCGTAAGATCACCCTTGCCATTGCCAATATCATGGCAGGAAAGCAGGACAAGCTTTCCTTAGGCAATATGGATGCCAAAAGGGACTGGGGCTTTGCGGGAGATTATGTAGAAGGCATGTGGATGATCCTGCAAAATGAAAAGCCGGGAGACTATGTGCTGGCTACCAACGAGACCCATACGGTGCGCCAGTTTGTAGAAGCGGCATTTTCCCGGTTGGGAATCACCATTCGTTGGGAAGGAAAAGGCGTAGATGAAAAAGGTTATGATGACAAAACGGGAAGATTGTTGGTGGATGTCAATCCTGAATTCTATCGCCCTGCGGAAGTGGAATTCCTTTGGGGAGATCCTTCCAAGGCGGAGAAAGAACTGGGCTGGAAACGAAAAGTAGATTTTGAGGCACTGGTTGCCATGATGATGGATGCAGACATGAAAGCCATTGCGGGACAAAGCTGCGAAGAATATAAAAAGACACAGGACTGACAGAGGGAAGGATAGAAATGATGAATAAAACGGATAAGATCTATGTGGCAGGCCACAGAGGGTTGGTCGGAAGCGCCATTGTCAGGAATCTGCAGGCAAAGGGCTATGAAAATGTGATCGGAAGAACTCATAAAGAACTGGATCTAAAAGATCAGGCGGCGGTAAGAGCCTTCTTTGAAGAAGAAAGACCGGATGTGGTGGTCCTTGCAGCAGCAAAGGTAGGCGGCATTCATGCCAATGAGTCGGCTCCCGCAGAGTTTGCTTATGAAAACTTGCAGATCCAGTGTAATGTGATCCAGTGCTGTCATGAGTTTTCCGTAAAGAAACTGCTGTTTTTGGGAAGTACCTGCATCTACCCCAAGATGGCTCCTCAGCCTATTCCCGAGGATGCTCTTTTAACGGGTCCTCTGGAAGTGACTAATGAGGCTTATGCCATTGCCAAGATCGCAGGTTTAAAAATGTGTCAGTTTTATAAAAAGCAGTACGGAGATGATTTTATCAGCTGTATGCCCACCAATCTGTACGGACCCCATGACAACTATGATCTGAACGGCTCCCATGTTATGCCGGCTATGATCCGCAAATTCCATGAGGCAAAGGAAAGCGGTGCCCCTTTTGTGGAATTATGGGGAACGGGAACGCCCTTAAGAGAGTTTTTATATGTGGATGATATGGCCGATGCCTGTGTATTTCTGCTGGAAAATTACAGCGGAGAGCAGCATGTCAATATCGGAACGGGGAAAGAGGTTACCATTAAGCAGTTGGCAGAAACGGTCAAGGACTGCGTAGGATATGAAGGCGAGATCAAATGGAATAGGGATATGCCCGACGGAACCCCCAGGAAGCTGACGGATGTAAGCAAGCTTCATGAGCTTGGATGGCGTCATAAGGTGGACCTTTTAGAAGGGGTACAGCTGGCCTATGACTGGTTCCGGGAAAATGTAGATACAGCAAGAAAGTGAGAAAAGTATGAAACGATACGGCGTGATCATGGCAGGGGGTAACGGCAGCCGCTTCTGGCCTCTTGGCAGAAAAGAAAGACCCAAGCAGCTTTTAAATCTAAGCGGAAAAGATCTGATGATCAATGAAACCTTAAAACGCCTTTCTTTCTGCATTGAAAAAGAAAATCTGATGATCGTGACCAATGTTTCTCAAGCTTCCTTAATGGAAGAGGAAACGAAGGAATGGGTAAAAAAAGAAAATATCCTGTCGGAACCGGCAGCAAGGAATACGGCTGCCTGTATCGGTTATGCCGCCATGGAGATTTTGCGCAAGCATGGGGACGGTATTATGTGTATTCTTCCTTCCGACCAGTTTGTAAAGGATGAGGAAGAATTTGTCCGGGTCATGGAAGCAGCGATCGTAACAGCCGAGGAGACAGATGGATTGGTTACCATTGGAATCTGTCCTACCTTCCCTGCCACCGGTTATGGATATATCAAAAGCAAAGAGGGAAGCCGGACGCCCATAGGCGATAAAAACATGAAAAACTATTCCATAGTGGAAGAGTTTGTCGAAAAACCGGATAAAGAAACGGCTCAAATATATCTGGAAAAAGGCGGATACCTTTGGAACAGCGGCATGTTTGTGTGGAAAGCGTCCACTATCTTATCTTATATGGAGCGGCTTTTGCCGGATGTTTATTCCTGTCTGCAGGAAATCGGTAAGGATATGGGGACGGATCGGGAACAGGAAACCATAGAACGGGTTTATCCGGCCATACCTAAGATTTCCATTGATTACGGCATCATGGAACGGGCAGATCATGTGCTGGTCATCCCTGCAGAATTCGGATGGAATGATATCGGCAGTCTGGATATGCTGACGCTGATGAAGGAAGCGGATGAAAAGGGAAATGTATCCTATGGGGAAACAGTTTTTGAAGATTGTGAGGGCAGTATCCTGTATGCAGCGGATAAGCTGGTGGCGGCAGTGGGCATGAAGGATGTGATCGTAGTCCAGACAAAGGATGCGGTATTAGTGTGTCCCAAGGATAAGGCGCAGGATGTAAAAAAACTGACGGAACGATTGGAAGCAACAGGAAAGGAACGGTATCTTTAAATGAAATGTTTTGTTTTGGCGGGAGGAAGCGGCGATGCGTTGTGGCCTCTTTCCCGTAAAAACTATCCAAAACAATTTATCTATATCAGAGAAGGCAGATCCTTATTTCAAGAAGCCATAGCAAGGAATCTGCCTTTTTGTGATGAGTTCTTTATTATTACTAACGCCAAATACCGTTATATCGTAGAGGGACAGATGCAGGCCTTTCAAGGGCTTTCCTATCGCGTCTTTTTGGAAGAGATCAGCAGGCAGACTGCGCCGGCAGTGGCCATTGGCGCTATGTGTGTGGGGAAGGACGAAGAGATCCTGGTAGTCTCCACGGATCATTTGATCAGCGGCGGTGATTATAACGGAACCATTGTAAAAGCCAAGGAATATCTGAAAGAGGACAATATCGTAGTGATCGGCTGTGAAGGGGATGAAGGCACATCAGAGGGCTCAGAAAGCGGGCACAGTGCATTTGCCTATGAAGGCAGCAGGGTGACGGAATTTATTCCCCGCTATAAGAAAGAAATGGGCGGACAGGTTCTGTTAGACAGCGGTATCTTTATGATGCGGGCAGAAACCTATTTAAGAGCTATCCGTGAAAATGCGCCGTTTCTTTATGGCCTCTGTCAAAACGGAAGCGGCAGGATACGGTTAGAAGGGGATGACTTTGTTATTACTAAGCAGTGGTTGTCCAAGCTTCCTTCCCTAAGTGTAGGAGAAGGTGTATTTCGTGCCTGGGCAGGCCGTCATGTGGATGTTGTGAAAGGGGCATTTTCCTGGTCCCGACTGTTGAATCCGGAAGTGTTGACCAAGATCCATGCGCCTTCTTTACAGGGTCCTTCCATTGCCAATGATTGTAAAAATGTATCGGTTTTAAACGAAGATAAACAAAAACTGGTCGTGGTAAACGGTTGTGAGGATCTGATGGTGGTCAATACCAAGGATGCCGCCTTTATCTCCAGGAAAGGTGAAAGCGGTGTGATTAAAGAGATCATGGCCGATCATTATGAAGAGCATAAAGACATCTTTGATGAGGGAGATATTTTTTATACCCAGTGGGGCATTAAGGAAACGCTGAATCGGGCAGAAGGTTATATGGTCAAAAAGCTGACCATCTTTCCGGGGAAAGCCCTGACCATGCATAAGCATGAGCAGCGCAGCGAACATTGGTCTATTGTCAGCGGTACGGCTGCCATCACTATGGATGGAGAATTTCGTGAATTCGGCAGAAACGACAGCATATATGTTCCGGTAGGAACCTATCACCGTATAGAAAACCGTACGGCAGAGGACCTGATCGTAATAGAAGTCAGCGTGGGTACCAGTGCAGGACATAAGACTGGGGATACTCTACAGGCAACGGAGGATTTTGTAAAGCTCCAGCCTGTATACAAAGACTATATCTGGGGCGGACAAAGACTAAAAGAAGTATTTGGTAAGGGGACGGAATGGAAATTTTATCCCCGCATAGCAGAAAGCTGGGAGCTTTCTGCCCACAGAGACGGTATCTGTACCATAGCAGAAGGAGACCGAAAGGGCATGCTTTTTACGGAATATCTGGATCTCTTGGGAAAAGGCGCCCTGGGATGGAAATGTCAGCCTTTTGAAAAATTCCCCCTGCTGATCAAACTGATCGATGCCACCAATCCTCTTTCTGTTCAGGTACATCCCGATGATGCTTATGCTTTGAGTGAAGAAAAGGATTATGGGAAAAATGAAATGTGGTATGTGCTGGATGCGGAACCGGATGCCAGTCTGTTTTTAGGCTTTAAGGAAGAAGTAAGCGAAGAAGAATGCAGAAGGCGGGTAAAAGCAGGGACTCTGACAGAGGTATTAAACCGGATCCCCGTAAAAAAGGGAGATGTGATCTTTGTAAAAGCAGGGACGGTGCATGCTATTTTAGAAGGCATCATGATCCTGGAGATTCAGCAAAGTTCCAATGCAACCTATCGGCTCTACGATTATGACCGCATAGATGAAAACGGGAAAAAACGACCGCTTCATTTAGAAAAGGCCTTTTGCAATATGGATCGGAATCCCTATGAATATAATTCCGATCCTATGGGAGAAAAAGAAGAAGCAAACGGTTTGGTAAAACAGTTGTTAGGAGAATGCAAATACTTTACCACTACCCTGTATGAGATTCCGGAAGAAGCAGAGCTTTCTTTAGATGACGCTTCTTTTAGTGCCATTGTTTTTTTGGAGGGCAGCGGCATGATCCGGACAGAAAATCAATGCAGCAGCTTTGTGGCAGGCAATACATTCTTTGTCCCTGCCGGAAAAAAAGCGCTTACGATCCAGGGAAAAAGTAAGTTTGTACTCACCAAAATATGAAAAAACATTTTGTCGACGAAAAAAAATAGACAAAGAATGCTAAAAATGGTATTTTAATTACATAACCGCGTATTTTGTTACAGTTATCGTTAGGCCTCAAAAAGGGGAATGAGGAATAATGTATGATGAATGATATGACAAAACGCGTCGAGTTAGAGCGGTATGTTACCAAGATAATGTTGGATTTAGGGGTTCCGGCACATCTTAAAGGGTATCATTACGTGCGAGAAGCGATATTAATTTCAGAAAGTGATATGGAGGCGGTGAGCAGCGTTACAAAACTTTTATACCCAGAGATAGCGAGAATTTATAAAACTACATCACAAAAAGTGGAGCGCGCAATCAGAAATGCTATTGAAGTATCATGGAGCAGAGGGAACTCCGTAACAATGGAAGAACTTTTCGGTTATTCACACGAAACAGGAAAGGGAAGGCCTACCAATAGCGAATACATCGCCAGGATCGCGGATAAGATCCGGTTGGATTACAAGGCGATAAATGTTGCCTCCTAAATAGAATAAGGAAAAATTTGCCCGGAGTTTCGCGTGGTTAGCTCCGGGCAGCATTTTGTCCAAAAACAGATTACCGTAATTTGGCTTGAATAACCGCGTTAAATTCATTATAATAATCTTTAGATGACATATCATAATGAAATACCTGCTTCTGTTGGCAGGAAAAGGAGATAAAGGGTAGAAAAATGGCAAATAAAGAGATTAAGATCGGCAATGAGGTCATAAAAGAAAACTGTCGGCCTTATATGATCGCAGAAATCGGAATCAATCATAATGGGGATATTGAGATCGCCAAGAAATTGATGGATGCGGCCAATGCAGCAGGCTGGCACAATGTAAAATTCCAAAAAAGGAATCCGGAGCTGGCAGTGCCCGAGGCTCAAAAGAGCGTAATGAGGGAAACTCCCTGGGGTACCATGACTTATCTGGAATATAAATACCGGGTAGAATTTGAAAAAGAGCAGTATGACATTATTGATGCTTACTGCAAGGAGAAAGGGATCACATGGAGCGCTTCTCCCTGGGATATGCCAAGTCTGGAGTTTTTGCTTCAATATGATATTCCCTATATCAAGGTGGCAAGTGCTTCCAACGGTCGTGACGAAATGATCGCGGAAGCGGCTAAGTCAGGCAAGCCGGTCATTCTTTCTACGGGCATGACCACCATGGAGGAGATCGATCATGCTGTTGAAGTATTGGAGAAGAACGGAAAAGGAGATTATATCCTGCTTCATACCAACAGTGCTTATCCGGCACCTGTACAGGATTTAAATCTGCGCATGATCGAGACTCTGCGCAAGCGTTTTGACTGCCTTGTGGGATACAGCGGACATGAAGCCAATATGGAGCCTACCATTGCTGCCGCAGTCTTAGGGGCCTGTGTGATTGAAAGACATGTCACCCTGTCCCATGAAATGTGGGGAAGTGATCAGAAGGCCAGTCTAGAGGTGCATGCCATGGATATGCTGAATAAGAGGATCACCAGTGTGTATCAGGCTCTCGGAACCGGTGAGAAATATATGTCCGAAAGTGAAGCGGCACAAAGAAAGAAACTGAGAACGGTCTAAAAAGTTTATATTTATTGTGCCCCTCTCTGAGTTAATATCACAACGATCGTCTGCAAAATAATCTTAATGTCCAATCCCAAGGACCAGTTGTCAATATAGTGCAGATCCAGCTTCAACACCTCATCGAAGCTGGTAATATTGCTTCGGCCGCTGACCTGCCATAATCCCGTTATGCCGGGTTTGATGCTCAGTCTGCGGCGATATTGCAGATTATAATGTCCGTATTCGTCCGGTGTAGGCGGTCTGGTTCCTACCAGGCTCATCTGTCCGATCAGGACATTAAAAAACTGAGGGAATTCATCCAAACTGGTTCGACGCAGAAAATGGCCCACCTTTGTGATCCGGGGGTCGTTTTTTACTTTAAACATAGGGCCTTCCATTTCATTCTGGGCATGCAATTCTTCTTTTCTGCTGTCCGCATCCTTATACATGGAACGGAATTTATATAAATAAAATGCCCTGCCATTTAAGCCGATGCGTTTCTGGCGGTACAAGATAGGTCCGGGAGAATCCAGTTTGATGGCAAGGGCAATAAAAGGAGAAAGCAGGATCGTTACGATCATGCCGAGCAATGCCCCGATCATATCCATCAGGCGTTTTATCATAAGGCGATGAAAATCATAATCGGATATGGTATAGGTCAATACCGTAAGCCCTGCAAGGGTCTCCGTGGTCTTATGCGATATCAGGTGATCAAAGGGATCGATATTGACATGGACGGTTATGCCTGCCAGCTCAAATTGCTCAATGAGAACACCCAGCTCCTTGTTGCTGTATTCCGGCAGATAAATAAATACCTCATCTAAAACAAGCTGATTGATCTTTTCAAAAAGATTTTCTTTCTCGGCCACAACGGGTACATGATGGCAGGTTTCTCCGATGTCCGAAACATCCATTAAAGCCAAAGCCGTGATCTGGTGAGACCATTCCGTGTCAGACTTTAATTTTTTGATCAAAGAATCTGCATACTTTTTTTCCGTAATGACCATCATTTTATAGCTGTTGCTGCTTTTCATATAGACTTTTGTGAAAAATTGTTTTGCCAGAAGGTGAAACAAGTAAGTAAAGAGCAGGTTATATATGAGAAAATAAGCGAAAGCAAGACGGGAAAAGTCCTGGGCCTTTTGTGTCAGGAACAGAAAAACGCCCAGTCCGCAGCCCAGTCCGATATCATATTTTAAGACAAAGAAAAATTCTGCCAGGGCGCCCCGGGTGATAAAACCGGCATTCCAATTTAACAAAACATAGGAAAGCAGGCATAAAATGACTGCAAAGAAAAGGATCAGCAGGTAGTATTGGGTGTCTTTTCTTACATCCTTCAGGATTCCTCTGGTCAGAATTCCCAAAACATAAGAAAGACAGATGCTGACTAAATCCGTAAAAAACAATGTGTAGTTTTGAAGAATTGTTTGTTTTTGGTTGGCTGAGGTCATAGTTGGTTCCTTTTTGAAAGTCGTGGGCAGAACCCCGAAAAACCGCAGTTTTTCCGGGGTCGCTTCGCTCGTCAAATGCCCTTTGCGGCTATTATACCATAATCACACCACATAATATACAAAAAGTAAAAATTGCGTTATAATATATTATCTGTGAAATTATGGTTATTGAGGAGATTTTATGAAGTTTTGCCAGGTATTGGGAGTAAAAACGGTTGTTTCTCAGTTGGAGGAAGGGGTCACTCTGGTCTGTGACAGGCTGGAAAGCCTTAAAGGACAGTATATCACTTTTGCCAACACCCATTCTGTTGTTATGGCGGCGGAATCTCCACGCTTTTTAAAGGTGCAGGAGGCGGCAACGATCACCTTTGCTGACGGTTTTCCTATAGCAAAGTATCAGAGATGGAAAGGGTTTGCAAAAGCGGAGCGAGTAGCGGGACCGGATTTTATGACAGAAATCTTTAAGCGTTCCGGAAAAGAAGGGTACAGCCATTACTTTTACGGCAGCAGCAATGAGACTCTTAGAGCTCTGAAAGAAAACCTGGAAAACAAATATCCCGGCATTCACATAAAGGGCATGTACTCGCCCCCATATGGAAAACGCTCCAAAGAGGAATGGAGAAAGGATTTAGAGAGGATCAATGCTTCCGGAGCGGACTTTATCTGGATCGGACTGGGGGCACCTAAGCAGGAATTGTTTATGTATCGGCAAAGAGGAAAGGCATGCGGCCTGATGCTGGGAGTAGGAGCCGGTTTTGACTTTCATGCCGGCGTGCAAAAGAGAGCTCCCTTATGGATGCAGCGCTGGGGATTAGAATGGTTTTATCGTCTGATGCAGGAGCCGGACAGACTATGGAAACGATATTTGGTCACCAACATAAAATTCTTGTTTCTCTGCATAAAATATGCCGGAAGAAATGAGAAAGAGTTATGATGGCAGATATAGAACAGAAATAGAAAAGAAACAGAGAAAAGAGCGAGGACGGTCATGGAGAAAATTGACTTTGTCATCACCTGGGTAGATGGCAGCGATCCCAAATGGCAGGAAAAGAAAAATGTCTACAAAAAGCCTGTAAAGGACGATCCTTGGGCAACGGAAGAAAATTCGGACAGCGTGCGGTTTCGGGATTGGGATCTGCTTCCTTTCCTGTTTCGGAGCATTGAAGTCAATGCGCCCTGGGTCAACCATGTCTATCTGGTAACAGACGGACAGGTTCCTTCTTTTCTCAACACAGACTGTGAAAAGCTGACGGTAGTGGATCACAAAGCGTTTATTCCGGAAAAATATCTTCCGGTGTTTTCAGCCAATCCAATTGAACTGAATGTATTTCGTATTTCGGGGTTACAGGAGCAATATGTGTTTTTTAATGATGATACATTTTTAGTGAATCCGTGTCGGCCGGAGGACTACTTTAAGAACGGCGTGCCCTGTGACGAAGGAAGCTTAAACGGCATAAACGGAAAGGATGAAATATTTGCCGGGATGCAGTTTCAAAACATGTCCCTTATGAACCGGCATTACAGCACAAGAAATGTGAGAAAGCACATAAGCAAATGGCTTTATCCCGGATATGGGAAAAACCTGCTCCGGACGCTGCTGTTGCTGCCTTTTTCCAGGTTACAGGGCATCTATAATCATCATGGCCCCATGCCTATCCTGAAAACCACCTGCAAAAGAGTATGGAAACGGGATGGGAAGCTTTTGGATGAGACCTGTCACCATCGGTTCCGAAGCCCATTTGATATCACAGGATATGTATTCCGCTACGAACAGCTTTTAAGCGGCAGATTTGTTCCGGCAAAGTCCATCAATCGCTATCTGGATGTGACGATGCCCATAAAGACCATAGAAAAGGCCATAGAAAAAGAAAAATCCGTCTGTATCAATGATGGGGCAATGAGTGAGGCAGCCTTTGCCAAAAGAAAAGCAGAATTGCATCGTTTATTTGAAAGAAAGTTTCCGAGCAAATCTATGTTTGAAAAATAGTAACCCGGGAAAAAAGGAATTGTATGGATAAAGTTTTAACAATAGCCATACCGGCGTATCAGGTAGAAAACTATATTATAAAATGCGTGGAGAGCATGACAAGGATTCCGGGCAGGGAGCGCCTGGATGTTCTTGTGATCGACGACGGTTCTACAGACCGGACAGGGGATCTGGCTGACAAACTGGCGCATAAGTATCCGGAATGTGTCAGGGTGATCCATCAGGAAAACAAAGGTCATGGCGGGGCTATCAACACAGGAATCCGTAAAGCAGCAGGCCGCTACTTCAAAGTAGTGGATGGGGATGATTGGGTCAATCCCCAAGCCCTGGAAGAACTGACAGACTATCTGGAAAAAGCGGATGAGGATGTGTTTTTTCATGATTATGTGGAAATATACGAGCGGATCAGGAAAAAAAGAAGATTTTCTTTGCCCTTTCAAGCCGCAAAGGCATTTAAGATCAATGAGCTAAAGCCCACGGATTTTTTGGCTATGCACAGCTTTGTTTATAAGACGGCTCTTTTAAAGGCCATGCCTGTTAAGATCGACGAACATTGTTATTATGTGGATCTGGAATATAGTCTGTGTCCCCTCTGGTGGGCGAAGGATTTTCGCTACGAGCCGCTGCCTGTCTATCAATACAGGCTGGAGCGGGAGGGGCAGAGCGTCAGCCCGGAAGGCTTTAGAAAGCATGTAAAGGATCATGAGAGAGTTTTATTTACTTTAACAGACTTTTATAAAACCTATTGCGAAAAGGCGGAGGAAGACGGGGAAGGCGCTTCTCGGGAATATGTGGCACATCAGGTTGCAGACCGATATCTGCGTCATATATTAAAATGCTGCCGCCATTTGGATGGAAAACAAGTTTCTGTCAGCAGTTATCTACAAAATGTGGACGAGAAAATGAAGAAAAGCTCTCCCTATCTGTATGATCATCTTTTGCAGGAAGAGAGCAAAAAAGGGTCTTTGTCCAATTTACAGCTTCGTCTGCTGCGTGTAACAGGCTTTCGGATCTGGCCCCTTGTCAGGCTGAAATGGAAACTTATGGGGAAGTAACATGGAATCGGGAAAAGGAATAGAAAAAAAGAATATGCTCTTTTTGGCAGCCTATGGATTATATATTTGTTCCATGCTTCTGGAATTGACGCCTCTTCAAAACAGCTTTGATAAAGGGCTTCAGTTGTTTCGTTATGGAACTTATCTGCTGTGTTTGTTCTGCATCTTGTCAGAAAGCCGCCACAATAAAAAACGACTGTTACTTTTTGCGCTGCTGATCCTGCTTTTCGGATTCCAGTCCTTAGTAGGCGGCGGGAAGGAACTGGTTTTTATGACCCTGATCCTGTTTGCCCTTGGAAGCACAAGCATAAAAGATGCCTTTCGGGTTCAGGCCGTAGTGCAGCTTCTTGGTATGTTGCTGATCTTTTTTCTTTGTGCCGTTGGGCTGTTCCCCGATCAGACCTTTTTTGACCATGGAAAGCTCAGACATGCCATGGGATTTAACTATGTGACCCATCCGGGAGAAGTTTTTCTGGGGGTGGTCTTTGCCTGGATCTATGTGCGAAAAGAGAGGCTTACTATTTGGGAGACGGGCGGTATCGTAGGAATGTTTGGGCTCCTATATTATTTTACCGATTCCAGGACTACGATCCTGCTGGGGATAGGATTAAGCATTTTTACTTACTTCCTGAAAATAGTTAAAAAGCCCCTTCCAAATACTGCCTTAGGCCTTTTTATCTATCAGCTTGCGCCTGTTTACATGGTATGCCTGTCCTTTGGGTTACAATATGTGTATAACAGAAATTTTGGACACCCTATGATGGAGAGGATCAACCGGATCCTAAACGGCAGGATCAACTGGGCAAGGCAGTCTTTGGGAGAATACGGCATCCGGCCCTTTGGAAGCAATATCGCATGGGTGGATAACACCGTCAACCTAGTGCGGCAAAGGTATAACTTTGTGGATAATGCTTATATTAAGCTGGTGCTGGATTATGGATGGATCATAGGCCTTCTGTTTTTGGCAGTATGGCTGTTTATTATGAGAAAGATGTTGATGGAAGGAGACCGGTATGGCTGTATCCTGGTATGGGCAGTGCTCATTTATGCTTTTATGACACCGGTTCTGACCGGCTTTGTACTAAATCCTTTATTACTGGCGGCAGGAGGAATTTTCCATGGAAAAGCAAAAGTCCGTCAAACTTAACTATTTAATGAACTGCATACTGACGGCATCCTCCATGATCTTTCCGCTGCTCAGTTACCCTTATGTATCGGGGATCTTACAGCCGGAGGGAATGGGCAAGGTGGCTTTTGCCAATTCCTTTATTGCTTATTTTGCCCTGATCTCCATGTTGGGGATTCCCACTTATGGCATTCGGGCATGCGCCAAGGTAAGAGATGATAAGAAAATGCTCTCCAAAGTGGTGTGGCAGCTTCTGGCCGTCAATTTCATGATGACCCTGGCGGTTTATATCCTATTTGGGATTTGTCTTTTTACGGTGCCCAGAGTCTCTTCGGAAAAGGCCCTGTTTGCCTGGATGAGCCTTAGTATTCTGTTTCAGATGCTGGGCGTAGAATGGCTGTTTAAGGCGTTGGAGGAATATAGCTATATTACCCTGCGTTCCGTTCTGTTTAAGGCGGCTGCGCTGGTCCTGATGTTTTTGTGTATCCATGAGAAGGATGACTATGTCATTTATGGTGTGCTGACCCTTGCTGCAGGTATGGGAAGCAATCTGTGTAACCTGTTTTATGTGAGACGGTTTATCCAGCCGTTGGAAAAGGAGGATCTTGCCTCAGGTGCTTTTGTCTTCTTAAAAGATGCCATAAGAACGCATATCAAGCCCGTCGGCGTGTTTTTTGCCATGTCTGCGGCAACCACGATCTATACCAATCTGGATGTGGTTATGTTAAACTTTATGCAGGGAGATGTGCAGACCGGCTATTACAGCTGTGCGGTCAAGATCAAAGGCGTGTTGGTAAGCTTTGTGACCGCCCTGGGAGCGGTGCTTCTGCCCAGAATGTCCTATTACGCGGAAAAGAAAAAGGACAGGGAGTTTCGGCGGTTGATCCAAAAGGCCTTTCTTTTTGTGGCGGCCACTTCCATCCCGCTTTGTATCTTTTTTATGTTTTTTGCCAAAAGCAGCATCCTCATCCTTTCGGGAGAAGCCTTTCTGCCTGCGGTATTTCCCATGCAGATCATTATGCCCACATTGGTTTTGATCGGCTTTAGCAACCTGATCGGAATCCAGATCCTGGTGCCTCTTGGCATGGAAAAAAAGGTGCTCTATTCGGAAATAGGAGGGGCATTGACGGATCTTTGTCTGAATCTGTGGCTAATCCCTTCTATGGGGGCGGCAGGAGCCGCTATCGGCACTTTGGCGGCGGAAACGGTGGTCTTACTATACCAGATCGGTGTGATGATAAATCTAAAAAATAAAGGAGTCCAAAATGACACAGGAAAAAATCAAACCCTATGATGGAATATGCATTTCCCATATGCTTTTGCATATAGCAAAAAGCTGGAAAAAAATGTTGATCGCCATGGTCATACTGGCAGTTCTGCTGGGAGGCCTCAGCTATTACAAAAATGCAAAAGGTCTGGCGGCCGGGGAGGAAGCGGAAAAGGACGAAAAAGAGGAAATTTTGCTTACCGACGAAACCCAGATTCTGGAAAATGCGGGATTAAATGAAAAAGCAGCGGATGAAGTTCTTTATTATGCCAATAAATACTATTATAATCAAGTACAGTATGAGAGGCAGAGAGATTACCTGAAAGACTCCATCCTGATGCAGCTGGATCCCAATCATGTCTGGACCATTACCCTGTATTATCAGCTTTCCATGATGGATGGAGGGGAAGGGGATGCAGCCCTTGCAGCAAGCTATCTGTCCAGGGTATTATGTGATGAGGTCTATGACGAGATCGCAGAAACCTTGAATGTGGACACGGACAGCGGATATTTTTCGGAAGTCATTACCGGCAGTTACTTAGACAGTCCTTCAGAGAACGGAGATATTACCGTGACCTTTGGCGGAGAGGATATGAAGATCCTGATCCGTTATCAGGATGAAGCAGGCTGTGAGGAGATCGCAAGGATCATTCGGGAAAAGATGGATGTTTCCAAACAGGATGTCACAAAAGAGGCGGGTGCTCATGAGATCTCCCTGGTAGGCCTTCAGAAAGAAGAAAAATCAGACCTGCAGCTTTTGGAGGAGCAGAAGGAGGCCGTTAATACCCTTGGCGCGCTATCCGACAATGTGATCAATGCAAGAAGTAATGTGGAAGCCAATGAGGAAACGGTTTTCTATGAGCTGGTGGAATATTATACAGCAAGGGACCAAAAGAAAGGAAGTACGGTCAAGGCTTCGGAAGATGAGGAAGAACGGTCAGCAAAGGACATAACCGTGAAACCTCGTGTCAGCTGGAAATATGTAGCTTTGGGCTTATTCCTGGGCATTTTCCTGGTGGGAGCATGGGAAGGCATCTGGTATTTCTTCTCAGATACGGTCAAGAGACAAAGAGAATTAGAAGAAGCTTACGGGCTTTCCGTATACAATGCAGAGGACGGGGCACTGCTTTCCCTGCTGATTGGAAGCAAGTGCGCCAAAAACGGATACCACAGCATCTATGCTGCATCCAGTCTGGGGATCAAACTTCCCAAACCGGCATTTTCCGGAAAGGATGTCAAGCTTTTGCAGGGGGAAAACAGTCCTTTTGAGGATGAGGATGAACTGGAAAAGTTTCTTGGGGCAGACGGGGTTGTATTGGTGGAACAATGCGGCGCTACCTCACACAAAGAACTGGTCAGACTGCTGGAACTTTGCAGGGAACTGGAAAAGCCTGTTTTATGCGCAGTCATGGCAAAGGAAGAATAAAGGCAGAATTTTATATTATCAATAGACGGAGGACGGGCATATGTCCAATAAACTGATAAAAGAATCGGATATTCAAAAAAGAAAGAAGCAGGAGAACTATTATTCGGATGTGCTGCGTACCATCATAGAGTATGTGCTGGCGGTCCTTGGCATTGCCATATGCCTGTTGGTGCCCCTTTATCTGCGGGATGGTTATAATAATGTGGGCGTAGCCAAATATGATGTATATCGGACTTTGATCCTGTGGGGATTCGGTGTCCTGTTTTTGCTGACCCTTGGCTATCTGTTTACTTTAAAAAAGGATGTAAAGCCGGACTTTTTCAAAACGGATTATTGGGTGATCGCCTTTTTGGCCTTCTCTGTCATAGCAGCTTTTGCCGGAGGCAATTTTAACAGCTGTATCTGGGGCTATCCCGGCTGGAGCATGGGACTGATCTCCATGATCAGCTTTGGTCTGATCTATTTCTACTTTTCTATCTTCGGAAAAGGCAATAAACAGGTTCTGGCCTGCCTGATGGCAGCGGCAATGATCGCTTTTATTCTGGGAATCCTCCACAGATTTATGATCGATCCCATGGGGGTATATGCGGATATTGCGGATACTTATAAGAATCAGTTCCTTTCCACCCTTGGTCAGGCTACCTGGTACAGCAGTTTTGTGTGTACAGTACTTCCTTTTGGTGCAGGCATTTTCTGGTGTGGAAAAAAGACCTGGATCCGTGTAGTAAGCGGCATTTTTACCTTTGGGGGCTTTTGTACCATGATAACCCAGAACAGCGACAGTGCCTATGCGGCCCTTTCCGGTATGCTGGCAGTTCTTGTATGGTTTTCCATAAGCGATGTAAAACGGATGGAACGCTTTTTTGAAGTGCTTTTCCTGTTCGTGACCGCTACCAGATTTATGAATATTATGTTTCGGATCTTTCCCAATGAGATCTTGCAGCTGGATCAATTCAGCAACTTCTTATTATTTGATCAAGTCATGTGGTTTGGGTTTGTATTGGCGCTTTTACTATGGCTGTTCTTCTTTGTTTTGGCCAAGGATGGCAAATATCATGTAAAAGCGGCCCGTATCACCAGAAATGTACTGTTTTCCCTTCTCGGTGCCGTTCTGCTTCTGGCAGCCCTTCATGTGGCAGCCAGTGCCAAAGGCCTGCTTCCCGAAAGCCTGACGCAGTATACTTCCAAGATCCCTTACCTGATCTGGTCTGATAACTGGGGGAACGGCAGAGGAAGAACCTGGGCCTTCAGTCTGCAAATGTTTGGTGATATGGATATTTTCCATAAGCTTTTTGGAGTAGGACCGGACGGTTATGCGCCCTATGCTTATAACCTGTATCAGGACCGGCTTGTGGAAATGTGGGGCAATCGTACCCTGACCAATGCGCACAATGAATGGATGAATGCAGTGATCAATTACGGCATACTGGGAGCAGCTGCTTATATCGGGGTCTTTCTATCCGCCATCAAAGAATTTGCAGGGAAGCAGCAGGAGCAGCCCGTTATGGTAGGCTTGATCGCATGTATCGTATCCTACATGTGCCATAACTTTTTCTGCTACCAGCAGGTGTGCTGTACACCCTTTATCTTTCTGCTGATGGGCGTGGGGATGTATTGGCGGAGAACTTCTCGGTAATGATCAGATTTGTCCGTTGTTTTAAGAAGTCCAGTTCTTTCTTGCCGCGGTATGTATACAGATTGTATTGCCCTAAGCGATTGAACACAATGGACAGCTTCTTGCTATAAAGCCCGGAACCGGGCATATATTCATCAATGACCAGGCTGGCATTACACTTTTGTGCCAGATCGAAGGTGGAGACCAATCCGATCCCGCTTCCGCCGGCATCTCCATGGGTAGTGTAATTTCGCAGTCCCAGATTAACCAGGACTTCCTTGGAAAATGCAATACCGCTGTCGTAAACGCTGATGGCATAGATTTTTTCCAAAAAATCGATCTGCAGAAGCATGTGATGGGAGCCGTTGTATTGTGTGGCGATCAAAGCATTCTCCAACAAGTCTGCAAGTAAGGTGTTTAATTCCTCTTCTGTAAGATATTTTTCGATAATGGGCATCAGATCACAGGAAATTGCCCCAACCAAAGTCACATCATACTCCCATGCCTTTTGTTGCATATAGGAAAGCAACGAGTCTATGGAAGAAATGCCGGTAGGCGGAATGTTCTGGCATTTTGCATCCTGCGTCTTTAAGATCCCTTTTCTGTTTCGGGATAATCGTTCCAGATCTTTCACCAACGCCTCGCCCCTCTCGGCGCGGTCATAATCAGACGCATCCCCATCTTTTAAAAATGTGGTCACTGCCAGCTCCATGGCAGGAATCAGTTTGTTATCGCTATGAATGATCTTAGCCAATTCTTCGTTGTCTGCCTCTAATTTTTCGATGTAGGCCGCTTTCTCTTCCAATTCTGCATTCAGATCAATGATATCCCTTTCTTTTAAGCGTTCCAAATAAATTTTGGTAATGCTGGATTTCCAAGAGAAGTAGATAAATATGCCGAGGAAGAAGATGAAAATGAGAAAGAAGGTATTTGAAAGCGTGTTTGTTCCTCTTATAAACATGACCCATAGTGCTAGTATGCACAATATACATGCCATTGTTAAAGGTATGTTATTTAAATTATTAGAAAGAATCGGCATTCCTTTGCGCAGGCGCTTATTTTGAAACAATAAAATAGTAATACAAATTTGAGTGAGTGCTGTAAGCAACTGTAGAAGTGCATGATTATAAGTATCAAAGGATAGTTGCAGAAGTAGAGGAAAACATGCCGCTGCAATAGTAGCAGAAATAACAAAGATGATATAACTGATGCCATTAGAAATTATGGAAATAACTAAAGAGAGATAAGCGTGAAAATGTTCTATTTTGGTTAAATATAAAAAGAAAAGCAATATTAAGAATACCATGGTTAATGTGGGATAGATATTGTCCACTAAAATAGCAAGATATGATAGGCAGGTAGGGACTAGCAAAAGAAACAAAATCTGCTTTTTGCCAATAGAAAGATTAAATAATCGCTTATAAATATAGATGCTACATAAAATTATGCCCCAATATTTGATATAGAATACCATAATGCCTCCCGTGTACCAAAATCCAATAAATTTCAATGAAAAACTGCCACCCTAATCAAATTTAAATTTTAACATATTTTTCTTACCATTTCTCTATACCAAAGAGAAAAGAGGTGAAAAATATGTTTAATGATTTTTGGGGATATTTATGGAACTTACTTTATGGTCTGTAAAATGACCAACAACTTCACATGCTAAAAGAATCCGGAAGTGAAAGCTTCCGGATTTCTTTTGGGCTGGTTTACCTGTAGAACTCAATCTTATTGGCATAATAAAAAACAAATTCTGTTACAGTAGGAATACCTTTCTGAGAATGAATCTTAGCCTTATAGTGGTGCGAGAGCATATCAATATCCGAAGTACGCCATGTTTTATCAATAGCACCTTGCATAGCCCTTTCTACGCTGGTATTGGTCTTCTGATATTTCTGTCCGATAATGGTAGCAAGGTTGTGAGTTGTTCCTTCTACCACCAAAACAATCGCATCAATCAGATAACGATATCCTACTGCCTTCGGACTGATACCGATGACATCCATTTCTCTTGCCACCAATCTTATCAGATTCTTTCTGGAAATATCCTGTGCTTCTAACTTCCTGATCTCCGATTTTAGCATACTGCGATTTGCCTGAATCGTAAGCCGCATAGTGGTTAAAAGTTCTATTACTGCATTTTCAGAATAGCCCGGCTGATGCTTTGACATGATAAAATCCGCACCTAATTCCCTGGCATAATCATAAGTGATCTGACTGGAGTTATTGGTTGAGATCATGATAAATGGCTTGTAAGACAGGTCAAGATTGTTCAGCTCCTGCATAAATTTCAAGCCGCTTCCTTTGCCTTCGTTTAATTCTAAATCCAGGATTATCGCATCAGGAAGCCATTCCTTTACCAAGTCAATAGCCTGAAATGAATTGTTAGTAATGGCAGAAAGCTTTATGCCCATTGCTGCATCAATGCACACTTTGTAATTGTCACAAGCTTCCGCATCATCTTCGATTAAAATTACAGTTAATTCTCGCTCCATCATTTGTACTCCTTATTATTTCCAATATTATACAATATCTCGCAAGAAAAACCAATAATTTTAATAGGATTCCATTTTGAAATTTTTCGCTCGATTTCAAAATGGTGAGTTTTATTGAATGAAAATATTAAATAAAATAAACATTATTTCTTCGAAAATAAAAGACCATGTTAAATCTTATATTCTTCTCTAAGTTTTTTCTGCAGTTTTATATCATCAATAGCTGCCATCAATTCATCTATGCGTCCATCTTGCTTTAGACGCTGAAAAAGGGTATTAACATTTTTTTCGCCTTCTATGCGACCTTCGCGCCTTCCTTCACGCCTTCCTTCGCGTCTTCCCTCGCGCCTTCCTTCACGCCTGTTCTTTTTTCTTTCATTTTCAAACTCTCTGATGATACCGATTTGAAATTCCATATCTTCCTCTCCTTTTCGTGTGTTTTTTAATATTTCTTCTACTAATTCTTCCTGGCCATTGCATACAGTCATAAGAATATTTTGCAGCCATTCTTTTAGTTCCTGCTGCTCCTGGGGCATTAAAGCTTCTGACCGCTTCAGGATCGTCCGTACAGTTTCTGAAAGATTCCCTTTTCTCCATACTTTGTCACAATACATGATATTGTCTAACAGGGTATTGCTGTTTAAAATGAATGTTTCATCGATTTGGGATAGGTCTACAAGATAGTATTTCAGGTTTAAGACATGACTGCCAAAGATGTTGCTGTTTAGCTGGTATTCCTTTAGTTCCGTCACTGCATTCCATTTCCGGCTGCCATTATAGAAAACGATAGGGATGATGGCAGGAAGGCGGAAATCCTTTCTTTTCCGGATCTTTTCATCTGTGGATAAGAAAATACGCTGCAAGGCGCTGACAATATAGAGCAGTATCCGGAAGATCATGGTGTAGTCCACGCTTGACTGCAGTTCATCCAGCACATAGATATAGGTCTTCTGACCATCCGGTTCCGTCAGCTCATATAAAAGGTCAGCCTCCCTGCCTTCATAATCCGGACCGATAAATTCCTTGTTACAGAGCTTGAGCTGGGATACCTTTAAATCCTTAGTCCAGTCGTCACCGATATACTTTTGTAAGAAGTGTAGAAATTCTTTAGGATTGGACAGATTCCGTTTATAGCCTCTGTCATGGGGAGTTGATAATGCCTTTTTTCTCATATTTAGTTCTTCCTTTCGGGCATTGCAGGAAGAAAGAACCTCTCCCTGCTTGAAGTGTAAATAATGGGATATCAGCAAGGAGTTCAAATTTCTCAGAAAACCGATAAAATCGGTGTATTAGATAAAATAGAAATAAAGATTTGAAGTTACTTGCTTGTTTGTATCCTAACACAGGCAAAAAGGAAGCGCAAGAGAAATGAAAGTGTAAAATTGCACAAAAATAAATTGACAAAATATAATCCGCTTTTTTATAATAAGCGAAAACAAGGAGTTGTTCTTGTATGTGAAATCAACCGTCCCGTTCGGGAAGGTAAGATCGGTCTATCCGATTCCGGCGTTTCAGCCATATTTCACACATCAAATAGATAGAAGCAGATTATGTGAAACCGGAGCAGTATACCACGGAACTGAGGGCTTTCTTTCGGGCCATGCAGTGCAGGGGCGATAAGCGTAGATTAGATGAATTGATGGGAACGGAAGAATTTAGGCAGTTAAGCGAGGAGGCTCAGATGGCAATTGCGACCCATCTGAATATTTCTGAATTAGAAACAGAGGTAAGAGGAGGCAAAAAAATGTGCAGAGCATATGAAGAATTAAAAAAAGATTGGAGACAGGAAGGAAGACAGGAAGGAAGAAAAGAAGGAATAGAAACGGGAAAAACAGAAGAAAAGCTTCAAGTAATACAGCAAATGATAAAAGAAGGACTGGATGAAGCGTTGATCCAAAGGGTGACCAGGTGTACAGAAGCAGAATATGCCAAAGCGGTCAGAGCTATAAGAGAATGGAAATAAAATGGAAAATTTTTGGAAAAATTTTCCGCAAAGTATTATGTTGACCACAAAATCTACGAGGTTTTTAAATTTTTGTTGCAAATATTGATTTTTTTTACAAATTTTTAACAAAATTGAAGGATTTGCCATTGCAATTGTTTACATAATTCGATATACTGTAACTAACTTTGGGTCACAGACTGAATTAAGGAAGGTGTATTATGAAAAGGAAAGTATCGAGAATTCTGGCGGTTGTAATGGCATTTTTAGTTACCATAACAACGGTAATGCCTGAAAGTGTGTATGCGGCACAGGTCACAACAGGAGGTCTGGGGAGACCGATCATCTCTGTAAACGGCATACCATCGGCAGAACAAACTTCAGACAGTGGAGAGGCTCTTCCAAATGAGTCGGAATCATTGGATGAAACAGATTCTTTAGATGAGATAGATTCCTCGGATGAGTCGGGATTTTCGGAGGAGACTGTTTCCGGTGATGAAATAGACTCCTTTGGGGAAAAAGGCAAACTGAATTACCTTTATTTGGAAAATAAATTTATTGAAACACCGGGTGAGCAGAATGTCTTAGTAGGCTTTGGAGATGAAGAAACTGTTATTACAGGTGGAACTTTAGAACTGAAAAATTATGATACAGAAGAGATCCTTACTTATTCCAGTGAGGATGCCTTAGATAATGCCATCCTTTTCAATATGGCTTTTTCTTCTGAAGAAAAGGGAATTTATGAAGTGACCGGCGTTACAGTCCGGACGGAAGACGGAAAAGAAACCCGTGTTCCTTTGTCCGATACCGGAATGGCTAAGGTATATTTTGGCGTAGATGAAGAGTTTTCTGAATCGGAAGAAGAGATCGATCTATTAGACGCTTCTTCTATCGAGATGCAGATCGTTTCTTTTGACGAAAGCATATCCGAGGTAGAAACGGAGAGCATTACTGCAGCAGTTGAGAATGCATTGGATGAAGCAAAAGAAGCAGTAATAGAAGAACAGGCATCCAGGCCCCAGACTTATTCTGCAGCCGTGCCAATGGCTGCCAATGCGGTTGCACCTATCTCTGCAGGAGGAAAACTGGTCGTAGTATTGGATCCCGGTCATGATGCTACCCATGCAGGTGCAAGTGCAAACGGTTTAAGAGAAGAAGAATTAACTTTAAAGATCGCCCAGTATTGTAAGGCGGAACTGGAGCAGTATAACGGGGTCGCAGTATACATGACCCGTACTTCCGCAAGCTGTCCTCATCCCGGTACTACCAGTACGGTTGACAATTATGATCGTGTAGAGTATGCGAAAAGCGTGGGAGCGGATATTTATGTCAGCATCCATTTGAATTCTGCAGGGGCTTCAGCAAAAGGATCAGAAGTATATTATCCGAATCCCAGTTATAACAGCAATATCGGTACGAAGGGAGCGAATCTTGCTACCCAGATCTTAAGACAGCTGAAAGCGCTGGGATTGGCTGACAGGGGAATCAAGATCCGTAATTCAGAAGATAACAGCTTGTATCCTGACGGATCCCTAGCTGATTATTATGGTGTCATCAAAAACTCCAAGTTGGCAGGTTTCCCGGGAGTTATCATTGAGCATGCTTTTTTGACCAATGCTGAGGATGCGGCATTCTTAAAGAATGAGGCGAATCTGAAAAACATCGGTGTAGCGGATGCGACAGGTATTGCCAATTACCTGGGATTGAGCAAGATTAAGATCACCTCTTCTGCGCCTGTTATCCAGAATGTAAATAATGGGGCAGGAACTTTCGAGGTAAGTGTATCCGGCGTTTCACCTGTGGCTTCTGTATCCAATGTGCGGGTTGGTGTATGGAGTGCCGCAAATGGACAGGATGACTTGAAATGGTATAATATGACCAATACTGGTAATGGTACTTATAAGCTGACGATAGATATTAAAAATCATAATTATGAAACAGGACTTTATAATGCTCATGTTTATGCCACAGATATACAGGGGGGTAGCCATTTCCTTGGTGGGCCATCCTGTGTAATAGATAAAGTTACGGCAAAAATTGATAAGCTCAGTGCCACTGTGTCAGCTGATGAAAAAAATGTAACAATCACAGCAACCAGCTCAACCGGACTGAGTAATCTGCGTTTTGCGGTATGGAGTGCTGTAAATGGTCAAGATGACTTAATTTGGTATACAGCGAAGAATAGTGGAAATGGCACATGGAGTGTTACGGTACCGGTTTCTGCGCATAAAGGATCGTCAGGCGTTTATAATGTGCATGCCTATGGCGGTAATATTTATGCTTCGAATTCACTTTTGGGAAATGTAACATTTAATATTGCCGGTCCTACAAAAGGCACAGTAAGTGCAAAAAATGTGAATGAAGGAGCAGGAACCTTTACAGCAGAAGTAAGAGGAGCGAGCTCGGCATCAGGGATATCCGAGGTAAGGATAGCGGTATGGAGCAAGAGTGACCAGAGCAACATCAAGTGGTACACGGCAGCAAAGCAGAGCGATGGAAGCTACGCAGTCAATGTGAATCTGGCAAATCATGGCTATGAATATGGAAAATATAATATTCATGCCTATGTAAAAGATGGAAATGGCATACAGATACTGACGGCAGGAAGTGTAACAATCAGCCAACCTAAAGCAGTGGTAACTGCAGCGGGGAACGGTAACCAGACCCAGTATGCATTAAGAGCCAGCAATGTAGGCTATGCAGGCGGGGTAAAGGAGGTCCGGTTTGCGGTATGGAGTGTAGCGAACGGACAGGATGATATCGTCTGGTATAAAGGCCAGAATAACGGCAGTGGTGTATGGAGTGCCAACGCGGTAATCGCGAACCATAAGACAGCAGGAACCTACAATGTACACATGTATATTGTGGATGCCAAAGGCGGACTGCATCTTGGTGGCAGCACTACTTTTACTGTGAATGGTCCTACAAAAGGCACAGTAAGTGCAAAAAATGTGAATGAAGGAGCAGGAACCTTTACAGCAGAAGTAAGAGGAGCGAGCTCGGCATCAGGGATATCCGAGGTAAGGATAGCGGTATGGAGCAAGAGTGACCAGAGCAACATCAAGTGGTACACGGCAGCAAAGCAGAGCGATGGAAGCTACGCAGTCAATGTGAATCTGGCAAATCATGGCTATGAATATGGAAAATATAATATTCATGCCTATGTAAAAGATGGAAATGGCATACAGATACTGACGGCAGGAAGTGTAACAATCAGCCAACCTAAAGCAGTGGTAACTGCAGCGGGGAACGGTAACCAGACCCAGTATGCATTAAGAGCCAGCAATGTAGGCTATGCAGGCGGGGTAAAGGAGGTCCGGTTTGCGGTATGGAGTGTAGCGAACGGACAGGATGATATCGTCTGGTATAAAGGCCAGAATAACGGCAGTGGTGTATGGAGTGCCAACGCGGTAATCGCGAACCATAAGACAGCAGGAACCTACAATGTACACATGTATATTGTGGATGCCAAAGGCGGACTGCATCTTGGTGGCAACACTACTTTTACAGTAAATGCCAATACAGTTTCCGCTATATCTCTTGCAAATGTAAGAGAAAGTGATGGGACTTTTACGGTTCAGATCAATGGTGCATCTGCAGTTTCAGGTATATCCAATGTGAGAGTTGCTGTATGGTGTGCAGCAAATCAGCGTGATATTGTTTGGTATACGGCAACTGATTTGAAAAATGGCAATTATCAGGTAGGAGTGGATATTAGAAATCATCAAAGTAATACCGGCGTCTATCAAATACATGTGTATGTTACAGGAAAAAATGGGGTAAATACCCTTGCGGGAAACACAACATGTAAGATGTTAAATGTGACAAATGTTCTGCATCCCATTATGGGGTCCACCTCTGTGACAGTTGACCAGCTGGTTGCATATTATAATTCTTCCGGTGCAACATATCCAAGCTATTATGCTGGTACTGAAGCGCCTACACTTCGTCAATTCTGCCAGATTTACATTAACGAGTGTAACGCAGAAGGTGTGAAAGCGGAAGTTGCCTTTGTACAAGCTATGAAGGAAACCAACTTCTTAAGATATGGCGGAGATGTAAACATCAGCCAGTTTAATTTTGCGGGAATCGGAGCTACCGGCGGCGGAGTGCCGGGAAATTCCTTCTCCAGTGTGACCGTAGGTATCAGGGCACAGGTACAGCACCTAAAAGCCTATGCAAGCAATGATCCCTTAAATCAGGGATGTGTGGATCCTAGGTTCCAGTATGTGACCAGGAATACGGCTCCTTATTGTGAATGGCTGGGGATCAATGAAAATCCCTATAAGGCAGGATGGGCAACAGCTGTAAGATACGGATATGACATCGTAGATAGGATCACAAAATTAAAACAATTATAAAAAGATTGAAAAGACATTGGTGCTTTGCTGAAAAGTGAAGCACCAATGTCTTTTCTTGAAACTTAATGGCTATAATGCTATAATAAACAAGATTATGTATATATTAAAAATGGCATAGTAATGCGCATAAATAAAAGGAGCTGCTGAATATGGGAAAAATTTCCGTCGAAACATGTGAAATTGAAGGATTAAAGGTCATTACCCCTACAGTATTTGGGGATGAAAGAGGATATTTCATGGAGACCTACAATTATAATGATTTTAAAGAAGCAGGCATTGATGTACAGTTTGTACAGGATAATCAATCCGCTTCCAAGAAAGGTGTTTTAAGAGGACTTCATTTTCAGATCAATTATCCCCAGGACAAGCTGGTACGAGTGGTAGCCGGAGAAGTATTTGATGTTGCTGTGGATCTAAGACCCGGATCGAAAACATTCGGAAAATGGTTTGGGGTCAGATTATCAGCAGAAAATAAAAAGCAATTCTTTATCCCCAAAAATTTTGCACATGGCTTTATGGTCTTATCCGATTATGCAGAGTTTGCTTATAAATGTACTGATTTTTATCATCCCAATGATGAGGGCGGACTGCTTTGGTGCGATCCCGAGATCGGAGTGGATTGGCCTATTCCTGAGGGTATGACAAAGGAAGATCTGATCATCTCCGAGAAGGATACAAAATGGGGCGGCATCAGCAGTTATAAAAAATAATTGGAGATATACGCATATGGGTAAATTAAAAGCAGTTTTAGAACTGCCTTTGGAGTTATATCGAAATAGAAGACTGATTTTGAAACTGTCCAAAAATGATTTTAAAACCAGATATGCAGGCTCTTATCTGGGAATCATCTGGGCGTTTATTCAGCCCATTGTAACGATCCTGGTTTATTGGTTTGTCTTTGAAAAAGGACTGAAGGCAGGGGGAGTGCTGACCAAGGAAGGCATAGAGGTCACCTTTGTGCTTTGGCTTTCTGCAGGTCTGATACCCTGGTTTTTCTTTTCAGAAGCATTGAATAATGCCACCAATGCGCTTTTGGAATACAGTTATCTGGTTAAAAAAGTGGTGTTTAAGATTAGTATCCTGCCTATCATTAAGATCATATCGGCTTTATTTGTGCATGTATTCTTTGTTGTATTCTTGTTGATTCTATGTGCATGTTATGGCTATTATCCGCAATGGTACACACTCCAGGTGTTGTATTATTCTTTTTGTATGTTCATCTTTGTCCTTGCGCTCAGCTATGCTACCAGTGCTATTGTGATCTTTTTTAGGGATCTTTCTCAGATTATCAATATCATTCTTCAGATTGGAATGTGGGTCACTCCTATTATGTGGCAGGTAAGCATTCTCTCAGAGGATGTTCAAAAGATCTTCAAGTTAAACCCCATGTATTATATCGTAGATGGATACAGACAGTCCCTGTTTTATAAAGAATGGTTCTGGGAGCATCCCTGGATGACCCTCTATTTCTGGGTTCTGACAGGTATCGTATTTATCATCGGGGCAGTCATTTTTAAACGGTTGAAACCGCACTTTGCGGATGTTTTATAGGAAGGAAAACCATGGAAGAAATAGCGATCAGTGTAGAACATGTGTCAAAGATATATAAGCTGTATGATAAACCTACGGATCGGATGAAGGAGTCCTTAGGTCTTACCAGAAAAAAACTGTCAAAAGACCACTATGCCCTGAATGATCTGAATTTTCAGGTAAAAAGGGGTGAAACGGTAGGCATCATCGGTACAAACGGTGCAGGAAAATCCACGATCTTAAAGATCATAACCGGTGTATTGAATCCTACTAGCGGGGCTGTCAATATCAATGGCAGGATATCTGCCCTGCTGGAGCTGGGCGCCGGTTTTAACATGGAGTATACCGGTATTGAAAATATCTACTTAAATGGTACCATGATCGGGTTCTCCAAAGAAGAGATCGATGCCAAGATGGATGATATCCTGAAATTTGCCGATATAGGTGATTTTGTGTACCAACCCTGTAAGACATATTCCAGCGGTATGTTTGTGCGGCTGGCCTTTGCCGTTGCCATCAATATTGAGCCGGAGATTCTGATCGTGGATGAAGCATTATCCGTTGGTGATGTGTTCTTCCAGGCGAAATGTTATAAAAAATTCGAAGAATTTAAAAAAGCAGGAAAGACGATCCTGTTTGTATCTCATGACTTAAGCAGTATCAGCAAGTATTGTGATCGGGTGGTTCTCTTAAATCAGGGTACGAAGCTGGCTGAGGGAGCACCCAAAGAAATGGTTGATATGTACAAAAAGGTTTTGGTGCATCAGCTGGATGAAGAAAACATGAATGATGAAGAAACGGAGTCATTTGAGAATGAAAGCGGAGAACTTTGGAAAGCAGAACTTGAGTTAAACCCCGATATACAGGAATATGGCGAAAAACAGGCGGAAATCGTAGATATTGCTGTTATGGATGAAAACGGACATATAACGAATGTACTTGAAAAAGGCAGTACTTTTTCTGTGAAAATGAAAGTCGAAATAAAAAGCGAATTGAATGATCCTATTTTTGCTTTAACAATTAAGAATTTGCAGGGAACAGATATAACAGGAACAAATACATTTTATGAAGGCATTGATACCGGCACGATTAAGGCAGGGGAGACCAGAGTTATTACCTTTAAACAAAGGTTGGATCTACAAGGGGGAAGTTATCTTTTATCATTTGGTTGTACGGGATACATTGCAGGAGAGTTTCATGTTTTTCACAGATTATATGATTTCTGTAATATATCGGTTGTATCCAATAAAAATACTGTTGGATTCTATGATATGAATTCTGAAATTAATGTGAGCAAGATATAAGGAGAAGTTTGGAAATGGAAGAACGCATTGGCCAAGTCGTTTTGAATCTGGATAACTATTCCGGACGAGATATGTATTGTGATGGTCTGATAGAGGATACCATGCTTGAAATCGCAGAAACCTATGAGGAAAAAGAATTAAATGAAGTGATAGCCAAAAGTAATTCCTGGCCAATCTTGTATCATTTTTCTCACATTCGGCAGAATGTGGTATCCTGGCTGCCCATAGCAAAAGAGGATACTGTATTGGAAATAGGCGCGGGGTGTGGTGCTATCACAGGAGCCCTCGCTGACCTGGCAAAAAAAGTAACTTGTGTAGAACTTTCTAAAAAAAGAAGTTTGATCAATGCCAATCGCAACAAAGATAAGTCCAATATAGAAATTTTGGTGGGCAATTTTTCGGACATAGAGCCAAATTTAAAAGAACAATATGATTATATTACCTTAATTGGTGTTTTTGAATATGCTGCAAGCTATATTAAGGGAGAGAATCCCTATGAAAGATTTTTGAACATCATCAGGCAGCATTTGAAACCTGACGGCAAGCTTGTGATTGCCATAGAGAACCAAATGGGCTTGAAATATTTTGCCGGATGTATGGAAGATCATGTGGGAAAATACTTTAAAGGAATAGAGGGCTATGATAAAGAGGATGGAGTCCGCACTTTTAGTAAAGAGGCATTAGAAGAATTGTTTCAAAAATGCGGTATGGGAGAATATACTTTTTACTATCCTTATCCCGATTATAAGCTTCCTTTAAGCATTTATTCGGATTTTTATCTGCCCAAAGTAGGGGAGCTTACCAATAATATTAATAATTTCGACAGAGAAAGAATGGTATTATTTGATGAAGGAAAGGCTTTTGACAATATCATTATGAATGGAATGTTTCCACAATTTGCCAATTCCTTTTTAGTATTAATTGAACGGGGACAGAATGTATGAAACAGATAGTCTATTCCAAGTTTTCAAATGAAAGAGCCAGAGAACTGGCAATTCGGACAGATATCTACCAGGAAGACAATATTCGTAAAGTATATAAGCGGCCTCTTTATGAAGAAGGGAAAGCTCATGTTGCAAAATTGCCGGAATGGGAAGAAAAGTTGTCAAAAAAATATGAGAACACCTGTATTTCCTTTAATCACGGGACAAAGGAAGGAGATGCGGTCTTTTTTGAGTACCTGGAAGGCGATACATTAGAGAGTCTCTTAGACGAGTATTTGGCTGCGGAAAAGTATGAGCAGCTGATCGATCTGCTGCGGCAGTATATAGAAAAGATCAGACAAGCCAATGGAGAAAAGGGCTTTGTTGTTACGGAACAGTTTGAAAAGGTTTTCGGAAAGATAAATTCCGCTCAGAATCTGAGTGCTTCTGATATCAATAATATCGATATGGTTGTGGGCAATGTGATCATAGATCAGAACCGCTGGAATGTGATTGACTATGAGTGGACATTTGATTTTCCCATTCCCACGAACTTTATTATTTACAGAGTTGTTTTTTACTATGTGAACGCACAGAAAAGAGAAGATCTAAAGAAAATCGATCTGTATAAGATTTTTGGTATAACGGATAAAGAAAAAGAAATGTATTGGGAGATGGAACAACATTTCCAGCGTTACATTATAAGTGGTATTACGCCTATTCGTGATATGTATGCCGGCATCTCTAAAGGAACGGTTAGATTAGAGGAAATATTAAAGATCAGTGCTTCTTTAGAAGAAGAAAAAAGGATGCAGGTCTACTTTGACAAAGGTAATGGATATTCAGAAGCAGAATCGGAATGGCATTATGAGATGGGAAACAATGGAGAGGTGCGTAAGATAGCACTTAAATTATGCCCTGAAACTATTGGATTGCGAATTGATCCTGCGGAACAGCCCTGTATAGTTAAGTTTCATAAGATCATAGGTAAAGCAGATTTTACTTATAAGATGGAATTTGAGACAAATGCCTATAAAGTGGATAAAAACACATATCTTTTCTTAGATCCTGATCCATGGGTTTCCATTTCTAATTTTAGGCCGGGAACCACTGAAGTGGTCATAGAGATACAAAAAGAGTTTTTGGATCAGGCATCAGCAGAAAGCCTGCTTTTAGTACTGGATAAAAATTTGCTTCAAGCCCAAAATGCGGTGAATGAATCCAAGGCTTTGCGGGAAGAGAATATAAGAATTCCCGATTTAGAAGCTGAAATAGGTGCATTGCATCGACAGAATGCTGACTTAAATCATAGATTATATCTTGCAGAATCATCCTTTCACGAAATTCAAGGCAGTCTTTGTTGGAAGATCACAAAACCAATCCGTATTGCCGGATCGGTAGTGCGCTTGTTCTTTAGGAAACATTTCAGGTTAAAATGCTTCTTAAAAAATGTGAAGCGTTTTATCACTATGGGTCCTAAAAAGATGGAACAATTTAATGCAGAGGAAAGAATTCAGAAGAGGTCTTTCCATGTTCGTGATGAAATATCTGTTATCTGTAATGAGCAGGAATTGCAGGCGCAAAGGGGACATCAGTTCAAAAATCCTCGTAAATTCAGTATTGTGGTTCCTTTATACAATACACCGGAATTATATCTTAGAAAGATGATCGAATCTGCTCTTTCGCAGACCTATGAGAATTTAGAACTGTGTCTTGTAGATGCCAGTGATAAAAAGCATAGCTTTGTAAAGGACATTTGTAAAGAGTATTGTTATTATGATGCTCGAATTGTATACAAAAAACTAAAAAAGAATATGGGCATTGCGGATAATACCAATGTTGCCCTTCAAATCAGTACAGGAGATTATATTGTTCTATTTGATCATGATGATTTCTTGCATCCTTCTGCGTTATTTGAGGTAATGAAGGCCATAGAAGAAAAAGGGGCGGATTTTGTATACACGGATGAAAATACATTCCATGAAACAATAGATGATGCTTATCAGCCTCATTTTAAGCCGGATTTTTCTCCGGATTATTTGCGTGCCATTAATTATATATGTCATCTAACTGCTTTTAGCAGAGAATTATATGAGCATGTAGGCGGCTTTCGCAGGGAGTTTGACGGCAGTCAGGATTATGATATGATACTTCGATTGACCGAAGAAGCTGAGCAGATCGTTCATATTCCTAAAATTTTATATTTTTGGCGGGCGCACAGTGCTTCTGTCGCAATGGATATCAATGCAAAAAGATATTGCCTGGATTCTGCAAAAAAAGCGCTGGAGGAACATTTAAACAGAATTGGCTTAGATGGTGTTGTTGAAGATAACACATACGACAGTTCATACCGTATCCGTTATCAGCTGCAGGGTATGCCGTTAGTTTCTATTTTGATTCCCAATAAAGATCATGTCAAGGATTTGCGCAGGTGTTTGGAATCTATTAGGGAAAAGACAACTTATAAAAATTATGAAATCATAATTGTTGAAAATAATAGCGAACAAGAGGAAACATTTGCTTATTATAAAGAACTTGAGAATGCTGAAGATATAAGGGTTGTGATATGGGAAGATGAATTTAATTACTCTGCCATTAACAATTATGGTGCAACCTTTGCAAAAGGAGAATATCTGCTGCTTCTGAATAATGATATGGAAGTTATCACTCCGGAATGGTTGGAAGAAATGTTGATGTTTGTACAAAGAGAGGATGTTGGAGCAGCAGGAGCAAAACTATACTATGCAAATGATACGATTCAGCATGCCGGTGCTATTTTAGGCATAGGAGGAGTTGCAGGACATTCTCATAAGTATTTTCCTAAAAATGAGCCAGGATACTTTTTTAGGCTTGCTGTAGCACAAAATCTATCAGCAGTTACGGCAGCATGCCTTATGATAAAGAAGTCATTGTTTGATGATCTGGGAGGATTGGATGAACAATACAGAGTGGCATTTAATGATATTGATCTGTGTGTGAGAATCAGAAAGAAAGGCTATTTGATTGTTTTTACACCTTATGCGGAATTGTATCACTACGAATCCATTAGCCGTGGTGCAGAAGATACACCGGAAAAGGTAAAGCGTTTTAATGGAGAAGTAGATCGCTTTAAAAGCAAATGGGGAAAAGAATTGGAGGACGGAGATCCTTACTATAATCCTAATCTGACTTTGGTCTATGAGGATTTTAGAGTGGCAAAATAATTATGAAATTAATTTGAAAGGATACTCTATAATGAAAAGCAATTTAGAAAGCTTGATCAAGAAGATAATGATTGCTGCATTAGTTGTAGGGGCATGGATTTATCTTGTAGTAGTCATTGCAAACTATAAAGTGGACAATTTGTATCCTTTGTTTGCAGAAGAAAAGTATATTACAAATATTGAAGCTGCTAATCTTGTAGCTATTAATGATGTTGAGGTACATGAGGAGAAATATACTATAGCAGGAGACGATGCATATGTAGTATATACCACTGAAATACCATATATGCGAGGGATTAGGATACAGTTCCAAGCGCCTTTTGAACAGTCAGGCAGAATACAAATATTTTATGCTAAACCGGGTGAAGTGTTTTCCCAAGATGACTCTATCACTACGATAATAGAAGAAGGACAGTCAGAGATAGAGATAGAAACTGAGTTATCAGATATAATTTCAATGCGTATTGATGTTATGATGCCTGTGGATACAGAATTTGAAATTGTAGAAGTACAGGTTGACGGGAGTGAAACAGGATATCTTAAGATCCTGTTTAATCAATATACTTTTATCTATCTCATATTAATTATTGCATTATATCTGATAAATAGAAAATGGGATATTTTAAATAATAAAAAAATATCCTCTAAAATAATAATTTTAGGCGGCTGGATTTTAACTGTTGCCTTTACCTATCTTTTAGTTGTTTTGAGCGAATATGATATCAGTACAACAAATGTGATGTACAGATTCTATCCATGGAGTACCTCGTTGGTTGATATAGAAGGACCTCCTTTGTCTGATCCAATAGACTCGGCTCTTCCCAATATCTATAATGCATATTATGGCTCAGGATTTCATTTTTGGAATGGTGAAATTGCTTTTGGTGTACCGATAGGTGTAGAGGTATATCTAAATCCTTTTAATTGGTTTTATTTCCTTCCGGTTAAGTATGCAATTTTATGGAAATCCATTTTTGAACTATCGGTTGCATATTTTGGAATGGTATATTTGTTAAAGAGGTTGAAGCTGGGACTGGATGCACAGGTTGTAGGCGGAATATCCTTTGCATTATCATCTTCCATGATCATGTGGCTTTTTTGGCCTCATACAGATGTCATGATGTGGGCACCTCTTGCCATGGCAATGGGTAATAAATTAATAGAAGAATATAAATTAAAAGATATGTTCTTAATGGCTCTTATCGTATTCTTTATGCTTGTAGCAGAGATGCCTACTTACGCTGCTTATATAATATATCTGCTTGGTTTTTATATATTTTTTATAAGTATATACCAATATAGAAAAACGATAAAACGAATTATCCAGGTATACTGTCTATTTGCAGGATCGATTGTTCTGGGAGTTGTGGCTGCATTTCCGTACTTAGAATCACTGCTTAGTACTGTTGGTTCCAATGGATATGCAGATAATAGGATTAGTCAGGGAAAAACGATACTTTCTTTTTCCTATCTGCGCACATTGTTTTTGCCGTATTTAGGATGGGATAGCTCGCGATTGCATATGAATGAATATACGCTTTATATTGGTGCTGGAGCCCTTATTTTCCTTTTGTTTGGACTTGTCAGATTTAAAGAGAAGAAAAAATATTTTTGGATAGTCTCTCTTGTTACATTAGCGATTTTGGTTTATACACATATTTTGGACTTTGTTTATGTTCACATGCCGGAAGTTAATACATCCCGTAAAACAAGGCTGGTATCGCTTATTGGTCTAGTTGCGGTCGTAATCGCAGTAACCAACTATGATGACATTTTGAAAAAGCCTCAGGAATATAGAAAAGCTTTAAAAGGTGTATACCGATGGATCGTATATGCCATTAGTATCTTGGCAGGAATTGTTGTATATTATAAGTATAGAGAGGAGACTGGCTGGGCGCTGGGTTCTTTAGTGTCTATTTGCTTTTTAGTTGTGGCACTAGAATGTATTATCAGAAACACGGGGGTATTAACCGGGATCGCAAAAATAGTCGTATTTCTTGTTATCATGACTAATATGGGCATATTTGCAAGGCGTTATTTGCCTATGATAGAAGATGGTGCAGATATCATACCGACGGCAACCGATAGTGTGGAATTTTTACAAGAAAATCTCAATGAAGCCAGAGTGTTTCCTATAAGTGAAAGCGGTTGGCTGTTTTTTCCGAATTCCAATGTTTTTTATGGGATTAAAAGCATTACGGCTCACTCCTTTATAAACACTTATGAGAACATGAACAATTATATGAAATCAATTGATGATAGCCTGGCTATTTCTCCCACGGCTTTTCATGCTCATAAAGTTGATAATGTCAATCTTCTAAAGTATGGCGGAGTAAAGTATATCATTAAAATAGCAGGTGACCCTTGTTATGAGATTACAGAAGGACAATGTGTCTTCAGCGGAAATGATGATGTTGAAGTATATGAATTGGAAGAATATGCCCCCAGATTTTATCTGGGTGAAAGGGTTGTCCAAACTGATACAGAGAAAGAAATTCTGGATTCCATGAAACAGGAATATGAAGAAAATACGGTTTATATCTTGGCGGGACAGATAGAAAATATTTCCTTGGGTAACAGTGAATTGCAAGATGATGAAAAGGTAAGCGTTGAGGAAGATCAGGAGGATTATATTAAAATATCTGCCCGAACGGAAGAAGAGCGTATTTTGGTCTTTAATGAGTATAACGATGGTAATTGGACTGCAATAATAGATGGACAAGAGGCAAATGTGTTATCCATTAATTATCTGTTTTCAGGCATTGTACTTCATAAAGGAGAACATACGGTAGAATTTGTCTACGATGCATCTAAGCAAAAGATATTATTGGCCATTGCCATAAGTGCATTGTCTGTCATATTTGTAGGTTTTCTTACAACTGCAATTTTAGAACAAAGGAAAAAGAAATTAAGACGGGAGGAAAATCAATGAAACTTATCATCCAAATTCCCTGCTATAATGAGGCAGAAACCTTGGAAATTGCATTAAATGATTTGCCAAAACACATTGATGGCATTGATACCATAGAGTATCTGATCATCAATGACGGCAGTAAGGATAACACGGTAGAAGTGGCCAGAAAATGGGGCGTGCATTACATCGTTAACTTCAGACGCAACAAAGGGCTTGCCTATGGTTTTATGGCCGGTCTGGATGCCTGTTTGAGGAATGGTGCAGATATTATTGTCAATACCGATGCAGATAACCAGTATTGTGGCGAAGATATTGAGAAATTGGTAAGACCTATTCTGGAAGGAAAGACAGATATCGTGATCGGAGAGCGTCCAATTGATCAGACAGCACATTTTTCTCCCTTAAAAAAGAAATTACAGCATTTTGGAAGCTGGGTAGTGCGCAAAGCATCCCGGACAAGCATTCCGGATGCGCCCAGTGGGTTCCGTGCCTACAGCAGAGAAGCTGCACTACATTTAAATGTGATCAATGAGTATACTTATACCTTGGAAACCATTGTACAGGCCGGACGGGAAAAAATAGCCATGGAATCGGTACCTATCCGCACAAATGGCGAACTGAGGCCATCCCGTTTGTTTAACAGCATGTTTGGCTATGTCAAGAAATCCATGGTCACGATCATACGCGCTTTTATCATGTACAGGCCTTTGAAATTTTTTACCGTTGTAGGTCTGGTTCCCTTTTTATGCGGTGTGGCGCTTGGAATCCGCTATCTTGTGCTTTTCTTCTTGAATAATGCGGGAGGTCATGTCCAGTCTTTGATCCTGGCATGTATCCTGATCTTAATGGGCTTTATGACCATGGTCATTGGGCTGCAGGCGGATATTATTGCTGCTAACAGGAAGTTGTTGGAAGATATTCAATATCATGTACGCAAAATGGACTATGACAGTTCAAAAGAAAATGCAGATACAAATACCGGAGCAGATGTTTGATAGATGAAGAAATTATATCATTTTTTGGTTGATAGCAAGAATATTAGCAGGTCATCTTTTGTATGGAATATGTTGGCATATACCGGCAATTCTTTTCAGTCCATGATTATACTGCTGGTCATTTCCCAGATGGGAAACATGCAGGATGCTGCGATTTTTTCTATTGGATTTGCCGCCGCAAGTATGTTTCTGGTTGTTGGGAAATATGCAGTTCGTAATTTCCAGGTATCCGATGTGAACGACCAGTATACATATGGGGAATATGTATATGCCAGAAAATTGTCCATCTTACTTATGTTTTTGGCATCTGCCCTTTATCTGGGCTATTGTTGGTGTTTTAAAGCCTATTCCATTTATAAAGTAGTTTGCGTCGTACTTCTGTTGGGAGTTCGGTTTTTGGAATCAGCGGAAGATGTCTTTCACGGACATCTTCAAAAAAATGGGAGGCTGGATATTGCATCAAAGATATGGGGGATCCGAACCTACAGTTACATTGTCAGCGTTATTGTATTGTATTTGTTTACGGATAATCTGGCAATATCTGCAACGATCAGTCTGGTAATATCTGCCGGGCTTTTATTGCTGTTAAATCACTCCGTTCTGAATTTCTTTCCAAAGGTAATGCAATGTGAAAAGAAGAAAGGACTGCAGATATTAAAGAACTGTTTCCCACTTGCTCTGAGCACATTTCTTTTGACCTATATAGCGAATTCGCCTAAGTATGCGGTGGATTCCATATTTAGTGATGAAGCTCAGGCAGCATTTAATATCATTTGTATGCCGGTATTTGTCATAAGCCTTTTGGGAAATTATATTTATAATCCTTTGGTCAAAAAAATGGCGGGCATATGGAGTGAAGGCTCTGTCCGTGAATTAAAGAAAATGATATATAAGCAGATATTGCTTATACTTGCTTTTTTGGTTGTCGTGATCATAGGTGGTGAGTTGATCGGCATTCGGATCCTTGAAATCTTATATCATATTTCCTTATCCGAGTACCATGTGCCTTTTGTCTATCTGATGACTGCAGGCGGTGCCATGACAATTTTTAATCTGTTGATCGTCGTTGCCACGATCATCCGAAAACAGCGAATGTTACAGTATATATCTCTTGCCGCATCCATATTGTTTCTGGCGGGAAATAAGTGGATCTTATTAAATATAGGAATACTGGGATTGTGCCAATATTACGCAGGAGTCCTTATTTTAATGGCGATTATGACACTGGTATTGTGTTTTAGAGAAATAAACAGAAAAGCAAAGAAACCTGTTGGAGAAGTTGAGTAGGAATATGATGAATCAGATAAGTGATATGACAAAAAGAAAAAATGTGTTGTTTATCTCCACAAAGAATAGTGATTATATCAGAAATCAGCAGGAAAAAGAGCTGTTGCAAGAATGCGCCAAAGCTTATGACGAGGTTGTTTTTCGCGATCGTTCCTATGTGAAAAGAATATTAAAGGTATGGGCAAAATGTCTTGGAGGAAAATGGAGAAAGGCGGAAGTGATATTTGTTGGTTTTGCGCCTCAACTAATGCTTCCTTTTTTGATGTTTTGGAATAAAAGGCGTAAGGTTGTTATCGATTTTTTTATATCCATGTACGATACCTGTGTCTGTGACAGACACTATTTTAAGAAAAAGTCTTTGGCAGCAAAGATATTGCACAAAATAGACAGTATGACATTGAAGCACTGCTCCCATGTTATAGTGGACACGAAGGCTGACAGGAAATATTTTTCGGAAGAATTTAGGGTAGCAGAAGAAAAAATGGAGGTGCTCTACCTAAAGGCAGATGCCGACACATATTATCCCATGGAGTCTGAAAGGACAAATGGCACCGCTTTTCATGTGTTGTATTTTGGAAGCATTCTTCCTTTGCAGGGAATCGATGTAATATTGGATGCCATAAAATTGTTGAGAGAAGAAAAAGACATCCGGTTTACGATCATAGGCCCCATAAGGAGCAGTAAAGGTGAATTTCAAAAAGAAGATTATCCAAACGCTGCGTTTTATGAATGGGTTTCCCAGAAAGAATTGGCAAAAAAAATTGCAGATGCGGATTTATGTCTGGCAGGGCATTTTAATGCAAAAATAGGGAAGGCAAAGCGGACGATTCCGGGAAAAGCATATATTTATGAGGCAATGAACAAAAGAATGATCCTGGGGGAAAATGATGCAAATCATGAGATTTTCCGGGAGGATTCTAAACACAGCTTTGTAAAAATGGGGGATGCGAAAGCTTTGGCGGAGATGATTATTGAATTGAAAAAGTGATAAAGATTAATACAAAATTGTGAAATGATGATAATTTTACAATAGATTAGAATTATGATAAAATAACAAGATATCGTAGAGATTATATTAGCTGACAATTACTTGATTAAAATGAAAAGGGGACATAGATGAGAATAATAGGGTATATACTAATTTTATTATTTTTGCTGATATATCCAATCTATCTGGGAAAGTTTCTATGTCTAAAGATCAAAAAAGATTATAGTAAAGGAATATGCTTTTCCTATGTATTAGGATTTACTGTGATGATAGCAACTTTTCAAGTTATTTGCGTTCCTTTAGCGATATTGAACATTAGCTTCCATATACTTGTAATCCTTTTTTCTGTTGTGAGTTTAATATTATTTGTAATTTCAGTATCACAGGTCAGATTAAATGGATTGACTGTCTCTCAGGTTGATAAAAAAGCAATTAGTCCGGAAATAAAAGGGTTAGTGGCTTTTTTATTATTAGTCATTTGTGTTCAGATAGGGACATTAATCGTATACGGGGTGTATAAATGGGGTGCGGACGATGCATCCTATCTGGCAATATCCGATAGTGCAATAAAGCACGATGTTTTGTTTCGTTATAATTCTTATACTGGAGTATATGAGGGATTATCAATAGATCAAAAAAGATTAACGACAACCTATCATATATTTATTGCGTTTTTAGGCAAAATATCCGGGATACATGTTTTGGAAATTGCCCATACTATTTTACCAATATTTCTCATTCCATTGTCATATTGTGCTTTTTATATTTTTTCTCATTTATTATTTGATAATGAACTAAAAAAGTCTTTGGTCTTTATGATCATGCTCAGTCTGATGGTTGCATGGGGAGCGTTTTCTAGTTATACAATTACATTTCGGATGCTGGTTGTGCCTTGGCAAGGAAAATCCCTTATGTCTGTTATCTTTATGCCCTTTCTTCTTTATTATTTATTTCAAATTTTTATAAATGATTGGAATAGTATGGAGGCTTTTGTTTTAATCATGATATGTATTGCGGGACAATCGACTTCATTAATGGCAAATGGATTGTTTGTTTTTACAGTTTACGCAATTTTTCTATGTGCATTCAAATTGAATAGAAAATGGATCTTAAAAAATGTAAGCTTAGTAGGTGCTTTTACTCTTATTTGTGGCTTAGATACGCTCTTTTATTTGTTTTATGATAATTTAATAAATATTTTGGGATTGGAATAGTATGGATTTGATTAATACCGTAATTGAAATAGAGGGTCTCTTTTATGGAGGGAATCTAATATTTAGACAGATTTTATACATTATATTGTTGTATCTTCTAGTAAAGGGAGGAAATATATGTCATAAAATCTGGATTAGGTATACAATATTAATATTGTGTATTATTTATAATCCGGTTGTTATCTATTTGTGCCATAAAATTTTAGGCGGAATAACAACAGATGTCAGATTATTTTATTTGTTGCCTATTTTTCCGCTGTGTGCATATGGTATGACCGATTTGATATTTTCTAAGGGTAAATTAAATTATATATTAATGATTGCATTTACAATATTAATAGTTTCTAGCGGAAAAACTTTTTATGACCAGGGAGCATATACGAAAGCAGAAAATGTATACAAAATACCTCAAGAGACCATTTATGTATGTGAGATCATTGATCAAGATGATTCTTATAAAAAAGCCCTTGTTCCTAATGAACTGCTAGATTATATTCGGCAATATGATTCCAGAATAGAAATGTGTTATGGTCGATATGACGCTTCTGAATCATTTGCTCAATCATTTTCAAATGGCACACTTTCCGAAGAGGAATTTGAAAGCTATATGCAGAAAGTTGATTTTAATTATATTATTTATGATTCCGGTAATGTAGAAATGATACAAATGTTTCATCAATATGGATATACAGTAATAGGGGAGACGGAGAAGTATTCGGTTCTAAAAAGATAAAGCAGATTTGAAGATGTGGCTAAGGTCGAGTCGGGAAGAATTCAATATGATAGTGAGTAGGAGGATATTAATATGGGAGAAAAAGATATAAATAATAATATATTTATAACCGGAGCAGCGGGATTTATCGGATTTCATTTATCTAAAAGATTGCTGGAACAGGGATATAGAGTAATCGGATTTGATAACCTTAATGATTATTATGATGTAAAATTAAAGGAAGATAGACTTGGAATACTAAAAGAACATGAATCCTTTTCTTTTATTAAAGGAGATTTGGCGGATAAAAATGTACTAAACAAGGTTTTTGATGAGTTTACACCGAAAATTGTTGTTAATCTGGCGGCACAGGCAGGTGTGCGCTACAGCATAGATAACCCGGATGTATATATCCAATCAAATATCATTGGATTTTATAACATATTAGAATGTTGCAGATTTCATCCGGTATCTCATTTATTATATGCATCTTCCAGCTCTGTCTATGGAATGAATAAAAAAGTTCCTTTTTCTGTAGAGGATCAGGTGGATAATCCAATAAGTTTGTACGCTGCCACAAAGAAATCAGATGAATTGATGGCACACTGCTATAGTAAATTATATGATATTCCATCTACGGGACTTAGATTTTTTACAGTATATGGTCCTTTCGGAAGGCCTGATATGGCATATTTTTCTTTTGCACAAAAGATTATGGTCGGAGAGCCCATAAAAGTTTTTAATAATGGTGATATGTATCGCGACTTTACCTATATTGATGATATCGTAGATGGGATATTAAATATTATACCAAATCCCCCTAAAGCAAATGAAAATGGGGTAAGATATAAAGTGTACAATATTGGAAATAATAAGCCGGAAAAACTGATGTATTTTATTGAGACACTAGAGAAAAAATTGGGGAAAGAGGCCCAAAAAGAATTTTATCCCATGCAGCCGGGGGATGTATATCAGACATATGCAGATGTAACTGAGCTCATGCGCGATTTTGGTTTTAAGCCTAATACTCCTTTAGATGCGGGAGTTGAAAAGTTTGTTGCATGGTTTAGGGAATATTATAAATAAGTGCCGATTATCCGTGAAAAGTGGTTCATAATTTTACAAGTACGGGAACCTATGTTACAATGATTTTGGATTACTATATGTTATGCTACAATAAGTTGCTTATATAATGAGGTATGAGTTTTTATGAAGCAAAAGCGATCTGAAGTGTATAAAAATACCTATAAGCGTGTGACTGCACTTGTGTTGATGATAAATCTGATTCAGCAATTTATAAGCGTATGGTATGGAAAACTTAACTTGATGCGTGATAACTATTTTGAAGGGAAAGGCAACCTGTTAATGGTGCTCTTTTATGTGGCGCTTTTATTTGTTTTAATGCAAAGCATTGGTGGATTTAAAATTGGACATAATAAAGCTTTAAATGTTATTTTGTCACAAACAGTAGCTATTTTTGTAGGAAATGCCATTATTACAGTTCAAATTGTTTTGATGATAGGAAGTCTATATCGCGTTAAGGAAATAGTTTGGGTAATGTTGGGGTTATCACTGACGAACATTTTGAGCTGTATTATTATTTCTTTCTCGTTGATATTTATTTATGGAAAACTATTTCCACCATACAATATTTTAATCATTAATGGACACTATGAAAATGAATTGGTGCCTAAGATAGGGACCAGAAGAGATAAATATCGGATATGCGAAGAGATTTCCATTGATGAAGATATGGATAAGATAAAGGAAAAGGCCCTTCAATATGATGGAGTTATCTTGAATGATATTCCGTCAAAAGAGAAAAATGATCTTTTAAAATATTGTTTTGAGCAGTCAATCCGTGTGTATTTTACACCAAAATTATCTGACATTATTGTAAAAGGGACAGACGAGGTGGATTTGTTTGATTCACCGCTTTTTCTGTGCAAAAAATTTGGACTTTCAATGGGGCAAAGATTTGTTAAGAGAACCATAGATATCGCGATATCTTTGGTGTTTTTAATCATTGCTTTGCCTATTATTTTAGTGTTAGGAATCTGTATCAAGTCCTATGATGGGGGCAGCATCTTCTTTATTCAAGAACGGTGTACAAGAGACGGAAAAAAATTCAGAATGTATAAACTGAGAAGTATGATCGAGAATGCAGAGGCTGAAGGAAAATCCATACCGGCAACGGATGATGACAGCAGAATTACTCCTGTGGGAAAGTTTATTCGCAAAACACGGTTGGACGAGCTCCCTCAGCTGATCAATATCTTAAAAGGAGATATGAGTTTTGTGGGTCCCAGACCGGAAAGGGTTGAGCATGTTGAAAAATATTCTCTTGAAGTGCCTGAATTTGCTTACAGAATGAAAGTAAAAGGTGGTTTGACCGGGTATGCCCAAGTTTATGGAAAGTATAATACATCTGCTTATGATAAGTTGAAGATGGATTTAATGTATATCGTTAATTACTCTGTGCTATTGGATATTCAAATTGTTTTGATGACGATTAAAGTATTATTTATGAAAGAGAGTACAGAAGGATTTAAGGAAAAGGGTGAAAAGGAAAATGGAAAATGAAAATAAAGTAAAAAGTAAAACGATTATGGTTGTCACTCCTCATACCCCATCTTTGACCTGCTTTCGATTGGACATGATGAATGCTTTTATAGCCAAAGGATATAAAGTGATCGCAGTAGGACAGGAAAGTGAATCCGAATGGACACCTCGATTTCAAAAATATGGCATTGATTATATTTCTATTCCTATAGTAAGGAACGGATTAAATGCCTTTGAAGATTTAAAAACCCTTAAGGCGCTTTATACAATTTTTAAGAAGGTAATGCCTGAAAAAGTATTTTTATATCAAGCCAAGGCTGTTGTATACGGATCTATGGCGGCTCGATTTTTAAATATTGAAGCCTATAGTCTAATCTGCGGTTTGGGTTCTATTTTTCGAGGGACATCAACGAAAAGCAAATTTTTGCGGCAGATTATGAAAGTGGAGTATAAGTTTGCATTGAAAAAAAATGCTGCTGTTATATTTCATAATCCGGATGATAAAGACCTATTCATAAAATGGAAACTGGCAGTACAAGAAAAATGTCATGTGGTTGGTGGTTCGGGAGTCAATATAAACCAATTTGCTTATACTCCTTTAAAAGGCGAAAATACGATATTTCTAATGGTGGGGCGAATTATTCGCGATAAAGGTGTTATAGAGTATTTGGAAGCTTGTAAATTAATTAAAGCAGACTATCCTAATGTAAAATGTATGTTGGTCGGTCCCTTTGATACCAACCCATCAGCGCTTCAAAAACCTGAAATAGATAATTATGCAGCATATGTGGATTATTATGGCGGACAAGAAGATGTCAGACCATTTTTGGAGAAATGCACAGTATTTGTCTTGCCGTCTTATCATGAAGGACTGCCTAAGTCTGTTTTAGAGGCAATGTCAGTTGGAAGGGCTATTATAACTACTGATGCACCAGGGTGTAGGAACACTGTAAATGAGGGGAAAAATGGATTTTTAGTTCCAATTAAGGATTCAAATGAATTGTATGAAAAAATGAAATATATGGTGCAGAATCCGGAAAAACAAAGCATAATGGGAAAAAAGAGCCGGGAATATGCTGAAGAGAAATATAGTGTAGATAAGGTTAATGAACAAATCATGAAAATCATGAAACTTTAAAATGGATGGTGGATTTTGAAAATACTATTTGTTATTAATGGTTTGGTAGGAGGTGGAGCCGAAAAGCTGATGAACGATCTTCTCCCCAGATTAAAGAAAAAACATGAATGTGATCTTTTAATATTAAGCAAGGAGAAGGAAAAATATCTAGACTCCTTAACCCAAAATGGAATTAAAGTAACGGTTGTACCTCAAGAACCCAAAAGTCATATCGCAAAAATTAGATATATGAAAGCTTATATAGAAGCAGGAGGCTATGATTTGGTACATGCAAATCTGTTTCCGACATTATACTACTGTGCTATTCTTAAAAAACTTTACTTTAGGAAAATTCCTTTTGTTTATACAGAACATAATACTGATAATAGGAGAAGGCATATTTCGATTTTAAAGCCTTTGGAGAAAATTGTATACAAGCAATATGAACATATTATATCAATAAGTCAAGAAACCCAAGAACAACTGTTAAAATGGCTGGGAGAAAAGCCGGAAGAAAGATTTTCGGTCATTCCAAATGGTGTACCCTTAGAAGGATTCTTTAGTGCAGTTGCCTGTGACATTGAGGCAATTGTAGAAGGCATAAATAAGAGGGACTTTATAATTTGTATGATTGGATCCTTTTCGCCTCAGAAAAATCATATCTTTATGCTGGAAGTCATGCAACTGCTTCCAGATAGGTTTAAATTGATCTTGCTCGGAGAAGGCGAGCTTGAGGCTTATGTTCAGCAGAAGGTTTTGGAAAAAAATCTAAATCAAAGAGTTTTTTTTCTTGGATTTCACAAGGAGGTTGCTTCAGTTATAAAAGCATCAAATGTAGTTGTTATTCCATCAAAATGGGAAGGATTTGGTCTGGTAGCGGTAGAAGCAATGGCGTGTGGTATTCCGGTCGTTTGTTCAAATGTTTCCGGATTGAATGAGGTAATAGGAGATGTCGGTATCAAAATTGAATTAGACAATAAAATAGAGTTTGCAAATGCAATCAGAAAAATTATTAATATGGATTCAGATGAAAAAAAGGCAATGACGGATTGCTGTAAGCAAAGGGCACAATGCTTTGATATAAATCGAATGTTGAAAAGGTATATTCAAATATACGAAGGCTGCAAGAAATTATAAGGAAATCTTATTAAAGCTTTGCAGTGAGGAGATATATTTTATGAAGAATGAAATGCCAGGAAATTATAGTAAAAAAATTTTTACATTGCTATTGGTCTTATACCCCATTCTTTCGGTATATCTTGTTGATTTTAAATTCACAAAGTTAAGCTGTGCGGATACTCTGCTACTCATATTACTTCCTTTACTTATATTGAAATTATTTAAAGCGAATCAGCTTAAAGTTGAATGGGATATTTGGTTTATATTAATATGGTGCCTTTTTCATTTTCTTATTGTATCTGGAGTGATCTTGGATAATGTGGCGGAAGTTTTTAGAGATGAGTGTCATTTTATGTTGGTACTCTTTTTGTTGGCAGTGTTATGGCCCAATATATTTGACCCTGATTTGGGGATAAAAGCATTAATAATTGTTTCTGTAATATCATCAATTTTTTTAATTATACAGTTTGTATTATTACATCTGTTTAATGTTTACTTACCTGGACAACTACAGTTTTTTGAGTCATTGACAGCTCTAACAGGACATATTCGTCCGTTTTCTTTCTTTAGTGAACCAGCTGCGTTTGGGGTTTATAATTCAATTGGTTTAGCAGCGATACTTTTGAAAAGAAAATTTGAATTAAAATACGAGTTAGTTTTTGCTGGTATAGTAACAGCTGCTTTGGTCTTATCCACATCCACAACATCACTTGGATTAATGGTAATTGCGTACTTATATTGGTTAGGAGCAGACTTGAAGAAACGGTTAAAATATTTGTTGATCTTTGGAGTAGTGTTTCTGCCTGTTGTCATTATAATAGAGATGAAATATTCTATTTTTTTGACAATATACCAGCATAGTTTTGCAGGGCTCTTTAGTGGAAATTATGCTCATGGGCTGACAAATAGAGTTGGTGAACTTGATGCAGCCATGAGCTTTCATTCAAATAGTGGCATATTAGTGGCATTAGTTGGAACCGGAATGATTAGTCTATCTGATTTTCTTTTTCTTCCTACAATAGGCAGAATTAATATATATTATGGTATTTTAGGATATGTTATTTTTGCAGTGTTTTTTATTAAAAAGTTTATAAAAGCAGATTATTTTGGTCGTACGCTTTTTACTATTGCTATAATAGCTGCAATATTTTCGGAGACAGTTTTTGGCATTGCCATGCTATGGTATATGCCATATGCATTGATTGGTTCAAATAAAACGGATGGGGAAAAATAAGGTGAAGAAGGGTATAATACAAATTTTTCTGGGGAATCTTATATTTCTTATATTTGGCATTCTTAATAATTTTATTTTACCAAAATACTTATCCGTCGACTCCTATGCGCTAATAAAAACATACTTGCTATATATAAGCTATGCTTCTTTATTAGCCGGTGGGTATGTTGAAGGGATGTTTTTATATTATGGAGGCAAGACTGTTGAAGAAACTTATCATTTAAAATTTGGTAATAATTTTCATACATTTTTTTGGTTTCAAGGAGTAATTAGCTTATTAGTTTTTTTAATAGGTGTGCTGTTAAAAAAATATATAATTTTGTTGTTTGCAATAGGCGTCTTTACTACAAATATTGTTAGTTATTTTAAGAATTATAGTACAGCAGTAGGTGAATTTAAAATTTATTCGGTTTCTACCAGTATTGAAAAGATATTAGTTTTTATTTTTAATGCTGCATTTATTTTTATGTTTAGGGCAGATAATTATATTCTATATGTTGCGGTTATAATGGTTGTATCTATTATAGAGATTATCTACTTTTTTATAAAATTGGAAGGAAAACAAAAAGGCTTATTTTCGGGAAATTTTAAGTTGAATGAAATAACACACTGTATGAATATGGGGGTAATACTTTTAATTGGAAATAGTATTTCTGCACTTTTTGTAGGAATTGATCAGTGGTTTGTTAAATTTTTGATGGCTAACACAGATTTTGCTTTGTATTCCTTTGCAGTAAGTATGGAAAGAATTGTTGTGATTTTTATTACACCAATAACAACAGTGTTATATAATTTCTTTTGTAAAAAAAATGAAGATTCCCAAGTGGCCTTTGTTCGAGAAACGCTTGTGCTATGGGGATTTGCTATCTTGATGGCAGTATTTCCGCTTATCTGGGTTGTCAAGACATTTATTCCAAATTATGCGGATGCACTTTCTGTAACTGCCATTCTTTTCTGTGGACAGGCACTTAATTGTATTATTAATGGAGTATATGTCAATGTACTTAAAGCTCAAAAAAGGCAAAAGCAATTTTTGATCCAGATGATCATGATGACTATACTGGCAATTATATTAAATATTATTGCATATTATATCGTTGGTAATATAGTGGGACTAGCATATGCTACATTGATTACAAAGATAATTTGGTTAATTATATGTCAAATAGAATGCAAGGAATATAGATACTCAATGAATGTAAATATTGCATTGATATTACTGATAATATGCTTTATTTTTTGTTCAATTATAAATAATTATATATTAGGCGGATTATTGTACTTGCTTATCTTTTTAGTGATTACAATGGTTTTCATGAGAAATTCATTTATTAAGGTGATAATAGAAGTAAAAGGCTATGTAACCAATCTTCTGTTTAATAAAAACAAAATGAGATAGTATGTGGAGAAAAAGATGAAAAAAATATTATTGGCGACGGATTCCTATCATTTTGCTCCAACAGCGAATGGAATCTGTGTTGAGGAGATTGCCCAAGAACTGCTAAAAAGAGGAAATGAAATACATGTTTTATGTTTTAAACATGAGAAAGAATCAGAAAATGAAATGATTGAAGGTATATCCGTCCACAGGATAAAAATGGATTGGGTAAATCGTTTAAGATTTGCATATGAAAAAAAACTACAAGGGAAAAAACAGAAAATAGTCAGACAGATCATGATCGTACTTAATCGGCTGGAAGCAGTTGTTTTCTTACACTGGTATCCTTTACGAAGCCCCTTATTCTGTTATAGATATACCAAACAAATGGAAAAACTTCAAAAATTATATCATTATGATATTATTATTTCGTCATACTCGCCTTTTGAAGCAGCGTACGCTTTATATAAAATGAACCAAAAATATAAAGTAAAAAAATGCTTATATACTTTGGATTCTTTTACAAATTATAATAAGAAGCGCTTCTTCTTATCCCCTCAATATCAAGATAAAAAGGGGTGGGAATGGGAAAAAAAAATCTATGAAAAATGTGACCTTGTTCTAAATTTAAAATGTCATGAAAAGCATCATGAAAAAGAACGCTATCAAATATTTGCTGATAAAATGAAGATAGTTGATATACCACATATGATTCAATATGAGCGTAAGAACAGTCATCATCAATCGAAAAAAATACAAATGCTTTATGCAGGTAATTTTTATAAAGATATTGCGGATGATATTTTTAAAATATTACATTCATTTATAAATCAAGATAGAATTGAATTATCAATATATGGCAAAAATACGCCGACACAGTTACAAGCATATTGCAATAAAGAAATTATTGAAAAAATAAATTTTGGTGGATTTGTTGATAGAGATGTTATTTTGGAGGAGGAAAGCAAGGCGGATGTATTGCTTAGTTTAGGATGCCCGGAAACAGATAATATATCCAGTAAAATATTTGAATATATGTCTTTTGGCGGAAAAGTTCTTCATATTTTCAAAGGGAAAAATGATCCTAATGTTGTATACTTTGAAAAATATAATAATGCATGTTGTATTAATTGTGATGATGACTTTGATAAAAATGTGGAACAAATTAAAAATTTTTTGGATAAAAGAGTAGACATTATCCCTTATGAAAAAATTCAGGAAATATTTAAGGAAAATATGCCTGATTACACTGCCAAAATTCTTCTAGGGGGGGGGTATGACCTAAGAAGCCTACAGCCTCAGAAAAGTCGGTATACGATTTTGTATGCAGGTGTTATAAGACAAAATATTATGCCCCATGTGATTGATCTATTAGAACCATTTTTAAGTAAAGGGGTTCTATGTTTTGATATTTATGGAAGAAGTTCTGATGAATATGCAAAACATCATTTATCAGAAACCGCTTATCAGAATGTAATATTTCATGGATTTGTTAAACGGGATAAGGTTCTTGCCAAAGAATATGAAGCGGATATTTTGTTAAGCATGGGGAATCCGGATACAGATTTTATTCCCAGCAAAATTTTTGAGTATTTGGCTACAGGGCGCAAAATATTACATCTATATGATTATGACCACGATTCTGCATTGCCGTATTACTCAATTTATCCTAACAGTTGTTGCATAAATGTAAAGGATGATATGTCTGATAATAGAGAAAAAGTGGAGAAATTTATTAAATCTGATGTAAAAAATATTGACTTTGATTCGTTAAAGCAGATGTATTATATGAATACCCCTGAGTTTACTGCTGAAATGATCTTATCAATCTAAAGTGGGAAGGAGAATAATTTGCAAAAAGTATTATATCTTACGGATTATTATTATCCATCGCCAACTTCAATTGGAGTCTGTAGTGATGCAGTCATTAAAAAAATGGTATCAATGGGAAATGAAGTTGATGTTCTGTGTTTTGGCAATAAAAATTGCCTTGTACCAATTGAAATAAGTGATGGAGTGAGAGTCTTTCATGTAAGGGATAGACTTTGGGAACTGATAAAAAAGGAATCCAAAAATAAATATGTAAAAAGAATCGGAAACATTTTATGTAGAATAAGTCAACTTATTTTTATGTATTGGTTTCCCATGACATCATGGACAGTGCCAAAAAGATTTGAAAATCTTGCATTAAATTTGCAGAAACTTAACCAATATGATATTGTTGTTTCATCATATGCCCCATTTGAAGCTGCCTGGGCCGGATGGAAAGTTAAAAAGAAGTTTAAGGATGTTAAATGGGTGTTATATATATTAGATACTTTTACCAATCGGGGGAAATCCAAGTTTTTTTCTGAAAAATGGAATGATAAACATGGATGGCGATGGGAAAAGAATTTCTTCCCGACAGCAGATAAAATAATCACTTTGAAATGCCATGAAAAACACCATCAACAGGAGCGTTATATACCATATAAGAATAAGCTTTTTTTTACAGATATTCCTCTATATGATGTTCACAAGTATGATAATGTGGAAATGAAGGCTAAAACTGATGAAAAGAATTTCGTATATACCGGGAGGATAGATAGCCATTGGTATTCACCTATAGAGATGTGTGAGCTTTTTTTGCAGTTATGCGATAATAAAAATTGGAAACTTCATTTTTTTGGTAATCCATCTGATTGTGAAAATTATTTGGATAAAATGAATGAAAAATCTAATGGAAAGATAATAAAAGAAGGATTTATATCTCGTAAAAGAGTAGAGTATGAATTAAAAAATGCCGATGTATTGGTAAGTTTCAGCCATAAGGATTCAGATATGGTACAATCTAAAATTTTTGATTACATGAGTACAGGAAATAAAATTATTCATTTAACAGACAGTACAGGGAGGGATTCTGTGCGGGAATATTACAAAGAATATCCTTATGCCTATATTCTTGATAGTAAGGACATAAAGAAGAAGGATACATTAAGAAAAGTTGTTGAATTTATAGAATTAGATAGGAATCCTAATTCTGCAAATTCAATTGAAGATCTATTTCATGACAATAGACCTAATACTACAGCTAGAATTATTTTATCATAGAAATTAAAATAAAAAGGAGATTTAGGATATGTCAGATTTTAAAGATGCTACTTTAATGATAACCGGTGGGACAGGTTCTTTTGGAAATACAGTCCTAAAGCATTTCTTGACGACAGATATTGGAGAAATAAGGATTCTAAGCAGGGATGAAAAGAAACAGGATGACATGAGACATGACTTGCAGACGCGCTTTCCGGATTATGCTTCAAAAGTAAAATTTTATATCGGGGATGTGCGGAATATTCAGTCGGTAAAGGATGCTATGCCCGGCGTGGATTACATTTTTCATGCCGCTGCTTTAAAACAAGTTCCTTCCTGCGAGTTTTTCCCTATGGAGGCGGTCAGGACCAATATAGAGGGTACCGATAATGTTCTTCATGCGGCTATTGAAGCTCGTGTCAAAAGAGTAGTCTGCTTGTCCACAGATAAAGCAGCGTACCCTATTAATGCTATGGGTATATCCAAAGCTATGATGGAGCATGTTATTTATGCCAATGCTCGTGTAGCTGCGGAGCGGGGAGATACGGTAATTTGTTGTACAAGATATGGAAATGTAATGTGCAGTCGAGGATCAGTCATTCCGCTTTTTATTGATCAGATAAAATCGGGAAATCCCATTACCATTACTAATCCGGATATGACTCGTTTTCTTATGAATCTCGATGAAGCAGTTGAACTTGTGAAGTTTGCGTTCGGACATGCCAGCCCCGGAGATTTATTTATTCAAAAGGCGGATGCCAGCACGATTGGCGTTCTTGCCCAGGCAGTTCAGTCACTTTTTGGAGATACGGGGACAAATATCATTGGCACACGGCATGGAGAAAAGCTCTATGAAACCCTTATGACCAGGGAGGAGCGGCTGCGTTCGGAAGATATGGGACAATATTATCGTGTAGCGGCAGATAATCGCGACCTGAATTATGACAAGTTCTTTATTAAAGGACAGGTAGAGACCCAGGCTGAAGAATCCTATACAAGTCACAATACCAATAGATTAAATGTCGATGAAACTGTGAAAAAAATATTGACAACAGATTATGTTCAAGAGCAGCTAAAGTTGGTTGAGGAAGGAAAATAAAGATGAAATTTTTAATTTTAGGTTGTAATGGAATGGCAGGACATACCATAAGTCTATACTTAAAAGAGCAGGGACACGAAGTTTTTGGATTTGACAGAAAAGAATCCAAGGTAATTCCTTCTGTTGCAGGAAATGCCATGGATGCAGCATTTGTCAAGGAACTTGTTGGAACAGATAAGTATGATACAGTGATTAATTGTATCGGTTTATTAAATCAATTTGCAGAAAACGATCATGCGGCTGCAACATATCTAAACAGCTATTTTCCTCATTATTTGGCACAGCTTACAGAAGGTACAAATACCCAGGTCATTCATATGAGTACCGATTGTGTATTTTCCGGAAAAAGAGGGCAGTATACAGAAGATGACTTAAGGGATGGGGAGACCTTTTATGACAGATCAAAGGCTCTGGGAGAACTGGATGATGGTAAGAATATTACTTTAAGAAATAGTATTGTTGGTCCGGATATCAATCCCAATGGAATTGGACTTTTGAACTGGTTTATGCAGCAAAAAGATGAAGTGAGCGGATATACAGGTGCCATGTGGACCGGGCAGACGACTCTTCAACTGGCAAAAACCATGGAGGCGGCAGCGAAAGAAAGAGCACATGGACTATATAATACTGTTCCGGATCATGCTATATCAAAGTGCGACCTGCTTAAATTATTCAATAGATACTTTAGGGAAGATAAGATTAAAATCATGCCTGTAGATAAATGTGCAGCAGATAAATCCTTAAAACGAACCCGCTATGAAGGATTCCGTTATGAAATTCCTGATTATGAAGTGATGATTAAAGAACTTGCCCAATGGACTAGGGAGCATAAAGACTTATACCCTCATTACGAACTGTAGGAGATAACAAATGAGTGAAATCAAAAAATTGAAGTTAATGACGATAGTGGGCACACGGCCCGAAATTATCAAAATGTCTGAAATCATTAAAAAATGCGATAAATACTTTGATCATGTTCTTGTGCATACAGGTCAGAACTATGATTATACATTAAATGAAGTGTTTTTTAAGGATTTGGGGCTTAGAGAACCTGATCATTATCTTGGAGTAGTAGGAGATAATATTGGCCAAACTATGGGGAATGTCATTGCAAAATCTTATGAACTGATGGCTGAAGTCAAACCGGATGCTGTCATTGTATTAGGTGATACCAATTCTTGCTTGTCTGTTATTGCAGCAAAAAGGCTGAAGGTACCGATTTTCCATATGGAGGCAGGGAATCGCTGCAAGGATGAAAATCTTCCTGAAGAAGTGATTCGAAGGATCGTTGATGTTACAAGCGATGTTAATCTTTGTTATTCGGAACATGCAAGAAAGTATATTCTTGATACGGGTGTAAAGCCTGAGTATACTCATGTAGTTGGTTCGCCTATGGCAGAAATCTTAGAAAAATGCAAGGAAAGTATTGATCACAGTACGGTCTTAGAAGATCTTGGGCTGGAGAAGGGAAAATATATTTTGCTTTCTGCTCACAGAGAAGAAAATATTGATATCGAAAATAATTTCTTTTCGTTGATGAGTGCAGTAAACGCAATGGCAGAAACTTATAATATGCCGATTTTATACTCATGTCATCCAAGAAGTAAAAAGTATATTGAACAAAGAGGTTTTCAATTTCACGAGAAAGTGATTCAGCATCAACCTCTCGGTTTCTTTGATTATAATAAGTTGCAGCAAAATGCCTTTTGTGTGGTTTCTGACAGTGGGACGATTCCGGAAGAAAGTGCTTTTTTCCACTTTCCGGCAGTTTCTATCAGAACAAGCACAGAGCGCCCCGAGGCCATGGAAAAAGGTGTCTTTACGATTGGATCTATTTCAACAGAGCAGATTCTGCAGGCAGTAGAACTTGCTGTAAGCATGCATGTCAATGGAGATGATGCAGCGGATGTTCCGTCATACACGGATAATAATGTGAGTACCAAGGTGGTAAAAATCATTCAAAGCTATGTGGGAATTGTAAACAATATGATCTGGAGAAAGTGAGAAAATTAAAATGGGAGCATTGCGGAACTATTTGAAAAGAGCCGCGAATTTTTATGTTAGGCTGAAATTAAATATAACCGGTGATTATTATATTGAAACCGGTGTCTCGATGCTGCATTCCAGGTTGGAAAAGTATGTTTCTATTGGTCCTAATTGTAACATTGTTTGGAGCGAGATCGGAAAATATACATATCTAGGTGGGAATACGGAGCTGCCATATTGCAGGATCGGAAGGTATTGTAGTATAGCGCCACATGTTTATTTGGCAGCAGGGCTTCATCCTTTGCATTATGTAAGTACTCACCCTGTTTTATATGGTGAGGAGGGCTATTATCGTTTTAGGGGAGGATATCGAAATGCACCTAAAACAGGATTTAAAGAGTTTTCTTATTTAAAAGGTAGTAATAAACTTTTATGTGAAATAGGAAACGATGTATGGATTGCAGCAAATGTTACTTTAGTTTGTGGGAAGAACCCTCTTCATATAGGAAACGGAGCTGTTGTGGCTGCAGGAGCTGTTGTTACAAAGGATGTTCCTGATTATGCAATTGTAATGGGAGTACCGGCAAAGGTTGTGGGTTATCGGTTTGAACCGGAAATAAGGGAAAAGTTAAGTGAATCCTGTTGGTGGGATAAGGATGTTGACTGGATTAATGAAAGGATGGATAAGTTCATTGATTCCACAGAATTCATAAAAAGTATTTAGCTACAAATAAAAGCTAATTTTTAATTAAGGGAATCTCTTTATGATAGGATTATCTTTGTTTATTTTAATAATTGTACTAATTTCCTATAGTTTTTCGATTTTATTAGATGAAGAGTTTGCTTTGACGATACCGTTAAGTTTTAATATTTTGATATTGTTAACATATTTGTGCGGCATCTTTATAAATCTGAATGTAGGATTTATTTTTATTTGCTCTTTAGGAATTGCCGCTTTCGCGTATGTAGTTCTCAAGCTTATAAAAAAGGAATCAAGGATTCATATTGTAAAAAAACTAAATTCTCCTTCTTTATTTATTTGGATAATCTTTACTTTTGCGCTCTGTCTTTGGATTTATGGAATGAAAGTTTGGTCCGGAGATGATCTTGTCCATTGGGGGTTAGTTACCAAAAACCTGTTTACTTATAATAAGTTTTGTGTAACAGAGGACTATAGTATCTTTTTCGTTGATTATCCGCAACTTTCATCTCTTCCGGGCTATCTGATCATGAAATTAAATGGAAGTTGGAATGATACATTATTGTTTGTATCCATGGGATCTTGGAGTTTGGCTTTATTACAGCCCCTGCTCTATAAATGCAGATTTAGTCAGTTTTTTAAAATATTAGTATCATTAGGAGTTATGATATTCCTTCCGCTTGGATTTGGCTATCGATATACAATTTATAATTGCTTGCAAGTAGATCGATTGTTAGGAATTGTATTGGCATACTGTATAATTATTTCCCTATTAGAAATAAGTGATAGAATGAAATGGCTCTCCTTGCTTTGCGGAACAGCGTCATTGTCTTTGATAAAAGGGACAGGAATTTATTTGAGCATCTTGTTGATTGTCTTCCTGTTTTTCTCTAATATAAAGTCTAAAAAAATATATTCTGTTAGATTGGGGGTTTTGTTAGGTATTGACATTATATTTTCTATGTCCTGGACTGTATATTTAAAAATCAATGAGGCAATTAAGTGGGTAAATATAACGGGAATGTATGCTGATATTTCAGTGTTTGATTTGTTTGTCGGAAAAGGGGACTTAGAGCAGTATAATACTCTAAAAGCTGCTGTTAGCAGGTTTATAGATTTAAAATATATTGCATTAGGAATGAATCAATCTTACATAGTATGGTTGGTGATTTTAGCTATTGGCATATTTCTAATTGGATTAAACAGAGGAGTGAGCATAAAAAGTAGATTAGGGGCGATTCTTTGGATGCTAGGAGGAGCCTTTGCATGGTGGCTGGGAATGATGTATGTCATGTTGTTCCATTTTACTGTTGCGGAAATGCGAGCTCTTTCCAGCTATGATAGGTATATGGATACTTATATTATAGGTATTCTTTTTGCAATTTTGGGGTTATTATTGGTACAGATGTGGGATCAAAAATGGTATATACCAACTTTAGCAGCAATGCTGTGTGCTATATTAGTATGTAAAACCATGTTGTATAATTTTATGTATATTCATACTTCTGTTGCGGGTACTCTTCAACAGGCTAATGATATTGGGAAAAAATGTAATGATAAAGTATTAGGAAGGCTTATTCCGGGTAAAGACAGCATATATGTCATATCACAAAATAGTGGGCATGAATCTGGAGACTATTATTTTGCGATTTATTATTTGGCACCTATTCGAACCAATACGCAACTTTCCATTAATGAACCTGGAAATAGAAGCCTGAGTTACTGTATAGGAGATAAGTATTCACTTGATGATACTTATACAACTGAATATACAGTATCAGAATTTGAAAATGTTTTAAGCACTTACACTTATTTGCTGATCTTAAACTTTGATGATAACTTTACTTCAAACTATTCGGTTTTGTTTGAAGGCGAAATCAATAAAGGATTTTATCAAATCAATCATACTGATATGGGAATTCGATTAATGAGTGTGGAATAGGAGCAGATATGATACTAATACTGATTCCGGCATTAAATCCGGATGAAAAACTTATTAATTTGATAAAAGAACTGATCGATGTCGGTTATAAAAATATTGTTGTGGTTAATGATGGCAGCAAATCATCTTGTAGAGGAATTTTTGAAGAAGTTAAACTGCTGGGAGCTACGGTCACCTCTCATTGCACTAATTTGGGAAAAGGAAGGGCAATTAAGACGGGAATAAATTATATATTAAATAATTATCCTGAATGTACAGGTGTGGTGACTGTAGACGCGGATGGGCAGCATAGGATAGCGGATATTCAAAAGTGCGCAAATGAATTGGAAGAGAAACATCAAAGTAATCATATCGTTTTGGGGTGTCGTCAATTTGTAAATCAAGCTGATGTTAAGGTGCCTTTTCGAAGTCGATTAGGAAATATATGTACCAGATATATATTACGGTATTTGTGTAATTTACATGTTGTAGATAGCCAAACCGGATTGAGAGGAATTCCTTTTCACTTATTACCCAGACTTATGACTATCAGCGGTGAACGATATGAATATGAGATGAACATGCTATTGGATCTTGCTGATGAGGGCATTCATTTTGTTGAAGTACCAATTCAGACGGTTTATGAGGATAATAATAGTATTTCCCATTTTAATCCCTTAGCGGATTCTGTGAAAATATATACGGTAATCATCAAATACTCTATGGCATCGCTATTGTCTGCCGTGTTGGACAATCTGACTTTTGCGTTACTGACTTTGTCGCCATATCATATTAGTATTTGGGCTATGACTTTTATTGGACGGGCAATTTCTGCAATTTTTAACTTTAGTATCAACAAGAAGGTTGTGTTTAAGCGATCGGAAGGACTTTGGGGACAAGCTTTCAGATATCTTTGCTTATTAATTATATCAGGAAGTATATCAGCCTTTTTTGTCAATGCCATACATGCTGCGTTTGCTGCTAATATTATTTTGGTAAAACTGATTGTGGAGACAATATTGTATTTTGTTAATTTCTATGTCCAAAAGAACTTTGTATTTGCAAGAAAAGGAGAAAAAATCAATGCCAATTAAGATAAATAGCTTTGGAGGACCTATTGTATGGTTTTTTCGCAAATATTGTTCTGCTTATACCTCTAAAATTGCATTAGAGTTTACAGCTAAAAAATATGCTAAAGTAATAGATGATTATATTCATTCATTTATAACAGATAAACAGCCACCTATATTTAAGATGGTAAATATAGAAACCGTAAACAGATGCAATGGAACCTGCGCCTTTTGCCCCGCCAATGTTAGAGATGAAAGGCGTGAACGGAAAGTAATGGCACAGGAACTTTTCGAAAAGATTATCTTAGAATTAAAAACAATAAATTGGAGGGGACAGATTTTTCTAAATATTAATAATGAACCATTATTAGATAAGCATATAGAGGAAAGAGCAAGATTTATTAAGGATCAATTGGGAGATCATGTGATTATCTCTATGTTTACCAATGGAAGCTTACTGACTCCCAAGAGATTAACAAAATTGAAATGGGGGGGGGTAGACGAACTTATTATTAATAATTATAGTAAATCATACAGGCTGAACTCACAACAAAAGAAAATATATCAATATGTTAAAAGTAATCCCGATCCATTTAAGAAGATGAAAATTGTTATCAACCGTAGATATTCTGAAGAGATACTAGCTACGAGAGCAGGATTGGCTCCTAATAAAAAGAAACGAAATAATAAGGTCTTTGAGTCATGCATTTATCCTTATACCGATATCACTATCTTTCCTGATGGAAAAGTGGGATTGTGTTGTAATGATTGCTATGAGGTTACAGATTATGGAAATGTATCAAAACAGACTTTGGTGGAAATATGGGAAAGTCCCCAATTTATAGATTTAAGAAAGGAAATGCAAAAAGGGAGACTGGCCGTTCCGTTTTGTGTTGAATGTGATGTAGTAGACTCGGGATTTAGAGAGCAACTGATTAAAAAGAGCAATGAGGTATTGTTTAGTGAAAAATGAAGATAAGTCCACTAACTGGACAGAATATTATTCAAAACCTAAAAGTAAGTTTTCTGCAGCAACTCAAAAAATAACTTTAAAAAAGTTAATATATTATATTGAGCGCTATGCTGCTGATAAGCTCGATATCATGGAACTGGGCGGTGGTAACAGCTGTTTTGCAAAAGGGCTATTAACAGGATGTAGTAAAGTTTCAATAAATAGTTACTCCATCATTGACAGCTGTGAAATAGCAGTAAGACAATTTCGGGAAATGAAGTTATCCGGTAATGCATATTTAGCGGACCTGACATCTGATACAGCATTGGCCGAAATAGAGAAGAAATTTGATTTAGTATATAGTGTCGGACTGATAGAACATTTTCGGGGCAATGATATTGATAAAATTATTGCTGCACATTTTCAATTATGTGAAGACGGCGGAATTGTATTGATTAGTGTGCCTACACCAACTCTTCAATATTTATTGATCCGAAAAGGGATGGAACTCTTAGGTGCATGGGGATTTCCTGATGAAAAAGCGTTAAAGTATGAAGATATAGGTGCCGCTATTGAAAGGTACGGAGAATTATTAGATACGAAAATCAATCGAAGGCTGCCATTAACGCAATTAATGATCGTGGCTAGAAAAAAAGGTTAAGGTGATAATTGCGTATTATTTTGTTACCCGCTTTCTAATTTGGATATATATAACAGATATTAAGCATGCAATGAAAGAAGTTATGATAAAACTGTCCGGGCCATAAGTTTTTTGTTTATAAACAATGATATAGTAAAAAGTAAATATATACATATGTATGAGATAAATAATAGTACTCATGGATCGAAGCTGTGGATAGATAGAACTATCTTTTAATTTAATGTTTTGTATGATGCCAAAAAGACCTATGGAAGTAACGATGAGCAAATAACTGCTTACAAAAGAGTTGTTTGTAAAGAAATTCAATGTAAAACCTCCAACCAGTAAAAGAAAATTTACCGGATTGGGGATTTTTTTGTGGGCAAGATACATTCCTGCAGGTATATATATGGCACCGCTTAAAATCCTGCCATTTCCGATGCTATATTTAACTAAAAGAAATAATAACCTTAATATCGGCTGCGCAGGTTCATCAAACCCCATTATTAAGTCAAGTCCAAAACTGATCACGCTTATAAGCAAACTTACACCTAAAATGTTTTTCGGGGTCAATTTCAATTGCAATAACAGTATGATTAAGATCAAAGCATAAACCGTTGAAAGCAAATACCATAACGGCCATGCGTTATATTGTTCACCAACAAAAATAAGTCCCCTTATTGTACTTAATGCAGAGGTTATAATAGATGTTTTACTTATAATATAGTGCCCTAGAGCTATGGGAAAGTAAATCGCCATCCATAGCAGATAAAGTTTTAAGATCCTAATTAAATATTTCTTTATTTTGTCAATATCATCTTTTCCCTGATATGGATATTGAAGTTTGACAGCAAGTAAGTATCCCGAAGATAAAAAGAAAAAAGGAACAGCCATGGAAACAAATAAGTTAAATATCTCATTTATATATTTATTTGTACAATTTATCAATGGTTGCGTATGTATAGCAACAACAGCAAATGCCATTATAAATTTGCACAAGTCTATACCATTATTATTTTTGGGGGTTATAATTATATTTTTCATTTGTTGCTTTCCTTGTACTCTTAAATTGTTTTCAAATATATTCAAGTATTCTCATATTATAAACAATATAAAAGTAAAAAGCAATCGGAAGAGAACGATATATGGAGTATGTACGAAATCTGGCTCCATTCCTTAATAGTTACTGCAAGTTCTGTTCCCAAATATTTCCCTCAATAGTTCTCATGTCTGTTACATCATAATTATTAATAATATATTCGCCTAAAAAATCTGTAACCTTTACAGCTCCTTCGGGATTCAAATGCCCAATATCCTTAAAGTCCGTATCTTCATCAATCCCCAGTTCTTCAATATACTCAAAAAGATTAAAATATACACAATCATTTTGGGCGGCAAATTCTTTCATAGCATCACCATATTTAAAATTTTCCCCCCATGGAATAGTTAAAAAAATAATATCTATATCCTCTTCTTTACATATACTAACAATTTCATCTAGAATTCTGGTCGCTTCTTCACTCAGTGCCTCCTGCTCAAATGTTGATACATCCGGTATTGTAATAGGTTCTACTCTATTATTTAGACGATAATAACCCATTGTAGATGCGAACCCCGGATCATAGACACTTTCCAAATAAAAATCTTGCCCAAAATTTATCCAATTATCATGAAATGCACATAATGGAACATAATAGGATAAATACCTTTCTTTATCACCACCCAAACACTGTCTTAAGTACTGTTGTTTTGCCACAGATTCCGTTATTTTCCGGACAGAATATATCTCCCCATTCAGATCCACATCCTGTATAAGTTCATTTACTAAATATGTGTCAATAAGAATTACCTTCGGAGATTGTGTTAATAAAGAATCTTTAAAAAACAATTCTGTTGTATTAATATGCTGCCAATTACCACCATAATTATATATCCCAACTCCATATTGCTCATACATTCTCATAGAATCAATCCCCGTCCACATATGACTGGAGCCATAGCATATGACTTCCACTGAGTCTTCTGGCAGATTATGAAATACTTCTACTGAATTAAATACTATTCCACTATAAGCAGGCCTTACTAATATACCTAATTTATGAATAATGGCTATAATCAATACAAGTGTCACAGTACACCCTATTATTTCTTTAATAGTTTTCACCACATCTTCACCTCTCTAAAATTGGAAATAAATAAAGTTTGCCTGTTCAAATGCAGGGCCCCATTTGCCAAACAATAAAATAAAGCCGACAGAGAAAGCAATGAACAACCATCTAAACCACCAATCCTGACTTATAATCACTTTGCGTATTACAATCTTCTTGTGTTTACAATAGTCGGCAAAAATGAGTATAATTATACAAATTATCATAAGCCAAAAGTTCTTTGCATCAAGACCACAGCGATAAATAAAATTATCAAAGAATAATACCCAAAAATTTTTAGCTAAGAAAATTGATTTTATGATTGCAAGGGCCTCTTTCAATCTATTGGCTCTAAAAAATATCCACGAAAAATCAACCAAAACAAATGTACCAACTATATGAGCCAACTTATGTCCTATGGATTCACGATTTAAATGTAAGACAGACACCGCCTTGTCCCTTAAAGGTTGCAACATTTCTCCAATGATCTGATAAATCCCATTTAATCCTCCCCAGACAATAAATGAAATTGAAGCACCGTGCCATAAACCACTGACCAAAAACACGATCATCTTATTGACATATTTTCTAAGCTTTCCTTTTCTACTGCCGCCCAATGGAATATACAGATAATCCTTAAACCACGAAGTCAATGAAATATGCCATCTGCGCCAAAAGTCGGCAACGGAAGTCGAAAGATATGGGGCATCAAAATTTTCCATCAATGAGATCCTCAAAATTTTTGCTGTGCCCATTGCAATAGTAGAATATCCTGAAAAATCGCAATAAATCTGCACAGCAAACAACATCGTGGCTAAGATAAGATAATAGCCCGACCATGTTATATAATCTCCATATACCGTATCTACAAAAATAGCAATTCTATCTGCCAAAACGATTTTTAAAAAGAATCCCCACAGAATCAAAAGAAGACCTTCTCTAGCTTCTTCAAAACTGAATTTTTTAGGAATACTAAGTTGCTTGAGTAGATTTTTAGACCGCTCAATAGGCCCAGCAACTAACTGAGGAAAGAATGAAACAAATAGCGCATACTTGAAAAAGTTCTTTTCGGCATATATTTCATCTCTATATACATCCATAGTATAACTCAATGCCTGAAAAGTATAGAAAGAAATGCCAACAGGTAAGATAATGTCAAATGTCGGCGCATTAAGTTGAACATGAATATATGAGAAAGCCCGTGTTAAAATACTCAACGCAAAATTAGTATATTTAAACCAGAATAATATACCTAAATTGATTACAAAACTGCCGGCAACTACCCACTTCTTTAATCGAATCTGTTTTGTTGCTTCATAATTGGAGTTTTTGATTTTCTCAATTAGCAATCCACTTATGAATGTTATAACCGTAGAGGCAAAAATAAGAAGTGCATATTTAGCATTCCAGCACATATAAAAATAATAGCTCGCAACCAATAACCATAAATATTTGATTTTCTTAGGAATGATAAAATACACTAATACTACAATTGGAAGAAATATTAAAAAATTAATAGAATTAAATAACATATTTCATTCTCCTTTGTGCCCTCATTACTTATAACATGCAAATTATAAGATTTATCATAAAAATTCACTCCCATATACATGAGCATTCATTCAAGTATTATATATTCAAATCGAGAGAAAAGCAACTTTGATTCATTTTTCATATTCCATTTCAATCTATATTAATCATAAGAGTCAAAATGTGGACAAGATTTTATGTGTTGTGATATACTCATCGATAGATATTTTCTATATTTTATGATTATTGGAGATCATACTTGGAATAATTTTTGATTATTAAAAAATAAAATTTGGTGCATTTATAAAACAGGAAAAATCAATGAGGAATTCTAAATGCATGGAAGCATAATTACTTGAAGATGGGTAATAAGGCATGCAGTTTTTGTAGTTTGAGATTGGTATACAACTGAGAAATTGAAGTGGGAAGGTATATGAAATGGAAAGCAGAAGTTTTAAAGAAAGAGAAATCATTTTAGGAGACATTGCCTGGAAAATCATTATGGGATGGCGGTTCATCCTTGTTTTTACTATAGTATTATCTCTTTTAGCAGCAGGGGCCGAAGGATTAAGATATCGACTGGCTTATGTGCAATATCAGAATGCTTTAGAAGAGCAAGCATTGACCCTGTCACAAGAAAAGGAAAGCGCAGCTGAAAAATATGTTTTTTCGGGGAAGGAAAACGAAGAAATACAAAATGCTCTGCTTATAGAAAGATTTATTGGAGAAAATAAAAGATATATACAGAATTCTATTTTAATGGATTTAAATGCCTATGAAGTTCCTAAATTAAGAATGCAATATTATGTGGATTTAACATCTGATTACGATGAGGATACTGAGTTTGATCACAAGATGGCGGTAATCAATGCATATCAGTCATTTGTGGTAAGCAGTGCTTTATCTCAGAAATTTGTGGATGATTTGGAACTTAATATTGAAAGATTATATATAGAGGAATTGATCTCTTATGGGTTAAGTGATGGGGGAAATGGATTTTATATTGAAGTAGTATTTGATGATGAAGATACACTTTTGGCCATGGCTGATATTATTAAAAATGAGTTGGAAGATCTGTCTGTAGAGATAGATAATGATATAGATCTGCATACTTTAGTTTTACTTTCAGATGAGGTAAAAGTTACCATGGACGCAAAAATAGCAGATCGTCAATCAAGAGAAGCAAGCAGAATTTTTTCTTATCAATCCCAGCTAAATACAGCAAAGGCAAATATGACAGAGGAACAGTTGGCAGCTTTAAAAGCCGGCGGAGAGCTATTACAAAATAATAATGAATCACAGCCGGCTCCAATTATAGAACCCACTTATAATTATCGTACAATTATACTAAGTGCTATTGTGGGAATCATGTTAGCGGTCATCTGGCTGATGTTTCGATGGATTTTTGCAAGAAAGCTGCAGAGTTGCATAGAGTTAGAAGACATTTATGGTATGCGGTTGCTTGGTACTGTAGAAGCTGCAGATAAACAGAAAGGAAAAGTGTATTTAAAGTTGAAGCAGCTAAAGAATAGAGGCAAAAGGATCTTGTCGGAAAATGAAAATTTGGAACTGATCGTTTCAAACATTGAGTTGTTTTGCAAAAAGAATGGACTTAACCTGATTTATATTACCGGAAGCGAACTTAAAAAGGTGGATGAACATATTATGAATGACATAAAGGTACATTTGCAAGATTCCGGATTCCAAGTTTCAATAGGAGAAAATATTTGTTATGATGCAAAGTCTTTAAAGGAAATAAATAATATGGATGGAGTTGTTATAATAGAGCAAGAAGGCGTTTCGGGGTATAAGGAGATAGAAAGAGAAATTTTGGCAATCCTGGAACAAAAGGTAACAGTTATCGGATGTGTAGGAGTGGAATAATAGAGTTAAGTTATATATAGTAAGTGACAAAAGCGTAGAGGAGAATGAAATATGCTATTCAATTCCATTGATTTCTTAATATTTCTTCCAATTGTAGCATTAGTTTATTTTATCATTCCTAAGAAAATCAAATATTTATGGCTATTGGTTGCAAGTTATTATTTTTATATGTGCTGGAACGCTAAATATGCACTTCTTATTTTTGCCTCTACGGTTATAACATTCATAAGTGGATTGCTAATTGAGAAAATCAAAAACGCCAATTATGAAGCAACAAAACAAATGCGATTAAAGAAGTGGGTGGTAGCAGGTAGTTTTATAATTAATCTGGTCATACTGTTTTATTTTAAATATATAAACTTTGCATTGATTACATTAACTAAAGTTTTTTCCAGCATACATATTCAAATTAATGCACCGGCATTTGATATTATTTTGCCTGTTGGAATTTCATTCTATACTTTTCAAGCCTTAAGTTATACAATGGATGTGTATAGGGATGACATATATGCTGAAAAAAATTTTTTTAAATATGCATTATTTGTTTCGTTTTTCCCCCAGTTGGTTGCTGGTCCTATTGAGCGGTCTAAGAATCTACTCAAGCAGCTTGCTGTTCCAAAGAAGTTTAGCTTTGAAGAGGCCAGAGAAGGGCTTCTTTTAATGTTATGGGGATTCTTCTTAAAAATTGTTCTGGCAGATAGAATTGCTATCTTTGTAGATGTGGTATATGGAGATTATGTAACATATTCAGGCTATTATATTGTATTGGCCACAATGTTGTTTGCGGTACAGATTTATTGTGATTTTGCAGGATATTCTACTATTGCAATGGGTACGGCAAAAATTTTGAGAATCTCATTGATGGAAAATTTTGATGCCCCATATCTCTCTACATCTGTTGCAGACTTTTGGCGCAGATGGCATATTTCATTGACTTCGTGGTTTAAGGATTATCTGTATATTCCCTTAGGAGGAGGCAGAAAAGGAAAACTTAGAAAATATTTTAATAAGATGATCGTTTTTTTGGTCAGTGGATTATGGCATGGTGCTTCATTTTCTTTTATTGTGTGGGGCGGATTAAATGGGCTTTATCAAGTAATAGGTGAAATGTTACAGCCCATAAGAGATAAAGCAGTAAGAATTTTACAATTAAATCGCAGATCCTTGGGGCATAAGTTGATTCATATAGTTGGAACATTTGTTTTGGTTGATTTTTCATGGATATTTTTTAGAGCAAATCAATTTACGGAAGCTTTAGATATTATAAAGTTTATGATATCTGAAAAGAATCCATGGATATTATTTGATGGATCTATTTATAATTGCGGTTTAGATGTGAAGAACTTTTGGTTGATGATGATTTGTATAGTGATACTTATATTTGCTGACTGCTGTAAGCATAAAAAAATTGTGATACGCGAAGTAATTATAAAGCAGGATTATTGGTTTAGATGGCTGTTTATTGCCTTTGCTGTTGGATTTGTTTTATTTTTTGGTAAATGGGGACCGTCATTTGACCAGGCAAACTTTATCTATTTTCAGTTCTAGGAGATGTAGTTGTAATGAACGCTATTAAAAAAGTAATAGGATGTACTGTAACGATTACAATAATAATATGTCTTATTTACAAATTGGGAATATTAGTACGCCCTGCCAATACCGATATTGCATTTAATGCAATAGATGCTTTCCACGACATGCCAGAAAATTCTTTGGAAGTTATTGGTTATGGTTCAAGTAAGATGTGGCGCGGTATGGACCCTATGGAAATGTATGCACAATATGGGATTGGCGCATACAATTATGGCTGTAACTGGCAGCATATCAATACAACAGAACTATTTATTAAAGATTCTTTATTAACACAGTCTCCCAAAGTTATTCTTATTGAAACATATTTGATAAATGATGTTTTAAAAAATATTGATATGAATGGAGAAATCTATTATACAAGGGCATTACCTGAATCTGAAGGAAAACGGCAGTATTTAAAACAATGTTTTGGCGATGATAAAGAAAGGTATTTATCCTATTATGTGCCATTATGTGCATTTCATGATAATTGGACAAACCTCAGTGAGAGCAACTTTTTGAAAAATGCTGATGATACAGACTTTTATTCAACAATGGGGTTTGTTTATAAAGAGGATGTTGTTTCAATTACAATACCAGATCCCTTGACTTTTGAACAAGCTGATTTAAGTGAAGATGCAATTGAAATCTTAGATGAAATCGTAAGTATATGCAAGGAAAATAGTATTGATATTATTTTTTATACTGCGCCTTACCAAGGAACTTATGCTTATAGTGATGCTATGAAGAAATATGCTGCTGAAAATGGCTGTGCATATTTTAATCTTTTTGAGTGTATTGAAGAGATTGGAATTGATGGAGAAACTGACTTTTCAGATGCGGGACATTTAAATAATAGCGGCGCTGTAAAGGTTGCAGACTTCTTGAGCGAATATATTGTAAATAATTATGATGTGACGGATATGCGAACGATAGAGGGAAATATCTGGGAACAAAATTTGCATTAGGTCTATATAAATGTAATGTGGTAAGACCGCCTAATCAACATTAACTTAATCGATGAAAATCGAGATGCAAATGAAATGAAAAACTATTTTTTTCAGAAAAAATAACGGATGTATATAGTATATGCAGACTGATTTGCATTGAAATTGTAGAAAGTGAATATTGAATAAAAAGTGGCATTACTATGCCGAGCGATGCCACATCATCGGATACACAGTTGGTATTAAGGGAGTTAGAAAAGAAGACTTTTTAAACATTTTACACGAAAATAATATGCAGTATTATATTGATCAGATATAAAGTTATATAGATATAGAAAAATTTGAATATGATATTATTTTTCCATACGGAAATTCCTTTCTTGATTGCAATTTGAACGGACTGAAAAAAGAAATCGAAGAAAGAGATTTCCGTATTTTTATTGTCGGCATTCTGTTTTGTCGACGGCTTTTTGTTGAAACCTGTCTTTGATTGTCATAAAATGATAAAAATTGGAATTTTTGTATTTTGAATAAAATTTATGATTAAGTATTTCCTTGTATAAAAACATATATAGAAAAATATTTAAATTGTTAAATCGGTCTTATGGCATTAGGCTAATACAAAGGGAGGCATAAAAATGAACATACCTGAAACTTTACTAACAAAAATATTAAATGGGCGCTGTGTTTTGTTCTTAGGAGCAGGTGCTACAAAAAAATCTGGCGGGTTGTTTAGTAGTGAGCTTAGTAAACATATTTATAACGAAATTGGTGATACTGGTATTGACTATAACGATAACCTTGCCAGATATACTCAGAATTTAGTGAATTCCGGATACCGTGAAGATATAGAACATATTATTCGAACTCGATTGTCTTCATTGTCACCCACCCATGAATTTTCTCAAATTGCTTCTATTCCATGGAAGGCTATTTATACTACAAATTATGACATGCTAATTGAAAAATCTTATTCAAAGCAACATTTTTATAATTGTGTTGTCAATTCTCCGCAAGCCACTCAACAATGTCATGGTAGTGCTGATGTTCCTATTTATAAAATCAATGGGGATATTAATATGCCTTTTCAAGAAGATAATCCATTAGTTATTACTTTAAATGATTTGAGAGATAATAAATATAAAAATGAAAAAATGATATTACAACTAATGAATGACATGAATGATACATTCATCTTTATCGGTTATAGTTTTCAAGATGATAGTGAAATAGTTACATCCATTTTAGACGCTTTTAAAAAAAGCTCTCGCTGGGAATCAGTAAAAGAAAAATATGTCATCCTTCCAACAATATCAGACGATATTAAATTAGATTTAGAAAGTTACAAAATCACCTATTTATCTGGAACGGCTGATGACTTTTTTGCTGAGGTCGGGGAAAAAGCTCAAAATAATTTCCGTACTAAGCTTAGTGCACTTAAGAATACATTTTCCTCAAATAATTTTCTTAAAGATATGCAACCCAGAACTTTACAATATATTAATGACTGTTTTTATATTTATAATTCGGATAAAGACTATCCTGCAGATAGCAAACACTATTATCATGGTGGGCAGCCCGATTGGGGAATTATCAAGAATCACTTTGATATAAATCGAGACATTAATATAACGGATCATGAACGCATTTCAATGTCAAGTACAACAGATTCTCTTTATTATCATATTCAAGGTTTATTAAATAATGCTACGCAGCAAATTATTTTGTTGAAAGGTGCTGCTGTTTCAGGAAAATCAACCACATTATATAGATGCGCATATGATTTATTAGAACATGATACATTGGCAATGATTTTTAAACAACAAGCCCTGTATAAAGAAGGATTAATTTCAACAATTTATGATGTAGTAAAAGAACCATTTGTGATACTTATAGATGACATATTTATTGATATGCCAGAGTGTATAAAGATGAAAAATGAAGCAGCGCGTGAGAATCTTCCTGTTCTTTTTATTTTGTCAACTCGATATTCAGATTGGAAAAATAATGTTAATAACTATTACAAAAATGTACTTTCACCACATGCTCTGGAAATTAATATGAAAGATTCATTTAACAAAGATGAAGCAGCCAATTTTGTTGAAAAGCTAAAAGTCAGCGGCATTATCAATATTGCTAATGAATTTGAGAAAAAAGGCTACATGTACAATTTTGAAAAAAATAATAATATTATTCAAATACTCATTGAATTAGCGGATAGTAATGAGATTGTTCGTTCTATTAGCAGAGAATATGATACTCTATGCGATGAAACCAAATATGCTTATGGAATAGTTTCATTAGCATATAAATATGGATTGAAAACGAGGTGGGAACTCCTGCAACGCACCATAGCAGATAAATATGATTTCACTTGGGAAGACTTTATTGATAAAATTCTTAGAAATGATGCACAAGGAAATCTATATGATGACGAAATTCAAGGGAACTATTATATTCTTGGCCGTCATCGTTATATTAGTGAACTTATAGTTCAAATTCATTTTGGTGGAAATTATTCGGATGAAATACTTGCCATTAAATCAATAATAAATGCATGTGTCGGATTAAATGATGATGAACGCTTTATTGGAGGATTAATTCACTCTATACTGAAAGATGAGAACAATTATTATACAGAAGACCAAATTGTCGATTTATTAAATCATGCGATTAATTCTTTTGAAAATCCCTATAATAGTTCCTACATTAATCATATGAAGGGGGAATATTATCTTAGTATATCCAAATATGAATCTGCACTTCGTTGCTTTGAAGCTAATGTGCAAAACGGACAAAATGAAGAATACTCCATTCATTCTCTCGGAAAAACATATTATTATTTGGCACAACATGAAAATCCTAATTCTGGTGAATTTAGAATACATATTGATATAGCAATTGATAAATTATTATCAGGTGTAAAAAAATTCAAGGATAATGTGTTTTATTATGCGCTTTTAATTTCAATTTTTTCTTATTTAGAAAATGCTCATAAGATGAGTGAAAAAAATCAATATACCAAAAAAGAGATAGAACGTTATGCAATAAAATATATCGGAAATGACGAATATAATAAATTAATAGCAGAAAAAAATCCTGGGGTTATTTCTATGGAATAAATAAGCATAAAAGCATATGGAAAACATAAAGAAAATCCGACAAAAGAGACTTAATCAATATTAGAATTGGGTTATAATGCGTATCTTTACAAAAGCGGCAGATATCATTAAGCTCTTTTTTGTGTTCTGCATTTTTGTGGTAATCATCGGATTATGCAACTGTAAATGAACCATATTCAAGGTGCGCTATAAGATCTTTCGCTGATTTTTACAGCACATTTGGGTATAGCAAAAATGTAAATTGAAAATTTGATTTGAAAGGATGGTTGCCTCACCTACCAGACAAACGGAAGGAACGAACTTCACATCGATCTGGATGCGCTGTCCGGGGTGGTCCATCTATTCATAAGGTTTTGGGACATATTTGACCCAGAAAACGACAAGACCCGCATCAGGATTGCGTCTGCGCATGTCAGAGATGAGTTTGATCTCTTCGGGAGTATGCTGGTTAGGATGATGATGGGGACGCCTGGAAAGGTCCCTTAAAGACTCAATAGAGCCGTCATAACGCCTTTTCCAGCGGTAAATATACTGGCGATTAAAATATAACACAGAAACGGTATCTCTGTCTTTTTAATTATTCAGTTGTAACGCATGTATTGTAATCCTACAAATTTTGTGGATATCGTGTGGATAATATGTGGACAAGCGCTATATATTGTGTTACAATTTTTACACAATTTGTAATCGTGTCATAGTGGTAGTTCTGATAAAAATGCATAAAATACATTAGTAAGACGCTGATTTTAATGAAAAAGCCAATTGGCCGGAGGAAAATATGTATAATATTTATATTCAAATTGAAGATTTAGTAGCCAACGCATTTATTGATTTATTGGAAGCAAATTCGTCACGAGAAATATTGTACAGTGACTTGGATAAATATGGAGCCAAAGTTATAGAGCAAATAAATAGTAATGGTGAAGCAAAAGCTATTCTTGTAGTCTCTCGTGAAAGTCAATTAGCAGTGGTGGAAGACTATTCGGATATGTTTGAAGCTTTTGAGCGAGAGGGATCAAAAGGAATTCGACTAATAGAAGGCATACACTCAATAGATTTATGGGACCGATTCTGTACATCCTTATCATATATCGTATTAAGAGCATTTCAAGCACCGGCAGTAAAAGAGGCATTGGGGATATCATGAACAACAAAAGATTTAAGGACCCAATATATGGATATATTGAAATAAATGGAAAACTGATAAATCAAGTGATCGACACAGCAAGCTTTCAGCGTTTGAGAGATATTATTCAAACTAGTTATTCTCCCTTATACACTTCTTCGCTTCATAATAGGTTTACTCATTCTATAGGCGTATACCATCTTGGGAAGATTGCTGCACAAGCATTTACACATTCTTGCATATCTGAAAATATTAGTCCTTATACTAAAATTAAGAAATATATTGAGGTGTTTGAATTGGCATGCCTTCTTCATGATGTGGGACATGCGCCTTTTTCACATACAGGAGAGGATTTTTATTTTGATGGAACAAAGCACGCTGCTTTCCATAAGCAAATTATAGAATTGACAGGGGATTCTCTTCTTAAAGAAGAAATTATAAAGAATTCCTATAAAGCAGCTGCGCATGAGTTGATGAGTGTAATTGTAGGACTAAAGACATTTGGCGGATTGATAAAAAAGGATAAGCGATCTTTTTTTGCCCGTTGTATTACAGGATACAAATATACGGAAGAATTGACCGACGAGAAACAGCTACTGAATTGCCTTATTGAATTATTGAATTCGACTATGATAGATGTTGATAAACTGGATTATTTAATCAGAGATGCTTACATGACAGGCTTTGACACTACAAAGTTGGACTATGTCAGATTGTTAGAAAGTATTCGAATTACAAAATATCAAGAGGAATACAAAGTATGTTATTATAAAACTGCGTTAAGCGTAATAGAAAATGTTGTTTATGCAAGGGATTCCGAACGAAAATGGATTCAAAATCATCCTACTGTGTTGTATGAAATTTACTTATTACAGAATATTATGACACAAATAACTACTACATATATGAAACAGTCTAACATAGGATATGATTATTTGACTGAAAAAGGGAAGCTTATTAAAGATTTAGGTATAGTTAGGTTGCTTAGTGATAGTGATATTCTTTATTTAATGAAAAATCTTCCTAATGAGGAATTCGTAAAAGAATACTTTAACCGAAAACTTCGAAAGCATCCCCTGTGGAAAACAGAAGCGGAATATCAGGCTGTTTTTACGGGAAGAGAAGGGAAAGCGGAAATCATTGAACGAGAATTTGTAGATTTAAAAAAAGAATTAAGTGGATTAGGGTATTCGAATGTTATTAAAGATAAAGCCCTTGATGCATGTCGGCAAGATGCGGTCCATATCGAGGCGGAAATTTCTAAGCTTAAAAAAGAGACCCCGGATTCCGGGAGAGATAATATAAAAGAAAAATTGCAAAGATTAGAAATGTCTCTGACAAAAAGAAAATATCAAATTAAAATAATGGAAGTTTTAGAGGATTTTGCTCGTAGAGAAGATATAGATTTTGAATTTATTATTATTTCAGAAAAACAATTCAACAGTGGTTTTGGCAAACCGGAGTTTTCCAAAATCAGTATGATTTTTCCCGAATTAAATGTACCTTGCGAATTTGGAACAGTATCAAATTCACTAAAGGCATCTGAAAGTGTTGGGGAAAACTTCTTTTATTTATATTGCAATCGGAAAGAACCGGAAAAAGAGTTACATATCTCAAAATTGATAAAAGATTTGGTTAAAATAGCATATGATATAGAACGAGATAGAGAAGAACAGTTGGTTGATGCTCAAGTGAAGTAAAATAAACAAAATTGTGCTCCGGATTTTTGTCGCGACCATCGGATTATGCAACTGATATGAATTATTTATTTGGCAGTGAAGAGGGTGTTAAAAAACCACCCTGGGCTGTTAAAAGAGGCCAAGAAGATGACAGAATCAGTGATCAAACTAGCCAGATTATGGTCGAAAGAAAAGCAGAGATAAAAGCACAGATGGAAGAAAAGATAGCAGAAAAAGACAAACAGTTGGCAGACAGAGATAAGCAGTTGACAAGTAGGGACGCTCAAATTCAGCATTTAGAGGAATTGCTAAGTCATCTCACATCAAGTACCTGAGAAAACAGGAGTGCCCCATGTTACCGATCATTGAAGTGGAAGACCTCAATATTAAAGAATTAGAACCCTATACCTGCAGATCAGAGGTGCAGCTGTTAAGATATAATGAATCCGATCCTGGGATCTTTATGGCGGAAAGCCCAAATGTCATCAGGAGAGCTCTGGATGCCGGTTATCAACCCATTTCTTTTTTAATGGAAAGAAATATGATATATAGAGTATTATAATAGACAAAAATTAGAAGAAACATTGGAACCAATTCTATTTAATCAAATCTGTCCAATCTTCACTTCATAATAGGTTTACTCATTCTATAATTCTTTCCATGTAACAGGAGTGGTACGCGGCATAGAAGGCATTTTTAGAAAAAAATGATGGTGATTATCGACGGGCAATTAAAACAGCATATGAGAGAATAAGATGGATTGATAGTGATTAGTGTTGATTGGTAAATATGGAGGGAAAACAATGGGAATGACACAACTGGAATTTGCAAAACATATGGGAGTATCTCAAGGAATGGTCTCTAAGTGGGAAAGCAGAGAATATAATTTTACTAACACGAATTGATGATACATTTCATTTGGGGATTGATTCAGTTTCCGAAATTCATTTCAATTTTTTAGATGAAATCCGTCTTGCATACTGATCCGGTTTTTCGTCTAGAATTTGGTCATTCAAATGCGTTATTTCTAATTTGTTTAGTTTATTTTTATCATCTTTTAATTTAGCACCCAAAAATATCCTCTTAAAATATGCCTTTCCCTGCCTGCTTTTTATATTATTATGCATGGTGCGAAATTTATCTGCAAGATCATGATTAATATAAAGATTTCTTTTTGCCTTATTCAAAGACTTTTTTACAGAATATTGGTCCTGCCATGCCTGTATCAATTCCACCACCGTCTCATTGTACTGTTTATAGCAGATTAGGGTGATTGTGTGTCCGATATTAAATGCTACCCTGATCAGCTTTACCCTGTCTGCAGGAACATCCTGCTCTAATTTATTTATAAATTTATCAAAATCCTCATTCTTTGAAGAGATGGTATCCCCATACAAGAAGGTTGCCAATGTTCCGCAATTTCCGGTTGAAGTAATGCGTGCTTTTAATTTTGGAGAAATTTCTAGAATTTCCTCACCTATTTCTTGAAGGGTATCAGAAACTACATCAAATTCTGCATTAAGATCAAAATTTGGGCGGAGCTTTATGATAGATTTCCGTAGACCGAGGTCATTTGTGGAATCCGTATCCAAATAAAGCGATACGAGCAAACTTCCCGGCGCCACATAATTTATTTCATTAAAATTATTTTGGCGCATAATTCCTGAAACAATTGGGTATGGTATGGTTTCTATATCTCCCAAATCATCCAGATCAGTATCTTCTCCAAATACCTGATGTTTCATATCAGATTTTTGCTTTCTTCCATGCTTCCAATTTAACTTTCCCCGGCCCTCTTTCCATTTCTCTTTTTTTCTATCTTTGCGGGCACGCTGTATAACGCTACACTCAGATGGTTCTTTATTGACATCATTAAGGTAAAAAACCGGTTTTTGAAGCTGTCTTTCCTTGAGTAAAGGGTCTTGTTTTGGTACCGGTCTTATTGTATCTTTAACGGGTTGTTTGGGCTTGTAGTCCATATCTTTTCATCCTTTCTAAACCAGGCGCATCTTTTGTGCTCTTGATATTGCCTTTTTGATCTTAGTATAGGAGAAAATGATAAACAAAATAATAAACAATGTGAATTTTGGTTTTTTGTGTATTATGCTATTTATTTAAAAAAAGCAAATTTCTATTCTAAAAAGAGCAAATATTATAGACGAATCCTTAAACTTATGTTATTCTTTTTCCGTAAGCTTCATTTTAAATTGTTATTGATTTTAAGAGGTGGAAAAGTGGAAGAATCTAAAGACGAATCTGTTTTTAGTAAGGATATTATTATAATAGAATTAGAACCTTGTGATACTAAGCCGGAAATACGGCTGTTAAAATACTTTCATTTGCTAAATGAAAGCGAATGATACATCTTTGTTTTGACGAATCTCTTACCTTATGGTATACTTTTGCGCCAAAATACTTTTCTTTTTTCTTATCATTAGAGGGAGACACCAGACCTTTTCCCCAATTGTCAGAGAAGTGAATTATGCCAACGATCATTGAAGTGGAAGACTTATCCATAAAAGAATTAGAACCCTATACCTACAGATCGGAAGTGAAGCTCTTTCGGTACAATGAGCCGAAGCCGGGTATCTTTATTGCTGAAAGCCCCAAGGTCATCAGCCGGGCTTTGGATGCCGGATATGAGCCCATTTCTTTTTTGATGGAAAGAAAAATGATCTATGGAGGAGCACAGGAGGTTTTAGAGCGCTGCAAGAAAGTGCCCATTTACACGGCGGATTCTCATATCCTGGCCCAAATAACAGGGTTTCAGCTGACTTTAGGAGCTCTCTGTGCCATGAAAAGGCGTCCCCTGCCTGATATGGAAACGATCTGCGCAGGGAAGAAGCGCATTGCTGTACTGGAGGATATTGTAAATCCCACCAATATCGGAGCCATTTTTCGCTCTGCGGCAGCCTTGAATTTTGATGCCGTGCTGCTAACGCCCAATTGTTGTGATCCTCTTTATCGCAGGTCTCTGCGTGTAAGTATGGGGACGGTCTTCCAGATCCCCTGGACCTTTCTGCCTATCACGGATTCCGGTTACATAGACATGATAAAAAATATGGGCTTTTCCACTGCTGCCCTGGTTCTTCAATATGAATCCGAAAGGATTGATGATCCTCGCTTGATGGCGGAGGAAAGGCTTGCAGTCATGCTTGGAACGGAAGGCGAGGGCTTGAGATATTCCACAGTGAGAGCTTGTGACTATGCAGTAGAGATTCCCATGGCAGCAGGTGTGGATTCCCTCAATGTAGCAGCCGCCAGTGCCGTTGCTTTCTGGCAGTTGGGAAAGCGGTAAGACTGTTTTTAATTTTTTATTTCTAAAAAAGCACCTTATGTCAACTCTCCCAAATGCGTTTTTTATTCTCCAAACCCCAGTAAAATAGCCGTTTTTGTATTTTTAAGAAAGAAAAAATCTGGAGATTTGTGCGACATTTGTCGACGGCTTTTTGTTGAAACTTGTCACAAAAGGCTTTACAATGTGAATAGGAAAGGAGGGAGGACGACAGGCGATGAAAAATGATTGCGCCGCACCAAGTTTTGTAATGCTGAAATAAAATTAAATTGCTTCTAAAAAACCCTAAAACAATTTTTGGTAACAAACATCTAACTCGACAAAAAAGGGGCAGGCCGGAGTGGGCTGTGCCTCTTTTTTTGTCGAAAAGTGAGTGTAAGCGCACTTTTTAATGAGTCATAACTAAATTGACGCCCAAAAAGGTGAGCTATAAAATATAATAGGGGTGAATTAAAATGAACCAATCGATAAATGCGTTAGGAAACGCAGTGCGAACAACAAGAAAAGACAAACATTTATCACAGGAAGCTCTGGCTGAGAGGATCGGTGTCTGCAAAAGAACCATCATTGATATTGAGAATTTCTCGGGAAATCCCAAATTTGAAATATTGTGTCCTCTGGTAAGGGAACTGGATCTGCCGCTTTATCAGGTTTTTTATCCGGAATCCACACAAAATCCGGAGTTGAAAAACATGATCTTAAAAGAATTAAGCGGCTGTTCGGATTATGAAATGAAAGTGATCCTGTCTGTGGTAAGGAGCCTGAAGCGGACTTTGCAAGATGAAAAGGAATGACATTTTTTGCTTTGTCGACGACTTTTTCTTGCATAATAGTTGACAGTATTTTACAATAGAATTGCTAGGAAGGTAGGGCAGGGATAAAACCCTGTCAAGTGCGGGAGAAAAGCCGAGGAAAATCCTGCGCGAGTGTAACTGTTAACTCTAACGATAACTGAACAAATATCCGGACTAGTGCAAAAAAGCAAGCGGAGTGGTGTGGCTCCGCTTTTTTGCGTCTTTTATTTGATATTTTGGGGGAATACGATTATAATAAATATAGTTTACCAATATAAGGATGTGTATTATGTCTAATCCGATTCGAAATACCATACTTCAGGCTCAATTAAATAAATGCAATAAGCGTTATGAAAAACTGGTAGAAAGCCTTACAGATCCTTATTCCCATTTTATACGGGAAATGGAAGAAAAGGGGAATGCAGCAGGACAGGTCAGTGGTAAAAAAGCCTGGGAGTGGCTTCTCTCTGCGGAGAGCTTTGCTCGTGCGCTGGAGAGCGGAAAGCGCGATGCGATTCCCAATAAATGGTTTGCCCTTTGCTTAAGCGAAGGGGAATTTTTGTTGCCCTCTAAAAAGTGGCGCAAATTTTTAAAATCGGACTCCGATGCGGGAATGGCCTATGGCGATGAAGATATGAAGGATACCGGGAGCGGGGCACGATATGGTGCATGGTTCAAACCGGATTACAGCCCGGACACATTGTTATCCTTCTTTTATTTTGGCAGCCTGGTCTTTTTAAACGGCAGGCTGGTCAGACAGTCTCTGGCCGCATATGATCCTGTATTTTCCGGCAAAGAAGCAACACCGAAGCAGTGGATATATGATTTTATTTTATTTTTTACAACATTTTTAGAAAGCAATCACAAATCCATTCTTCATATTCCGGAGATTCTGTTTCATGGAAAAGGCGGGGAATGGGAGGCTGAAGATCCCATGAAGCCGGAAGTGGTAAATGAAGAGGCCTATTGGGGGTACGAACCGGATTATGACTGGTGTAAGATGGCAGCATTAAACCGTAAAGGCGACTTCGGATATATCAAAAAGATAGAGCATTGCGGTCGTCTATATCATGTATCGGCCCAAAAACCCGAACCCAAGGGGAGAGTTTCCGTAATCATACCTTCTAAAGACAATGTGGATGTCTTATCTGTCTGCATAACAAGTATATACAAAGAAACAAGATATAAGCCGGGAGTCGAGGTGATCGTGGTAGACAACGGCAGCAACGGCGCAAATCGTGTTAAAGTGGAAAGGCTGCGGGAAACATATAATTTTACTTATCTTTATGCGCCCATGGAGTTTAATTTCTCCAGGATGTGCAATTTGGGTGCATCCCGTGCCAGTGGCTCTTATCTGTTATTTTTAAATGATGATGTGGAAATCCTACAGCAGGATTGGCTGACGGTTCTGGCAGGACAGGCCAGAGTAAAAAATGTAGGTGCCGTAGGAGCAAAGCTGCTCTATCCCGATTCCGATCTGATCCAGCATGTAGGTGTGACCAACCTTCCTGTGGGACCGGCCCATAAGCTGTTAAAGGAGCATGACGGGGAAAGAGACTATTATTATGGTCGAAATGTGCTGCCTTATAATGTGATTGGTGTGACGGGCGCCTGTCTGATGGTAGCGAAGGAGAAATTCCTGGAAGCAGGAGGATTTACCGAAGATATCCCGGTTTCTTATAATGATGTGGATCTTTGTTTTGCCCTGTTTGAAAAGGGATATCAAAATGTTGTCCGCAATGATGTGGTATTGTATCACCATGAGTCCATAAGCAGGGGCGATGACTATATTTCAGATGAAAAGTGGGACAGGCTTTTGACTGAAAAGGGTGTCCTTTATGAGAGACATCCCCTTTTAAAGGGAAAAGATCCTTATTACAATATTAACTTGGCCGGCTATAAGCATAAATATTTCTGTTCTTATCTGTATCCCTATGAAAAACGGGACAACTTTAGTGTGCCCCGGGTATATAAAGAGCAGATTGAGCCGGAATGGCATAATGAATGTCTGACCATTACCCTGGAGCATGTAAAAACGGAGCGGAAGTTGGACATACTGGAAGAAGAGAATGCCTATTTGATAGAGGGGTGGGCATATGTGCTGAATATGGATAACAGCAGGTATGACAGAACCATGCTCTTGCAGGGAGAAGACGGTACGCTTTATGAGTTGGATATCTTTGACCGATACAGGCAGGATGTGGTGGATATCCTTCCTGAGCAGACCAATGTGGGCATATCCGGATTTGTCTGCCGCATCCGCAAGGATGCACTGCCCTCGGGAAACTATAAAGTAGCATTGTTATACAAAGATCGGTGTTCCAGACAGCGGTTGTATAGGGAGTGCCCGCAGGGATTGGTGGTAGAATGATAAAAGTATTGTTTTCTTTGATCATATTATGTCTTCTGCCCGTTCCCGGCATGTTGTTGTTGCGGGCTATGCGCAGGCACTTCGCATTTTCCATGGGATATATCTGCAGTATGCTGATCAATCTCCTGGTATTTTGTCTGTGTGTCAGAAGGCTGGCGGAGAGATATGATGCACCCGGCATGCTGCCTGTTAAGGCGGTGTTTGGCGTTTTGCTCTTAGAGTGCTTCCTGCTTGTTTATGTGTGGATATATCGTTCCTATCAATCCCGAAAACTAATGGGCATCATGCAGTTTTTTCGGTTAAAGAACAGCAGGATATCCGTATCTGTTTTTGACGGGCTGGCAATCTTAGTGTGGATGGCGGGAGCCTTTTCTTATATCTGTTATGTGCCGGAGGACGCATTGACTATGATGGCGGATGTGAACCGGGTGGATCTTTTCGGTATTATCAATGGCGATCCGGGCGTCATGCTGGCATATTATCTGAAAGCGCTTATCGGCATATCCCAGGCGGATGCAGTCTGCCTGGCCACTCCTTTGAGTTTTTATTTTGCATTTGTGATCTTAATGAAAGAAATGGCGGATACTTTGTTTGAGGATCGGCCTTCTTTGGCTTCCAGGGGATTCTTTGCTCTGGCGGCAGTGACTTTGCTTGGAGATTGTCTTTATACACAGTCCCATATGGTTCTTCATGGCTTAAATCATCCTGAAAATGTGATAACCGTAGTATGTGTGCCTCTGGCTTTTATCTGCGGTCTTCGTCTGTACGGAGCCTGGGATAGGTTTCTGGAAAATGAGAAAGGGGCGTATCGCAGTCTGCCTTACTACATGGCGGCCTTGTTATTATGTATTGTCTGTTCCCATATTCTGTACCTTCGCGCATTTTCCCTCATTGGATCAACCATGATCCTGTTTGTTTTGTTGTTCTTGGGAAGGAGGTATTTGTCATGGACGCAGTCTGGCAAGTCATAAAAACGGCAAAGGCTATGATCTTTTCCCAGGGACAGTTATTAGGATTGTTTCTGATCGCCTTGATCTTTTTGTTTCTTTCGGAAAAAAGGAAAAATAAAGCGTTGTTTGTGTATTGTCTGTTGGCTTTGATCTTTATAGGAAATCCCTTTGTTGCCAACGATCTGATCGATTTCTATTTTCCTGCCGGAGAATATTGGTATGCATTTTTGCTGCTTCCCATCGGTGCGATCTGCGCATACTGTTTTGTCGAGGCCGTGAACATGCAGAAAAAAGACAGAAAATGGCTGGTTTTTATTGCGCTTGTATTTATCTGCTATTTGGCGGGGATCGGACTGGGAAACAGGGAAAACCTGCAGAAAAATACGACCCGTGCTTATGTGGATGAAGAGTATCTGAATCTTTTTCTCAAAATGGATGTGGAAGGAGAGCCTATCATTCTGCTGGCAAATGATGAGATCTTAGAAAGCGCCAGGGCATACAGCACGGTGATCTTAATGCCCTATGAGGTTACCCTGGTCAATCAGTCAAGAGAGGTTACAGTCCAGTTTTACGGAGATGATCTGATGTTGCTGCATGCACAGATGCAGGACCCTCTTAATTGTCTTGGCAATATAACCAAAACCTCCAGAAGATATCAGTGCAATTATCTCATCCTGCCCATAGAAGCAGATGAAAGATGGGAAATGGAAAACGGCGGTTATCGTGTCCTTTATGAAACGGAAGACTGGGTGCTGTATCATGATGAAACAAGAGGAAAGTGAGTAACAATACAGGCTCTATAACAGTAACTTTGCAAAATGAAGAATAATGTGTATTTTTTTACGGGAAATCTGCAGATACTAATCTTACAAAAGCAATATGGAGAAAACAATGGATAAAAGAAATGTTACACTGAGCATCATTATTCCCTGCTATAATGAGCGGGAAAATATTATCAAGATCCTGGATAAAGTGGATCAGGCAAAGGTGCCGAATAAGGAGATCATCATCGTGGATGATATGTCCACGGACGGCACCAGAGATATCTTGGAAGAACAGGTAAAAAGCCGGGTTGCCAAGATCGTTTACCATGAACAAAACGGGGGAAAGGGTGCAGCCTTAAAGACCGGATTCTCCCATGCCACCGGCGATATTGTGATCGTTCAGGATGCGGACATGGAGTATGATCCTTTGGAATATCCCAGGGTCATTGTGCCCATTGTAAAGGGAGAAGCGGATGTGGTATATGGCTCCCGTTTTTTGAAGTCCAAAGCCAAAGGATATTTGCCGAACCGTCTTGCAAATAAATTTTTGACCAAACTCTCCAATCTTTTTACGGGACTTCGGTTAACGGATATGGAAACCTGCTATAAAGCTTTTAGAAGAGAGATCATTCAGGCGGTGGATATTGAAGAAAAGCGTTTTGGGTTTGAGCCGGAGATCACTGCCAAGATCGCCAAAATGAAAGTGAAGATCAAAGAAGTTCCCATTTCCTATTATCCCCGTACCAATGAGGAAGGCAAGAAGATCGGGTTTAAGGACGGTCTGCGGGCCATCTATTGTATCTTAAAATATCATTAAAGAAAGGCGTTGGTAATCAGTTACCAACGCCTATTTGATAGTATTCAAAGCCCAATTTCTTTAATTCTTTTCGGTTGTATTGATTCCGGCCGTCAAAGATGATGAGATTTTTCAATCGTTTTCCGATCTCTTCCATGTCAGGAGAACGGAATTCCTTCCATTCGGTCACCAGGATCAAAGCGTCTGCATCGTTTAAAGCGGTATATTTGCTTGTCACATAAGTCACATTTTCGTTGCCTTTTAAATAGCAGCATTCCGCTTCTTTCATGGCTTTGGGGTCATAGGCCGTGACCTTGGCGCCCCGTTTTGTCAGTTCGCTGATAATGGTGATAGATGCTGCCTCACGCATATCATCGGTGTCAGGTTTAAAAGCAAGTCCCCAGACTGCAAAGGTGAGTCCGCTCAAATCTTCTCCGAAACGGGAAACGATCTTGCCCGGAATGACCATTTTTTGTCTTGCATTGACATCCTCTACTGCCTGCAGGATGCTGGGGGTGTGACCGTACTGTTCACTGGTCTTGATCAGTGCCTGCACATCTTTTGGGAAACAGCTTCCGCCGTAGCCGCAGCCGGCATAGATAAAGGAATAGCCGATGCGTTTATCGGAACCGATTCCCCGGCGCACCTTGTTCACATCGGCGCCTACTTTTTCGCAGATGTTGCTGATCTCATTCATGAAGCTGATCTTGGTTGCCAGCATGGCGTTGGCCGTATATTTGGTCATTTCCGCACTGGCAATATCCATGCGGATGAAATTTTCCGTATTTAAGATATAGGGCATATAAAGTCGTTCCATGACATGGAAGGCTTCGTCGTTGTCCGCTCCGATGACGATACGATCAGGACGCATGCAGTCCCCTACGGCGGTGCCTTCTTTTAAAAATTCCGGGTTGGAAATGACATCGAAGGTCAGATCGCTGCCCCGTTTATCCAGTTCCTCCTGGATCGCCGCCTTGACTTTGCCGGCAGTTCCTACAGGAACGGTAGATTTGTCTACCACATACATATGGTGGATCATGTTGGTTCCGATCTGCTTTGCTACATTTAAAACATACTGAAGATCGGCGCTGCCGTCTTCGCCCATGGGGGTGCCCACTGCAATAAAGCAGATGTTGGCGTGTTCCAGGGCTTCCGCTATATCTGTGGTAAATCGCAGATGCCCCAATTCATAATTGTTTTTTACCATGTTTTCCAAGCCCGGTTCGTAAATGGGAATGATCCCCTGTTTTAATCCCTCGATCTTAGTCTCGTCTACATCCACGCACCAGACATCGTTTCCCATATCGGAAAAACAGGTTCCTGTGACCAAGCCTACATAACCGGTACCGATAACGGCAATTTTCATATCTTTCCCTCCGTTTTCAAACGCATTAAGAACGCAACTCTCTCATCAGAATTGTAGGAAGTGTACTGCAAAAAGGAGATGGGAAGCTCTGCCAAAGGAGTCTCACATTTGATGCAGTTTTTGTTGTGACCGTTTAACATATGTACTCTTTCGCATTTTTGGCAATAATGAATATATAACATAGCATCAACCTTTCTTTTGCAGACATTTTTGAATAAGATGTCGTGAAGAATATTTTGCCATAACTTAAAAAAATCGTCAATAATTTTTCGACACAATTTAACCTTAATCCATCATCAAATGCCGACAAAAAAATCTTAGTGCATTTTTGCGGTAAATGCGGTAAAATAAAAAGAGCGTGTAATTTTATGGATGCAGGAGGACAAGCTATGAGAACCTACTTGGTTACCGGAGGGGCCGGCTTTATCGGTTCCAATTATATTCACTACATGTTTAAAAAATATGACAATGAGATCCGTATTATTAATGTGGATGCCCTGACCTATGCAGGAAACCTTGAAAACTTAAAAAGCGTGGAAGGCAGGGATAACTATACCTTTGTGAAGGCGGATATTTGTGATAAAGATGCCATCAGCAGGATCTTTGCGGAAAATGACATTGACAGGGTGGTGCATTTTGCGGCAGAAAGTCATGTGGACCGCAGCATCCGCAATCCCGAGGTATTTGTGCAGACCAATGTATTGGGAACCGCAGTGATGTTAAACTGTGCCAAAGCGGCTTGGGAGCTGCCGGACGGTTCCTTTCAAGAGGGTAAAAAATTCCTTCATGTTTCCACCGATGAAGTATATGGTTCTTTAGATGAAGAAGGCGGATATTTCTATGAGACAACTCCTTATTCGCCCCATAGCCCTTATTCCGCATCCAAGGCCAGCTCGGACATGTTGGTAAAGGCATATATGGACACCTATCATTTCCCTGCCAACATTACCAACTGTTCCAATAATTACGGACCTTATCAGTTTCCTGAGAAGCTGATCCCCCTGATCATCAACAATGCTCTTTCCGGCAAGAAGCTTCCTGTTTACGGAGACGGCAAGAATGTGCGGGATTGGCTGTATGTAGAGGATCATGCCAAGGCCATTGATATGGTACAGGAGCAGGGCAGGCTTTTTGAGACCTACAATGTAGGCGGCCATAACGAGAAACAGAATATTGAGATCATCAATATTATCATAGAGACCTTGCAGGAAATGCTGCCGGATTCCGATCCCAGAAAGGCATTGGTTTCCAAAGATCTGATCACCTATGTGGAGGATCGGAAAGGGCATGACCGCCGTTATGCCATTGCCCCTGACAAGATCAAGGCTGAGATTGGCTGGGAGCCGGAAACCATGTTTAAAGAAGGAATCAAAAAGACCATCAAGTGGTTCTTTGAACATGAGGACTGGATGAAGAATGTAACAAGCGGCGATTATCAAAAATATTACGAAGAAATGTATCAGAATTAAGCAGTGATACAAAAAGGAGAGCGTATGAAAGGAATTATTCTGGCAGGCGGAAGCGGCACCAGGCTCTATCCCCTGACAAAAGCGATTTCCAAACAGATCATGCCGGTATATGACAAGCCCATGATCTACTATCCCCTGTCTACCCTTATGCTGGCAGGCATCAGAGAGGTATTGATCATTTCCACACCCAGGGATCTTCCCATATTTGAAGATCTGTTTGGTACGGGAGAACAGCTTGGCATGAAGTTTTCCTATGCGGTGCAGGAACAGCCCAGGGGACTGGCAGACGCTTTTATTATTGGTGCAGACTTTATAGGAGATGACAGTGTGGCTCTGGTTTTAGGGGATAATATCTTTTACGGGCAGAGCTTTTCCAAGGTGCTGCGCCAGACGGCGGAGCGCATCGAAAAGGAAGCCGGCGCTACCATATTCGGGTATTATGTAAGAGATCCCAGGGAGTACGGTGTAGTAGAGTTTGATGAGTCCGGCAAGGCTATCTCCATTGAGGAGAAGCCGGATGATCCCAAGAGCAACTATGCTGTGCCGGGGCTGTATTTTTATGATAATGATGTGGTAGAGATCGCTGCCAATGTGAAGCCTTCTGCAAGAGGCGAGATAGAGATCACCAGCATCAACAATGAATACTTATCCAGAAAGACCCTGCGCGTGGAGACATTGGGCAGAGGCTTTGCATGGCTGGATACAGGCAATCACGATTCCCTGCTGGATGCGGCAGATTTTGTGGCGGCTTTTCAGAAACGGCAGGGCTTGTATATTTCCTGTATTGAAGAGATTGCTTACAAAAGAGGTTTTATAGACAAAGACCAGCTGTTAAAGCTGGCAGAACCGCTGATGAAAACGGATTATGGCAAATATCTGACCGAGGTGGCAAATGGACTCTAGGCTGAAAAATCAGGCCGTTGCAGTGGCAGTTATTATGGTCCTTCTTATTGTGACCGTAATGGTTGTTACAAATATGACGCAAAAGAAAAACAACAATAAAGATGCTGCAAAGGATCAGGAACAAGAACAAATGCCTGTGATCGAAGCGGAAGAAGGAGAATATGGGCTGGATCCCAAAAAGGATCCTTATGCTTTCCTGCAAGATGAGGACTTTTTTGAACCTGAAAAGGAGTATGCCCAGCCGGAGATCACCTTGTCCTTACTTGTCAGTTCTGTAGAAAAGGATATGCGGGTCAATGTGGTAAACGGCAGGGGAGAACTGGTTGCAGATCACCCTTTCTCCGTAAAAGTGACGGATGCCAACGGAAAGGTGCGGAACTACAAGGATGCGGATCAGGATGGCAGTATTTATATTGCCCCTGTAGAGCCGGGAGAATATCAGGTTTCCCTGGTGGAAACGGAAGGATTTCTTTTGGCGGAAGAACAGGTTCCGGTTTCCGTAAAGGAGCAGCTGGATTATACGGTCATTGATGATATTTCTTTTTTGATCAAATCAGTGGATGAGATCAATGAAGCAGAAGAAGATACGGCCATTAATGCGGCGGAACTGGAGGCCGATGGGACAGAGATCAATCGTCCTTTGGAACAGGATGCACTGTTTGGCATTGATGTGTCCAAGCACAACAATAAGATAGACTGGGAGAGTGTAAAAGCCGCCGGTGTGGATTTTGTCATTATCCGCTGTGGTTATCGAGGCTCCAAAAGCGGCTATCTGGTGGAAGATCCCAGGTTCCAAGAAAATATAGAAGGAGCGGAAGCTGCCGGTCTGAAGGTGGGGATCTATTTCTTTACCCAGGCGACAACGGAAGTGGAAGCGGTGGAAGAGGCCAGCATGGTGCTGACTTTATGCCGGGATTACAAGCTTGCACTGCCCATTTTTATCGATACGGAAGGTGCCGGCGGAAATGGCAGGGCGGACCGGCTGGACAAGGAGACCCGTACAAAAGTCTGCCGGGCATTTTGCCAGACCATAGACAATAACGGTTTTCATGCAGGTGTTTATGCCAGCAAGAGCTGGTTTGAGAACAATCTGGATGCCACACAGTTTGATAACTATTATATCTGGCTGGCTCAGTACTCCCGCCAGGCTACTTATGGCAGACACTATGATCTTTGGCAGTATACCTCTTCGGGTACGGTGGACGGAATCACGACCAGAGTGGATCTGGATATGTGTTACACTAATTTTTAAAGGACAGGTCTGATGGAAGAAAACAATGAAAATCTGTTGGAATATTATAAAGATGCTTATGATAGGGAGCGGCAGCGTAATGGCGAGCTTTCCGATGCCTTAGCGGATGCGAATGCGAAAGTGGCTGAGCTTTCGGCGCAGCTTAGGCGGATCAAAGGCAATCCTTTGTGGAAGTTGTCCAAACCCTTTCGGGTAGTCATGCACTTTTTTATCCGCAATTATCAGCGGCTTGCAGCCCATGGCAATCCCAGAGGGATCGCCCATAAGTTGAAAAGCAAATGGATCGAAAAACAGGCCATGAAGCAGCATGGCAGTAAAAGCTTCCCTTCCGGAGAAAGGCGCAGGGAGGAAGAAGAGACCCGGTTTAGCAAGGATATTACCATCAGCATTTTGGTTCCTCTGTATAATACGCCCAGGAAGTTTTTGACGGAAATGATCGAGTCGGTGATCGCCCAGACCTATAGGAAATGGGAACTGTGTCTGGCAGACGGCTCCGATGAGGACCACAGCTATGTGGGAAAGATCTGTCAGGAGTATCAGGAACTGGATCCCAGGATCAAATATGAGAAATTAAGTGAGAATAAAGGAATCTCCGGCAATACCAATGAATGTTTCAAAATGTCTACAGGGGAATACATCGGCCTTTTTGATCATGATGATATCCTGCATCCTTCCGTATTGTATGAATATATGAAGGCGATTTGTGACAAGGATGCGGATTATCTGTATTGTGACGAGGCTACCTTTAAAAACGGCAGCATTGAAAAGATGATTACCCTGCACTTTAAACCGGATTATGCCATTGACAATCTGCGGGCCAACAATTATATCTGCCATTTCAGCGTATTTTCCAGAGAACTTTTAGAGGAGACGGAGCTGTTCCGTTCCAGATTTGATGGCAGTCAGGATCACGATATGATCCTGCGCCTGACTTCCAGGGCAAAGAATGTGGTCCATGTGCCGGGAATTCTTTATTATTGGCGGTCCCATAAAGGCAGTGTGGCCTCGGATATCAGTGCCAAGACCTATGCCATTGAGGCTGCAAGAGGAGCGGTAGCAGATCATCTTGCAACTTTTGGCTTTGAGAATTTTAAGATCGAAAGCACCAGAGCCTTTGAGACGATCTTCCGGATCCGGTATCAGCTTACCGCTTATCCCATGGTGTCCATTATTATACCCAATAAGGACCATCTGTCCGATCTGAAGCGGTGTATCGATTCTATTTTGGACAAGACCACTTATGAGAATTATGAGATCATTGTGGTAGAAAATAATTCGGAAACAGAAGAGATCTTTTCTTATTATGAAGAGATCAAAAAGCATCCCAGGATCTCGGTGGTTACTTATGAAGGCGGATTTAATTATTCCAAGATCAATAATTTCGGAAGTGGATTTGCAAAGGGAGAGTTTCTCTTATTATTGAACAATGATACCCAGGTCATCACGGTGAACTGGATCGAAGAGTTGATGATGTATGGACAGCGGGATGATGTAGGTGTAGTGGGAGCCAAGCTGTACTATGAAGACATGACCATTCAGCATGCCGGTATTGTCATCGGCCTGGGTGCCCACAGGACGGCAGGGCATACCCATTATAAGGTCAATAAGGAAAATGTGGGTTATATGGGCAAGCTTTGTTATGCCCAGGATGTGTCTGCAGTAACAGGGGCCTGCCTGCTGGTGAAAAAAGCGCTGTATGAGGAATTGTCCGGTTTGGATGAAAGCTTTGCAGTTGCCTTAAATGATGTGGATTTCTGTCTACGGGTAAGAGAAAAGGGATTGCTGGTGGTATTTACTCCTTTTGCGGAGCTGTATCATTTTGAGTCCATATCCAGAGGCTCGGACCTGAAGCTGTCCAAAAAAGAAAAAGCGCGGCTTGCAAAGGCACGGGAAGAGCAGGGGCAGTCAGAAGATGATAACAGCAGCAGGTACAACAAAGAAGCTGCTTTATTTAGAGAAAAATGGAAGGCTCTGCTACAGCAGGGAGATCCATATTACAATGTTCATTTCTCCCTGGACCGTAGCGATTATTCGTTAAAGCTGCATCGGGATGTGGAAGAAAAAGAGGAGTAGTTATGGGTTATCGGGAGACTTTCCGGCAGTGGTTGGAAGAGGATTATTTTGATAAAGAAACCAAAGAAGAACTGATCGCCGTCCGTAATGATGAAGCGGAGATAGAAGATCGTTTTTTCCGGGAACTGGAGTTTGGTACCGGCGGCCTGCGGGGCGTGATCGGAGCAGGTACCAACAGGATGAACATCTATACGGTGCGAAAAGCTACACAGGGCCTTGCCAATTATATCAATGCCCGGGAAATGGCTGACAAAGGCTGCGCCATTGCCTATGATTCCCGCAGGTTTTCCGGGGAGTTTGCCATGGAAGCGGCTTTGTGCCTTGCGGCAAACGGCATCCATGCCTATGTCTTTACCTCCCTGCGGCCTACGCCTGAGTTGTCTTTTGCTTTGCGAACCCTTCATTGTGCGGCAGGCATCGTGATCACTGCCAGCCACAATCCCCCGGAGTATAATGGTTATAAGGTATATTGGGAGGACGGTGCCCAGATCACAGCGCCCAGAGATAAGGAGATCATAGAAGAAGTAAGGAAGGTTACGGATTTTTCTGCCGTTCGCACCATTTCTGAGAAAGAAGGGCGGGAGAAAGGTCTTTTGACCATGATAGATACGGAGATAGACGACGCTTATATGGCGGAGTTAAAAAAGCAGATCGTCCGCCCGGCATTGTTAAAGGAAAAGGCAAAGGATGTGGTGATCGTTTATACGCCTCTTCACGGAACCGGTCTGATGCCTGTTACCAGAGTGCTGAAAGAAACCGGGTTTACTCAGGTTCATGTGGTAGAAAAACAGGCTGATCCTGATCCGGATTTTTCTACTTTATCTTACCCCAATCCGGAGGATCCGGCGGCCTTTACCCTGGCATTGCAGAAAGCGAAGGAAGTGGGGGCGGATATCGTCCTTGCCACAGATCCCGATGCGGACAGGCTGGGGGTTTATGCCTTTGATCGGGAAAAGGGAGAGTATGTATCGTTTACGGGCAATATGTCCGGCATGCTCATTGCCTGGTATCTGCTTTCCGGCAAACAGGAAAACCACGCCATGCCAAAGAATCCCGCTGTGGTAAAGACCATCGTGACCACCAATATGGCGGACGCCCTGGCAAAGGATTTTGATATTTCCCTGATCGAGGTTCTCACAGGATTTAAATATATCGGAGAGCAGATCAAGTTTTTTGAAAGAGATCATTCTTATGAATATGTATTTGGTTTGGAGGAAAGCTACGGATGTCTGGCAGGAACCCACGCGCGGGATAAGGATGCGGTAGTGGCTTCTCTCTGTCTTTGTGAAGCGGCAGCTTACTGTAAGGATCAGGGCATGACTTTGTGGGATCTGATGCTACAGTTGTATGAGCGCTATGGCTATTATAAAGAAGGTCTTCATACGGTAACCTTAAAGGGCGTGGCCGGACAGGAGAAGATAGGAGAGATTATGGATGGACTGCGGTCCGACCCGCCAAAGTCCTTTGGAGATTTCAAGGTTACGGCTTTTCGGGATTATGAACGGGATCTGGTCAGGAGAGAAGACGGAACCGACGGTAAAACCGGACTGCCGAGATCCAATGTATTGTATTATGAACTGGAAAACGACGCCTGGTGCTGTGTGCGGCCTTCGGGAACGGAGCCTAAGATCAAGTTTTACATGGGCGTAAAGGGTGAAAGCCTGAAGGATTCCGAAATCCTGCTTTCCCGTCTCACGGAAGAAGTGCTGAAAAGGATAAAGGAGTAAGGATTCCATGAAAAAGCTGATAGATCAAATATTAAAATTCGGTGTGGTAGGCGTTTTGTGCTTTGCCATTGATTTTGCCATTTATACTGTGTTGATCGCGTTGATCGACTGGCATTATGATTATGTGATCGCCACCTTTTTCGGATTTACCATATCGGTGATCGTCAACTATATCCTCAGCATGAAATTTGTATTTGAACGCAAGGAGGACATGGACAGGCGAAAAGAGTTTGTGATCTTTGTAGTCTTAAGTGTCATCGGGGGCATTTTGAACGAGCTTCTGATCCTTTTGTGTATAGCCGGCATTTATGATAACTGGGCATGGCTGCAGACTGTGCTTGCAAGAGATCCGGCCAAGCTGTTGGGCAAAATCGCTGCCACAGGCGTGGTCATGGTATATAACTTTGTAACGAGAAAGATCTTTTTGGAAAGGAAGAACTGATATGAGTGAAAGAATGCTGTTATTTATCCCTGCTTACAATTGTGAAAAACAGATCTGCCGGGTCCTGGACCAGCTGGATCAGCATGTACTTTCCTACTTTGAAGAAGTATTGGTAGTCAATAACCGGAGCACGGACGATACGGAAAAGGAAGTGCTCGCGTATGTAAAAGAGCATCCGGATCTGCCGGTAAAGCTGATGCGCAATACGGAAAATTACGGCCTGGGCGGTTCCCAGAAGATGGCGTTTCACTATGCAGTGGATCATGATTATGATTATGTATGTATGCTTCACGGGGACGATCAGGGTAATATCAAGGACTTTCTGCCCATGCTGGCAAAAGGAATCCATACAAAGCATGATTGTGTGTTGGGAGCCCGCTTTATGAGAGGCTCTAAGTTAAAAGGATATTCTAAGTTCCGCACCTTTGGAAATATTGTGTATGATTTTATCTTTGCTTTTGTGACCAGACAAAGGATCTTTGATCTGGGTTCCGGTCTGAATCTGTATAAAACCTCTATGTTAGAGGATGGATTTTTTGAAAAGTTTCCCGACAATCTGATGTTCAATTATGTGATGATCTTAGCATCCCATTATTATCATCATGACATCATTTTTTATCCGGTTTCCTGGAGGGAAGAGGATCAGGTTTCCAATGTGAAAATGGTAAATCAGGCTATTAAAGTTTTAAAGATGGCGTTTACCTACATGTTAAACAAGGAATCCATCCATGATGAATTCCGGGATACCGTAAGGGAGGCATATACCTGTGAACAGATCACAGAGCTGGAGGAGTAGTTTATGTGGTGGCTGATACTCCTGTTTTTATTAGGCTTTATCCTGGTGCACATAGCGAAAATGCTCAGGCTCTATCTGGTATTGATGGAGCATGATATCGGATTTGGAAGATTTGTGCTGTTATATGTGAAGACTACCTTTGTCAACCTGCTGATCCCCTTTAAACTGGGGGAACTGTATCGGATCTATTGCATCAGCAGACAGACGAGGCATTGGCAGGTGGGCGTGTTAAGTGTATTGGTGGATCGTTTTTTTGATACCCTGGCACTTTTGATCATTCTGCTTCCCATGGATATCTTCCTTTTTGGCAAGCTGTCCTTTATCACTCTGGCGTTTTTAGGGATCATGGCAGTGATCACAGTCTGCTACTTATCCTTACTGCCCACCTATGGATATTTGAACCGATATATCATTAAGAAAAAATCCTCTCCCAGAGCCATGGCAGCACTAAAGGGACTGGATGTGGCAAAAACATGGTATGATTTTACCCATGACCTGATAAAAGGAAGATTTGCATTGATCTCCTTGTTTTCTTTTGCAGGATGGGGATTGGAAATAGGAACCTTGAAGGTGCTTGCCGCTTTCCTGCAGGTTCCTTTCGGAACAGGAGATTTTACCGCTTATATTGAAGCCATATTTGGCATTGGGGAAAGCGTTCTGCTTAAGCCCTATACTTTATACAGCATGATACTGATGTTTGCCTTTACCCTTTTTGGATTCGGGGTAATGTTAAAAAGAAATGGGAGTCAGGAAAAAGCATGAAACAGATCTATGTAGTTTATGATGACAGTAAAATGCCCGGCAGAGAGATCCGGACCATAACGGGAGAACGGTCTTATGGAGAAACTATCTTTAAAAGGATTTCTTTAAAGGACAGAATGATAGCCCAGATAGAAAAGAACAAAGGGGTCAAAGCAGTCCTTGTCTATGGTGGCAAAGAAGACGAAAGGGCTCTTTTTGAGGCGCTTCCTGTGGGAGAGGAATCGGTTACCATCATCCATCTTTATTCCCACTTTGGACTGGCAGATACAGAAAGCTTCTCTGTGCTGTTAAAAAAGGCGGAATACATGAATGAGCCCTTTACCGCATTTTGTGACGGGAAGCCTGCCATGAGCTTTTTAGAATCCACGGATTCCTACAAAAAAGCTTTTTCCGCCCTTGTTGCGGGCGAGTATGAGGCGGAAGCGGTGGAAACGGAAGCCTTTATGGATCTGTCCCTGCGTTCCAATTTTCTGAGTCTGATCACCGGCGGCTTTGACGCCAGGTTTTTCAATGCCCTGGAAGGGGATGAATATACGGTAACAAAGCGGTCTTCTAAAAAAGAGAAGATCAGGGCGGAATATGAATTTTATTATCTCCTTCCCGACAATATGAAAATGTGGTTTGTCATGCCTTATGATTATCAGGAGGATGAAAATGGAGCATCCTATACCATGGAGCGGTTCCATATGACGGATATTGCCATCCGTTTTGTCCATGGAGCAGTCAGCGTGGAGGAATTAGAGGATATCCTGGATAGACTCTTTTATTTCCTGAAGCTGCGGGAAAGGAAAACAGTGGAGCCTGCCAAAGGAAAGGAAATTGCGGATGAACTGTATATAGGCAAGCTGAAAAACCGTATGGAGGAATTGAAAAAGTATCCCCAATACGAAGAGTTTGACAGGATGTTGGCAATGGGAACGAAATGTTCCGGCCTGGATGCTTTGGTAGAGCGATATGAAGCATTATATGAAAAACTTGCCGGTCCGGAGGATAAAAAGAGACATCAGGCTGCAAGATCCTATGATCAGCTGGCTATCGGGCATGGAGACTTGTGCTTTTCCAATATCTTGTATAACAGAGAAGCTGACCTGTTGAAGCTGATCGATCCTAAGGGAGCGGTGGAAAAGGAAGAGATGTATACAGATCCTTATTATGATCTGGCAAAGCTGTCTCATTCTATCTGTGGCTGTTATGATTTCTTTAACAGCGGTCAATATGAGATCGTTTTGCAGAGAGATCTTTCTCTTTCCCTGTCCATGGATATAGAAGTCTCCCCTTATGTAGCAGTTTTTCGGGAATATTTACAAAAAAACGGTTATGATTATGGGTTGGTAAGGCTGTATGAAGCAAGCCTGTTCTTATCCATGCTGCCTTATCATATGGATCAGCCGGGGAAGGTCTTTGGATTTATGTTAAACGCTATCAGAATTTTGGATGAGGTAGAAGCATGTACGAAGGATTGACATTTTGTTTCGACATTGACGGCACACTGTGCCCCATTAAGAAAAAAGAAGAAGAATATATCGATCTGGTGCCTTACAAGGATATGATAGAGAAGCTGCGGGAATATAAAGAGGGCGGCGCTAAGATCGTACTCTTTACTTCCCGCAATATGAATAGCTATGGGGGAAATATCGGGCTGATCAATGCCAATACAGCCAAGGTGCTTTTAAAATGGCTGGATAAGTGGGATATCCCCTATGATGAGATCATTTACGGAAAGCCCTGGCCCGGCCATAAGGGCTTCTATGTGGATGACCGTACCGTCCGCCCTGATGAGTTTTTAAAATACAGTGTGGACGAACTGGATGAGATTTGCAAGAACAGCCGCTCTAAGGAATGAATCTATGAGTAAAAAACTTTTGTTTATCAGCATTTTGATGTTGGTCATAACGGCAGTGATCGTTCTGTCCTATGACAGGAAGCCTTCCGTATTGGTGGCAGGCGAGGAACGGATTGAAGAGATCAAAGAAGGCAGCAAGCCTTTGGACGAGGAGTTTGTGCTTTTTTATGACGGGGAACCCCTGCCCTATTATGAGGCAAACAAGACTTTTTATCTGCCGGTGGATATGTATGACATAGAATGGGAAAGTGCCAAATTCTCCGGATGCTTTTATAAGGAGGCGTCAGAAGCCTATCTGGGAGCAGAAGGTGAGATCCCGGATGGCAGACAGGCTGATCTGTTGTTCGTACAAAGCTACAAGGAGACCAATAAGTCGCTGTCCATTGCAACGGGAAGGGAATTTCCGTTTTTGGCAATAACCGGTAAGGGATATGGAGAATACAAGCTTGTTTTTACCGGGCTGCCTATGATGCTTTTTACCGGAACGGAATATGTGGCAGAGGACGGCAGTCAGATGTTTTTACTGCGTCTATATGAAACGGATCATGAAGGAAGCTTTGTCACCAGATGTTATACCCAGGCCAGATTACGGGGAAATACCAGTCTGGCATATGATAAAAAGAGCCTGCGCCTGAATCTGAAGGAGCTTCAGGATGGGGTTTTTGAAAAGAAGAATGCGAATTTATTGGGGCTTAGGGATGATGATGATTGGATCCTCAATGCCCTTTATGCGGACAACACCAGGATCAGGGATCAACTCTGCATTGATCTGTGGCAGCAGGTTGGAGCGGGAAATAATCCCTATGGACAGATATTTGGTACGCAGTCCGCTATGGTAGAGGTGGTGATCGGCACAGGCTATCAGGGAATCTATGATCTGATGGTGCCCATAGATGCCAAGCAGCTTGGCATGGATGCCGTATCCGATCAGATGGCTGCAGGACAGCCGGTGATAGAGCGTTTGTACAAAAAAAAGTATACGGCGCAGTGGAATGCTTCGGATTTTATGGGAGAGCTGCCTGATCCAAAGATGCCGGATTACCGGGGCGGATTCTATATAAAAGGTGATACCATCCTGCAGAATGAAGAGGAATGGGAGCCTTTATATCGGATGGCCTCTCTTATAGAGGGGGAGGACGATGTTTTTGCCGCAGAGATCACGGATGCGGCAGATCAGCAGAATATCATAGATAATTGGTTGTTTTTCCAAGCGATCGCAGGAGTTGACAACGAAAATAAAAACATTTATTATGCGGTAAGAAACAGAAACGGAAATGCCTATGGCTATTTTATTCCCTGGGATATGAATAATTCTTTTGGGGCTTTTTATGCAGATAATATGTATTACAGTGAAGAAAAAGAAGAGGGAATCAATGCTCTTGTAAAATGGCAGCCGGGGCAGCGTATGATAGAGCTGGATGTGGAAGGCTCCAGGGCGCTTGCCTATGATACCTGGCAAAATTGGCGTGCCGGCCCTTTTTCCAACGATGCCCTATATGAGAGGCTGCGGGGATTGGAACGACAAGTCAAGGATTCCGGGGCTTTTTCCAGGGAAGCGGCAAGGTGGCCGGAGGGGAATCAAGATCAGAACTTTGCTTTTTTATATGATTTTACCATAAAGCGGATGGCGTTTCTGGATGCTTATATGGAAGAACTTGCAGGCAGAGCCGGAGAGGAATGAAAGAAAGCGGTATGGAATTCAGACATGAATATAAATTTATGTTATCGGTAACCCACGCCGCCTGCCTGAAGGCGGAGATCGCAGCCATTATGGATCAGGATGAACACGCCGGAGGAACCGGAAGTTACGAAATCCGCAGTATTTACTTTGACGATTGGCAGGATACCTGTTTCAAGCAGAATGAGGCAGGAACGGATCCTAGGCAGAAATATCGCATTCGTGCCTATAATGGTTCTGACGAGGTCATTCTGTTAGAGAAGAAGATCAAACGAAACGGTATGACGAAAAAACTCCATCAAAGGATTGATAAAGATCAGTATGAGCTGTTGCTGGCGGATACAGATAGTCTGGGAGAGGAGTTTCATTCCCAGCCGGATCTGGTCAAAGAACTGCTTATGTTAAAACAGACGCGCCAAATGCGGCCCAAGGTGATCGTGGCCTATCAAAGGACGCCTTTTGTAGAAAAATCCGGAAATGTGCGCATTACATTTGATGATGGTATTTCTTCCTCGCCGGATTTTTCGGATTTTTTTAAAGAACAGCTTCACAGGCGGCCTGTGATGCCTGTAGGAGAGACTTTGATGGAGATCAAATTCGATGAATTTCTCCCCACTTACATTAAGGAGACCCTTGGACAGGGTGATCTGTCTCAGACCACCTTCTCCAAGTATTATTTATGCAGGAGATATAGCCTATGACAACATTTTCGGATATTTTTAAAAAATCATTTTTAGAAGGTTTTACGGGAGGAGATATAACCGGCAGCCGGATTCTGGTAACGCTATGCGTGACCACCCTGCTTGCTCTTTACATTTTCATTGTATATTATGCCGCAACAAAGAAAACCTTTTATAATAAGACTTTTAATATTGCATTGGCATTGATCGCTATTATTACAGCGTCTATCATCCTGGCTATGCAGTCCAATCTGGTTATTTCCCTGGGTATGGTGGGCGCATTGTCCATCGTCCGCTTCAGAACGGCCATTAAGGATCCGGTGGATCTGATGTTTTTGTTCTGGTCCATCAGCATCGGTATTATCTGCGGTGCCAATCTCTATAAGATCGCCATTCTTGCCAGCCTTGTCATTACGGTAGGTTTGTTCCTGCTGGAACTGACCCCTGCGGGAAAAGCAGCCAGCCTTTTGGTGGTCAGCGGAGCGGAAAAATTATCGGAGGAAGAAATCCTTTCTGCAGTTCGGGAATTTAGCAAGGTATGCCGGGTACGCTCCAGAAATCTGTCGGATAAGGGCCTAAATCTGATCGTAGAGTGCAAGCCCGAAAAAGGCGGAGAACTGTTAAATAAAGTAAAAGAAGTGGAAGGCGTTTTCGGTGTGACCTTGATGGCACATGATGGGGAGGTAACAGTATGACGATCGTAATCACTATGGCGGGTTTAGGTTCCCGGTTTAAAAAGGCGGGTTATACGGTGCCGAAATATATGATCGAGGCCCATGGCAAAACCCTTTTTGCCTGGTCTATGGAAAGCTTACAGGGCTTTGATCTTGCTAACAATACTTGTATTTTTATTGTACGGAAGGAAGACGGTTCGGAAGGCTTTATCAAGGAAGCTTGTGAAAGGATGGGGATCCACTCTGTAAAGGTGATCGGTATCGATTACCTGACAGACGGACAGGCCACGACTGCCATGTTGGCAAAAGAGGTATGGAACAAAGAGGATGAGCTCCTGATCTACAACATCGATACTTATGTGGAGGCTGGGGAAATGAATGCTTCCCAGATCGCAGGAGATGGATTTATCCCATGTTTCCATGCAGACGGAGATCATTGGAGTTTTGCCAAATTGGATGAATCGGGTAAGGTGACAGAGGTTCGTGAAAAGGTGCGTATTTCGGATAACTGCACCCTGGGAGCCTACTATTTTAAAAGCTGTGGTCTGTATGAGCAGCTTTATCAGGAATATTATACCTCCGATGAAAAGCTGGAAAAGGGGGAAAAATATGTAGCACCCCTTTACAATTACCTGATCAGCAAAGGCGGAGATGTACGCATCAGCATTGTGGACTATGATAAGGTTCATGTGCTGGGTACGCCGGAGGAACTGGATTATTTCAAGGAACATTATCAAACATGAAAGATAGTCGGCAAGAGACAAAATCCATAAGGGGAGAAAAAAAGGGCATCCCGGCAAATCTGAACCGGACGGCTCTTTTTGTGGCGTGTATTCATTGGATCATTACCTTCTTTACGGACCGCCTGATCTTTTCCTATGTAGTATGGGATCTTTCCTCTACTGTACAGACCGTTAAAACAGTCATGACCTACGGGGCAAAGGCTGTTTTTCTTGTTGTGCTCATTGGGCTGTATCAGGGGTTGTATTATTTCCTATTCAAAGCGGATAGGCGGTTTGTCCGGTATACCTTGCTCTATTTTGCCCTGCATTGTGTTCTGTTGACCTTGACCTGGCCGGGCATTTGGCGCATGGATGAATTTGGGATCTTAAACAGTGCGGTTTTGCTGCTGCCTGTATTCTGGCAGAATTATCTGACCAGTCTTTTTTATGTTTTTTCCCTGATGCTGTTCCCGGTGCCCTCCGGAGTGATCCTGGTACAAGGGGCTTTGGTCTCCTGTATTGTGGGATACATCGTTCTTTTCTTTGTAAAGCGCTTTGGAAAATGGGGGCTTTTTTCCTTTATGCCCTTTTTGTTCTTTCCTGTTTTGGATTCCAATCTTTATCCCATGCGTATGAGCTTATATGGATTCTTGGAGCTTTTCCTGGTCTTTTTGGTTTTGGATAAGTGGGAAGCCATAAGAAAAGATAAAAATGCCGCTATGCAGCTTGGTAAAGGAAGTCTTATCAAGTGCTGGGGATCCTTATGTATATTGGCAGCTTTGGTCACTGTGTGGCGGACAGAGGCGGTTTATTATTTTCTGTTGTTCCCTTGTCTGCTGTTTTTGCTGTTTCGGATATTTTGTAAAAAAAACAGGCTGGAAAAAAGAAGGGTTGCTTCCATCAGCTGCTTCTATCTGGTGCTGGCTTTTTGCCTTTTTGTTCCCCAGACTGTGGGTGATACGCTCACAAGCGGCAGTCAATATGATCTGACCAGTGTGGTGCTGCCCCTGGTCCCTCTTGTTGACCGTGCCTATGATGATCCGGAGTGTGAAGAACTGCTTGCTGACATCGATAGGGTAGTAGATGTGGATATGATAAAAGAAGGGGTCAAAGAAGGGAAAAGCGGCATTAATCTATTCTGGGGAGAACCGGATTTTCAAAGGGATTATACAGATGAAGAATATGGCGCTTTTAAAAGTGCCTATTATGGGCTGGTACTCAAGTTCCCCGATACCTTCTTGAAAGAGCGCTGGGATTGCTTTGTTCATTCTGTGGACCTTTTGCAGAACACCACGGAATTGTTTTCGGCGGAAGGTGTGCCTAACTACGACAGATTCCGGGAATATCCGGGAAGCAGACCTGTCAGTGAGATCTTAAGAAATGATACCATTCGGTTTTTGGAGTGGAAAAGTGCCGAAGATTATGAGGTAAAAAAAGCAGGTTATGCTGTGGTATACTCTCATCTCATTCCGATCCTGATATTGTTTTTTGCCTGGGCAGGATGTTTTGTGAGGAAAAAATGGGGATGGTTTTTTACGCTTTCCCTGCCTCTTGTTAAGGTTCCCCTGATCTTTTTAACCGCCCCGTCCAGATTGTTTATGTATTATTATTCTTTATACTTGATCGGATATGTTGTGCTGTGCTATGGGGTTTGCAAAACTTTGGCCCTGTTTTGGGATAGGGCAGGCGGCAATGTAAAAAAGACGATAGCCTATGCCAAACGAAACGGTATAAAAGAAACATGGTTTGCGATCCGGGAGCGGACGGACAAAAGCCATATGGATCCATTGGCTTTAAAAGCTGCATCTTATGAGGGGTGTAAGGACTGGAGCATAGCCCTGCCTTCGGATGAAAGCAAGAAGGAAGAAAAAAAGCAGAGAGAGCGGAAGTTTGCCTATGCACCTCTGATCAGTATCCTGGTGCCTGCCTATGAGACCGGAGAAGATTTCTTAAAAGAACTTTTGGAAAGTGTATACGGACAGACCTACTCTAATTGGGAATTGATCATCGCAGACGGCGGAAAAAGCCATGTGGTAGAAAATGCAGTGAAAGAATTCTGTGCCGCCCATGAAAATACAGATGCCATTCGATATATCCGTCTTTCCGAAAATAAGGGGATTTCTGAGAATACCAATGCAGCCTTAGACCAAGCCGGGGGAGAGTATATCGCTTTGCTGGATCATGATGATCTGTTGACAAAGGATGCCCTCTTTTATATGGTAGAAAAACTAAATGAATACGGAAAAGGAAAGTCAAAAGAGGACCTTTTACCGGCTGCGGTTTATTCAGATGAGGATAAATGCGACGGAAGGGGACAGCGTTTTTATGAGCCTCATTTTAAGCCGGATTTTGATATGGAACTGCTCCTGACCAATAATTATGTTTGTCATTTTCTTATGGTGGAAGCGAATTTAATGAAAGAACTGAAGCTTCGAAAAGAGTTCGATGGTGCCCAGGATTATGACCTGATCCTTCGGCTGGGCAGCAGGAACCGGGGAACCAAAGTCTGCGGTCCCATTCTCCATGTGGACAAGGTCTTATATCATTGGCGCTGCCATGAGGATTCTACGGCATCCAATACGGAAAGCAAGCGGTATGCTTATGAAGCGGGTAAGAGAGCGCTTATTGATTTTTATAAAGAGGCCGGCATGAAAGATCAAGTGAAAGTGGAAGACAGTGTGCACCTGGGATTTTATACCACCGAGTATCTGCCGGATGTTTTTTCGGTGCGGGAAGATGTGGCGGCGGTCTGTGGCAGAGTGGTAAAAAAAGGCATGGTGATAGGCGGTCCGGATTTTATCGGATTAAGAAAGGACAGCAGCGGCTATATGCACCGGGCCGCCCTGCGTTTCCGGGCAAAGACTTGGGATGAGCGGGCGCTTAAAGTACGGCCGGATCTGGGGATGTCTTTGGAAGAGGCAGTAGAAAAGGGCATGAAAGTGCTTTATGATCCGACCTGGGTTGTGGAAATATAGATTTTTGGAGAGAAGAATGATGAAAACCACAGTGGTGGTTCCCAATTATAACGGGATCCGATACTTAAAAAACTGCATAGAGAGATTGCTTGCGGCAAAAAAGAAGGGGGATTTTGTCATTCTGGTGGTGGACAACGGGTCCACGGATAAAAGCCTGGATGTGGCAAAGGATTATGAAGAAAAGGAATTGATCCGTCTTGTGCAGTTTCCGAAAAACATGGGATTTTGCAAAGCGGTCAATGCGGGAATAAAGCTTGCCGAAACAGAGTATGTACTGCTTTTAAACAACGATACAGAAGTGACAGAGAGCTTTGTTGTCAATCTGGAACGATTTATGGACAGGCATCCAAAGGCCTTTAGCGTTTCTTCCAAGATGCTTTCTTTGCAACAGCCGGAGATCATCGATGATTGCGGAGATCTATACTGCGCCCTTGGCTGGGCTTTCGGGCTGGGAAAAGGGAAGACTTCTGACCGGTATGAAAAGGACGGAAAAATATTTGCTGCCTGTGGTGGCGCCTCTTTATATCGAAAGGAAGTTTTTGACAAAATCGGTTTATTTGATGAAAATCATTTTGCCTATCTGGAGGATGTAGATATAGGCTATCGGGCGCTGATCGGCGGTTATGCCAATTATTTCTGCCACGATGCTGTGGTCTATCATGCGGGAAGCGGTTTTTCCGGTTCCAGATATAACAAGTTTAAAATTGATTTATCTGCAAAAAATAGTATATATCTGATCTATAAAAATATGCCCTTTTTGCAATGGGTGATCAATCTGCCTTTTTTATTGGCAGGGTTTTTAATAAAAATTTTATTCTTTACGAAAAAAGGTTTTGGAAAGGAATATGTGAAAGGGCTGTTAAAAGGATTTTCCCTGAGTTTTTCCAAGAAAGGACGGCAGAAAAAGATTCCTTTTACCATGAAAAAACTGCCTGTATATCTTTATATTCAGGTACTTTTGTGGTGGAATATCCTGCGCCGTCTTATAGGGTGATGAGAAAAAAACAGATTCCCATCTTTTCTGTCGTGAAAAGGCAGAATATTACAAAATTATTAAGGAAAAATTAAGGAATATGACTTAAAAAGGTTGCCCTTTTTGGAGAAATAAGGTAAAATATCGATTGTATATGAAATAAGGTGATACCCGTTGATTAAAGATAATCAAAAATACTTCAACAGGCTTCATGTGGTATTGGATGCTTTTGTTGTTGCCATAGCTTATTCATTGGCATGGTATATCCGGTTTAAAAGCGGTCTTTGGAAAGAAGAGAGCGAATTTATCGGAACACTGGCACCCAGAGTGTATTTTAGCGCTCTGCTGCTCATCGTACCCGTATACCTGATTTTAAATTATTTATTTAATTTATATACATCCAAGCGCTATTCCAGCACCAAACGAGATGTTGTGAATGTGATCAAAGCCAACAGTGTTGGGCTGGTATTGTTTTTGGGCTTCCTGTATGTGATCGATCAGAATGATTTTTCCCGAGGCATGATCTTTGTGTTTGCCGGGTTAAATGTGATCGGTCAGAGCGGCAGCAGGATCTTGATCCGCAAGATTCTCCGTACTTTTCGAAGAAAGGGATATAATGTTAAATATGTGCTCCTGGTGGGGTATTCCAAAGCGGCGGAGCAGTATATAGACCGGATCATGCAGAACCCTCAATGGGGTTATGTGGTAAGGGGCATTTTGGATGATCATATTCCCAGAGGCACTTTATATAAGGGCGTTAAGGTGCTGGGCACCATTGGCAATCTGGAGATCATCCTGCCGGAGAATAAGCTGGATGAAATTGCCATTACCCTGTCTTTGAAAGATTATGATATGCTGGAACGCATTGTGGGATTATGTGAAAAGTCCGGTGTGCATACCAAATTCATTCCGGATTACAACAGTGTTATTCCCAGCAAACCGTATACAGAGGATTTAAATGGGCTTCCTGTTATCAATATAAGGCATGTGCCTTTGACCAATACCTTAAACAGTATGGCAAAAAGGATCATAGATGTGATTGGTTCGGTTTTCGCAATGGTTCTGTTCTCACCGCTTTTTCTGGTGTCGGCCATTCTCATTAAAGCCACCAGCAAGGGGCCGGTGATCTTTAAGCAGGAAAGAGTAGGGCTGCATAACAAGCCTTTCCAGATGTATAAATTCCGTACCATGGAAGTGCAGGAACCCACCAGTGAAGAGAAGAAATGGACGGTAAAGGATGACCCCAGGGTCACCGGTATCGGAAAGATCTTACGAAGGACCAGCATTGATGAGTTTCCCCAGTTTTTCAATGTCTTTAAAGGGGACATGAGTCTGGTGGGACCCAGGCCGGAAAGACCCTTCTTTGTCGAAAAGTTTAAAGAAGAAATACCCAGATATATGATCAAGCACCAGGTGAGACCGGGTATAACCGGTTGGGCGCAGATTAACGGATATAGAGGAAATACTCCCATCAGACGGCGGATCGACTGTGACTTATACTATATTGAGAACTGGACCATGCTGTTGGATTTCAAAATTTTGTTCTTAACTATTTTTAAAGGCTTTATCAATAAAAATGCTTACTGACAGAAAGGATTAAAATGTAAAAAACTATGGCAACGAAAAGTAGTTCCGGCAAGAAAATGACAAAAGCCCAGAAGAAAAAGAGAAAGCAGAAAAAGATCGCGATACTGGCTGTGGAAGCTGTTGTAGTAGTCATCCTGATCGTGGCTTTATACCTGGTTTCCAAACTGGATTATATTCATAAAGATGAGATTGATGAAAGTGAGATCGTAACAAACAGAAATCAGGAAGAGGATCTGCTTGTATCGGAAGGCGATATCAAATTTAACGACAGCCTGGGTGGTCATATGGACGGCTACCGCAACATTGCCTTGTTCGGTGTGGATGCCAGAAACAACAATCTGGGAAAAGGCGCACGTTCGGATACTATCATCATTGCTTCCATCAATGAAGAGACCAAGGAGATCAAGCTGGTTTCCGTTTACCGTGATACCTATCTGAATCTGGGTACAGATAAATACAATAAATGTAATTCGGCATATGCTCAAGGCGGCCCCAGACAGGCCATCAATATGCTGAATATGAACATGGATCTGAATATTACCGATTATGTTACCGTGGGCTGGGCTGCTGTTGCGGATACAGTAGATGCTTTGGGCGGTATCTGGATCGATGTAGATGAAGTGGAGTTAGGACACTTAAACAATTATCAGGTGGAAACATCCCAATCCTTAGGAAGGGATTATACAAAGCTGACTCAGACGGGACTGGTACGCTTAGACGGTATTCAGGCTGTTTCCTATTGCCGTATCCGTTATACTGCAGGGGATGACTTTAAGAGAGCGGAGAGACAGAGGGAAGTGATCCAGGCAATGGCAGAGGAAGCCAAAAAAGCCGATCCTGCTACACTGGATAAAATTGCCAATGCAGTATTCCCCAAAACTGCCACCAGCTTAAAGCTGTCAGAGATCTTAGATCTTCTTAAGGATATCGGTTCTTATGAGATCGTGGATGAAAGCGGATTCCCCTTTGCGGAGTATCGTGCTACCAAGACATGGTCGGCATCTATCGGAGATGCGGTACTTCCTGTGGACTTAGAGACCAATGTATTAGAACTGCATAAGTTCTTGTTTGGAGATGTGGGTGATTACACGCCTTCCCGGGCAGTACAAAATTACGGTGCCATCATCAGCTCCGATTCGGGAGTCTATAAACAAGAGGGATCCGGCGAATGATCTCGCCTAAAATTGCAAAATTACAAAGAGGACTTTAATCAGTCCTCTTTTTTTGTTATAATATAGTGATTGCAATTTTATGAAGGCAGCATGGAGAAAAGGAAGCGTTTTATATGTATACTGTGGATGTGATCATCCCAACCTATAAACCGGATAAAGAGTTATTACAGCTTTTGGACATGTTAAAGGTCCAGACTGTAAAGCCTGACCGTATTCTGATCCTGAATACGGAAGAAAAATGTTTTGATCAGCTTGTCTATGGCAGTGATTTTTATAAAAAATATCCTGACTGCAAGGTTTATCATCATTCCCGCAGGGAATTCGATCATGGCGGCACCAGAAATAAAGGTGTTAAGAGGTCACAGGCGGAATATTTTGTCATGATGACCCAGGATGCCATTCCGGCCGATGCAAATCTGCTGGAGCTGCTGTTGAAGCCTTTGATAGAAAAGAAAGCAGCGGTTTCTTATGCAAGGCAGATCCCCAAAAAGGATTGCCAGCCTGCAGAAAGGTATGTGCGGACTTTTAATTATCCTGAAGAGTCCTGTCTTAAGGGACAGCAGGATGTAGAGAGATTAGGGATCAAAACCTATTTCTGTTCCGATGTATGTGCTGCTTATGACAGAGAGATCTTTGTGTCCTTAGGCGGTTTTCTCAAAAGGGCGATCTTTAATGAAGATATGATCTATGCGGCAAAGGCAGCAAAAGCCGGATATAAAATAGCATATTGTGGGGATGCTCTGGTGTATCATTCCCATAACTATTCCCCGAAGGAGCAATTGAAAAGAAATTTTGATCTGGGTGTTTCCCAGGCAGAGCATCCGGAGGTATTTGCCGGACTTTCTTCTGAGGGAGAAGGAATCCGCATGGTAAAGCAGACTCTGGCATATCTTTGGAGTGAAGGATATAAGAGAGCAATTCCGGGCTTTATCGTTCAATGCGGGGCCAAGTGGATCGGCTACAGGCTGGGCAGGAATTATCGCAGGCTCGGTGAAAGGCTGATATTGCGCTGCACAGCATCTCCGCTGTACTTTAAGCGTCAGCCGGCAGGAAAAGATTCGGAAAGAAATGACAGCAGGAATGAAAGATCCTGATGAAAAGGAGCTAAGATATGTGTGGTATTGTAGGGTATATCGGAAATAATCAGGCGGCTCCCGTGATCTTAGACGGACTGGCCAGATTGGAGTACAGAGGATATGATTCGGCAGGTATGGCAGTATTTGACGGAGAAAAGTTAAATATTGTGAAAGCGGCAGGGCGGTTAAAAATCTTAGAAGAAATGACCCATGGCGGTTCTGCTTTAAAAGGCTGTGTCGGAATCGGACACACCAGGTGGGCAACCCACGGCATACCCAATGAAGAGAATGCACATCCCCATTTTAACGAGAACGAGACCATAGCAGTGGTGCATAACGGTATTATTGAGAACTATATCTTCCTGCGGAATATGTTGCAGAAAAAAGGGTATCAGTTCCTTTCCGAGACGGATACGGAAGCAGTGGTACATCTTTTGGATTATTATTACAAGGGAAATCCTTTAGAAGCGATCAGAAAAGTTTTGCACAGGGTAGAAGGCTCTTATGCGCTGGGTGTGATCTTTGCAGAGCATCCCGATCAGCTTTTTGCGGTGCGCAAGGATTCTCCGCTGATCGTGGGACAGGATGAAAATGGATGCTATATCGCATCAGATGTACCGGCTATATTAAAATATACCCGCAAGGTCACCTATGTGGATAATCAGGAGATCGTTCGTCTGCGGGGCGACCACATGCATTTTTACAGCATAGATGAAGAAGAGATCCAAAAAGAATCCGTTATGATCGAATGGGATGCCAATGCGGCGGAAAAAGGCGGCTATGAGCATTTTATGTTAAAGGAAATGTACGAGCAGCCCAAAGCCATGGCAGATACTCTGCTGCCCCGGATCAAGGGTCAGGATGTGGTCATTGAAGAATTGAATATGACAGATGAAGAGTTGGCCTCCATACGGAAAATATATATTGTGGCCTGCGGCTCGGCTTATCATGCCGGCGTCACGGGGAAATATGTTCTGGAAGGTCTTTCCCGGATATCTGTTGAAGTGGATCTGGCCTCGGAATTCCGATACCGCAATCCGGTCATGGAAGAAGGTGCCATGGTCATCGTGATCAGTCAGTCCGGAGAAACAGCGGACACCCTTGCTGCTTTGCGTGAATCCAAGAAAAGAGGGTTTCGTGTCCTTGGTATCGTCAATGTAGTCGGAAGCTCTATTGCCAGGGAAGCAGACAGCGTCCTCTATACCTGGGCAGGTCCGGAGATCGCCGTTGCCACTACCAAGGCTTACAGCACCCAGTTGATGGCCTTATATCTGTTGGCGTTGAAGTTTGCAAAGGTAAAGAAAACAGTAACGGATCAGGAATTTCCCGGATTGCTGGAGGATTTAAAAAAGCTTCCCGATCAGATTGAGCTGTTGTTATCCAATAAAAATCCCATTCAGAGATTTGCAAACCGCTATATCGGCGCAAAGGATATCTTCTTTATCGGAAGAGGTATTGATTATGCCATCTCCCTGGAAGCTTCCCTGAAGCTGAAAGAGATATCCTATATTCATTCGGAGGCTTATGCGGCAGGAGAATTAAAGCACGGAACCATTTCCCTGATCGAAGAGGGGACTTTGGTATCGGCAGTGGTTACCCAGCCGGAACTGTATGCCAAGACCATCAGCAATATTGTAGAGGTAAAGGCAAGAGGTGCCTTTGTTCTGGCAGTGACCAATGAAGGCAACTTTGAGATCGAAAAGGCTGCGGATTATGTCATTTATATTCCGGAGACCAACCCGTATTTTTCTAATTCCCTTGCCATCATCCCGTTGCAGCTTTTTGGCTACTATGTAGCGGTAGGAAAGGGATGCGATGTGGATAAGCCCAGAAATCTGGCAAAATCGGTAACAGTAGAATAGGATTGATAATAAAGAAGAGTTGGTGAACAGGATGGAACAGGAGAAGGGATTGGGACAAAGTCCCAACAAGCCAACTGCTTTTCGGAAGCTGGGCCTCACTTTTATGAGCGCTGTCATCTTTGGGATAACTGCAGGATTGATCATAGTAGTGATCTTGTCCATTTTTTCGCAAAGCAGCGGATCCGAAGGCGGAAAGGAAACGGAAGACCGGATCGTAAGTGTAAAGGAGACGGATGAAGTCGAGACCGACTTCTTTCAGAAGAATGATACGGTAAGCGGCTCCGGCATTCGTGTAGCAGAAAGTACAAGAAGCGATCAGACGGTTGTAACGGATGTGACTGAGGTAGTAGATAATGTGATGCCCTGTGTCGTATCCATTTTTGGCACCTATGTGATCAATGAGAGTGTGTGGGGGTATCAATTCGATTATGAAGCGGAAGGCGGCGGCTCCGGTATTATTATAGGAGAGAATGAGACGGAGCTTTTGATCGTGACTAACAATCATGTGGTGGAGGATTCCAAAGAGCTGACGGTTCAATTTATTGATGATTCCGTAGCCGAGGCTTTAGTCAAGGGAAGAGATGCAGATATGGACCTGGCTGTGATCGCAGTGGATATCAGTGACCTGGACGAATCCACCAAAGAGATCATCAGGGTAGCTACTGTGGGAAACTCGGATAACCTGAAGGTTGGAGAACCTGCTATTGCTATCGGCAATGCCCTGGGGTATGGGCAGTCGGTCACAACAGGGGTGATCAGCGCTGTAAACCGTTCCTACACAGACGAATATGGACCTTTGTATAAAGGCGGTTGGGATGACGAAGAGGATTATGACAATGTAAAATATCTGATCCAGACAGACGCCGCTATTAATCCGGGAAATTCCGGCGGGGCTCTTTTAAATGTAAGAGGAGAGGTCATAGGCATCAATTCCAGCAAGATTGCCAGCTATGATACGGAAGGCATGGGATATGCCATTCCTATTTCTACAGCAGTTCCCATTATCGAGGATCTGATGACCCAACGGACTCATGCACAGGTAGAAGAAGAAAGAAGCGCTTATCTGGGCATAAACGGCCTGGCGGCAACGGGAGAACTGCTGGAGCGTCATGATATCAAAAAAGGACTCTATATTACAAGGGTATTTCCTAATACCCCTGCAGAAAAAGCGGGAATTAAAAAAGGAGATATTCTTTTGTCTATAGAAAAAATGAGCGTCGGAGATATGGACGAGCTTTCGGTAGTGCTTTCTTATTACGAAGAAGGCGAAGTTGTTACAGTAAGGATACTAACGCGCAGCAGCAGCGGATATCGGGAGAAAGAGCTAAGTGTTAAGCTGGGAGGAAAATGATGACAGATTTTAATGATTATGACAATGATGAGAAAACTTTAGCGGATGAAATCTTTTATGATGAAGAAAAGGAAATATCCGAGGATGATTTTGACGATGATTTCGAAGGTGATTTTGAAAGCAGCTTCAGAAACGAAACAGCCGGAGACGCCTTTCGCCATAGCGTGTCCAGAGCGGAGTATACGGATGATGATGAGGAAGTGTCGGAAGAACTGTTTATGAAGACGGAAACCTCAGAAGATGATTTTGAAGATGAAGATGAGTCAGAAGGATCGGATGATGTAGAAGGATCAGGTGAGTTGGAAGACTCAGAGGATGAGGAGCCGGATGCGGGCGAAGATGAGGACGATCATGAAGAAGGATCGGAGGATTCCCAAAGTGATAAGGATAAAAATGACGAGTACGAAAATGTCTGCTTTATCTGCCGCCGCCCGGAGAGCGTGACCGGAAAGCAGTTTAAGATGCCTAATCATATCTGTGTCTGCAACGATTGTATGCACAAGACCATGGATGCGGTCAGCCAGTTTGACTATCAGGGCATGCTTACCGATCCAAACCTAATGAATGGCTTGAACAATATTGACTTTGGAGATGGGAAGAATAATAAAGGCTTTCCGCACATCCGCTTCGTCAATATCAATGACTTGCAGGGAGATGGCGGCATTCCCAATAAACAGAAGCTGAAAAAGCGGAAAAAAAGCGACAAACCTCTGTTGGATATTAAAAATATTCCTGCGCCCCACAAGATCAAGGAAAGTCTGGATGAATATGTGGTGGGACAGGAGAAGGCAAAGAAGATCATCTCTGTTGCAGTTTATAATCATTATAAGCGAGTTGCAACCAATACCATGGATGATATTGAGATTGAAAAATCCAACATGCTGATGATCGGGCCCACCGGCTGCGGCAAAACTTATCTGGTTAAGACTTTGGCCAGAATCCTGGATGTACCTCTTGCCATTGCGGATGCTACCAGCTTAACGGAAGCGGGATACATAGGTGATGATATCGAAAGCGTATTGTCAAAGCTCCTTGCGGCAGCAGGCAATGATGTAGACAAGGCACAGATGGGTATTGTGTTTATTGATGAGATCGATAAGATTGCCAAAAAGCAGAATACCAATTCCAGGGATGTATCGGGAGAATCGGTACAGCAGGGAATGTTAAAGCTTTTGGAGGGGGCGGATATTGAAGTGCCCGTCGGTGCCAACAGCAAAAATGCCATGGTGCCCCTTACTACCATTAATACCAGAAACATTCTCTTTATCTGCGGCGGGGCCTTTCCGGACTTAGATGAGATCATTAAACAAAGGTTATCCAAGCAGTCCTCTATCGGTTTTAATGCTACCTTAAAGGATGTATTTGATAAAGAAAAGAATATCCACAGTAAGGTTACCATCGAGGATTTAAAGAAGTTCGGTATGATCCCCGAGTTTTTAGGCCGTCTGCCGGTTATTTATACTTTGGACGGACTGACAGAGGAAATGTTGGTATCTATCTTACAAGAACCTAAGAATGCGATATTAAAACAGTATCAGAAGCTGCTGTCTTTGGATGAAGTGGAGCTGAAGTTTGATGACAGCGCTTTACAAGCCATTGCCAAAAAGGCTATGGAAAAGGATACCGGGGCCAGAGCATTAAGAGCCATTATTGAGGAATTTATGCTGGATATCATGTACGAGATCCCCAAGGACGACAATATTGGCAGCGTTACCATTACGGGGGATTATATTGAAGGCAACGGAGGTCCAATCATACAGATCAGAGGTTGAGCATAGGATAATAAAAAAGCACGGAGTATCATATGGATAGTATCAGTGCAGCCTGTCAAAACAGGATCTTATCCAATGACTATCTGGATATCATAGTGGATTTCAATCTTACCCCGGAAGTGTTGTTTCAGGGGATGATAGAATATCCCGATTATTGTGAACAAGTTGTATCAGAAGATATTAGGATCTTACATGTGGCGGCATCTTTGGTGCCGCCACTAAGTACTGTAGAATACCGATATCAGTATATTCCCAAGTGTTATGGCTTACAGCAGGATATATTGCGGCCGGGGGAAGGAACGGGGATGATCTCTACGATACCGGACCTGACCGCCTTGTCTGCAGCAGGAATCTTATCGGTTACCGGTCCTCCATTGGAGCTGACGGGCCGGAGCGTGCTGATTGGTATCATCGATACAGGAATCAGGTATCAGTTGAATTCCTTTAGGCGGAGCGACGGTTCCAGCCGCATCCTGTCTATCTGGGATCAGACCAATCAGGAGGGGGTGCCTCCGGCGGGATTTTTGTACGGTACGGAATTCACCCAAGATGAGATCAATGCCAATTTGGAGGGGAACGGTCCGCCTCTTGTTACGGACGAGATCGGTCACGGAACTAAGGTGGCAGGGGTGGCAGGAGGATATGACAGGACCACAGGTTTCCTTGGGGCAGCTCCTGATGTCGGTTTTGTGGTAGTGAAGCTAAAGCAGGCAAAGGATTATTTAAGGAATTATTACCAGATTCCCGCTGATGTACCTTGTTATCAAGATACGGATATTATGATGGCATTAAAGTATCTGGAAGGCTTTGCAGTAACCCTCAGCGTTCCTCTTGTGACCTGTCTTGCCCTGGGAACCAATCTGGGAGCCCATGACGGAACTTCTTTACTGGGGCGTTATTTAAACAGTCTGGCCAGCAGGAGAAGCCGCTGCATGGTAGTAGGAGGGGGAAATCAGGGTAATGCGGCAGGGCATTATGAAGGCAATACGGTACTGGCGCCGGGAAATTTTTCGGTGAATGAAGAAGTAGAACTTTTGGTAGGAGCGAACGAACCGGGATTCTGGCTGGAATTATGGGGACGGACACCGGGAATCTATACAGTCAGCCTTACCAGTCCCAGTGGAGAGAGCATTTCAGAGATACCTTATCGGACCGGACAGCGTATGGAATATAGCTTTATTTATTCCAATACCAGGATCATGGTGGAATATGTGCTGGTAGAACAGGGAAACGGACAGCAGTTGATCAGCATGCGGTTCCGAAATCCCTTAGCAGGCATTTGGAAGATCCGTGTCACTGTCAGAGGGGGAGGCGGCGGCTATCATATGTGGCTTCCGATACGGGAATTTTTGAAAAGCGACACTTATTTTTTGCGCCCCAGTCCCTATTCCACATTGACGGAGCCTTCTTACAGTCATGAGGTGCTGACGGTGTCTGCTTACAACAGTACGGACGACAGCTTTTATTTAAATAGCGGAAGAGGATTTTCCACAGATGGATTTATTACTCCTGCCCTGGCAGCGCCGGGAGTCGGGATTCCAACGCCTTTGATGGCGGATACGGGATCTTCCATGTCTGCCGCCATGACGGCAGGAGCGGCAGCCTGCTTTTTGCAGTGGGCTGTGGTACAGGGAAACGATCCTTTGGTCAATACAACAAGCGTGAAAAATTACCTGATCCGGGGTGCCGACAGGCGGCCGGAGGGGTATTATCCCTCTCGGGAGTGGGGTTATGGAACGCTGGATCTGGAAGGGGTATTTGCTTCCCTTGCAGGGGTTTAGGGAAAAGATAAAGGAGGAAAAAGGGATGATCTATCCAACCATTACGGCAGCCCTTACGGGTGCAGAGGCAGTGATCAAGCAGGAAAGAGAAGAAAACGGCACAGAAGGAGAGCGCAGACTGATCTTAAAGGATAAGCTGTACCTGACCCGTTATCACAATTACGGTGCCTTCTGGAATATAGGGGAAAGGCATCCTGAATATATAAGAGGTGTCAGCATGGGGCTGTGTGCTGCCTGTACCATTCTTTATGTCCTGACCCTTGGCAGGAAGGGAAAGCATTTGTTAAAATTAGGTCTTTCCATTCTGTTGGGAGGGGCTTATTCCAATACCTATGACAGGATGGTAAGGGGTTATGTGGTAGATTATCTGGGATTACAGGTGGAAAATGAAAGGCTTAGGAATATGGTTTTTAACCTTTCCGATCTCTTCATCGTGATCGGTGCCGCTATCTGTGTAATAGCGGGAAAATAGTTGCGGATTTCCCTATAATTTGGTACACTGTATCTATCATTTTCAACTTAGGAAAGCGAGTGCAGATATGAGCAAAAAAAGAGTAGTAGTTTCTTTGGGGCATGAAGCATTGGGTTATACCATTTCCCAGCAGTGGGATACGGTAAAGGATACTGCTAAAGCTTTAGCAGATCTGGTAGAGGCGGATTATCAGCTTACCATTACCCATAGCAATGGACCTCAGGTTTCCATGATACACAAAGCCATGACAGAGCTTCGCAGGATCTATATTGATTACAGTCCTGCTCCTATGTGCGTCTGCTCGGCCATGAGTCAGGGCTATGTAGGATATGATATCCAGAATTCCCTGCGTGCAGAGCTTCTTAGCAGAGGCATTTCCAAGTCTGTCAGCACCATTTTGACCCAGGTAACGGTAGATCCTTATGATGAGGCCTTTTATGAGCCTCAGAAGCTGATCGGACGCTATATGAGTGCCGAAGATGCGGAAGTGGAGATCAAGAAGGGCAACTATGTAAAAGAAGAACCGGGAAAAGGTTTTCGTCGGATCGTGGCAGCACCCAAACCCATTGATATCGTGGAGATCGAGGCCATCCGCACCCTGGCAGAGGCGGATCAGGTGGTCATTGCCTGCGGTGGCGGCGGAATCCCCGTTATTGAGCAGAAACACGCTTTAAAAGGTGCTTCTGCTGTAATTGAAAAGGACTGCATAGCAGGAAAACTGGCAGGTGATCTGAAGGCAGATCAGCTGATCATCCTGACCAGCGTGGATCAGGTCTATCTGGAATTCGGCAAGGAAAACCAGAAGGGCATCGATGCCATGACTGTGGCGGAAGCGGAGAGATATATCGGGGAAGGACAATTTGGAGAAGGAGATATGCTTCCCAAGATCGAGGCTGCTATTGCTTATTTGAGCAAAGTGCCTACAGGCAGCGTCCTTATCACATCCATCGGTAAAACCGGTGAAGCGATCAAAGGCAAGACCGGTACGCTGATCACTGCATAGTAAATTTGCAGCTGCGCATAAAGGCCGGGACGGATCAGCGATCTGTATTTAACTGCATGAGAGAAAGCTCTTTTAGGAAGGCTGGCGCATCCTTTTCGGAAGCTGCCAGCTTTTTATATGTGGTTTCATAAAGGGTCGCATTGCTTTCCGGGGCATGGATCGATAGGGTAAAATCTGTCATAGCGGAAAGAAGCCAGCAGGAATTCATACCCATAGGGATCAACAGCCTGTCCTCGTGGATCAGGCAGGAAACATAGGCGCCTTCATAAGCATTACCTTCGGCATCGGTCCAGGTCAGGATCAGGACCGAATCCTGAGGAATGTTCTTTTTCGCTTCTTCGTCAAGTTCCAGATATAGAAAATCATATTCCATACCGGAAAATTCGGAAGGCAAGTTGCCGGCAGATAAGGATCTGGTCTTATCCTCATGGAAAATCGGCATCAGGCTGTCCATAGAAGCGCCAAAGGAGGAAGGATGGAAGCCAAAGTCGAGGGCTTCTGTATAAATGCGGTAATCATCGCCTGTTGTTTCTTCAGGATAAAGAGCCGCATAGAGTGTGGGCGGATAAAAGGCAGCATCTTTGGCACAATAAACATAATCTGCATCCAACATAAAGCGAAGGATATAATAATTGTAGTCGGGACGGATATAAAAGACCACGGGAAGGGACTTTTCAGCCCGGGTCCAGATTTCCTGCTGTGCCTCATAGCTTCTGGCAGTAGGCAGATATCCTGCTACAGAGCATTTTATTCCCAGATAATCGTAAAAACCCATGCCGTCCAAAGCCATAAAAGCAACATCTTCATCTGCTGCCAGGCACTTTTCCGTAATAGCAGCATAGTCCGTAATATAGTGAAGCTGGTCTGCTACCATAAAGCCGCGCCCCAAAAGCTGCTGATATTTTTCAGGAAGTCCTGTATCCTCTGATTTTAAAAAGGTGTCGGGAACCTGATAATAGGAATAGAGCTTATCCGCATCATCCATGACCAGCTGGCTTTCTCCGTTGGGATAGATCCACATATCCGGTGTTTTCATCCAGGAAACCTGCAAATAGATCATCATAGGCAGAGCAAAGCAGGCGCCGATCATGCAATAGAAGGCGGGACGCTTTAACAAACCCTTACCATAATGCAAAAGCATCACAGGCAGATAGATACCGCATACAGCAACCAGAACATAAGATGTACGGGATAAGATCAGACCTGTATCCGCCCGCACCAGCGTATAGCTATAAGAAATCATCAAAGTGATGGCTCCGGCAATTAGGGAAAAGAGCAGCATGAAAGGAAGAGGCAGGGAAAATCGTTTATTCCTTTTCCATAAACGCCAAATATGATACAGGCAGAAAAGGAAGGCCCATACACCTGCTATGGGAAGGAGAAAACGAAGTGAGAGATAAAGCGCCCGACGCAGTCCAAAAGAGGGAAGATAAGACATAAAAGCGTCAGGTGGATTTTGCCCATAAACCAGGATACCATCTGCCATAATTGTTTGAGAAGAATAAGTTAAAGTATGTTTTAACATATTTAAAAGCGTGGGAACACTGATAAATACAGGGATTAAAAAAATAGCCCATGTTATATAAAAAAGGAAAGACTGACGGTCTTTTTTCCAGTCTTCGCTTTTTGCATACGCTATCACTTGATAAATTCCCATAGGAAGTGTGCCAAGAAGTACGCCTGCGCCATAAAGGGGGTAATAGAGACCGCTTAAAAAGCAGCCAAAAAGCCAGAGTTGCAGCCAAAGGTTCTTGCGCCGGAACAGTTCGGGTAAAGTCAATAACAGCAGCATAGGGAGCACCATATATTGCCTGTTGTAGCAGGGCAGAGAGAAGAGGATGGCAATGACCGTGGCATAGCCTCCTTTTACATGGCGATAGATCAAATACATGGTCAGGGCACAAAACAGTACCATGGTTATGGAGATGGCAGGAGAATAGTCCGTTACAGTACCATCTAACAGAACATGCTGAATAAAACCGTTTGTAAAAGGAAATAGTCCGGAAACGGGAGTATATTCATCATAAAGGGACTGTCCAAAGGAAAACACCTGATTCCATGGAATCATCTGCTCGCCGTGATGATGTTGGTCCGGTTGGGCATACATGGGACAGGCGGAAAAAGAATGATAGGCAAAGATCAGGATGGGGGTAAGAACCCCGATAAAGTATTTTTCATCCTTATTCCAATGGCAGACAGCCTGCCTGATCAAAAGAAACAGAGCAAGGATGATGAATCCTAAGAAAAACAGGGTATAGCCTGTAGAAAAAGGTACTTTTATCAATTCTCCCTGATAGAGATAGTCATCTATGAGCCAGAGGACTAACAGCCCCGGCAGAAAGCATTGTAAGATCAGGATGGACCGTCTGCCAAAGGCTATGGATGGATTTCCTTTGGTGAGCAGGAGTCCTGCAGTGAGCAGGGAACCGATCAGAAAGGTATTGCCATATAAGGCCAGGGAAGATACGCTTATCTCGTAAGAAGAACCTGCGATCACGGTCAGTACGGACAACAAAACATAATAACTTAAAGCAAAAAGAAGCAGAATCTGTTTTGCATGCTCCTTCCATAACAGGCTGCATATCACAGATAAAAACAATCCGCCAAACAGAGGAATGCTAAATTGTTTAAATATCAGAAGATAAAAAAGAAAAGGAAACAGCAGTAAAAGTATGTACCAAGGTCTGTCCTTTGAATGAGAACTTCGGCGTTCCTTCCCGGTTGAAGAGGTAAGTGCCAGAGCAACGGGCAAAAGGACTGCGCCTGCAAACAGGATCAGCCAAAACAACTGTAGTTCACCGGCTTTGTTAAAACCGCTGCCGGAAACATTCTCTATGATGATGTCGGTAAAAGCCTGGTGCCCTCCGGCAAAGAGAGGAAGGAACAGATAGACTGCAACGGCTGCCAGGCAGATCATTAGTAATAGGATTAGCATAAATAAACCTCCATCCCTATTTTAATATAGATAATTCCAAACCGCAACGGATAACTTCATTGACAAACGATTTCCAAAAAGCTAACATATGGGTAAAGGTCAAAAGGAGAAAGCCATGAAACAGATTTTTGAAAAGAAAAAGTTATGGGAATATGGGGCAATGCTGTTAGCAGCTTTGACCTTATTTTTAGTGCTTCTTTTCTTTATGGTATTTCCGGACAATCTGATGCACTCTGATATGGCGGCAGAGGTGATTTTATCTAAGCTGCTTGCAAAAGAAGGAAGGCTGATCTCACCCAACTGGTTTTACTCCACTGAGATCCGTATCATCTATACACAGCTTATCATGACCCCCTTGTTTATGATCTTTTCCGATTACGGAACGGTTAAGCTGATCTCAGTCATTGTATTAGATCTTTTGCTGGCTGTGGTATTTTTATTTACGGCAAAGGAGTGCGAATTGAAGGGAGCAAAGAAATGGCTGGCTCTTTCCCTGCTGCTGGCACCTCTTTCCAATGAATATCTGGACATGATGTTTTTGGGATGCTTCTATACATGTCAGGTGATCTGTACCTACCTGGTCCTGAAATTCTTTTTAAAGGATAGACCGGAAAAGAAAGGGATTATGTGGACCCGGTCGGCGGTCCTTACCTTGGCAGCCCTTATTCTCGGCACATCAGGTCTTCGGTATCTGGCAAGCCTCTATCTGCCCCTGATAGGAGCTGTGGCGCTTTCCTATGGACTGGATAAAAAAGAGGAGCAGCACAAAGAATTATCCGATAAACTGATCTTATCCCTTTTGATGTGCCTGGGGGCGGGAATTGGCTTTCTGATCAACAAGTTTTATCTGGCCGGGCATTATGCTTTTGACAATACTTCGGCAGTCGCTTTTGTCTCACCTTCGGAAGTATCAGCCAGATTCCTTGCTTTTCCCAGAATGATATTGGAATTTTTTGGATATCGGGTGGTTGCGGCAGTTACTCCTATGGGAATGGTAAATGTGATTAAGTTTGCCTTTGTCCTATTTTTGATCTATGTGATCATATATCTTACCAAACATCGATATGAAGTATTGAACAAAACACAACGGCTGTTATTATATTATTTCTATGGCTGTTTCTTCTTGAATTGGTATATGTTGATGTTTACCAGTGTGCTTTTACAGTACCGCTATTGGATTCCGGTTTATGTGACAGGTGTTTTTCTTGCGGGCATCTATCTTCAAAATGCCAGAGAGAAAACTCGCTTTTTTGTCCCAGCCATGGCTGCCTTGTCTGTTCTTGTGGTGCTTTCTTCCCTGTATGGAGAACTGTGGCAGGATACCAAATATAACGACTGCGAAAAGCGCTATGGTTACATGGCATTTTTAGAAGAGAGCGATTATACCTTTGGTTATGCTACCTTTTGGAATTCCAGCGTGACAGAGTATTTGTCCGATGGACAGATACAGGTAGCGCATATGGATATAGACACCCAGCCTACGATGCCCTATGAATGGTTATGTCCCAAATATTATTATGAAGAAGGATATTATGAGGGAAAAACTTTCATGCTTCTGGCAAGATCTGAAGAGCTGGCCATGTTTAATGGGGAGATCAGCATTATGCAGGATGGGGTAAAGGTATATGAAGACGAGTATTATGTGATTTATGAAGGAGAAGGCATGTATCTGTTTTCTTCAGGCGGAGAAGAGTGAGCAAATGGGAAGGATCACGCGCATTATCATGTTTGAAGGGGATATTGAGACCACTGCCTATTTTTCCAGGCAAATGGAAAAGACTTTTCAAAAAGAAGGGTATGAAACCTTCTTTTATGATTATAAACGGGAAAAAGAATGTGCAAAAGAGCTGCTTTTGTTTCTGAAAAAGGATGAAACGGCTCTTGTTACTTTTAATTTTCACGGTTTGTGCGGAAACAGAGAGATCTTTTACGATGAGGTTCAAGGCGGATATATATGGGATGATTTTCGTGTACCTTGTATCAATATCGTGGTGGATCATCCTTTGTATTATCATCGCTTGTTACAATGCGTTCCCAAGGGATATGTTCACATCAGCATCGATAAAAATCATGAACGCTATATGGAGGAATATTTTCCTGAAATAACCAGAGGCCCCTTTCTTCCTCTGGCAGGAACAGGGCTTTTGCCAAAGGGAGCATATAAGCCCATAAAGAACCGTTCCATGGATATTGTGTTTACAGGAAATTATGTTAGACCGGAAAACTTTGATGTGTATATAGAACGGGCAGGAGAGGAATATGCGGCATTTTACAGGGGCATATTGCAGGAATTAAAGGAGCAGCCCGCCTTGATCTTGGAGGATGTGGCAAAAAGGCACATTTACCGGGAAATTCCCGAGGCCACTCATGATGAGGTGAAAGAAACCCTGTCCAATATGACCTTTTTGGATATGTACATCCGATTCTATTTCAGACAGGAAGCGGTACGGATTCTGGCAGATGCGGGATTTCCGGTTCATGTGTTTGGCATTGGCTGGGATGAAGCGCCCGTAGAGAAGAAGGAAAATGTGATCATAGGAGGAAGCCTGGATTCCCTGGAATGTCTGGAAAAGATCGCTGACAGTAAAATATCTTTGAATGTCATGCCCTGGTTTAAAGAGGGGGCTCACGATAGAATCTTTAATTCTATGCTAAACGGAGCAGTCTGTCTGACTGACAGTTCGCTCTATCTGGATCGGTATTTAAGAGATGGAGAAAATGCGGCTCTCTTTACCCTGGAAGGACTAAGTGAACTGCCACAGATAACAGAAAAGCTTTTAAAAGATGAGAACAAGATGCAGTCCATAGCGGATCGGGGCTATGACATGGCAAAGAAAGATCATACATGGGAGCAAAGGGCTCTTAAGCTGATAGAACTTTTGCATGCCTATGATTAGGAAAGCAGTATACATGATAAAAAGACCTCGGAAAGCATTTGCTTTCCGGGGTCTTATATTTACTGCAAGGTTCTGAGAAGAGCTATTCCTGTTCCGATTCGGGTTTTACCTTGGTAAGGTAATCGTTAACCTCTTCCGCTAATTTATCAAACAAGTCTATAGCCTCTTCATGGCTTTCCTTTATGTAATCAATGTTTTGCTCTTTGCCGGCCATTTCCAAAAGCCTTGCTTTTTCGGAAAGGACCAAAGCACCCACCATCTTGGAAGTGCTCTTTAACGCATGGACATAAATGGTGTAATTGGTGTAATCCTCTGCTTCATAAGAAGTAATGATATCATTCTTATTCTTTGCTGCATTATCCCGGAAGGACTCTAACAGGAACCGGAAGGTTTCCTTGCTTCCTTCGGCAGATTCTACCGCAGCTGTCACATCGATCTGCTCAAACTGATAATCTGCGGTGATCTCATCGGCAATGGATTTCCACAGCTTGCTGAAGATATCCTGTTCTACTTTGTCATATTCTACCAGCACATAGCGGTTTTCCGGCAGATATTCCAAGATCTTTTCTTCCAAGGGTTTGCCCTGGATAGGCTTTGACATGTAGTCGATAAAGCCTTCTGCCTCGTACATTTCCTTTGCGCCGGACACGGCATTGGCCGTCAGAACGATAACCGGTGTATCCTGGTTGGGGCCGTCCATTTCTTTCAAGCGATGCAGTGTTTCGATGCCGTCGATATTGGGCATCATGTGATCCATCAGGATCAGATCGTAATAGTTTTCTGCGCATAGATCCAATGCCTCCAAACCGCCGGAAGCTTTATCTACCTTGATCTGTGTGCTCTTAAGCAGACCTTCCACAACGGCAATGTTCATTGCGTTATCATCTACGACCAGGATCCGTGCATTGGGTGCCACGAAAGTAGTACGGTATTTTTTGTGTTTCTCACGGCTGTATGCGTATTTCTCGCGGAATTTACCGATAGGCTTTCTGTCTCTGATGCCCTGTTTTAAGACAAAGGAGAAGGTGGAGCCTACGCCGTAATCGCTGCGTACATTTAAATCGCTGCCCATCAGCTCTAAGAGCTGCTTGGTAATGCTTAAGCCGAGGCCGGTACCTTCGATATTGCGGTTTCTTCTTTCTTCGATACGCTCGAAGGATACGAATAATTTATCCAGATCCTCCGGCTTGATACCGATACCGGTATCGGTTACGGAAACGATCAGGTTGATGGAGGAGTCGCCTGCTTCCTTCCAGTCTACCTTTAATACCACGCTGCCTTCCTTGGTGTATTTCACGGCGTTGGTAAGGATGTTGATGATGATCTGACGAAGCCTTACATCATCACCGTAAAGGAGATAAGGCAGGTCTTCCGCCACAACAGGAGTGAATTCCAGTCCTTTGTTTGCTACCTTGATCTCGATCATGTTCATGATCTCGGACAGGACATTTGCGATCTCGTATTCTACGGGAAGGATCTCCATCTTGCCACACTCGATCTTGGAGAAGTCAAGCAGGTCGTTTACCAGAGATAACAAGGTGGTGCTGGCGTCTCTGATATTTTCTGCATAGCCGATGATGGGCTTTTCTGTTGCTTCACGGATGATGATCTCGTCCATACCTAAAATGGTATTGATAGGAGTCCGGATCTCATGGGACATATTTGCAAGGAAATTGGATTTGGCTTTGTTTGCCGCGTCTGCCATATCCTTTAATTCCTGTAGGTTCTTGTTGGTCTTATAGTGGCTTGTAATATCGGTCAGCCATAGGAATCGGCTTGCCGAGCCGTCCTCGTCCAAAAACTCACAACGGATCTCATAAATCTTAGAAAGCTCCTCGGATACATATTCCTTTGCGGAAAACAGCTTTCTTAAGGCAGGAAATTCGGAAATGTTTGCAACAGCAGCGATCTTGGGGAATAATTGTTCAAACTCATTGTTGTAGAACAGGATCTGCTCCGAATCGGACAAGATCAAAACCGCACCTACATCATGGTTCAAAATTTCCCTGGTAGCTGCATGAACCGAATCCACTGTCGGAGGCTTGTTTTTGGAAAGCTTCAGGTTGAAAACAACGGAAACCGCCAAAAGAACAGCCAGAATAATTACCAATACGATCATAGTTTATCTTCCTTCTTCCCTGAGATTCCAAGGAATCCCTTAATTTGTGAGCCGTCCCGATCCCCCAAAAGAAAGTTTCGCGCTCATTGCCATTATTATAACAAAAATGGATGCAGGAATCAATCTTGAATCTGCCTTCCTTCACTGTTCATATGATAATTATTTTTGTAGATCAGATCGGATACGGGAACAAAAGTGTATCCTGCCTCTTTCAGCCGGGTGATCAGGGTATCCAGGGCGTCTGCAGTATATTTGGCGCCGTTGTGGCAAAGGATGATGGTGCCGTTTCCCAAATGCTTATGGCCGCATACTCGTTCGATGATATCGTTTGCTCCGTAATCCTTCCAATCCAGGCTGTCTACATCCCATTGGATGGTGTAATAGCCCAGTTCCCTCGCATTGGTTATGACATGATTGTCATAATCTCCGTAAGGAGGACGGAATAAAAACATATCGTAGCCCGTCAGATTTTTTACCTTATCATGGACTTTTTGCAGTTCTTCCTTACATTGTTCGTCGGACAACTGGGACATATTTTTGTGGTTTTCGCTGTGGTTTCCCAGATCGTGTCCGTCAGCCAGAATGGCTTTTACATCATCGGGATAGGCCTCCACCCAGCCTCCCGTCATGAAGAAGGTAACACGAACATTATGCTTTTTTAAGATTTCTAAGATCCTGGCGGTATCTTCGTTACCCCAGGGCGGCGGTTACTTGCGGAAGGCTTTGTATTTTTGCGCGGAAAATGTTATACTTATAAAGAATTGCAGGATCATAGCGGTGATGACATTTTTAACAGGGGAGAAAAACCATGAACAACCTCTTTTTTGTGATGCAGATCATAGCTCTGCTTTTAACTTTCGTGGCCATTGCATTGGTCATACATATGGATGGCAGCAATGTGCAGAAGATGATGGTCTGCTTTATGATCGGCGTATTGGTGCAAAATTCCGGCAATCTGTTTGAGGCCCTTTCCCAAAGTGCAGGGGAAGCTCTTGTTGCCATTAAGCTGCAATATCTGGGGGCCTGTTTTGTCCCCCTGTTCTTCAGTCAGTTCATATTCCTATACTGTAACCAATATCGGCCTAAATGGCTTTTTACCTCTTTGGGTATTGTTTCTCTTTTGCTGGTACTGTCTGTATGGACCTGTGACTATCATTCCATCTTTTATAAAGAAATGACATATGTATCCGGGGGAAGCCATCCCCATTATGAATTTTCTTATGGCATCGGTTTTTGGATCTTTATTATCATAGGGGCGCTGCTGCCCTTCGGATTGGCAGTTTTTGCCCTGATCCGTGCTATTTTTGAGGATAATTATCAAAGGCGGAAAAATCATTATATCATGGTCATTGCCCTGGCTGTTATTCCTACAGGGGCACTGCTTCTTAGAGCGAGCCAGATGATGAAGGATTACGATCTGGTGCCGCCTGTTCTGGCCATCGTGCTTTCCAGTGTGGTGATCGCAGTCTGGAGCCGGCGCAATTATGATCTGAGCCATACAGCGGCAGATGTGGTCCTGCATAAGACCATAAACGGGGTTATCTTTTTGGATGATGAGCAAAAGATCGTGGGCTTTAATCCTGCTACGGCAAAGATATTTGATGATATGAACGAAAAGATGGTGGGAAAAACCATTACAAAAATACAGGATTTTCCCACAGTGCTCATATCGGAAAAGGGGAAACAGGAATTTTCCATAGGCGACAGACATTATGAAGGATATATGGAGCCGGTTATGGATAAAAACGATACGCTCCTTGGCTATACCATCATGATCTTTGATGTTACTGAGAGCAAACGCTTGATGATGGAAAGCATGAAGATGCGGGAAAGGGCGGAAGCTGCAAACCGGGCAAAGAGTGAATTTATGGCGGCTATGTCTCATGAGATGCGTACTCCCATGAATGCCATTGTAGGATTTGCAGAGCTGATCAAGGAGGAGAGCCTGGGACGAAAGGTTTATCAGTATGCCTGCGATATCAAAGATGCCTCCGGACGGCTGTTGGAGATCTTTGACGATATCTGGGATATGTCCTCCATGGAAGCAGGAAAGCTGGAGATCCTGCCAAAGGATTACAATATCAGGAATCTTTTGCGGAATGTGTCGGAGAAGGCGGATGGAGCAGCAAAAGAAAAAGGACTGCTCTATAGTATGACCGTGGACGAAAGCCTGCCCGTAGAATATCATGGAGATGAAGAGCGTATCAAACAGGTGTTAGACCATGTATTGGATAATGCCGTTAAATTTACCGACATCGGACGCATCTCCCTGACTGTGGAGGGAGAAAACCGGTCAGAGGATCCGATTCTTTTAAGATTTATCATAACGGATACGGGCATCGGGATCGAAGAAAAGAATCTCAAAAAAATATTTTATAATTTTGAACAGGTGGATTCCAGTGAAAGCAGAAATGTGGGCGGAACGGGCATCGGTCTTTCCGTATCCAAAAACATTGTGGAATTAATGGGCGGAACCTTACAGGTAGAGAGCCAGATCGGAAAAGGAAGCACCTTTACCATTTGCATTCCCCAAAGCATCAGGGATAAAAAGACAATAGGAGAATCTATAAAGGAAGCACCGGAGCACAAGGAAGAACCGGTTATGTTCTCTGCACCTGACTGTCACATTCTGATCGTGGATGACAACCTGATCAACCGCAAGATCGCCAAGGGCATGTTAAAGGATTACGGTTTTCAGATCGACGAAGCGGAAAGCGGGCAGGAGGCCATTGATCTTGTCAAAGAGCAGAAATATGATATTATCTTTATGGATCATATGATGCCGGAAATGGACGGCATGGAGACCACCGGCATTATCAGGAAAGAATGCGGCAAAAACGGTGAAGAAGCGGTGGTGGTTGCCTTAACTGCCAATGCTATGAAGGGCATCAGGGAGATGTTTTTAAGCAACGGTTTCCAGGATTTTGTGGTAAAACCGATAGACAGAATACTTTTGCATAATGTATTATCAAAGTGGATACCGGAAGAGAAAAAGGAAAGTGCCATTGCACAGGTGGCTTTCAACGATGTCAGCTTTGATGAGATCGAAGGTATTTTTGTAAAAGGCATCAATATCAAGAAGGTAATGGAACAGCACGCCGGAAGCTTAAGCGAATACCTGGATATCTTAAATCTTTTCTATCTGGATGGCATGCGTAAGACTGAATTGATCCAGAAACTAAAGGATGAAAAGGACTATGAAAATTATAAGATCGAGGTTCATGGCCTAAAAAGCGCTTCTGCCAACATAGGTGCCCAGGATCTGTCAAAACAGGCGGAATTTCTGGAGGTTGCCGCCACATCGGCAAACGAGGAATTTATTGATAATAACCATGACATCATGATCGAAAGCTACAATAACCTGCTCTCGGAGATCAAAAACCTGCTGGATAAGAGAAAGATCAAAGAGCAGCAGGATCATCCTAAGGAAACATTGGAGAAAGAGGCTGTCCTGAATGCCTTAAAAGAGTCTTTGGAGGCATTGGAACATTTCAAATCCAAGGATGTCAAGGATAAGCTGGAGTGGTTGTTGGAATATGATCTTGAGGATAAGCTGTACCGAAGCATTCAGGAGATACAGAACAAACTGCAGCTTTATGAGGATGAAGAAGCGGAAGAGCTTTTGAGAAATCTGATTCAGAAATATAGGGATGGAAAGGAATAAATACTATGGATGAAAAAATGAAAATTTTGGCAGTTGATGACAATGCGGTGAATCTGGCAACCATTGAACAGGAGCTTCAGGAGATTTATGAGGTCATTCCCGTCAACTCGGGAAGAAGAGCGTTAAAGCTCATTTGTCAGGAAAAGGTGGATCTGATCCTTTTGGATATTCAGATGCCGGTTATGGATGGTATTGAGACCTTAAAGCAGATCAGAGAGCAGGATAACGGTATTACGGTTCCGGTTATCATGCTGACAGCAAAGCATGACAAGGCGACTGTTATTGAAGGTGCCAAGCTGGGCATCATGGACTATATCGTAAAGCCCTTTGACGGAGAGGATCTGCGCCAGCGTATTGAGCGTGCCTTAAAATGGCGTGGTGCCATCCCCATGACTTTGAATGAGCTCTATGAGCGGGTGGAAGAGATCGAAAAATGCCTTCAGAATGAAAACTTCAAGCTGGCTGTCATTAAAACGGATGAAATGATGGGATTTGCTCTGGAAGCGGAAGTGGCAAAACGCCTTCAGGCAGCCAGAGTAAAAATGAAAAATGAAGACTTTATATCTGCAGAGCGTATTATTACCAGGATCCTGCGGATGCTGGATCTGAGAACTGCTGAGAGATTGGGCAATGATCTTCCCGCCATCACGCCGGGAGAGTTAAATGCGAAGCTGTTATTTATCCTGTATGATCTGGAGCATTTCCAGGTAGATGATGCGGAGGAGAAGTTGGAAGAATTGCTGCAGTATGGTATTCCTGCGGCTGTCAGGGAAAAATGTGTCAGTGCACAAAATAGTCTGAAAGAATATGATGATGGAGAGGCAGAGCGTCTCATCAGAGAGGCCTTGAGAGGATTTTAAGCTCTTAAGCTCTGTATCGGCGAATGCAGCAGAGAGGTTATGATGTTTAAGCAGATCAAGTATTTTCAGGCGGTTGTCCGCTTAGGCAGCTTCAGCGAAGCAGCCGAGGAATGTTACATATCACAGTCTGCTATCTCCCAACAGGTACAGGCATTGGAACGGGAGTTGGGGGTTACGCTGTTAAAAAGAGGAAACCGCCGTTTTTCCCTGACGCCTGCAGGAGAGCATTTTTACAGACAGAGCCTGCTTTTAACGGCGGACCTGGACAGGCTTTGTAGGGAAACTGCGCAGATCGCCCACGGAGATGACTTTACTCTGCGTATTGGATATCTAAAGGGCTACGGCGGCTCTGAATTTCAGAAAGCAGTGGCTGAATTTGCCACAAAGCATCCGGACATCCCGGTGGATATGAAGACCGGAAATCATGAGGATCTGTATGAACTGCTTCGGACAGGAGCGGTGGACCTGGTGTTAAACGACCAGCGAAGGGCTTTTTCCAATGAATATGTCAATACCATTTTGACCACCATAGGCTGTCATATTGAGATTTCCGCAAGAAATCCCATTGCCGGTCTGGAATTTGTCAATGCAGAGGATCTGCGGCACACGCCCTGCATCCTGATCGCTTCCAAGGAGCAGCGGGAAAATGAGCAAAACTATTACCGTGAGATCTATGGCATCGCAGGGGAGGTTCTCTTTGCCGACGATCTGGATGAAGCTCGGCTCATGGTAGTAGGCGGAAAGGGCTATCTGCCCATTGAAGGCGGTTTTTTGCCGGAAGCCCTCAAAGAAAATATTGTCCGCCTGCCCCTTTGCAGAAACAATAAGCCCATAGAACGGAATTACTGTGCTTTTTGGAAGATTGATAATTCCGGCTTTTATGTGGAAGAATTTGCAGATATGCTGAAGGGACAGTTTGGTAAGAAGAAATAGAGATATGCATGAAGAAGAGCCTGACAGGATGCAGGCTCTTTCGTATTAGTTTTTCTTATACAAAATCCCCGAAAACAAAATTGTTTCCTAAAACGATGTTGGGATACTATGGTATATAAGGAAAAATATATCCATAAGGCTGTAGGGCCTTAAATTAGAAAAGGAGACCTGACTATGGCAAAGAATCTGATCATCTATTATTCCCGCAAAGGAGAAAACTATTGGAACGGCAGCGTCAAAAATATTTCCAAAGGAAATACGGAGATTGTGGCTGAATTTATCCAGAAAGCCGTTGGAGGCGATCTGTTTGAAGTGGATACGGTAAAGACCTATGATGCCGATTACTATGTCTGCATTGAAGAGGCAAAGAAAGAACTGCACGAGAATGCAAGACCGGAATTGAAAAAATATCTGGACAGCATTGCGGAATATGACAATGTGTTTGTCTGCGGTCCCTGTTGGTGGGGCACCTTTCCTATGGCAGTCTTTACTCAGCTTGAGAAGCTGGATTTTGCAGGGAAAAAGGTAATGGCTGTTATGACACACGAAGGCAGCGGCCTGGGAAGCTGTGAAAGGGATCTGAAAAAGATCTGTGACGGTGCTACATTTGGAAAAGGCCTTGCCGTTCATGGGGCGGATGCCGCGAAATCTGAGAGTACGGTTGCAGCTTGGGCAAAGCAGGCAGTGTAGGCATAGATTAAGGAGTATGTAGACCATGCAGGAAAGAGTTTTAGGAAAAGATCTGGAAGTCAGTGCTGTGGGATTGGGATGTATGGGTTTTACCCATGCATACGGACCGGTCATGGATGAAACTGAGGCTGCAAGAGCAATTGCAGAAGCGGTGGATATAGGCTATACTTTTTTTGATACTGCAGAATGTTATGTAGGAAATCGGGCAGACGGTACATTGGCTCACAATGAGGATCTGGTGGGCAAGGCGTTGAAGCCTTACCGAAATCGGATAAAAATTGCTACCAAATGCGGCGTACAGCATGCAGACGGAGGACTTTTGACGGATGCCCGTCCGGAAACCATTCGTAAAGCCATTGATGGAAGTCTCAAGAGGCTTCAGACTGACCATATCGATCTGTATTATCTGCATCGTATCGATCCTAAAGTAGAGCCGGAGGAAGTAGCAGGTGTTATGTCGGATCTGATGAAAGAAGGGAAGATCCTTCACTGGGGCATTTCGGAGACTGATGAGGAATATCTTCGCCGTGCCCACGCCATCTGTCCTGTGACATGTGTGCAGAACCGGCTTTCCATGATGGCCCGTTGGCATGAGGAATTGTTTCCGGTACTGGAGGAATTGAATGTGGGCTTTGTTGCTTTCAGCCCTTTGGCAAACGGCTTCTTAAGTGATGCTTTTAAAAAGGGTGAAAAGTTTGAGGCAACCGACTATCGTAGCTTTATGCCCCAGTATAAAGAAGAAAGTTATGATGAAAACAGAGAACTGTTAGAACTTTTAAGAAAGCTGGCTTCAGAAAAACATGCCACACCTGCCCAGATCTCTCTGGCGTGGATGATCAATAAGAAACCATATATCGTGCCCATTCCCGGCTCCCGCAAGATAGAGCGGATCAGGGAAAACTTTGAGGCGGCTAACATTGTTCTGACTACCGGAGAAGTGGCAGAGATTGACAGGCAGCTTGACCGGATTCCCACATCCGGTGTGTTTGGCGGTTCTGCCATCAAAAAATAAGATATGCATATAAGGGGAATGAGAATGAAAAAAAGACTTGTATTGCTTTTATCTGTTGTTCTGATATTACTGCCTGCCGGCTGCGGCAGGCAGGGTTCTGCATCCGGGGAAGAGCACCAATCTTACAATGTGGCAGAGGCGGCTGATTCTGTTTCGGATGTGGGGACAGAAGAAGCAGAGCCAACAGAAGAGAAGAATTTAGCATCCGAAGAAGCAGTTGAAACGGTGGATTCTTTTGGAGAGGTATCTGTTGTATATATGACCAGGGATATTTCTCCTGAGGGATTGATGGCAGTCTATGAAGCTTTGGGCGTAGAACTTTCCGGCGATCATATTGCGGTAAAGCTTTCTACGGGAGAACCTCCTGCCAGCAATTATCTGCGCCCGGAACTGATCAGCGATCTGGTGCAGCATGTGGATGGCACCATTGTGGAGTGTAATACTGCTTATGGTGGGTCCAGAGCGGAAACAGCTATGCATTATCAGGTGGCGGAAGATCACGGATTTACTGCTATTGCAGACTTTGTCATTATGGATGAAGAAGGTTCTATGATCATACCTGTAGAAGGCGGGTTACAGCTATCGGAAAACTATGTAGGAGCACATTTTGCCGATTATGACGGATTTTTGATTCTTTCTCACTTTAAAGGACATGCTATGGCCGGTTTTGGCGGTGCCATTAAAAATATTTCCATTGGCATCGGTTCGTCAGAAGGAAAATGTCTGATCCATACGGCAGGTAAAAGTCGCACCAATATCTGGGGCGGAAATCAAGATGCATTTTTGGAATCCATGGCCGATGCGGGTAAATCCGTAGTGGACTATCTGGACGGCAATATCCTATATATCAATGTGATGAACAGACTTTCTGTTGATTGTGACTGCAGCGGCAATCCTGCAGAGCCGGATATCCACGATATCGGCATTCTGGCATCCACCGATCCGGTGGCTTTGGATCAGGCCTGTGTAGACCTGATCTATCAGGCGGAAGGCAATGAGTCTTTGGTGCGCAGGATTGAAAGCAAGAATGGAGAGCATGTGTTAGAGGCCGGAGAAGAGATCGGCCTTGGCAGCCGTACTTATACACTGGTTGTCATTGATGAGTAGTAGTATCAGAAAAGGAAGCGTTTAGATGGCAGTTTTAGATACCTTACAACGGGAATTTGTCTATATCCGCTATTACTTTATGCTACAGTTGGATCAGATTGCTGTATACTGGATATGGGGGATGGTGCTGGGATCTGTTGTATCCGTGTTTTTAAAGGATCGGATACATGGGATCTTGCGTGGGCTTTCAGGTAAAAAGCTGGGCGTACTGGGGATTATTCCTGCCAGTGCGCTGGGAATTGCATCACCTCTTTGTATGTATGGAACCATTCCCATTGCCGCCTCCTTTTCCAAAAGCGGTATGCGGGATGACTGGCTGGCGGCATTTATGATGAGTTCTATTTTGCTAAATCCTCAGCTGATCATTTATAGTACGGCTCTGGGGACCACTGCATTGGTGATCCGTATCCTGTCCTGCTTTTTATGCGGTATTGGGGCAGGGCTTTTGATTCGTCTCATTTACAGAGAGAAAAGCTACTTCAATTTTGAAGGCTTCGAAGAACCGCCAAGCAGGGACACAGACCCTAACTTATTTTTTCGTTTGCTAAAAAATATCGGCAGGAATATCAAGGCAACCGCTCTTTGGTTTCTCTTGGGCATTCTGTTATCTGCGCTGTTTCAGCGTTATGTTCCGGCTGAGTCCTTTGCGGCATTGTTTGGCAAAAGCAATGAGGGATTTGGGGTTTTAATGGCGGCAACCATTGGCGTTCCCCTGTATGCCTGTGGCGGTGGCACCATTCCCCTTTTGCAACAGTGGCTGTATTCGGGAATGAGCATGGGAAGCGCAGCGGCCTTTATGATCACGGGACCTGCCACGAAGATTACCAATCTGGGGGCCTTGAAGATCGTGCTGGGGATCAAAAGGTTTTTGCTTTATCTCCTGTTTGTCATGGCATTTTCTTTGATAACAGGATTGGTAATAAATTTAAAATAACAGGAGGTATTTTATGGAACGGTATTTTGGAGAAAGCACACCGAAACTGGGCTTTGGACTGATGCGGCTGCCAAAGCTTTCAAACGGAAAGATCGACATGGAACATACCAAGAAAATGGTAGATATGTTCATGGATGCGGGACAGACCTATTTTGACACTGCTTATGTCTATGACAGCGGCGAGTCGGAGCTGGCGGCAAAGGCAGCCCTGGTGGACCGTTATCCCCGTGAAAGCTTTACCCTGGCCACCAAGCTGTGTGCCTGGATGGGCGCTCACAATGAGGAAACGGCAAAACAGCAGTTTTATACCAGCTTAGAGCGGACAGGAGCCGGCTATTTTGACTACTATCTCTTACATGCCTTACAGGCAGGAAATTACAAGATTTATGACCAGTATCATATCTGGGATTTTGTAAAAGAACAGAAAGCCAAAGGGCTGATCAAGCATTGGGGCTTTTCCTTCCATGCTACACCGGATATTTTGGATGAAATCTTAACAGATCATCCCGATGCAGAATTTGTACAATTACAGTTAAACTATGCCGACTGGGAAAATCCGGATGTGACCGCAAGGGAAAACTACGAGGTAGCAAGAAAACACGGAAAGTCCATTGTGGTCATGGAACCGGTAAAAGGCGGAGCGTTGGCCAATCCCCCTCAGAATGTGGGTAAAATTATGAAAGAGGCAGATCCGAATGCGTCATTTGCTTCTTGGGCTATTCGTTATGCTGCATCCTTAGAGGGCATTATCACTGTTTTGTCCGGTATGTCAAATATAGAGCAGATGCAGGACAACCTTTCTTATATGCAGGATTTCGAGCCATTAAATGCAGAAGAACAGATGGTAATTCGTAAAGTTGGAGAAGCTTTAGGTGGGGCGAAAACCATTCCTTGCACAGCGTGTCATTACTGTACAGATGGCTGTCCTAAAGGCATTGCAATCCCGGAAATCTTTTCTGCCATGAATAAACATCTTGGAAATGGTCAAATTACAGAGGCTCTTGCGGATTATCAAAAAGCAACAGGAGAAGGCAAACTTGCTTCCGGCTGTGTGGGATGTAAGCAGTGCGAGCGCGCATGTCCTCAGCAGCTTCCCATTACGACCTACTTAAAACAGTGTGCAGAAATATTGGAGGCATAATAAAATATAATTTTCTAAATCACGATATCCATGATTACACCGGAAAACCCATTCCTTGTTTATTAATTTGGAGAGAATTCCGGTGTAATTTTATATTGAGACAATTTCAAGAAAGATTTCCCAAAGATACATGAAAGAAAGCAGGCATATCTGACAAGCCTTGTCTAATAAGTTTTCTATGAACAAGCAGTATAGGAAGGGATAGGGGTTGTCAGAAAGAAAACATACAGACTATGTGATCGAGAGAAGATATTTAGCAAAAATCTCCGTGGAAGAGTTTGTAAGGCGTATTGTAAAGTCCCATATGGCAGGCAGCGCTTCGGAAGACGGCAGACCGGAAGAATGCAAGATAAGAGAGGATGTTTTACGATGAAGGGGCAGATGGACTCCTGTTTTTATGCAGCTGCCTACATCAGGCTTTCCAGAGAGGATGGGGACAAGGCAGAAAGTGACAGCATCGGAAACCAGAAAAAGCTGATCAGGGAATATATAAAGGAAAAGACGGATATTTCCCTGTATGATCTTTATATTGACGATGGATTTACAGGTACTAACTTTCATCGCCCGGCATTTGAGAGAATGCTGGCTGATATTGAAGAAAAAAGGGTAAATTGCGTTATTGTAAAGGACCTGTCCCGATTTGGCCGCGATTACATCGATACCGGCAGATATTTAGAGCGATATTTTCCGGAAAGAAATATACGGTTTATTTCCATTACTGATGGGATTGACAACATGAAACAAGCTTATGATATGCTGCTTCCCATCAAAAATATTTTTAATGAGCAGTATGCCAGGGATATTTCCAGAAAAGTCCATTCTTCCATGGAAGCAAAGCAGAAGGCAGGAGAATTTATCGGGGCCTTTCCTTCCTACGGCTATCGGAAGTCTCCCGGGGATAAAAACAAGTTGGTAGTGGATGAATACGCTGCCGACATTGTTAGGCGGATCTTTTCCCTATACATTGGCGGCATGGGAAAGAACGGCATTGCCGCTATCTTAAATAGAGAGGGCATTGTCTGTCCATCCGAGTATAAAAAGCTGCAGGGAGAAAATTATAGGAACAGCAGAAGGCATACGACCACCTCTTATTGGACCTATTCTACCGTTAACCGCATCCTGCAAAATGAAATGTACATCGGCAATATGGTTCAGGGCAGAAAAAAACAGCATATGAGAGGCAGGCAGCGGACGGTAGCAAAAGAGGACTGGATCGTTGTAAAGGACACCCATCCTGCCATCATCGATCAGGGCACATGGGAAAAGACGAAGAGTCTCTTAAAACATCGGACAAGAAAATTGGACTTTGGCACCAATACGGCAGTGTTTGCGGGATTTTTAAAATGCGGGGACTGCGGCAGGGCAATGGCCAGAAAAAACAACTGTTATTATTGCGGCACCTATGTGCGCTCCGGTAGGCAATTCTGCACGCCCCATGCCTTGTCCTATGAGGTTTTGGAAAGTGCAGTTCTTGAGGATCTGCAAAGGGTAGTAGCAGGTGCAGGAGATCTGAAGGAGATCATAAGAAAGGCCTGTGGCGAAGTGAAAAGGGAAAGTGTTTCTCCAAATGGGGAAAAAGAGTCCTATGAAATAGCGTTACAAAGAATTAAAAGGCTAAAGCAGGGACTTTACGAGGATTATCGGGAGGGACTGATCTCTAAAGAAGAGTATAAAGCTTACAGGCAGGATTATCTGGTAAAAGAAGAACAACTCTCTAAAATGAAGGCGGTATTAAAGATGAAACAAAAAGAGGAAAAAAATATAACAAGTGTTTTTGGGAAAATATGGATAAACAGCTTGTTGGAGCATCACAGAATAGAGTATCTGGACAGAAATGTGGTGGTAGAAATGCTCCATGAAATAAGAATATATAAGGACCATAGAATTGAAATTATATACAATCTTGCTTATGAATAAAAATCTTTATTGATACAAATCTCATTTTTACAATCCACAGGATTTGTGTTATTAATGAAAGGAGGGCTTTTATGTACAGCTATGAAAAATCTAAAATCACGGACACCTCACATACTTGGAAATCATCTGCTGTAGGTAAAAAAAACACTAATACAGCGGTTGCAAATCAGTTGTTCTCGGGTCCGATGCAGGTGGATTCGGGTGGAAGAAATGCCATCCGGTTTCACGGCAGACTCACACAACATATTGATTCTCACAATAATGAAACGGGACTCCCTGATAGCTTGAAATCGAGAATGGAACCCTTTTGGGAATACAGAAGGGATGACGGGCAATCTCCCAAGTTTGCAAAGTCTGAATTCCCCATTGCTTTTCAGATGGCGGAATCATCAAATGCAATCTCGCAGGAAGCGAGTAGAACTTCTGATTTGCATGAAGCAATTGTGCAGAGAGAGTTAAATACAGATGGGCTTGATCGAAATAAGCACCATAATATTATTAAGGAACGCCAGTTATGGAACCGGGTTTTTGACTTATTATTAAAGATATTGCCGTCGGAAGAGCAGGGGGTTTATGGACAAGAGATAGCTAGATTAGAAGAAAGATTTGCGAATGATATCTATTTTGTGCCGCATGACGACCATTATGCCTATATGACAGATTATTTTTCGCAAAGTGCCGGGAGAGTTATGAACTCATTGCAAAGTCCGGGCAGTGTAACGGAAGCAGTATTAAGTACAGGTGGTTCTGCTCATGTTGTAAAAAATACAAGCGGTCACACCAATACTCAGACGAGAATGGCTATAAAAACTGCCGGTGGAGGAGTGGTATATATTAATGAAGGCAAAACACGCGAACATGGCATACAAATAGCAAACAGGAGACAGCATGAGAAAAAAAATGAGAAAAATGATGAAAAAAGATCCTTGCTTATCATGCAAAATAATGTTGCTAATCAGGTCATGAAGGTACATGATCTGCTGCTTGGAGAGGGGAAGGAGGGAGCAGCAGAAATTTTGCGCAGATTTGCTGAGAATTTCAAAATACAATAGTTGGACAGGGTTTTTAAACAATTTACCGCAATTTACCGCCACCACACGCCGCATCAAAGGTCAGGGCAATCTTTTTTTCGTTGGTATCCACGCAGTAAATGGGAAGCTCTCTCCCGTTTACGGTATTGCTGACAGTGATCTCGTCTTTTAATTTTAAGCCGATGGCAAGGATAGCAAGCAGCGCCGCAAGACAGATGCAGGCTCTTTTTAAAATAGCTGTTTTATTCAAAATAGACAGCCTTTCGCTGATTTCTTATTAAAAATATATGTGACGGTTTAAAATATATGTGACGGGGACATTCTATGAATTTTTTGGAAATTTTAGCAATTTGCTGTTTCCTATTTGTCCATACTCATGTAAAATAGAGATAAGGTGAAAGGAGTAGCTATGAGTGTATCAAATATTATAGAGTTTAAAGATAAAGTGCTGCTCGAGAAGGCAAAGAAGCAGACAGTCTGGTATTTTATCTTAGATCCCCAGACCAATTGCCCCTATGTTCATGACGGTATGGCGGATCTGTTTGTGTCGCCGGCTGTAGTAAGCCGGGTCATCAAACAGGATGCGCTTCATTATCAGAAGCCCATGACCATCAAGGAGTACCGTCCCGATAAAAGGGATGCTACGGCAGGGCTTGATATTTTTGCCTGGTTTTATTATCTGGGGTTGGAAAAGATCAAGATTTTTTATGACGATGCCTTTGGCGTGGTAGATCGGGCGCAATTCATGCCCCATAAGGATGTAAGCGGCATGGCGCCGGATGAGCGGCCGGTGGAAAACCCGACGCTCCGCCTTTTATTAAGCGAATTTCTTGGCACGGCCCGTTGGGACAGGCAGTATGAAGGGAAATTAGAGTATCTCCAAAAGAAAGAAGAGGAAGTATTTAAGGAACTGAAAAAAGCCAGATTTCTGGCTCCGGTTCAGCCGGTAGAAGATGGAGAAAATCTGGGCTTTGCCAAGGTTTCCAACAATGGCAGGGAGTATCTGCCCTTATTTACGGATTTTTCCGAGTTTGCCAAGACCTATCCCATGGATCAGTGGAAGGGACTGATCGTTACTTTGGCAGAGGCATTGGACATTGCAAAGGACGATGCGCCTGTCATCAACTTTACCGCAGAAGCTATGGTAATCAACAAAGATCTGGCAGAAAGGATCTTTAAAGGATAAAGAAAGAGGAGGATAAAGACATGAATACAGGAGTATTTGCACTGCTGGGCATACTTGGTTTGATCTTATTGGTAGTGTTGATCGTAGTTGTGATCGTGGCAGCTGTTGCAGCCAGTGCTTCTGCTGTTATCGCAGAAGAAGAGAACGACAAGGAATAGAGGAAGTGAGTGGGAATGGGATTTCCAAAGGACTTTATGTGGGGAGCGGCTTCCGCTGCCTATCAAATAGAAGGGGCCTATAGAGAGGATGGAAAAGGTCCGGGTATCTGGGATGTTGCAGTAGGTAAGCCGGGTCTGATTCCTTTTGGTGAGACGGGAAATGTGGCATGTGATCACTATCACCGCTTCCGTGAAGATGTAGCCATGATGAAGGAAATGGGGTTAAAGTATTACCGCTTTTCTATCAGCTGGCCCAGAGTCATGCCAAACGGTGTGGGTGAGATCAACCAAAAGGGTTTTGAGTTTTATACCAATCTGATCGATGAATTGATCGCAAAGGGTATTGAGCCCATGGTTACCCTGTTTCACTGGAATTTTCCATACGCGTTGCAAAAAAAGGGAGGCTGGTTCAATGACGCCTCGCCGGATTGGTTTGCAGAATACACAAAACAGGTGGTGGACAGACTTTCCGACAGGGTAAAATATTGGATCACCATCAATGAGCCCCAGGTCTTTCTGGGATCGGGATATGGCAGAGGGAATTTTCCGCCTTTTATTACAGGGTCCCTTACAGAACAGTTTTTGCTGGTGCACCATGTGCTCTTGGCTCATGCTAAGGCAGTGCAGATCATCAGGAATCATGCAAAAGTTACGCCTATTATCGGTATGGCGCCTACGGGACCTTGTTTTGTTCCGGAAGACGATTCTGAAGAAGCCTTAGAGCGTGCAAGACAGGAAAGCTTTGATTTTGACAAAGATTTTGCCCTGTTTTCCAACAGTTTGTATGCGGATCCGGTCTTTTTAGGAGATTATCCCGACAGGGCCTATGAGATTTTTGAAGAAGCCACCAATATCATCAAACCGGCAGAGCTTTCTCTGATCTCCCAGCCATTGGATTTTTATGGAGCCAATATTTATTACAGTCTGGCAAAGCCAGTGGAAGCAGGGTATCCTGCCAATTGTTATCAAGGTAATCCTAAGACGCCTATGGGTTGGCCCATTGTGCCGGAAGTCATGTATTATGCGCCCAAGTTTTTGTATGAGCGCTATAAAAAACCGATTTTGATCACGGAAAACGGCATAGCCGGCTTTGATTTTGTGCATATGGACGGAAAGGTTCATGACCCTTACCGTATTGATTATACGAGACGGTATCTTTTGCAGCTGAAAAAAGCGGCTGAGGAAGGGGTAGAAGTGGCCGGATATATGCATTGGTCGGTTATGGATAATTTTGAATGGCTCCAAGGTTATGATAAGCGGTTCGGACTGGCTTATGTGGATTATCAAACGGGCAGGCGGATTTTAAAGGATTCCGCATACTGGTACAAGGAAGTTATTGAAAGAAACGGAGAGAATTTGTAACATGCAGTTTACATCCTTTGCCTTTGCATTCTTTCTGCCCCTTGTCTTTTTGTGCTACTGGGCGGTTCCAAATAAATACAGGATGCCTTTTTTACTGGCGGTCAGCTATGGCTTTTATATGACATTTTCCGCCGGTTATGTGCTGCTCTTGCTTTTCATGTCAGCCATTACCTATCTGACGGGGCTGCATTGTACTAAGGTCAGACTGGCAGGCTGCGTGGTCCTGCAGATGGGAACATTACTGTTCTTTAAATATGCAGGGATGCTGCCGGGCTTTTTTTCTTCCATTGTGCTTCCTGTAGGTATTTCTTTTTATTTATTTAAGGCAGTCAGTTATCTTGCTGATGTTTATAAGGGGAAGCTTTTGCCTGAGAAAAGGGCGCTTTCCCTTTTTTTATATCTGGCATTTTTTCCCGATATCGTGTCCGGACCTATCAACAGAGCCGATGTTCTTATCCCGCAGCTGCAGGCGGAAAAGAGCTTTGACTATAAGGAAGCGGTCTATGGCATGCGGTTGATCCTGTGGGGTCTGTTTAAAAAGCTTTTAATCGCAGATACTTTGGCACGATATGTGAATCAAGTTTTTGCATTGCCGGGCGCTTTTATGGGAATCAGCTATTTCTTTGCGGCAGTTTTTTATACCATAGAGATCTATTGTGATTTTTCCGGCTACTCTGATATGGCAGTGGGCATTGCAAGGCTCTTTGGCATCCGGTCCATGGAAAATTTCAGGAGTCCGTATTTTGCTGCCAATATCAAAGACTTTTGGGACAGATGGCATATTTCTTTATCCACCTGGCTGCGTGATTATGTATATATTCCCTTGGGAGGCAGCAGAAAAGGGAATGTTAAAACATATTTTAATTTAATGGCAACCTTCCTGGTAAGCGGCATTTGGCACGGTGCTAACATCACCTTTGTAGTCTGGGGCATGCTCCATGGCATCTATCAAATGATATATCGTTTTTACAAAAAGCACTGCTCTTTCCGCATACCAAAAATAATTGGTGTTATTCTAACATTTGGGGCGGTCAGTTTTGCCTGGATCTTTTTCAGGGCGGAAGACCTGTATGATGCCCTCTATATGATCCGCTATATGTTTTATCAGTTGGATCCTTTGTTGGCCTATCATAAGATGGGCATGGTAAAACAGGACTTTTATCTGCTCCTGTTTTCCATAGGATTATTGGGAGCAGTAGATTATGCATCCTTAAAAACAGATGTGTTAAAGGCAATGGATAAATTAAATACACCGCTTCGGTGGGTAATCTATCTGTTGCTTTCCACAGTGATTCTGGCTTTCCATCTTCACAATGGAGCCAGTCAGCAGTTTATTTATTTTCAGTTCTGATCGGGAGAGACTATGAAAAAGTTTATAAGCAGGCTTGTGCTTTTCCTGGTGCTGCTTGCAGTGCTGGTCATACCCATTAATGTATTATTGGATCCTTATAATGTATTCCACTGGGACAGGATCAGGGATAATGGAGTAGAGCCGAACAAAAATTATATAAAGACCCAATTCGTACTGGAGCACATGGACCAATATGATTCTTATCTTTTTGGTTCTTCGCGTACCGGTTTTATTGATGTATCCGATCTGCCGGAGGGAAACTGGTATAATTTTTCTTATTCAGAGGGGCTTCCGGCGGAACAATATGAAACCCTGTTGACGCTGATCTCTCATGGAGAGATTCCAAAACAGGTTTATTTAGGTCTGGATAATATTTCTTATCTGGTGGATCCGGCTTATCATGCGGACCAGCTCTATAGAAAGGCGTACCCGTACGAGGGGTCTGTAAAGGATAAATTTTATTTCTTTGTTTCTTACCTGGATACGGTAACCACAATAGAATCGCTCTCCGTGGTAAGTGAATATCAGGGGGACACGGAGTCTCTAAGGCAGAGGATGTATAGTTCGGGCTGTGAGGACCTGAGTCTGGATATGGAATTTGATGACAGCCAGACGGCTCCTTACTGGGCGGATTATTATGAAGCGAGGATTGATGAGTCTATTGAAGAGATACGCAGGTTTGTAGAATTGTGCGATGAATATGATATTGAATTAACCGTATTTACCAATCCGTTATATATCACTACTTATGAAAGGGCGGTGGACAAAGGATATTTGGATTTTTTGGAGCAGCTTGCTTATGTAACACCTTATTATAATTTCAGCAGTTATAATATGCTTTCTATGAATCAGGAGTATTATTATGAGACCAGCCACTATACACCGGAAGCGGCCTCCGTTATGATGGATGTGATTCAAAATGGCGGGGATGAAAACATGAAATATGGCCAGGGATTCGGATACTATGTGACAGAAGATAATGTAGAAGAGTTTATTTCCATTGTGCGGCATCAGGCTTATGTAACAGGAGTTTTGCAGTATACCGGACCATAAGTTTTTGGCATATTTCACAAAAAAATAAAATTGAGTCAAGGACTCTTTACAATTGCTCTGTGGTTGTGATATAGTACATACACTCTATCGGGTTCTCCGATAGAAGGGACGCTTCGTCCCGATTTTCCCAATTGATCTAAAAAATAAAAAAGTGAGTGATGCCTATGATTGCTTAGGTCTTTTTGTGCAGCAAAAATGCGTTGAAAAGAAAAACTATCGAAAGAAAAGGAGCTAATTATGAAAAATAAAATAGTAAAAGCCTTCTTGAAAGGCATGGCGGCTTTGGTATGCGCGGTCACTCTGGCAGCAATGAATCCACTGCAGGCCTACGCTTATAATTATGCTACGCCGAGTGCTTATGAAGCCGGTGCGGTTACGATACAGGAAGTGGCAGGCGGCAATACGGTAAACGGCTATAGTACCTCGGGAGGATACCGGGTTACTTACACCATTGAGAGAAGTGATTGGATAGGATTTGACGAGATGACAGTAGGATATTTTCTTACCGGTAATCAGTTGAGTACTTCAAACGGCTGCCATTTTGGATACCATCATTCAGGCGGAGAGATATGGGAAGATGGCGCTGTTGCATTAGGATACCTCAGTGATGGAGTTCAGGTAGCACAGAGTAATGTTTCGGGAGGAAAGGTAAGCTACAGCTTTACGGTTTCTTCTTTGGATCAGCTCCCCACATACATTGCCTATGCCTATGCACCGATCCCCAGTGCTTATCTTCATTTAACGGAGGAGAAAGGAACCAAAGGACATATATGGTATTATGCAAATTTAAAAAATAAATCGGTACAGGCAGGAAGCAATATTGATAAAGAAGCGCCCTCTCTGTCCGTTTCCGTAGTTCCTAAGGGAACAGTAGCAAATGTAGGGGGAAAAGTATGGTCTACTGCCGCAGATATCACTGTAACTGCCACAGATAATCAGTCCAGACCGGAAGGCGTGCGCATATACAGAGGAAGTTCTCTTATAAAAGAAATCAAGAATGCCAACAATGCTGCCTCCCTTCAAGGTGGTTATGAGGTGACGCAAAATGGATCCTATCAGGTGGATACCTATGACAAATTAAATAACACAAGTAATAAAAATACTGTCAGCGTTTCCTGTATTGACAGGGAGGCGCCGGTCATTTCCTCTTTGACGCCCAATACAACTGCATATGCCAGAGAAGTTACATTAAAAGCCGGTGCTTCTGACGGGGGAAGCGGACTACATGAAAAAGCATATTCCTGGAATGGGGGCGCTTTTTCTGAGGAAGCGGAATTAAAGGTGACCCAAAACGGCACTTACACTTTGAAAGTCAGGGATGCTTTGGGCAATGAAAGTTCAAAAAGCATAATCGTTTCCAATATTGATAGGAATGCGCCGGAGATATCCCACAAAGTGACTCTGACGGGAAATCAGACCACTTATCAGGGCGTTCTCTGGTCTACGGGTGCAAAGTTTTCGGCAGAAGCCGTAGACAAAGAAAGCGGAACAGCCCTTTTAAAGATTTTGGGAGAGGATCAGGAACTCATTGAGGAAGTAAAGGATGAAACAGGTAAGGAGATGCTTTCTATGGAAGACATCGCCGTTGGAAAAGGGACATATTGTTTTTTTGCCCAAGACAAGTTGGGAAATAGTACACAGACGGAATGGATCAGCCTGGCTCATGTAGACAGTGAAGCACCCGTTATAGATGGGGTGGATACTGAAAAAATGCAGGATGGCTCGGTTAAGATCAGTGTTTTGGCTGAGGATGCACCCGGTGGGATCGGTTTGGAGGATAAGGCATATTCTTTTGACGGCGGCGAGACCTGGCAGGAAGACAATACCTACATTGCCAAAGAAAACGGTGCATATGAGATCATAGTAAGAGACCGGCTGGGACAAGAGAGTACACAAACCTGTCAGGTAACTCAGGTTACTCCTAAGGATGATAAAACTGATGATGGGAACAATGATGATTCCGGAAATCACAGTGGAAAAGACCATGATCCCGGAAATAATGGTGGAGCCAATAACAACGGAACCCAAGGCGGAAATGATGATCATGCCGGAGGCGGAAATAATAGCAGTCAGGAGGCAGGAAAATCCCCGGTGACTTCCTCCGTAACCAGATCCGCTTCCTCTGCATCCAAAAAATTAAAGGAAAAACAAACTGCAGTGAAAGACTCATTAAGTGGAAACATTTCTCCTTTCACTTATGTGGAAAAGAAAGAGGCGTCCGCGGATGATGCTTTGGCAGAGGCAAAGGAACAGGAAGTGGAGGAAATCGTTCCCTCTCACGATCCAGAGCCTGAGCAGTCCCCAAAATCAGATCCGGCAAAAACTGTGGCGGCAGTATTGGGCGTACTCTTTGCTTTGGGAAGTTTGGGAGCGGTTTTATATCTATTGTTATTTTATTTGCAGCATAGCTGTATTTTCTATGAACTGGACGATGCCAGGGAAAGAAAAAGGCTGTGCCGTCTGCTGATCGGCAGAGAGGATGGAAACTGGCAGGTTAAAGTGCCGGATGATAAGCTGGGGCTGAACGGTACGGGTAAATATCTGCTATCATTCCACCCCGCTTTCTTAAAAGAGGATGAGCCGGATGCCGTGATCATTGAAATTGATGGCAGGACATTGAGAGAAAAACCGGCACAGGAGATAACGATTTCTATTTGATCCGCTTAAAACCCACAGCAATCATGGATTGAACAAGCTTTCAACACATGTTATAATGTTTCCATGAAAAAAATGGAAAAAATAATTGTCTGCATATTGTTTTGTTTATCCATCCTTGCAAGTGTGACCAAGGTTTTGACCGGATTTGATATTGATGAGGCCTATGCCCTTGCCATCCCTTATCGGGTTTTGCAGGGGGATAGGCTTTTTGCCGATATGTGGGAAGTGCACCAGACCTCATTTCTGCTGCCCTATTTATTTATGAAGATCTTTTATGGTGTTGTATCTGAGGGAACAGGCGTAGTACTTTTTGTCAGGATCATTACCACTCTCATTCATGGGATAGTCAGCTTTTTCGTCTATTTGGCTGTGGGGGCGCTTTTGAGGAAGGGAGAAACCGGAAAAGGCGGGACTTTTCCTGCAACTCTTTTGGGACTGGGATTTTATAATTTTTTGCCCAAATGGATGATCAGTCTGGATTTTTCCATGCAGCAGCTATGGTTTTTTGTCCTGTATCTTCTCTGCCTTCTGCTGGTTTTGGGAGCGGGGAAGAATGCTGAGAAAAAAGGCTTTCGGTGTTTTTGGGGTTTGTTCCTGGCGGGAATCTTCCTTTCGCTGGATGTGCTGGCATACCCGGGGATGGCAGTTTTATATCCTGTCAGCCTCTTATTGCTTGTATGGGGAAAAGGAGCAGGAAAGGACAAAGGCTTGAAAGCTGCCGGTCTGACGGCAGGGTGTGCGGCATCGGCAGGGATCTTCTTTCTTTGTATTTTCCGTTACATGTCACCGAAAGATCTGGCGGAAGCAGTGCCCAAAGTATTTATGGACGGTTCTCACCAGTATGATCTGGCTGTAAAGCTTTCTTTGTATGTTTCTCAATGGCTGGAAGTCATAGTGCAGGCTGTGATATTGATGGCACCGGCCCTCCTGCTGATGTTGGTTCTCTGTCTGGTGTGGAAAAAGACGGTACAGGACAAAAGCAGTCAAAAAGAAAAAACTATGGACAGACTGCCGGCAGGCCTTTTGTTTTGCGTTCTATTTGAATTGACTGTATCGGCGCTGATCGTTCTGGCAGGGATGTTTGTAACCTGGGGATCTTTCCGGCTTCAGGTGCGATATATTGTCCAGTTTGTTATGGCATGTTTCCTCTTTTCTTTGTGGAAAAAGGAAGAAGAGAACGAAAAAGTCCGTCTCTGTTTATGGGGACTGATCCTATCGGGGACAGCTTTTGCAGGCATTCTGGCGGCGTCCAATGTGGGACCCTCATCCTCCGCGTCCTATCTGGTAGTGGGCAATCTGCTCTTTATGCTGTTTACGCTGCAGCTTGCCAAAAAGCGGGGCAGAATCATGCAGGTCCTGGGGACAGCAGGGGCAGTTTTGTTTGTAGTAAGTTTGATCATGTGCAAAGGCTTTTATATGCGGAACACGGAATATGTGCCGGGAGACATTACAGATCCGCTTCAAAGGATAGAAGAGGGGCCCCTTGCAGGAATCTATGTAAGGGAAGAAGACTATGTTAGGTATACAGCAGATTATGCCACCATACAGGCCAATACAACCGAAAAAGATCAAGTGTTATTTATGGGAACCGAAAGCCTGTGCAATCTGTATGCCAATGGGCGGCCGGTTATTCCGACCACCATCAGCACCCCTGCTTTTAATGAACAGTGGGTAGAGTATTTTACTCTTTATCCGGATAAATGTCCGACCATTATCTTTCTTGCCAAAAATACGGTAGATGACAGAGATAAATTTTTTGCTAAGAATCCTTTTGGTATTTGGATTGCGGAGCATTATAATGTAGAATATATGGAAGAAACTTCCTCTTTGTGCATGATCAAGCCCAGAGAGGAAAGCAGAGGAGAATAGACATGAGCTGGGAAAAGAATGTGAGAAAGGTAGTGCCGTATACACCGGGGGAGCAGCCTAACAGGTCCAATATGATCAAGCTCAATACCAATGAGTGTCCCTATCCCCCTTCACCTAAGGTAAAAGAGGCATTAAAAGAACTGGACTATGAAAAATTCAGACTATATCCGGATCCTGCCGCAGCAATGCTTACCGATGCGCTGGCTGAATATTATGGCTTGAAAAATACGGAAGTCTTTGTGGGAGTAGGCTCTGATGATGTGCTTGCCATGGCCTTTATGACTTTTTTTAACGGAACAGATCCTATTCTATTTCCGGACATTACCTATTCCTTCTATGATGTGTGGGCGGAGCTTTTAAAAATCCCTTATAAGCAGGTGCCTTTGGATGATGATTTTTGCATCCGAATAGAGGATTATATGGGAAAGGAGCCTGTGGGAGGCATTATTTTCCCCAATCCCAATGCGCCTACGGGAGTTTTAATGGATTTAGAAAGCATTGAAGAGATCGTGAAGGCCAATCCGGAGATCATTGTGATGGTGGATGAGGCATATATTGATTTTGGCGGAGTCAGCGCCCTGCCTTTGATACAAAAATATGACAATGTGCTGATCATACAGACCTTTTCCAAGTCCCGGGCAATGGCCGGCATGCGGATCGGATATGCCATGGGAAATGAGAAGCTGATCCGCTATATGAATGATGTGAAATTTTCTTTCAATTCCTATACCATGAATACACCGGCTCTGGTTTTGGGCACGGCGGCCTTGCAGGATGAGGCTTATTTTAAAGAAATTGTAGGTAAGATCGTGGCTACCAGGGAGAGGGTAAAAAAAGAGCTAAGGGAATTGGGCTTTGTATTTGGAGATTCCAAAAGCAATTTTATCTTTGCTTCCCATCCTGACTATGAAGCGGAAACTCTGTTTCAGGCACTGCGGGAAAAGGATATCTATGTTCGCCACTTTAAAGGTGAACGAATAAAGGATTACCTTAGGATCACCATCGGAACGGACGAAGAAATGGATACTTTGATCGGGGTTTTGAAAAACTATATCAAATAAGAAAAGGTGGAAAAGAAAGTGAAAGAATTGATCAAAAATATTTTAAAGGGCGCAGTGATCGGCGTAGCCAATATTATTCCCGGTGTCAGCGGCGGCACCATGGCTGTCTCCATGGGGGTATATGATAAGCTGATCCATTGTGTTACCCATATTATCAAGGAATTTAAGCAAAGCATGAAGTTTCTGATCCCTATCGGGATCGGTATGTTGCTTTCCCTGGCGGGATTAAGCTTTGTCATAGAAGCGGCATTTGAGCACTTTCCGGCTCAGACCAATCTGTTGTTCATCGGATTGATCTTAGGCGGACTGCCTGCCATCATGAAACGGGTTAAAGGGCAGACCATTCGGACCAGGCATATTGTAGCGGCCCTTGTCTTTTTTGCCCTTGTGGTAGGCCTTGCAGCTCTGGGAGAAGGGGAAGGAGCAAGTGCGGATCTTTCCTTTACCCTGGTCCATGTGGTGATCCTGTTCTTTGTAGGTGTTATCGCCTCCGCTACTATGGTCATTCCCGGTGTCAGCGGTTCCATGGTATTGATGTTAATGGGATATTATCAGCCCCTCATTGAAGCGATTAATGATTTTATCAAGGCCGGACTACATTTGGAGGTGGACGGCATCCTGAGGGGATTTCAGGTACTGATCCCTATGGGTCTGGGTGTAGTGGCAGGTGTGGTGATCATTGCAAAGATCATCGAGATGATCTTTGAAAAATGCCCCCTTATGGCATATTGGGCTATTATCGGATTGATCGTGGCATCTCCCTTTGCCATCATACTGATGAGTGAATTTGGAAAAATAACGGTTGTTACAATACTAACCAGCATCATTACCTTTGCAATGGGATTTGCAGCTGCAAAGCTTTTGGGAGAGGAATAGTGACAAAAGATGGATTGTTACAAAGACTTCGCATCCATGTATGATCTGTTCATGGATGAAACACCTTATGAAGCCTGGGGAGAATGGATCGTAAGCAGGTTAAAGGAACATAAAATAGACAGCGGTCTGGTGTTGGATCTGGGCTGCGGCACGGGCACCATAACAGAATATCTGGCGGCAGCAGGCTATGATATGATCGGGCTGGATGCTTCCGAGGAAATGCTGAATGTGGCTTTATCCAAGAAAGAGGAGTCCGGTGCCGATATCCTGTATCTGTGTCAGGATATGCGGGAAATGGAATTATACGGTACGGTGGCAGCAGTGGTCTCCGTCTGCGATTCCATCAATTATGTGACAGAGCCGGAAGAACTGAAAGAAGTATTCAAGCTGGTCAACAACTATCTGGATCCGGAGGGTTTGTTTCTTTTTGACTTTAATACAGACCATAAATACAGGGAATGCATCGGAGACCGGACCATTGCGGAAAATAGGGAAGAAGGCAGCTTTATCTGGGAGAATAGCTATGATGAAGAAAGCAGGATCAACGAATATGCCCTGACGGTCTTTAAGGCAACAGAGAACGGTCTGTATGAAAAAATGGAAGAACTGCATTATCAAAGAGGTTATACCCTTTCGGAAATAAAGGAACTGTTAAAAGAAGCAGGGCTGGTATTTCTAAAAGCTTATGATGGGGAGACCCACAAAGAGGCAGGGGAAACGAGCGAACGGATCTATGTGCTTGCCAGAGAATGGGGTAAGTCAGAAAATGGGGCAAGCCGTTCAAATAAAGTGTAAAGAAGAGTGAAGAAATATGAATGAACAGGATTATATCATAAGAGCAACAGCCGGGCAGGCGCAGATCCGCGCCTTTGCGGCAACTACGAAAAACATGGTGCAGCACGCCAAAGATGCCCACGGGACAAGCCCGGTGGCAACGGCAGCCCTGGGCCGCCTTTTAACGGCGGGCGCCATGATGGGCACCATGTTAAAGGGTGAAAAAGACCTTTTGACCTTGCAGATCAAAGGAGACGGTCCCATTCATGGGATTACGGTAACAGCGGATTCTGCGGGAAATGTAAAAGGCTATGCGGACCAGCCTCTTGTGATGCTGCCTCCAAGCCCCCTGGGAAAGCTGGATGTGGGCGGCGCAGTGGGAAAAGGCATGTTGACAGTCATCAGGGACCTGGGATTAAAAGAACCCTATGTGGGACAGACTGTATTGCAGACAGGAGAGATCGCAGAGGACCTGACCTATTATTTTGCGTCCTCTGAGCAGATTCCCTCTACAGTAGGACTGGGTGTACTCATGGAGAAAGATAATACGGTAAAACAGGCCGGCGGATTTATTATCCAGCTGATGCCCTTTGCAGAGGAAGAGACCATAGTCCGATTGGAAAATAACTTAAAAGAGATCGCTTCCGTTACCACTATGCTGGATCGGGGAAACAGCCCTGAGGATATGCTGGAACTTTTGTTAAAGGGTATGGATATGGAGATCACGGATAAGGTGACCACAGGATTTCACTGTAATTGTGATAAGAAAAGAGTGGAAAAGGCCATTATCAGCATCGGAGAACGGGATATCAAAGAAATGATAGAGGATGGAGAAGAGATCGAAGTCAAATGTCATTTCTGCAATACGGCCTATGTGTTTAGCGTTGAGGAATTGAAGACTTTGTTGAAACAGGCAGCCCATCGGGGCAAATAGGTAATATAAGGAGGAAAGCGGCATGCAGGACGGATTTATCAAGGTGGCGGCTATGACACCTAAGATCAGGGTGGCGGACCCGATTTATAATGCAGAACGGATCTGCGAATGCATCGATGAAGGAGAGGCCAACAAGGCAAAGATCATGGTGTTTCCGGAGCTTTGCATTACAGGCTATACCTGTCATGACCTCTTTTTGCAGGACAAGCTGCTGGAAGATGCAAAACGAGCCTTATATATTATAACACAGCATACGGATGGGGTAGATGCCCTGATCTTTGTGGGGCTTCCTCTTGAGCGTGAAAACCGGCTTTATAATGTGGCAGCGGTCATTAATTGCGGCGAGATCATGGGCTTTGTACCCAAAACCTTTATTCCCGGCTATGGAGAATACTATGAGCCCAGACATTTTGCCTCCGGCAACAAGGTTCCCGTGACCATGGAGTTAGATGGCTGTGAAATTCCCTTCGGAACCAATCTGCTGTTTACTTCCGATTCCATAGAGGGTTTGAGCGTTGCCTGTGAGATCTGTGAGGATCTGTGGGTGGCAGATCCGCCTTCTACTTCTCATGCCCTTGCAGGGGCCAATGTGATCGTAAACCTTTCCGCTTCTAATGAGGTGGTGGGAAAGGATGAATACAGAAGCATGCTGGTAAAATCTACCAGTGCCCGTCTGGTCAGCGGCTATATCTATGCCAATGCGGCGGAAGGGGAAAGTACTCAGGATGTGGTCTTTGGCGGACACAACATTATAGCAGAAAACGGCGCCATCTTAGAGGAGATAAAAGATTTTACCTGTGAAAACATCTATGCCGATCTGGATATTTACAGGCTTCGCTATGAAAGAAGGCGGATGAACAGCTTTGCCTCTGACAGATACGAGGCATATCTGACTGTTCCCGTTGCCCTTGTAAGAGAAGAGACACAGCTTATCAGGACATTTGACAAACATCCTTTTGTTCCTGCAGATCCCACAAAGCGGAATAAACGGTGTGAAGAGATCCTTTCCATACAGTCCTACGGTTTGAAAAAACGCCTTGCCCATACTGGTTTAAAAACAGGTGTTATTGGAGTTTCGGGAGGACTGGATTCTACCTTGGCTCTTCTTGTGACGGTTAAGGCTTTTGACCTTTTGGGGCTTGACAGGAAGGGAATCAAAACAGTTACCATGCCCTGCTTTGGCACTACGGACAGGACCTATGAGAATGCAAAGCGTCTTGCAAAGCTTTTGGGCACGGAACTCATGGAAGTGGATATTAAAGAAGCGGTAAGGATCCATTTCAGGGATATCGGCCAGGATGAGGACAGCCACGATGTGACCTATGAAAACGGACAGGCAAGAGAGCGGACCCAGGTGCTTATGGATATTGCTAACAGACTGGGCGGTCTTGTGATCGGAACGGGAGATATGTCAGAGCTGGCTTTGGGCTGGGCTACCTACAACGGAGACCATATGTCTATGTATGGAGTCAATGCAGGGGTTCCCAAGACTTTGGTACGGCATCTGGTCAGATTCTATGCGGATACCTGTGATGAAGAAGATTTAAAGGATGTGCTTCTTGATGTGCTGGATACGCCGGTCAGTCCGGAGCTGCTGCCACCCGAAAAAGGAGAGATCTCCCAGAAAACAGAGGATCTGGTGGGCCCCTATGAGCTCCATGATTTCTTTTTATACTATGTATTGCGTCTTGGTTTTTCTCCGAAAAAGGTATTTCGCCTTGCCCGGACCGCTTTTTCGGAAGAATATGATACTGAAACCATATATCGCTGGCTGGAGACCTTTTACAGACGGTTTTTCTCCCAGCAGTTTAAACGCTCCTGTCTGCCAGACGGCCCTAAGGTGGGAAGCGTGGCAGTATCACCCAGAGGGGATCTGCGGATGCCTTCTGATGCCTGCAGCGACATCTGGCTTGAGGAACTGAAGGAGCTACATGCCGTTTTGTGAAACTCTGGCGGCGGATGCCTTATCTAACGAGGCGCGGATGGCTGAGATCAGCGCCATAGAGGTATAGCGGGTATCCTGATCATAAGAGATGTTGTCTAAGGATACACCGTTATAGATCTGCTCTACGATTACATCAAAGGCAGGCTCCACCAAAGGAAACATGGTAGTAATGGTTTCGTTGATATTTACCAGGCGAATGGCGTTGATATGATCTTCGTCCACCACGACCTCCACATCAATGACCTGATTATTTAAGGTCAGGGAAGTGGTATAGACACCGGGGATATACTCTGCCTGTGACATGGTTTCCAGGGCGGGATCAGAATCCTTGCTGCCAAACATATAGACTAGCAGGATGATAAAAAGGATTGCTAAAGCCGCAAAAATTGCTGTGTATATCAATTCTTTCATGTGAAGGACAACGATCTTGGTCTTATTCTGCATAGCTGGCTCCTTGGGTAATTCATTTATATAAGTTATGAGACAGAATGAGAATTATGACAGGAAGTTTTGGAATTGACAAATGTACCTGCCAGTTGATATGATTAAGTAAGAACGAGGGCGTTCTTCTAGAGGAGAAGAATGCCCTTTATCCATGTATATGTGAAAAAGGAAGGGAGTTTTCGTATGAAAGATTATACAAGAGAAGATGTGGTCCGGGTCTGTAAGGAAGAGGATGTGGAATTTATCAGATTGCAGTTTACGGATATATTTGGCACTTTAAAAAATATAGCAGTTACCGTAAGCCAGTTGGAAAAAGCATTAAATAACGAATTTGTCTTTGACGGCACTTCTATAGAAGGATATGACAGGGAATGGGGGGCGGATCTGTTTCTCCATCCTGATTACAACACCTTTGAGGTGTTTCCATGGCGTCCCCAGCAGGGTAAGGTGGCAAGGCTTCTTTGTGATGTATATACTTTAGACGGAAAACCTTTTGAAGGTGATCCCAGGTATATCTTAAAAAGAGCAGTAAAAGAAGCGGAAGAGTTAGGGTATACCTTAAATGTAGGGCCGGAATGCGAATTTTTCCTCTTCCATTCCGATGAAAACGGTAATCCTACTACGGTAACCCATGAGCAGGCAGGATATTTTGATATCGGTCCTTTGGATCTGGGGGAAAATGCCAGAAGAGATATGGTACTGACTTTAGAAGAAATGGGCTTTATCATTGAGTCTTCTCACCATGAGGCGGCTCCTGCCCAACATGAGATCGACTTTCATTATGCTGACGCCCTGCACACTGCAGACAACATTATGACCTTTAAGCTGGCAGTAAAGACCATTGCAAAACGACATGGGCTTCATGCCACCTTTATGCCAAAGCCGAAAACAGGATGCGATGGCTCCGGCATGCACCTGAATCTGTCCTTAAAGAGGGACGGAAAAAATATATTTGCCGATAAAAAAGATGAATTAGGATTAAGCAAGGAAGCCTATTACTTCATTGGCGGGCTGATGAAGCATATTCGTGCCATGACCCTTGTATTAAATCCTCTGATCAATTCCTACAGGCGCTTGGTTCCGGGCTATGAAGCCCCGGTCTATACCACTTGGAGTGATAAGAACAGAAGCCATCTGATCAGGATCCCTGTTTCAAGAGGAGAGAATACATGGGTGGAGCTGCGAAGCCCGGATCCTGCAGCAAATCCCTATTTTGCCATTGCCCTGGTCTTAATGGCCGGCCTTGACGGCATCAAAAATAAGCTCGAGCCGCCTAAAAAGGTGGATAGGGCCATAAAGACACTTTCCGAAAAGGAGAAGAAAGCTTTGGGAGCAGAGGTTCTGCCGGATAATCTGATCGCTGCCATTGAAGCATTCAAGAAGGATCCTTTGATGAAGGAGACCTTGGGAGAATTTGCATACCAAAAATATATTGATAATAAATTAAAGGAATGGAACGATTATAAGGCACAGATAACGGAATGGGAGCTGAATAATTATTTGTACAGATACTGATCCTGCTGTGAAAGTATCGCCAGTGACGGATACCAAAGCAGACAGGAGGTGAAAGTGTGACCGGTATTATTGTAGCGTTTCCCAAGCTGGAGGACGCTAAGAAAATAAAGAATCTGTTGGTCAAAAGCGGCTATCAGGTGACGGCGGTATGTACCTCCGGAGCCCAGGTTCTCGCTCAGGCTGATGCCCTCCATGACGGCATCGTCCTATGCGGATATAAGCTGACAGATATGTTATACTCTGAGTTGCACCAAAACCTTCCCCCCGGATTTGAAATGCTTTTAACAGCTTCCAAAGGCATTTTAATGGAATGTGAAGACAGGGATGTGGTCTTTCTCGCCATGCCCTTTTCCCTCCATGACCTGATCGATACGGTAGAAATGTTAAGAAGCTCCGTGGAATATAAGCGGAAAAAGCGAAGGGCAAAGCCGAGACAGCGAGATCCGGAAGAAATAGCGCTTATAAACGAAGCGAAAAAGCTTTTGATGGAGCGCAACAATATGACGGAGGAGGAAGCCCACAAATATATCCAGAAAACCAGCATGGATAACGGCACGGGCATGGTGGAAACGGCTCAGATGATCTTGATGCTCATGTAATAATATCAGGTGTTATAGAAAGGGTTGGAGAAAAAAATGAAATTTACAAAAATGCACGGATGCGGCAATGATTATGTGTATGTCAACGGCTTTACGGAAAAGATCAAGGATAAGCCTGCTTTTGTCAGAGCGGTCAGCGACAGGCATTTTGGCGTAGGCGGAGACGGTGCCATTTTTATCAATCCTTCCAAAGAAGCGGATTTTGAAATGGAGATGTACAATGCCGACGGCAGCCGGGCGGAGATGTGCGGAAATGGTATCCGTTGCGTGGCAAAATATGTTTACGATAAAAAACTGACGGACAGCAAACAGATCAGCATCATAAGCTGTGGAAAGGTAAAATATGTAGATCTGGAAACAGAAAAAGGAGAAGTGACCTCCGTCCGAGTCAACATGGGCGAGCCTATATTAAAAGCGTCAGAGGTTCCTGTTTTGTGTGACAGGGAGCAGGCGGTGGATGAACCCATTACGGTGCAGGGCAGGGAATACCGGATGACCTGCGTTTCCATGGGAAACCCCCATGCGGTGGTATTTATGGATGGGGTGGAAGAGATGGATATTGCCGCCATCGGTCCCTATTTTGAAAATCACGCTGTTTTTCCCAACAGGACCAATACGGAATTTGTCCAGGTAGTGGATGAGAGCCATGTGATCATGCGTGTCTGGGAGCGGGGTACGGGAGAGACCTTAGCCTGCGGAACAGGATGCTGCGCTACGGTAGTGGCCTGCGTATTAAACGGCTTGACGAAGGAGAAGGTAGCCGTTAAAGTGTTAGGGGGAGAAATCCTTATTGAATGGGACAGGGATGAGAACCTGGTCTACATGACAGGACCGGCAAGTACGGTCTTTGAAGGAGAATTTCCCTGGGAAGAAGCTTAGAAATCAGGCCGGAATAGGATGATCCGACCAAAATCAATAGATACAAGGAGATAGAAAAATGGCTAAGATCAATGACAATTATTTAAAATTACCGGGAAGTTACCTGTTTTCCACCATTGGAAAGAAGGTAAATACCTATGCCACAGAGCATCCGGACAAAAAGATCATCCGGTTGGGGATCGGAGATGTGACCCAGCCTTTGGCACCTGCTATCATCGATGCCCTTCATGATGCAGTAGATGAAATGGCACATGCCGAGACCTTTAAGGGCTATGCACCGGATCTGGGCTATGAATTTTTAAGGAATGCCATAGCAGAAAACGACTATAAGGCAAGAGGCTGCGATATTGCAGCGGATGAGATCTTTGTTTCCGACGGAGCAAAATGTGATTCCGGCAATATCCAGGAGATCTTTGCAACAGACAATAAGATCGCAGTCTGCGATCCGGTCTATCCCGTTTATGTGGATACCAATGTGATGGCAGGCAGGACAGGCACCTACGATCCCAAAACGGAAACCTGGAGCGATGTAATCTATATGCCCTGCACGGCAGAAAATAATTTTGCGCCGGAACTGCCGAAGGAAGTGCCGGATCTGATCTATTTGTGCTTTCCCAACAATCCTACCGGTTCTACCATTAATAAGGCACAGTTGCAGGAATGGGTGGATTATGCCAATAAAAACGGTTCCGTTATCATTTATGATGCGGCATACGAAGCATATATTTCCGAGGATGATGTGCCTCACAGCATTTATGAGTGCGAGGGAGCAAGGACCTGTGCCATCGAACTTCATTCCTTTTCAAAAAATGCAGGATTTACCGGTGTGCGCCTAGGCTATACGGTCATTCCCAAGGATTTAAAATGCAATGGGACAGCCCTTCACGGACTGTGGGCAAGAAGACACGGCACCAAATATAACGGTGCTCCCTACATTGTCCAGAAAGCAGGAGAAGCGGTGTATTCTCCCGCAGGAAAAGAGCAGCTTGCGAAACAGGTGGCATATTATATGAACAATGCAAGCTATATCTTAAATGGCTTGAAGGATGCAGGGTATACCGTATCCGGCGGTGTGAATGCGCCTTACATCTGGTTAAAGGCTCCCAACGGCATGACCAGCTGGGAATTCTTTGATTACCTGTTAGAAAAAGCAAATGTGGTAGGAACCCCCGGTTCCGGATTCGGACCCAGCGGAGAAACCTATTTCCGTCTGACCGCTTTCGGTTCCTATGAAAATACGGTGGAAGCCATCGACAGGATCAAAGCATTATAAAGAAAAGTTTATTTGGGGCTGTTGTCCGGTAATATTTTTGCCGATACGACAGCCTCTTTTTCTTTGGAAAATTTTTGCCATTGAAGAAAAAACATGATATTTTAAAAAAGACCATAAAAATCAGATTTCTAATTCGTATGAATAATAGAAGCGAAAGGGGCACACAATGGAGGAACGGGATTTTGACCGCTGTATGGAAAGAATCCGCCAAGGTGACAAGGAAGGCCTAAAGGAAATTTATCTAGCCTATGGAAGCTATATATTCCACTTGATCCTGGGGGTTTTACAAAACAGGGAAAATGCGGAAGATGTGACCAGTGAATTTTTTATTAAGCTTTGGGATCTGGGAGAAAAATACATACCCGGATCGGGACATCGGGCCTGGCTTTCCAGGATCGCTAGAAACATGGCTATCGACTTTATCAGGGCAAATAAGAGGGAAGTTTTAAGCGATCCGGAGCAGGAAGAATGGGAAAATGCCTTGGAAGGAAAAGACGAGACAGAAGAAGAGGCTCTTTCCAATGTGACCATAGAGGAGGCCCTTTCCCGATTAAAGCCGGGACAGCGGGAAGTGGTCCATTTGAAGATCGTAGGTGATCTGACCTTTGAGGAAATAGCGGGGCTTTTACAGGTGCCCATGGGGACGGTAACCTGGCGATACCGGGAAGCCATAAAAATATTAAGGAGGTGCGGCTATGAAGCGTGATTTTTCTGAAGAATACAAATCTCATATAGAAGCAGATATGCCGGATCTCTGGGACCGCATTGAACAGGGCCTAACAGAGAGGGCACCCCTTACAGAAGAGCCTTCTTTACAAGAAACCGTTACAGAGGCTAACAAGCCTTCCAATATAAAACGGATCAGATTCATGAAAACAGCCACTTTGGCAGCAGCAGGTATTTGCGTCTTGGTGGTGGGGATCCGGGTATTCAATATAATCGGAACGAAAAGTAGTGAGTCTCCTGCTCCTATGGAAAACGGTTCAGCGGCAGATGCTGCCATGGAAGCGCCTCCGATGTGGGAAGAAGGCGCTTCGGAACCCCCCATGGTGGAAGAGGCTGCAGAAGCAGAATATGACGAGGCACCCTTGTATGAACCGGCAGAGGCTGCCCCTGCAGCCACAGATGATTCCATAGCAGATAGCGATGCAGGGAAAGAAATGGGAATACAGGCAGCAGGGGCACAGAATTCCATGACCAGTCAGGATATGGCAGATAACGGTGAAACGAGCCGGGGAATGGATATAGAAATAGGATGGGCATTTTTGGTGGGAATCTCCAAAGTCTCATCAGAAATGGAAGAGGCAGGCTTTGTCTATGCTTATGAGTTTAGGCTGGTGGAAGAGGACACCACCTTTATAGTGTATCTGACTGATGAGATGTATCGCCAGATCGAAGAAGAAGGTATTGCCATTGAAAGACAGGCGGCCTATGCATTGACCGTAACGCCTATGCCGGGGCAGGAAAATGAGCAGGATTCCGTCTTAGAAGAAAGTATTTTGAAAAAAATCAAAAAACTTCCATAAATATCCTTTTCTCCTTCCGTATCTATATTAGAAACCGATATTTGGCATGATTGCTACGGGATGGGAGGAGAAACGAAATGAAAAAGAAATTACTTTGTTTAAAAATGAAACGGCATCTTGCAGGGATGTTATCCGCTGCATTGGTCATGAGTCTATTAGCCGGCTGCGGAAATAATGCTGATGAAGCCCCTTTACCCGGAATCGGGGGAGAGGCAATGGAAACACCCATGGAGGAGCCCATGGAATCACCTGCCTTTGAAATGGATGGAGCAGATGTGGCAGGAGAAGCATCGGCAGAAACACCGCCGGTTAAAGAGGCTGAGACTACAAACGGTGTGCAGATGGCTGCAGATTCGGCTGCTATGGCAGATACAGCAAGGGGAGACTGCTATCCTTATTATGAAGGATCCGGGGAAGAGTACGAAAAACCGGAGGAAAACGGCTATTATATTGCGGCAGTTCAGCCCTTTTCCACCTTTTCCGCAGATGTGGACACAGCGTCTTATGCCAATGTGCGCCGTATGATCGAGGATGGCTATAGCCTACATGAGATCAATCCGGATGCCGTTCGTCCCGAGGAATTTATCAATTATTTTTCCTATGATTTAAATTATCCCAAGAGAGGGGATAAATTCGGGGTTACCACGGAGATCGCTCCTTGTCCCTGGAACGGGGATCATTATCTCTTAATGGTGGGTATGCGTACCCAGGCCATTGACATGAAAGAGGCCCCTGATAGTAATCTGGTCTTTCTCTTAGATGTTTCCGGTTCCATGGCGGATGCCGATAAGCTGCCGCTGTTGCAGGAGTCCTTTAAGGATCTGACCGCAGAGTTGACCGAAAAGGACACCGTATCCATTGTGACCTATGCAAACGGTGTGGAAGTGGTGTTAAAAGGCGTGAAGGGCAGCGATAAAGATACGATCATCCATGCCATTGACAGCCTCTATGCAAGCGGTGGCACATACGGAGAAGGCGGCATCCAGAAGGCTTATGAAATAGCGGAGGCCAACTTTATTGAAGGAGGCAACAACCGGATCATACTGGCAACGGACGGAGATCTGAATATCGGCGTTTCCGATCCTGATGAGTTGGAGCGTCTGGTTGAAAAGAAGCGGGAAAGCGGCGTGTACTTATCCGTATTGGGATTTGGAACAGGCAATATCAAGGATAATAAAATGGAGCGCCTGGCTGACTGCGGAAACGGCAATTATGCTTATATTGATTCCCGCTTTGAGGCAAAGAAGGTGCTGGTAGAAGAAATGGGTTCTACCCTGGTCACCGTAGCGGATGATGTGAAGCTGCAGGTGGAATTTAATCCCGGTAAAGTCAATGCATATCGGCTCATCGGCTATGAAAACAGAATGATGGACACCTATGACTTTATCGATGATACCAAGGATGCGGGTGAGATCGGTGCAGGCCATACGGTGGTAGCCCTTTATGAGATCATTCCTGTGGGCAGCAGGGATGTGATCACTTCCAAGTATCAGGAGCCGTCGAAAGGTACCACAGTGCGTTATCCTAATGAATATGCCACAGTGCATATCCGCTATAAGGAACCGGGAGAAAGCAAGTCCCGGGAGAAGTCCTATGTGGTAAAAGACAAGGATTTCACCAAAAATCCCAGCGATGATTTTATATTTGCATCCCTGGCAGCAGAATTTGCCATGATCTTAAGCGACAGTCCCTATAAGGGAACTGCTACTCTGGATGGAATTTTGGAGACCTATGACACGCTGGATATCAAGGGTGATGAGTATAAAGAGGAGTTTCGGTATTTGGTTAGGTTGATGGCCAAGAGATAAAAGCACCGCCTGTTTCAATAAAACTCACTGCGTTCAAACAGTTATTGAAACGGGCGGTAACTTTCTTTTATGCTCTGATCGATTTTCACACGAAAGGCTTAAAAAATCCTCGACCAAAAGTGTCTTGCGCCCCCGGAAGTTTATTTTTAGCTTTTGTTTGATGATAAGGAGAGTAGTTGCTATTTAGAGTAGTATCATTTATGATGTATTGTAAAGAAGAAATGGTTGAAAAATTAGCCATCCAAATAGGCATATGGGGGAAAATGGGTTATGATCAGATGTCCATGTTGTGAATGCTTAACTATTGATGATGAAGCATATGATGAAGTAATTACAGAAATTTGTCCTGTTTGTTTTTGGCATTATGATGTAACGGGGCATGAACATCCCCATATCGCTATAGGACCGAATCATGTATCCTTATATACAGCCAGGGAAAATTATAAATTGTTTGGCGCTAAAGAAAAACGCGTTCTTCCCTTTGTGCGTCCCCCTTATGCGCATGAGTTGAAACCGGAATAATTATCTTGGAAATGAAAAAGTCTGGCTGGCAGATGCCATACCCAGTCAGTATATGAAAGAATGACCTGCATGGTGTAATTGGTATAAAATAAAAGCGAAACCCATATTATGAGGAGATTCCATGCAAAAGAATGAAATAAGAGCGGTATATACCCAGGAGTCCATACGAGTATATCAGGCATATTCCCATGAGATTGCAGATGAAGCGTTGAGACTGGGAACTTTTGGAAATAAATTTAGCATGGATAGGATGACCTGGATCAAGCCTTCCTTTTTGTGGATGATGTATCGTTGCGGCTGGGGTACAAAAGATAATCAGGAGCGCATCTTGGCAATTGATATCAAAAGAAGTGCTTTTGACTATATTGTACAGAATGCCGTAATCTCATCCTATAAAGAAGAGCTGGGTATGTCCCATTCTCAGTGGAAAGAGCAGGTGCATAACTCTGATATCCGATGTCAATGGGACCCGGAAAGAGACATATTTGGGAATCCCTTAGAATATCGTTCTATTCAACTTGGCTTAAGGGGACAGGCAGTGCATTCCTATGTAAATGACTGGATCCTAAAAATGGAAGATATAACAGGCTATGTGAAAGAACTATATGAAAAGCGCAATGCAGGAGTAGATATCACTGACTTGCTGCCTCAGGAAAAAATATATTCCTTGTAAATCAGTATTCTTTGTGTTACGATGTTCAAAAGCATATATTTCTAACATTCTATGCGAAAGCAGTCTATGGTTCTAACACCAATTCGAGAAATTCTATGCTTATCAATTGTTTTGACAGTATTACCGGGAAGTGATGTTAATAAAGGGTAAGTTATGTAAAGACCTTGTTTTATTTTTATAAATCTGCCCCATCACATTCCTGTAGGAAGGAGGTGACTAAATGGCAACTTCAAGTGTATTGAAAAGTAGTAATGGAATCATCATAAAATGATTTGACATATTTTAAAGCGATTTGTATAATAATAGCACAGATGAGAAATCATCAGGTGAGTTCTACTTGCTCAAGTAGACTTTTGAAACAGAGTATTTCCGCTGAGGCGGATGCTACCAAATGGCTGTGCTGAAAAGCATGGCCATTTGTGTGTTATGGGAGATTTTATGCTGGATTTTTATACGGTTAAAATGAAATACATAAGAAACCTTATGAATATTGATCATCAAAACATTATATCGGTATCGCCACAGCACAAGAAAAATAAAAGAATTTTTGTTGGTATAATTGTTATGATAAATCATTATAAGTATTGCATTCCCATTAGTTCTGTTGAAGAGAAGCCTAAATACAAGGTGATGTCAAATAATATAACTTTTAGAAAAATTACGAATACATCAGGCGAAGTAATAGCTGTCTTAAATATTAACAATATGATTCCGGTTAGAGAAGAATATCTAATTCCTTTTGATATGAAGATTTATCCATCGGATAACGAAAAACAGCGTAATTATAAAAAGTATTGTATGGAAGAATTAAAATGGTGCAGGGAGCATGAGAATGAAATTGTTATGCTGGCAAACAAATTACATAAAATGGTGTGTAGTGGACAGCCATTTAAGAAACGGAAGATTTGTCCCGATTATAAATTGCTGGAAAGGGAATGCGACAAGGCTAAATTAATATAGTATCGTGAAATGTCATTTGTATGCACCTTTTTCTCAGTCCCCATTTCCTCACCGAGTCATATAATAAAACAATAGAAAACAGGAGATTTTTAACTTTATGGCTATTGGTTATTTAATGATACAGGCGAGGCTTGCAGATGATTCCATTCCCTTAGAGGGAATACCTGTCTGGATACTGGACGATGAGGGTCACAAGATCTATGAGGTGGTAACGGATGAAAACGGAGAAACGCCCACAGTGTCCTTGGAGACAGTGGCTGCAAATCTTTCTTTGGATCCGGATTATACAGGAAACCCTTATGTCGGTTATGATGTGCTGACCCAGCATGAAGGCTTTGAGTTTCTTTATGTGGCGGATATCCCCATATATGAAGATGAAACGGCGATCCTGCCTCTTACCCTGGTACCCATGCGGCAATTTGAACGGAGCGGCGGGCTGACCAAGATAACGATTGAAAAACCTGCGGCGGGAAGACCGGTGGAGCGTATTCAGCAGGAACCGGGGGTGGATCCCAGGGTATTGCGGCAGGTGGTGATTCCTAACAGGATCACGGTACATCTGGGTGCGCCCACTGTTTCCGCTGCCAATGTACAGGTGTCTTTTCCCGATTATATCAAGAATGTGGCAAGCAGCGAGATCTACGCTACCTGGCCAGATGCTTCTCTTCGGGCAAATATTTACGCCATCATTACTTTTGCTTTAAACCGTATTTTTACGGAATGGTACAGAGGGCAGGGATATAACTTTGATATTACCAATAATACGGCCTATGACCAGGCTTATGTGTATGGAGGACCCATCTACGAATCCATCAATGCTATCGTAGATGAGATCTTTAATGAGTATGTGAAAAGACCGGGGCAGATCGCTCCCTTCTTTACTTCATTTTGTAACGGTACTAGCGTGACCTGTTCGGGGTTGTCCCAATGGGGCACAGTTACATTGGCACAAAGAGGGCTGACCCCTTTGCAGATCCTGCGTTCTTATTATCCAAGTAATGTAGAGATCGCAAAAGCATCAGCCATTACGGATGCGACTTCTTCCTATCCCGGTACACCCTTAAAGCGCGGCAGCACAGGCCTGGATGTACAGACCATTCAGACTTATTTAAATAGAATACGGAATAATTATCCTGCCATTCCGGTCATCACCGATGAAACCGGCGTATTTGGAAGTACGACGGAAGCGGCGGTAAGAAAATTCCAAAGTGTATTCAATTTGGGAACCGACGGCATCGTAGGGAAATCTACCTGGTATAAGATCTCGCAGTTGTATACGGCAGTGACCAGACTGGCAGAATTGGACAGTGAAGGTACATCTTTAGGAATCGGTACAGTGCCGCCCAGTACGGTATTAAGCCAGGGTTCTTCCGGAAATGATGTGCTGACCTTACAATATCTTATCAATGTGGTTTCGGAATTCTATCCCAATATTCCGAGCGTCTCTCAAAGCGGTGTATTTGATAGTGCCACAAAACAGGCAGTCATCGCCTTCCAGCAGATGATGCAGCTGCCTTCCGATGGCGTTGTAGGAGCCGCAACATGGCAGGCTCTTTACAATATCTATCTGGGCATAGGAGAAAATGTGCCGCCCACAAAACCGGATTCCGCTTACTTTAATTACACAGTGCAGCCGGGGGATACGCTGTGGCAGCTTTCCAGGCAATTTGGTACTACGGTAGATGCCATCAAAAGATTGAATGGCTTGACTGGCGATATCATCAATATCGGTCAGGTGTTAAAAATTCCTACAGAAGCTTCCCCTTCCTACTTTGAGTATGTTGTACAGTCAGGGGATACGCTGTGGCAGCTTTCCAGAAGGTTTAACACTACAGTAGATGCGATCAAGAGTTTAAACGGTCTGACAGGTGATCTTTTAAATATCGGCCAGGTGTTAAAGATCCCCGGTAATGCCTCCTCTTCCTATGTGGAATATACGGTTCGGTCGGGAGATACACTGTGGCAGCTTTCCAGAAGGTTTAACACTACAGTAGATGCTATTAAAAGCCTCAACGGTCTGACAAGTGATCTTTTAAACATCGGTCAGGTTCTCCTTATTCCCGACAATATATCATAAGTACAGCCTGTGATCGTCATTCTATAGCATGATCTTAATTAAGATTCCGGTCTGGATAGGCCGGAATCTTTGGCTCTTGCCATTTTGCTCCTCATGCCCTATGATAATACTGGAATCTCTGCTTAAAATATGGTAGAATACCTTGACAGAAAGGATGGATAGAAATGGCGAATGTGATTACAGACGAAACCATTGAATATGTAGGTATTTTGGCAAAGCTGGAGTTGTCTTTGGAAGAAAAAGAACAAGCAAAAAAGGATATGGCTTCCATGCTGGATTATATCGATAAACTGGGAGAACTGGACACCACGGGAATTGAGCCCATGAGTCATGTGTTCCCGGTTCATAATGTATTTCGTGAAGATAAGATAACAAACGGAGACGACAGGGAAAACATCCTGCAAAATGCTCCGGAAGAAAAGAACGGCATGTTTGTTGTGCCCAGCACATTTTAAGGAGGGCTTTAGGAATGAGTTGTCTGGATTTGTCGGCGGTAGAGCTTTCCGCAAGCATAAAGGAAGGAAAGACCACTGTAAAAGAAGCGGTAGAAGCAGTGTTTTCCCGGATCGAAGAAAGAGAAGATAGCTTAAACTGCTATGTGACCCTGGATAAAGAAGGGGCATTGAAAAGTGCAGAGCAGATACAGAAAAAAATAGACGCAGGGGAGTTGACCGGTCCTTTGGCCGGCGTTCCTGTTGCCATTAAGGACAACCTGTGTACGGAAGGGCTGCTCACTACCTGTTCTTCCAAAATATTGGGAAACTTTGTACCCACTTATTCTTCGGAAGCGGTGATCAATCTGCAAAAGGCGGGAGCTGTTATATTGGGTAAGACCAATATGGACGAGTTCGCTATGGGTTCCACATCGGAAACCTCTGCTTTTGGCCCCACCAAGAATCCTTGGAATACAGATCATGTTCCCGGCGGTTCCTCCGGCGGTTCTGCAGCAGCGGTGGCAGCAGGAGAATGTTTTTATGCCTTGGGTTCCGATACCGGCGGGTCTATCCGTCAGCCTGCAGCTTACTGTGGTGTGGTGGGGATGAAGCCCACCTACGGTACGGTTTCCCGTTATGGATTGATTGCCTATGGTTCCTCTCTGGATCAGATCGGTCCCTTAAGCCGTAATGTCTCGGATTGTGCAGCTATTTTAGAGGTGATATCCTCTCATGATAAAAAGGATTCCACCAGCGTAGAGCGGGATGATACGGACTTTACTTCCGCCCTTGTGGATGATGTAAAGGGCATGAAGATCGGGATTCCCCGTGATTATTTTAAAGAAGGCCTGGACAATGAAGTGCGGGATAAGGTACTGGCAGCAGCTAAGGTTCTGGAAGAAAAGGGTGCCATAGTGGAAGAGTTTGACCTATCCTTAGTGGAATACGCTATCCCCGCATATTACACCATTGCGGCGGCGGAAGCCAGCTCCAATCTGGAGCGGTTTGATGGCGTGAAATACGGATTCCGTGCCGAAGACTGTGAAGAACTTCACCAAATGTACAAAAGAAGCCGTTCCCAGGGATTTGGCCCTGAGGTAAAGCGTCGTATCATGCTGGGTTCTTTCGTGTTAAGCTCCGGTTATTATGATGCTTATTATTTAAAGGCATTGCGGGTAAAGGCGCTGATCAAGAAAGCCTTTGACGAAGCCTTTGCAAAATATGATGTGATCCTGGCACCTTGTGCGCCTACCACTGCGCCCAAGCTGGGCGCCTCCTTATCGGATCCCATCAAGATGTATTTAAGCGATATTTATACGATATCCGTCAATCTGGCGGGACTGCCGGGCATCAGCCTGCCCTGCGGCATGGACAAAAACGGCCTGCCCATCGGCTTGCAGCTGATCGGAGATTGTTTTAAAGAAAAGAAGCTTATTCAGACAGCCTACTCCTATGAACAGGCAAGAGGCGCATTTCCACTGGCAAAGGAGGGCAAATAGATGGCAAAGCAATATGAAACCGTGATCGGTCTGGAAGTGCATGTGGAGCTTGCCACCAAGACCAAAATATTCTGCGGCTGTTCCACTGCTTTTGGAGGAGAGCCCAATACCCATACCTGCCCTGTCTGCACCGGTATGCCCGGTTCTCTTCCTGTTTTAAACAAACAGGTGTTGGAATATGCTATCGGCGTAGGGCTTGCGACCAATTGTGACATTACCAGGAATTGTAAGTTTGACAGAAAAAATTATTTCTATCCGGATAACCCCCAGAACTATCAGATATCCCAGTTATATCTTCCCATCTGCCGCAACGGCTATGTGGAGATCGAGACGGAGGAAGGCTCCAAAAAAGTGGGCATTCATGAGATCCACATGGAAGAGGATGCGGGCAAGCTGATCCATGATGAATGGGATGACTGCTCTTTGGTAGACTATAATCGTTCCGGTGTGCCCTTGATCGAGATCGTATCGGAGCCGGATATGCGAAGCGAGCAGGAAGTGATCGCCTATTTGGAGAAGCTGCGTCTGATCATCCAGTATCTGGGAGCTTCAGACTGTAAGTTACAGGAAGGCTCCATGAGAGCGGATGTGAACCTTTCCGTCAGGGAAGTGGGAGCCAAGGAATTCGGAACCAGAACGGAAATGAAAAATTTAAACTCCTTTAAGGCCATTGCCCGTGCTATTGAAGGAGAGCGGGCAAGACAGATCGATCTGTTAGAGGATGGCGAAGAGGTCATTCAGGAGACAAGGCGTTGGGATGATACAAAGGAAACCTCCTATGCCATGAGAAGCAAGGAAGATGCCCAGGATTATCGTTACTTTCCCGATCCCGATCTGGTGCCGGTGGTCGTAAGTGATGAGCTTTTGGAAAGTATCCGGGCAAAACAGCCTGAATTCCGTACGGAAAAAATGGCTCGTTATGCCAAAGAATACGATATTCCCGCTTATGATATTGAGATCATAACCGGTTCCAAAAGGATGGCGGATCTCTTTGAAGAGACTGTTGCCATCTGCGGCCAGCCCAAAAAGGTTTCCAACTGGCTTATGGTAGAGACCATGCGCCTCTTAAAAGAACAGGATATGGAAGCCGAGGATATCCGGTTTTCTCCTGCCCACCTGGCTGCTTTGATCCAGATGACGGAAAAGAAAGAGATCAACAGTTCCGTGGCAAAGGAAGTTTTTGAAGTTATGTTCAATGAGGATGTGGATCCCGCCGCTTATGTGGAAGAAAAAGGTTTGAAGACCGTTCATGATGAAGGGGCACTGCGTAAGACCATTGAAGAGATCGTGGCAGCAAATCCCCAGTCTGTAGAGGACTATCGAAACGGTAAGGAAAAGGCTATCGGTTTCCTGGTGGGACAGACCATGAAGGCTATGAAGGGAAAAGCAGATCCCGGTCTGGTAAACCAGATTTTAAAGGAACTTTTATAAGAGTTGATCTAAGGACCTTTCAAATGCTCCTGCATATGATAAAAGAAAAAGGTTATTGATATGCAGGTAACACCGCGTTTGGAATGGATACGATTACTACAAAAAAACAGACCGCAGGCTGTGGCATGGATTCAGGGAAATGAAGAGAATCCACAGCTTAGCGGTCTTGTTAAATTTTATACCACCCTTTACGGAGGCGTGTTGGTGGAGGCAGAGATTTTTGGATTGCCCAATATAGATGCAGGGCATGCTTCGGATTTTTATGCCATGCACATACATGAAAAAGGAGATTGCAGTGAAGAATTTGCAAATACGGGAGGGCACTACAACCCGGCAGGGCTGCCTCACCCGGATCATGCGGGAGATATGCTTCCACTTATGGGCAATCAGGGCTATGCCTATACTGTTTTTTATGATAAGCGCTTTACGGTATCACAGATTATAGGAAAGTCCGTGATCATCCACGGAGGAAAAGATGACTTTTCCAGCCAGCCGGCAGGAAATGCAGGAGAAAAAATAGGCTGCGGAGTCATTATGCAGGAAGGATAGCAGAAAGCCTTAATCTTCCAAAAGATAACGCAAAAATTCAACAGCCGTATCCTGGTGGAGGGCCGAGTATCCCACTGCCAGATATGGCTTTTCTTCATCTCCGTAGAAGTCTTTGATCTTTGGAAGATCCCCTACATAAATGCCGATGGGCACATCTCCGTCCTCTTCATAGGTAAAATAGATCAGACGGCCTTTGCAGGAATTGTACAGATCTTCCGGCAGCAGGCTTTCCAGATCTGCCAGGTAGGCTTGGGTGGCACAGGAATCCAGAATCCATTCCGGGGCGATCAAAACATCGATCCTGCCCTTTTCCAGATATGCGGACATCTTTTGGGAATAGGAAACATCCAGGCTGCTGTTCCTGGTTTGGGACATCTGATAGGTAACATCCAGTTGGGCAGGGTTGACTTTCAGGTCTGCGCCCCTTGCTATGGCAAAATCCGTTACCAGATCTGTCTCTTCCTCTGTCAACAGAGCGGAGTTTGCCATAGCCACATAGATATAAGGCTCTTTGGATGCCTCAATAAAGTGGCGGATATAGGTAATGACGCAAAATAGCACCACCAGGATCAGAACGGCATGTACCCAATGATAATACCAGAAATATTTAAATCGGGCCCATTTCCCCTTCTCTTTCATTTTTTCTTTATTTTTTTCTATTTCATCTTTTAACATCCGAAAACATCCTTTACATTGTTGGTCTTTAAAATCCGTAACTAATCATATTATGCAGAAAAAACTGTGTCAATAAGCTTTAGGGAAATTTAAATGTCTTTTTCAATCTTTTTGCGCATATAAATAGGGTTCTATAACTTGAAAAATTCCACAGAATGTAATAATATGTTCTTAATACCCTTGTATACTAGGAGGAATATATACTCAGATGAGTGATACTTATGTGGAATTATTGGTAAAAAAACCGGAACAGAAAGCAGCAGCGGCACTTCATGGTATTATGATCGGCCTGGGAGCTGTTTTATTTTGTATCGGGCTTTTTACTCACTTTCTGATCACTCTTACCGGTCTGCTATTGTGGGGCGCTTCCTATTTGTTTTCCATGCAGGCTCATGTTGAGTATGAGTATCTGTACCTGGACAAGGAGTTAACTGTGGACAAGATCAAAAACCAGGCCAAGAGAAAAAAGGTGGGGGTTTACAGTCTTTCCACACTGGAGGTTATGGCACCGAGAAAATCCCACAGGCTGGACAGTTACCAGAACTTAAAGGCAAAGGATTATTCTTCGGAAACAGAAGCAGGCAACGCTTTTGAACTTGTATTGAATGGGGAAAACGGGAGAGAACGCATTGTGATCGATACCAATGAGGAATTGATAAAGGCGATCAGAATGGTGGCTCCCAGGCAGGTATTCACAGACTAACAACACATGCAAAGGGAGGAGAAAAAATGGGTCAGATTATTGGCGAAGGAATTACATTTGATGATGTGCTTTTAGTACCAGGGTATTCCCAGGTGATCCCCAATCAGGTGGATCTGTCCACCAACCTAACCAAAAAAATCCGGTTGAATATTCCTATGATGAGTGCCGGAATGGATACGGTTACGGAACACCGCATGGCAATTGCCATGGCAAGGCAGGGCGGAATCGGTATCATACATAAGAATATGACCATAGAGCAGCAGGCAGAAGAAGTGGACAAGGTAAAGCGTTCGGAAAACGGCGTTATCACAGATCCTTTCAGTCTGACTCCTGAACATACATTAAAAGATGCGGATGGTTTAATGGCCAAATTCCGTATTTCAGGCGTTCCCATTACAGAAGGGAAAAAGCTGGTAGGTATCATTACCAACAGAGATTTAAAATTTGAAACAGATTTTACCAAGAAGATTAAAGAATGTATGACCTCAGAAGGGCTGATCACAGCCAGGGAGGGCATTACTTTAGAAGAGGCAAAGGCAATCCTTGCCAATGCCAGAAAAGAAAAGCTGCCTATTGTAGATGCTGACTTTAACCTAAAGGGTCTCATTACCATTAAAGACATAGAAAAGACCATCAAATATCCTTTGGCGGCAAAGGATTCCCAGGGCAGGCTGTTATGTGGTGCCGGCGTAGGCATTACGGCAAATTGTCTGGAAAGGGTAGCAGCATTGGTGGAAGCCAAGGTGGATGTGATCGTTTTGGATTCCGCCCATGGCCATTCCCAGAATGTATTGAACTGTTTAAAGATGATCAAGGAAGCTTATCCCGATCTGCAGGTGATCGCCGGCAATGTTGCTACGGGAGAAGGCACAAGAGCCCTTATCGAAGCCGGAGCGGATGCAGTCAAGGTTGGAATCGGTCCCGGCTCTATCTGTACCACTCGTGTGGTTGCGGGAATCGGTGTGCCTCAGATCACAGCCATCATGGATGCTTATGCCACAGCCAAGGAGTACGGTGTACCGATCATTGCCGACGGCGGTATCAAGTTCTCCGGAGATATGACAAAGGCCATTGCGGCAGGCGGCAATGTATGTATGATGGGTTCGATCTTTGCCGGATGTGACGAATCTCCCGGAACCTTCGAATTGTTCCAGGGAAGAAAATACAAAGTATACAGAGGCATGGGGTCCATTGCAGCCATGGAAAACGGCTCCAAAGACCGGTACTTCCAGACCGATGCCAAGAAATTGGTGCCAGAAGGAGTAGAAGGCAGGGTAGCGTATAAAGGAACAGTAGAGGATACCGTATTCCAGTTGATGGGCGGATTGCGTTCCGGTATGGGTTACTGTGGAACAAAAACCATAGAGGAACTGAAAGAAAACGGCAGATTTATGAAGATATCTGCTGCTTCCTTAAAGGAAAGCCATCCACACGATATTCAGATCACAAAAGAGGCGCCCAATTATAGCGTAGACAGTGACTGATCCTGCTGTGATCGGACGATAAATGTATGGGGATATAAAAAGATGCAGCAATTATTTGAAAATGATGAACTTCAGAAGGTGCAGGAACATTTCTGCACCTTAACCCGTTTATTCGCCTATTGTGTAGACGAAAACGGCAGAAGGATAACTGAAATATCAGGAGAGGAACAAAGCCTTGAGATCATCAGGAAATCTATCCCGGAAGAAAACTTTTATCAGCTTTACAAGCGGATTTCGGATAGTGCCTTAGAGGATATGATCGTTGAGGAGACGGAATACGACAATGTAAAGCTTGCTGCCGTATTGGTAAAAGGAGATGACTGCAAGGGAACCTGCTGGTTGTTTTGTTGTATTTTAAACGATGTAACGGAGGGGAATATTTTAAAAGTGCCCGCTGCGGGTATTTCTATGGAGTCTTTATATGATGCGCTGGATCTGATCGCGGCTGTGGATAAGAAACTGCTTAAGACCAGGCGGGAACTGGACCTGACAGCAGCAGAAAACAGGAGGAGCAGATGTTCTGAGACGGAGATGAGCAAAGCCCTGAGGCGAACGGAGGCAATGACAGCCATTGTCCAGATGTTAGACAGCGACGAAGGGTTTGAAGATGCGGGAAATGAGATAGTAAAGATCGCGGGAGAATATCTGGATGTCAGCGGCGTCTACCTGTTTCAAGTAAGGCGGGATGGAAGCCGTGTAGACCGGATCTGTAAGTGGCTCAATGACCGCAGTCTTTCTCATATGGATCAGACTCGTAATCTGGAGCGGACTGAATTGTTCTCAGGGGAAAAGCCCTTGATCATATCTTCAGATGCTCTGGTATCTGCGGGTGTCAGAGGAGAATTGATCAAGTACCGGATGAAGGCCTTTATGTCCATTCCTATCTTTGTAAACGCCAAGCCTGCTATGTATTTTTGTATTCATGAAAGTGAACAGGCAAAGACTTGGCCTTTAGATGATATTAAGTTTGCAGGTGATGTGGCAAAGGTGCTGCAGAGTCTTTTAAACAAGAGAATACAAAAGAATTCCTTAGCGGGCTCTTATGTTTCCTTACAGGAGATATTGGATAATGTAGGAACCGCAATCTATGTCAAGGATCTGGAAACGGGAAAATGTCTGTTTGCCAATAAGCTGTTAAAGCAGACCTTTGCTCAGGAGTTAAAGAACGGCGCGCTGGATGCACTTTTATCGAATGCCCGATCTTTGGATGCAAAGGAAGACTTCTATGAAGTGGAACATAAGGAACGGAACAGATGGTATGACCTATACCATGTACGCATAGGCTGGATCGATAAACGGATGGTAGATCTCTATGCCCTGTATGATATTACGGATAAAAAGCTATATCAAAAGAGGATCGAGCAGCAGGCCTATACAGACTTTTTGACCGGTCTTTATAATAGGATGTGCTGTGAAAGAGATCTGGCAGATTTTGTGGATCGGGCAAAGCAGACCGGACAAAAGGGCGGTCTTTTATATATGGACTTAGATGACTTTAAGCACATCAATGATGGCTTGGGTCACCAATACGGAGATGTGCTGTTACAGTCTGTTTCCCGGGCTTTTCGGCAGGTCAAAGGGATTGAAGAGACCTGTTATCGAATGGGCGGTGATGAATTTGTCATGATCATTCCGCCGGAATACTTTGATCGGTTTGATGATATTGTAGAGGATGTGCGGGAGATTTTTGCAAAGCCATGGTATTTAAAGGATGGGGACTATTATTGCACCATGAGTATGGGTACCTGTACTTATCCGGATGATGGGGACAGCGTGGCGGATCTGATCAGAAAAGCGGATATTGCCATGTATGAAGCAAAACGCACAGGAAAAAACAAAATTGCCAAATATTCCACCAATTTATCTTCCGGATCCAATCAAAGGCTGGATATGGAGAAAAATATGCGGGAAGCGGCAGGAGAGAACTGCGGCGAGTTTCAGGTGTATTTCCAGCCTATTATTGATATACAAAAGCCGGATATGCCCTGTGTGGGAGCAGAAGCCCTGGTCAGATGGGATTCGGCGGCGTTGGGGTTTGTTTCCCCTTCCGAGTTTATTCCTCTGGCAGAATATTTAGGGCTGATTACCCCCATAGGTAATTATGTGCTGCGGAAAGCATGCTTTGCCTGCAAAAAGTGGAATGATAACGGTTATCCCGATTATAGGATCAATGTGAACCTTTCTGTGGTGCAGCTTTTACAGGGGGATATTGTCAAAATGATCAGGCATGCGTTGAAAGACAGTCAAATGAACCCGCAAAATTTAGTGCTGGAAGTGACGGAAAGCCTGGCAATCAACGATATGGACCGAATGAAAAAGATTTTGGGGCAGATCCGCAGTCTTGGTGTGGGGATTGCTTTAGATGATTTTGGAACAGGATATTCTTCTTTAAATCATATCAGAGAAATTCCCTTAGATATGATCAAGGTGGACAGAAGCTTTGTTCTGGACATGGATAAAGATGAATATTCCCAGCCTTTTATCAAAATGGTTGGAGAACTGGCCTCCACCATTGGCGTAAATTTATGCGTGGAAGGGGTAGAAACAAAAGAACAGTTGGAAATCCTTCGTGAGATGGGGGTAAGCCTGGTTCAAGGTTATTATTTTGGAAAGCCCATGTCAGGAAATGAGTTTGAAGAAATCTATGTGAGGTAAGCAAATGGAAAAAACAGAACAGCTACAGGAAAATATGGACCGGGGTCTGTATCTGGAACAACGGATCATCGCATTGAAGCAGGAAAGCAGGGATGTTTCCTTTACTGCATATCTGGATCGCCTTTGGAATGAAGTAAAACAGACTGAGCATTCCCTGGAACGGATGGAACAGGAGCTGGAAAACAACTATGCGGCTTATATGCGGCGTTTTCCTACGCAGCCGACACAGCCCGTACCACAGCAGCCTCAGCCTGCATTACAGCCTCAGTTCGTGCCGCAGTCTCAGCCGATGCAGCCGCAGTCTCAGCCGATGCAGCCTCAGATGCAGCCCATGCCTCAGGTGCCGCCTATGCCACAGCCGGTACAGCCTGCATTACAGCCTCGGTTCGTGCAACAGGCACAACCTCAGGCTATGCCCATTCCTCCTGCAGAAGAATGGAAACTGCCGCCTACCAGGCAGCAGCCCATGGGAGCAAGCATGCCTGTGGGAGTCGGTATGTCCATGGGAGCTGGCATGCCTGTGGGGAACGGTATTCCCGGGGGAACTGGTATGCCGTTTGCGAAACAGGAAGCAAAAGAGCCTCATACATCCATGGAATTTAAAGTGGGTACAGTGATCTTTGGGGTAGTGGGAATTGCCTTTTTGCTGGTAGCATTTATCACTTTCGGATTAAATTACATGAGCAATGTGATGCAGGGCGTTTTTCTCTACTTTATCGGCATTGTGATCCTTGCTTTCTCGGAATTGTTTGTTTCCAAACGGATAGAAAAATTCTCTTACTGTCTGACGGGACTTGGCATCAGCAGCCTTTATGCCACCACCATGATCAATTACATTTATCTGTCTATCTTTCCCGGTTGGGCAGCTTTGCTTGTTACCGTTGTGATCACAGCCTTTTTCTTTTTCCTAAGCCGGAAAAAGGATTCCGGCATGATCCGGATCATTTGTCTGATCGGCTGTTATATCTCACTGATGCCGATTCATCAGTTAAAGAGCATGATCGACTTTGTGCTGCCTGCATTGGTATTGTTCTTTGTGAATCTGGCAGGGATCTATTGTCCGGTAAAAAAACGCAGGAAAGCGGTGGATGTGGTGCAGCTTATCTGCAGCTTCATTGTGCTGTTCTATCTGATCTACCTTCAATGGGTGTCCGGCATGGTTATGTGGCCGGTATATATTTTGGTTTGCGGAAATATACTGGCGCTGCATCTTCTGTATCTGGCAGCAGGCGAAGGCGGTTTATACCGCACATTGTATTTTGTGGGACAGACCATATATCTGTTCTGTTTGCTGTACATAGGCTATCACGAGTCCTGGCTCCACTATGGCATTCTGGCTTCGGTGATACTGGGCGTCCTTACATCCCTGCTCTTTAGGAAACGGACGGTCCGGCTGGCGCCTTATCTGTTTGTTGCCCTTCACTGCATTTTGGCTTATGCGCTGGAGGAAGATGCCTTCTGGTTATCCATTGCCTGTCTTGTGGTATTTGCCATTAACAAAGGACTGGTGCGGATATGTAAGGAAATCACCGTTCCTGATGCAGTTTACACCATGCTCTGCGCCTTTGGCGTATGCCTTTTTATGCGGGGAGATGATGTGGAGTTTGTAAGCTATATCTTTGCAGCGGTGATCTTGATCTCCTGTATTATTGTGAAAAGATATCGACTCTATCACATTTATACTGCTTTGACCTTTGGGTGGCTGTTTTTATTAACGGAAGACTGGAAACCTTTCTTAGGCAGTATCTTAATTGCCCTTTTAGCTTCCATAGCCATCGGAGCGGGATTTTATAAAAGGGATAAGGGGGTTCGGGTTTACGGCCTGATCCTGATGATCTGCATAGCGTTAAAACTGGTGCTCTTTGATTTCTATCAGTCTTCGGCAGGAATCAGGATACTGGTATTCTTTGTAGTGGGAATTCTGATCCTTGGTATTTCCTTTGTTTATATTTTCCTGGAAAAGAAACAGGTGGAGAAGGAACAGCAGCGCAATATGCCGCCACAGGTTTACAATATGCAGTCTTCGGATTTGAATTTGTATCAATAGTATGTTAGAATGATGTTAATTTGAGTGTAGATTTTATACAACAGACATCGGGAGTTGGCAAAATGGAACAGGAAAAAGTGACAAAAAATTTTATAGAGCAGGAGATCGATAAGGATCTGGCAGAAGGGGTCTATGACAGCGTTTGTACCCGTTTTCCGCCGGAGCCCAACGGTTATCTGCATATCGGTCATGCCAAGAGCATTCTTTTAAATTACGGATTGGCAAAAGAGTATGGCGGCAAATTCCATATGAGATTTGATGACACCAATCCTACAAAGGAAAAAAGTGAATTTGTGGATTCCATTCTGGCGGATATCAAATGGCTGGGTGCGGACTGGCAGGACAACTTGTTCTTCGCTTCCGATTATTTCGGGCAGATGTATGAAGCAGCGGTGAAGCTGATCAAAAAAGGCAAGGCCTATGTATCTGACCTGACGGCGGACCAGATCCGGGAGTACCGCGGCACCTTGACCGAGCCGGGTAAAAAGGATCCCTATTCCGACCGCAGCATCGAAGAAAATCTGACTTTATTTGAAAATATGAAAAATGGCATGTATCCTGACGGAAGCAAGGTGCTTCGCGCTAAGATCGATATGACTTCTTCCAACATCAACATGAGGGATCCCATTCTCTACAGGGTAGCGCATTTATCCCACCACAATACGGGGGATGCATGGTGCATCTATCCGATGTATGACTTTGCCCATCCTATTGAGGATGCCATTGAAGGGATCACCCACTCTATCTGCACCTTGGAGTTTGAGGATCACAGACCTTTATATGACTGGGTGGTAAGGGAATTGGAATATCCCAGACCGCCCCGCCAGATCGAATTTGCCAAGATGTATCTGACCAATGTGGTTACAGGCAAACGCTATATTAAAAAGTTGGTAGAGGATGGCATTGTAGACGGTTGGGATGATCCGCGTCTGGTATCCATCGCAGCCCTTCGCCGAAGAGGCTTTACCCCGGAATCCATCCGGATGTTTGTAGAACTTTGCGGCGTTTCCAAGGCAAATTCTTCAGCAGATTATGCTATGCTGGAGTATTGTTTGAGAGAAGATCTGAAGCTGAAAAAGAGTCGGATCATGGCAGTTTTGGATCCCATTAAGCTGGTCATAGACAATTATCCTGAGGGGCAGACCGAGATGCTGGAGGCTGCCAACAATATGGAAAATCCCGATCTGGGAACCCATCAGGTGCCCTTTGAACGGGAACTGTATATTGAGAGAGAGGACTTCATGGAAGAGCCTCCCAAGAAATATTTCCGTCTCTTCCCCGGTAATGAGGTGCGTCTGATGCACGCTTATTTTGTCAAGTGTGTCGGTTTTGAAAAAGACGAGGCGGGAAATGTGACGGTGGTGCACTGTACTTATGACCCTGCTACCAAAGCAGGAAGCGGTTTTACCGAGAGAAAGGTAAAGGGGACCATCCATTGGGTTCCGGTGCATTCAGCAGTAAAAGCCCAGGCCAGACTCTATGAAAATATTGTAGATGAAGAAAAAGGGGTTTATAATGAAGAAGATGGCAGTCTGAATGTAAACCCGGATTCTTTAAAGGTTGCAGAAAACTGTTATATCGAGCCGGCTATTCAGGGTGCAAAAGCGTATGACAGTTTCCAGTTTGTAAGAAATGGATATTTTTGTGTAGATTATAAGGATGCAACGGATGAAAACCTGGTGTTTAACAGGATCGTTTCCTTAAAGAGTTCCTTTAAGCTGCCGAAACAGTCATAGTAAACCTTTGTTTTAGATTGGAGAGCGTATCATGGACAATAATTTATTATCCGGTCTGGAAGGACTTGGATTGGGAAATTTAAAAGATTTAAACCTTTACGAAAGCGAGAATAAGTCTGACAGGGAAGCGAAAAAGAATGTTACCATAGCCGTGCCGGAGGCAAAAGAAGAGGATATGGTCTTTGACAAGACCTTTACCTGTCCCGTCTGCGATGAGCAGTTTAAGGCTAAGATGGTTCGTACGGGAAAAGCAAAGGCTATGCTGTCGGATCAGGACCTGCGTCCCAGATATGAGGGCATCGATGTACTGAAATATGACATCCTTTCTTGTCCTGTCTGTGGCTATTCTGGGATTAGCAAAAATTTCCCTTATCTGACCCCCAGCCAGAAAAAGGCAATTAAGGAAAATATCTGTGAGAGCTTTATTGCGAAACCGGACGATCCGCAAAAGAAGATATATACCTATGAGGATGCCATTGAGCGCCATAAGCTGGCTTTGGTCAATACCATTGTAAAGCATGGCAAGGCCAGTGAAAAAGCCTTCATCTGTTTAAAAACGGCATGGCTCTTCAGAGGACAGGGGGAAAAGCTGGATATTACTCTGGCTACCTATGATGCAAAGAAAGAGGATTGTGATAAGGCAGAAGCAGAGTTCTTAAGGAATGCTTATGATGGTTTTATCCAGGCAAGGACCAGCGAATCGTTCCCCATTGCCGGCATGGATGAAATGACATTGGATTATCTGCTGGCTGCTTTGGCTCTGCGCTTTGAAGAGTACGATACGGCAAGCAGACTGGTCAGCGGTATCCTTACTTCCCGTTCCGCCAATGCCCGTATCAAGGACAAAGCCCGCGACCTAAAGGATATCCTGGCGGAGAGAAAAAAAGGATAGAAAAGCATGAATGAGCTGACCATTCCCCTTAAGGAAAATGGCGGGGAACATTTATACCAGCAAATTTACAATCACATAAAGAATGAGATCCGGAAAGGGAATCTGCCTGCAGGCTGGCAGCTCCCTTCCACCCGTGCTTTGGCGGCACATCTTTCGGTGTCCAGGAGCACGGTGGATCTTGCTTACGAACAGCTCTTATCGGAAGGATACATTGAATCGGTTCCCCATAAGGGCCATTTTGTTTGTGAGATAACGGGACTTTATCTGGACTTAGAGGGGAAAGAGGAGAAAAAGGCGGAAAGTCCGGAAAGGCTCCATAAACCTGCCTTTGATTTTTCGCCTAACAGCGTGGATATGAGCGGTTTCCCTTTTGCAACATGGAAGAAGATATCCAAAGCAGTTTTTCTGGACGAAGAGAGGGAGGTCTTTGAACTGGGAGATCCTAAAGGAGACTTGCGTCTTCGGGAAGTGATCTGCCGTTATCTTCATAACAGCAGAGGGGTTATATGCAGGCCGGAGCAGATCATTGTAGGAGCGGGAAATGATTATCTCTTATCCCTTTTACAGAAGCTTTTGGGAGAGGGAAAGAAAGTGGCGGTAGAAAATCCTGCTTATATGCGTGCAGCCAGGATCTTTGCCTCAGAAGGCTGTCAGGTAGTACCCATTTCTTTGGATGATAACGGTATGCGGATAGACCTGCTTCAGGAAAGCGGTGCCCAGATCGCTTATATTACTCCTTCCCGCCAGTTTCCGACGGGAATTGTCATGCCTATCGGCAGAAGGATGGAATTGCTTTCCTGGGCGAAGGAAGAAAAGGAACGGTATATTATTGAAGATGATTATGACAGCGAATTTCGCTATAAGGGAAAACCGATCCCTTCCTTACAGGCATCGGACAGGATGGAACGAGTAGTCTATCTGGGAACCTTTTCCAAGGCCATTGCACCGGCCATCCGCATCAGCTACATGGTGCTTCCAGGGCCTCTCTTAAAGATCTATGAAGAGAAGCTGTGGTTTCTGTCCTCTACTGTCTCCAGGATCGATCAGGCCATTTTGTACAGGTTTATGGAAAACGGCCATTTCGAGCGATACCTGAATAAAATGCGAAAGGTATACAAAGGAAAGCACGATCTGCTTCTCGCCTGCCTGAAACCTTTTCATAAAGCGTTTCGTATAGAAGGGGAACATGCGGGATTGCATGTATTGCTTGTGGATAAACGGGGGTTTTTAGAAGAAGAGCTTTTATCTCTGGCAAAGGCAGCGGATTGCAGGGTATATGGAATGAGTGGATATCGGCTGGATGATTTGCAGGATGTGAAAGAAACGGAAATAAAAACACCCGCAACGCTGGTGATCGGTTACGGGGGATTGACAGAAAAACAGATTAAGGACGGAATAGAACGATTAAAAAAGGCCTGGCAGATTTAACATATAGAAAAATCTGCCAAGCTCCTTAGTCCTCATCATCTGTATCGATAGGGGTTTCATCTTCTATTTCTTCGTCTTCTTCGTCATCGTCAAAAAATTCTTCTACGGATTGAATGTCATCTAAGGTAACATCCTTGGAGTCTTCATCCTCTTCGGAAGAATCAACGGCGGAAGCATCAAAGTGAAGGGGTACATAGTTGCGTCCGGATTTTGAATCAGAACCATCCATGTCCTCGTCGTCAAATGCATCAAAATCCTCTGCGTCATCTTCTTCCTCATCATAGAAGTCCTGGTCTTTTTTCTTGAGGTAATAATATGTTCCTGCTGCAGCAGCACCAACGGCTGCGCCAAGTAATAATAGATTTCTAACTTTTTTTGCCATATTTTGGAAAACTCCTTTCACATGTGTACGCTAATACTTGTTTCTATTTTAAAATAAATCGCGCAGGAAAACAAGTGGATATTGCAATGCTTTTTTTGCTATGGTAAGATTATTTTCGATAAAATGATTAAGGGTCTGCTTATGAATGACAAATTTTTTGATTTAAAAAAAGAAAAACAGGATAGGATGATCAACGGTGCCTTAAAGATCTTTGCCCAAAACGGCTATAACAAAGCCAGCACCGACGATATTGTAAAGGAAGCGGGCATTTCGAAAGGACTGCTGTTCCATTATTTTGGCTCCAAGGCAGGACTGTATGAGTTTGTTTATGAATACAGCGCCAGATATCTGTCCATGGAGTTAAAAAGAGCGGTATCTTTGCGTGAAACAGATTTATTTTTTCTGTTGTCCCAGGCGGAGGCGGCGAAAAATGTGTTGTTCCGCAATTATCCTTATATGCAGAAATTTCTTTTTACCTCTTACGATCTGCCGGATGAAGACATGAGAGAGAAGATGAAGGAATATCATGATTTGGTAGATGCGGCCATGAATGAAGTAATAGAGCGGGCGGATGTAAGCCGATTGGTAACGGATGCGGATGTAAAGCTTTTGGTGCGTTCCATGGAGTATGTAACAAGAGGATTGATGGAAACTGCCATAAATAAAGGCATGGATCCCGATATGGTCTATGAAGAAGCAATTGCTTATTATGATATGATGCGGCTTAAATTTACCAAACCCGAGTTTTTGAAGGAGGACTAACTATGAAGGTCATGTTGTTAAACGGAAGTTCCAATCAGAAAGGATGTACCTACACAGCTTTAATGGAAGCGGCAAAGGTATTGGAAGCAGAAGGGATTGAAACAGAACTGATCCAGCTTGGAGGCGATCCGATCAGAGACTGCATCGGCTGCGGCGGCTGCCGTGCCGGCATGGGATGCGTATTCCAGGATGATGCCATTAACAACATCGTGGAAAAGGCGAAAAGCTGTGATGGCTTTATATTCGGCACACCGGTTTACTATGCTCATCCTTCGGGAAGAGTGTTATCCGCTTTGGATCGGATGTTCTTTTCCGGGAAAAAAGCCTTTGAACATAAACCGGGATTTGCAGTGGCTTCCGCCAGAAGAGCAGGTACCACAGCCAGTCTGGATGTATTGTTAAAATATTTTACCATTTCCGAGATGCCCATCGTATCCTCTTCTTATTGGACAATGGTACATGGAAATATCCCCGAAGAGGTCATGCAGGATGCAGAAGGCCTGCAAACAGTGAGAAACGCTGCAAGGAATCTTTCCTGGCTCTTAAAATGCATTGAATTGGGCATAGAAAACGACATACTCCCGCCGGAGGCCGAGCATGCCGCACGTACTAACTTTATTCGATAATTATTTATTTTGCTGATATACCGGGTCTGCGGGATAACCGCCCCAGAGCTTTTGCATGCCTCGTTGAATGGCATCCTTGGAGTTTTTCCAGTCCGCATCCTTGTTGCGGTAATCGAATTTCTCCACCAGCCAGGCCACATCCTCGCCTACCCGGCTTACATTCTTTTCCATTAGGTCAAATAAAAGAGGGAACAGTGCATCCTTTTGCTTTTCGTTTAACTGTCTGTCCGCTTCGGCACAGATATCACCGAAATGATGGAGGCACAGGCCCTTGCTCTTTTTTAGCATTTCCGTCATTTCTCCATCTTTTTTGTACATGAAGAAAAAGGTGTCCAGATATCTTTGATAGGTGGTGGCAAACTGATTGCAGATATAGCAGGATTTTTCCCGCTGCTTTACCCATGCCGCCATGGAATTCATGTTTTCCCCGTCTTTTTTTAACTTATTCATAAAGGAGGATTTTCCTCTGGAGAATATTTTTACCTGTTCCGATAATTCCTGATTCATCTGCACATAGTGTGTCTTTAAGATCCAGCCGTTTCCCAAAGTATTGCCATAGTCAAACATCTTTTTAAAATGAGCCCGGCAGAATCCTGCCTTATCGGTCTGATCCCGCATATCGCTTTCCATATAGGAAGAGCCGGAGCCTAAAACCAGGTCCAAAAGGTCCTGTTCCACATTGCGTTCAATAAAGCAAAAGGGACATTCGTCGTCTGCCATAAAGGCATCGGTCATGGGAATGGTATATAAGGTTTCTTTCATGGCTTTCCTCCGTAAAATAAGTGATCGATATGATTTTATTTTACTAGGGAGGAAGAAAAAGTACAAGGGGAATGTTATAGTTGGAGAATAGTATAGAGGTAAAAGTGGAAGTATCAGTAGATTCTTCAGACAAGAAATGATAGAATTGAATAGAAAAAATCAGAGAAAGGCGGCAGCCATGTCCTTACAGTTTTACATAGGCGCTTCCGGCGCAGGAAAGAGCAAAAAGGTATATGGAGATATGTTAGAACGGGCAAAAACAGATAAAAGCACTCGTTATTTTATAGTGGTGCCCGATCAGTTTACCATGGAGACGCAAAGGGTGCTCTGTGCCATGTCCGATTCCGGCGGCATCATGAATATGGAAGTGTTGAGCTTTAACAGGCTGGCACACCGTATTTTTGAGGAGCTGGGATTTGCTTCCCTGCCCCGGTTGGATGATACGGGCAAGAACCTGGTTCTTCGAAAGGTGGCGGGTGAGCATGAAAAGGAACTGAGCGTGATCGGCGCTTCCTTAAAGAAAACCGGATATATTGCCCAGGTTAAGTCCATGATATCTGAGTTTGCCCAATATGGCATCATGCCGGAGGACATGGAAGCCTTTTTGGACCTGGCCAAAGAGAAGGGCAGTCTTTTTGCAAAGCTAAAGGATCTGCAGGTGCTTTATAAAGGCTATAGAGAATATATCAGTGGGCATTTTATCACCACGGAGGAGACCATTGATATTTTGGTGCGGAATGTGCAAAACTCAGCGCTGCTTAAGGATAGCGTGGTAGTATTTGACGGTTTTACCGGTTTTACACCTATTCAGGAATTGTTGTTGAAGGAATTGATGCTGTGTACAAAGCAGGTCATTGTCACCCTTTTGGGAGATGAAAAGGGACAGCTTTGCGGAGAAATCAGGGAACAGGACCTGTTCTATCTGACGGCAAGGGCATATCACCGCTTAGAAAGGCTGGCGGAGGAAAACGGGATTGCCAGGGATGAAGATGAGGAACTTTTGGATAAGCCGGTGTACCGTTATCTGGAAAATCCCCCTCTTTCCCATTTGGAAAAGGCATTGTTTAGAAAAAATCGGCTTGCTCCCGTTTCCGGAAAAGAGGCGGTTTCCCTCATAAGATGCCAAAATCCCAAAAAGGAGACGGAATGGGTCTGTGGCATGATTCATAAGCTGATCCGGGAAAACGGCTATTGCTATCGGGATTTTGCCGTTATTACGGGAGATCTTCCTTCCTATGGCACCTTTCTCAAGGAAAGCTTTGAGGAACAAAGGATTCCTCTGTTTTTGGACAGGAATGTAAGTCTGTTATTTCATCCTTTTATGGTATTTTTAAACGGGCTTGTGCGGATGGTGGCAAAGGATTTCTCCTATGACACCGTTATGCCCTTTTTAAGGACAGGCTATCTGGATGTCAGTCAGGAAGAAATCGATATCTTTGAAAAATATGTGATCAAATACGGTGTCCGCGGCAGGAAAAAGTATGAACGCACCTTTCTTCGGATCTGTGATGAGACGGAAACGGTAAATCGGGTCAGAGAGCAGGTAATGAAAGCGGCAAAGCCTTTACTGACAAGCAAGAAACATGCCGGGGAATATACGAAGGCATTATACGATACATGTGTTATTTTTTCTTTGGAGTCCAAACTAAAGGCTCAGGCGGAAAACTTTGCCCGGAAACAGGATTTTGCCGGAGAGAAAGAATATGAACAGGTTTACCGCGCGGTCATGGGGCTTTTCGATCAAATCTATGCGCTGCTTGATGAAGAAGTGGAATTGGAAGAATTCGGAGAAATTCTGCAGGCCGGTTTTGCGGAGCTGAAAGTGGGCAGTCTTCCTCAGAGCGTAGACCAGGTAATGGCGGGGGATCTGGAAAGAACCCGTTTAAAACCGGTAAAGGTACTTTTTGTCATAGGTGTAAATGACGGGATCATTCCCGGAAAGGGCGGCAGCGGCGGACTGCTTTCCGATTTGGAACGGGATTTTCTGCTGCAGGCAGGCATGGAACTGGCGCCTACTCCCAGACAGAAAGGATTTGAGGAAAGACTTTATCTGTATATGAACATGACACAGCCGTCAGAGAAATTATATCTTTCTTTTTCGGAAGTAAATGCCAAAGGAGAGGGACTTCGGCCATCTTATCTCATAGGCAGGGTGGAGAAACTGTTTGAAGATGTAAAGGTGGAAGAGGCATTAACGGATTCCTTTTTTGTGGAAAGCAGAGAGGATGGAATCAAGCTGCTGTCGCATCTGCTTAGGGATTATGCGGCAGGCTCTTTGGAAGGGGAAGAAGAATTGGCTTTTCTGGGCGCCCTTTCACGGATATTTGAACAGGATCCGGAATTTGGCGCTTTGATGAACGCAGCTTTTTATGAATATAAACCGACACTGTTGTCAGATAAATTGGCTGAGGAATTGTATGGAAACATGATCTCTACCAGCGTCAGCCGCTTAGAGCGCTTTGCTGCCTGTGCTTATGCCCATTTCCTGCAGTATGGCTTAAAGCTTTCGGAAGAAGACAGCTATACCTTTGAAGCAGTGGACTTGGGGAATTTGTTTCATGAGACATTATATCGTTTTGGCCGCTATATGGAGGAGGGGCCTTATACCTGGCTTTCCTGCCCCAAAGAGGAGGCGGATGCCTTTATTGAAAAGGCAGTGGATGAATTTGCGGCAGAATACGGCGGAGCGGTCTTGTATGATACTGCCCGCAGTGAGGCTCTGAAGGAGCGGGCAAAGGAAATCCTAAAAACGACGGTGAGCAGCCTTTCTTTCCAGCTAAAAAAGGGAAAATTTGTGCCTGTAGGCTATGAGGTTCCTTTTTCGATGAAGGATAAGGTGAATTTATACGGAAAGGTGGACCGATTGGATATTTCCGAGGGAGATCATGATATCTTTGTAAAGGTCCTGGACTATAAGTCAGGCAGACACGGCTTTGATCCGGCAAGGCTTTTTGCCGGGGTGGATATACAGCTTCCCGTCTATATGAATGCGGCTGTAGAAGCTCTTTCCAAGAAATATCCAGGCAAGGATATTACGCCTGCAGCATTATTTTATTATCGGATCGATGATCCTATTGTGGAAGCGGATGAAGAGGATCATGAGGAAAAAGTGCAGAAAATGCTGCGTGTACAAGGGCTGATCAGGGAGGATGACAGAGTCATCAAGCTTTTGGATGCGGATATGGAAAACGAATCCCTTGTGATCCCTGTTAAAAAGAAAAAGGACGGCACCTTTGCCGCTGCCTCTCAGACCATAGGCCAAACAGAGTTTGATATGATAGGGAAATTTGCGGCTAAGAAGACGGAAGAACTGGCCGGGCGCATCAGGGCGGGAGAAATCTCGGTAAGCCCCGGTAAAAGCGGTCAGGAAAGCGCCTGCCAGTACTGTGGCTATAAAGCGGTCTGCGGCTTTGAAAAGCGGATCCCCGGTTTTTTAGAGCGGGATCTTTCCATGGGAGAAGAAGAGGCCTATGAGGCCATCAAAAAATATTTGGATGAAGCGGAATAGAAGAGGGAAAGGAGGAAGGCTGTCTTGGTCATGAAATATACCAAAGATCAACAGAAGGTAATCGACATACGGGACTGTAATGTGCTGGTTTCCGCAGCAGCGGGCTCCGGTAAGACGGCGGTGTTGGTGGAGCGCATTTTGAAGCTGATTCTGGACAAAGAGCATCCGGTGGATATAGACAGGCTGTTAGTAGTAACCTTTACCAACGCTGCAGCGGCACAGATGCGGGAGCGGATCAGTGATGCCATCCTTTTAAGGCTGGAGGAAACGCCGGAGGATGAAAATCTGCAAAGACAGGCAATCTTAGTCCATCACGCCCAGATCACCACCATTGACAGCTTCTGCCGTTTTATTCTTCAGAATCATTTTCAGGAAATCGACTTAGATCCGGGGTTCATGGTAGGAGACCCGGGCAGAATGAAATTGATGGAAAAAGAGGCTATGGAAAAGGTCATGGAAGAAGCCTATGGGCAAAAAGAACTCTATGATGGCTTTTATGAGGATTTTATCCGTTTAGGAGATGCCTTTTCAGGAAGAGGAAGCGATAAGGCCATAGAAGATATGATAGAGAGTCTGTATCGTTTTTCTATTAGTCTCCCCTTTCCCAATGCATGGTTAAAAAAGGCACTGCAGGAGTATGATGTTTCGGAAAATGGGGCGTTTGCAGAAGAAAGCCTGACAAAAGAAATTATGACAGATGTGTCAATAAAGTTAAAAGCAATGAAAAAGCTCTATGAGGAGATGGTAAGGCTTTGTGGAGAGGATGATGGACCGGAAGGCTATCTTTCGACGATTCAAAAGGAGCAGGAGCAGTTTTTAGAGGCACTGGAAGCGATCGGTGATTATGAGACTTTGAAGCAAGCCATACAAAACATTGTTTTTGACCGGATTCCTCCTATTCGTAAGGAAAGCTGTGATGAAGAAAAAAAGGAACAGGTAAAGCGTCTCAGAGATCGGGTAAAAAAGCGGCTTGCCGCCTGTAAGGAATTGTATTTTTATGCGCCTATGGAGCAGATCATGGCGGATATGAGGGCTTCAGGCAGCCTGTTAAAACCCCTTATCTATCTTACGATCTCCTTTATGGAGCATTTTGGAGAGGAAAAGAAGAAGGAAAATCTCATTGATTTTTCCGATATGGAGCATTTTGCTTTAAAAGTGTTGGTGGATGAAGAAGGGAACCCTACGGATACCGCCAGACTTTATCAGGATTACTATGCCCAGATCATGATCGATGAATATCAGGACAGCAATCAGGTGCAGGAACTGCTGTTATCTGTGATCTCCAGAGAAAACTGGGAGAAACCCAACAGATTTATGGTGGGGGATATGAAACAGAGCATTTATAAATTTCGCATGGCTCGTCCGGAACTGTTTATGGAAAAGTACGATTCCTATCAGGAAGAGGGCAGCTCTGTCCGCATTGATCTAAAGCAGAATTTCCGAAGCAGGAAACAGGTGATCTCTATGGTAAACAATATATTTTATCCTTTGATGGGCAGAGAAATCGGCGGCATCGATTATGATGAGGATGCAGCCCTCTATCCCGGGGCTTCTTATCCTAATGAGGATGATCCGAACTTTGATACGGAGCTTTTGTTATATGAAAGACCGGAAGAAAAGGCTGTTTTATCCAAGGACGAAGGAGAGGCTGCAATGATCGCCGGAAGGATCAAGGAATTCATGGCATATGGGCAGGTTACGGATAAAGAAACGGGAGAGCTAAGAAAGGTTTCCTATGAAGATATCGTGATCCTGGTCCGTTCTTCCGGCACGCTTTTGGAAAGCCTTCAGGAGGTGCTAAAAAGAGAGGGGATCCCGGCAAGCGTTCCCAGTAGGACAGGATATTTTGATGCAAAGGAAGTGCAGAACATGCTGCAGCTTTTAGAGGTGCTGTCTAATCCTCATCAGGATATCCCTTTAGCAGGTGTATTGAAGTCTCCTTTATATGATTTTACAGATGAAGAACTGGCGGAAATATCTGTGACAGAGGTGTCAGAAAAAGAAAACCCCAGTCTATACGAGAAATTAAAGGTATTCCCCTCTGATAAAGCCCGGGAATTTTTATCCCAACTGATCAGATACAGAGAAGAGGCGGGAACCAGATCTGTCCATGATCTTCTGTATCTTGTGATCAGAGAACATCGATATCTGGAATATGTAGCAGCGCTTCCTGCTGGAAGCATCCGGCTTGCCAATGTGGAAATGCTGTTGGAACGGGCGTTGGAATATGAACGCCTTCGCCTTCATGGACTGTTCGGCTTCTTAAGATATATGCGTCAAATGGAAAAATATCAGGTGGATTTTGGAGAAGGGGTCGAAGAAATGGGAAACACGGTCCGAATTATGACCATTCATAAAAGCAAAGGGCTGGAATTTCCGATCTGCTTTCTCGCCGGTTTATCAAAAAGGTTTAACAGGAGGGACTTAAACGGTTCTTTGCTGTTGCATACGGATCTGGGCATTGGCATGGAATATCGGGATTATGAAAGCAGGATAAAGAGAAAAACCATGAAGCAGAAGCTGATCGCACAGCAGATGAAAAAAGAAGAATTGGGGGAAGAACTGCGGGTTCTCTATGTTGCCATGACCAGAGCCAAAGAAAAATTGATTATGACTGGTGTGTCAGAAAAGTTCGAAGAGGCGGTGCTGGAGGCAAAACGCCTGAGCAGTGGCGGTGAAAAAATAGACGGAGAGCTTTTGATGGAAAGCAGCAGTTTTTATAAAATGCTATTGTTGGTCTTTGGAATATATACAAATGTGTCGGAAAAGATGCCTTCCATCAGGTTGTATCAGGAAGAGGATCTGTTATCGGAAAACATAAAAACAGGACTTAATAAAAAAGCAAAACGGCAGGCCATGTCTGAGAAGTTGTCTGCTTATGGACAGGATAGAGAGGAAGAGATCAGGGAAAAGTTGTCTGCGATCTATCCGCATAAGAGATTGGAAGGTCTATATACAAAAACAAGTGTTTCCGAATTGAAATCAGCCGCTCTTCACGAAGATGAGCAGACCCATGTGGTATTTGAAACAGAAATGGAAGAGTCTGTGGTTCCCGCTTTTATGCAGAAAGAAAAACGGGCAGGCGGTGCATTGAGAGGTACGGCTTATCACAGGCTGATGGAGCTGCTGGATCTGAAATGTTTTCTTGGCCTTACCAAAGAAGAAATCGGCAGGGAGCTTTCTAAGCAGACAGAGCGCATTGTAAAGTCCGGCAGAATGGAGAAAGAGGACCTGGCACTGGTAAGCAAGGAAAAGGTGGTAGCATTTTTGGCGGATGAACTGGCTCATGAAATGATGGAAGCGGATCTGGAAAAGAAGCTGTACCGGGAACAGCCCTTTGTCATGTCCATTCCTGCCAGCCGTGTCAATGCAGGTTTTCCGGAAGAAGAAACCATGCTGATCCAAGGCATTATCGATGCCTATTATGAAAAGCAGGGCGAGCTGTATCTTTTGGATTATAAGACAGACCGGGTAGATAAAAAAGAGGATCTGATACACAGGTATCAGACCCAGCTTTGTTATTATAAAGAAGCCCTGGAAAAACTAACAGGAAAAAAAGTGGCAGGCATTTATATCTATTCCTATCACTTCTCACAATCCATTGCCATCTGACGATAACGGGCTGCTTCACTGGGAATGCCCAGTTGTTCGTAGCAATCAGCCAAGGCGTTTAAAGGAATCGAGGTATGGTGTTTTAAGCTTAAAGCGCTTTCTGTTTCAAAGGCGGCATTGTAATACCAGATACATGCTTCTTCCAAGTCGTTGGTTTCCCGGTAATAATCTCCCAGCTCGCAACAGACCTCGCTGCAGCTACCGCTGGCAATGGCCTTGGTGGTAAATTTGAAAAAGTCCAGGCTCCTGCCAGTGACATGACTGGCTTTTGCGCAGATACAGCAGGCTTCCAGTATCTCGTCGGCACTTCGGTCTATATCATCAATGGACGAAGCAAAGAAGACGAAAGCCTTGACAAAATCTTCCACTTCTCCTGATATATACAACTCTTTGGCGTACAGATTATGAAGCCGCTTATTGAGTCGGACCCCATCCCTGGTAAGCCGTTCAAATGCCTGAAGATCTCTTGCCTTATGATTGCTGGTAGGACAGTGCTGAATAACGATGTCGCTTTCATATACCAGCGGCTCCAGGCGTACCGCTTCATGAATGGCATTTTCCCAGACAAACTGCCGCAGTCTTTTGAAAAGCTTGGGGCGCAGTTCCTTGTCATAATTATATATGGTGTTAAAAGAAAGCTGGTTGGCATAATACATCTGTACGATCTCGATCTCCGGCAGCAAGCCTTTTTTTAACATCTTAAACCTTGTGCGGTTTTCTTCATCCAAGACTTCGTCTGCATCAGCGCAGTATATGTATTCCTTGGTTGCCTTGGAAAAAGAAAAATTCCTGGCATCGCTGAAATTCCCCGTCCATTTAAAATCATAAAGCAGATCCGTGTATCGGCCGGCAATCTCTTTTGTCCTGTCTGTGGAACCGGTATCTACAATAATGATCTCATCCATCAGGTCTGCAATGGAGTCCAGACATCTGGCAAGAACCTTTTCTTCATTTTTCACAATCATGCAAAGACTGATGCTGATCATAAACATACCTCCTTTGTGCTGCTTTCTATTTGGCTGTATTGGTATTTTCTTCTATTTTATCACACAAAAGAAGGAATGCCTAGAAAATTTCAACCTCTTTTTTATTCATTAGAAAGCGCCAGTTTTTTTACATGACCCAATGCCTTGGAAACAGGAGGCAAAGATAAAATAACTATCGTTATTAAGGCTTCCAGTCCCAGATAAGCACCGTTATAAGCCAGGGAATAAATCACGGCACTGTTAAAAAATTCCGGAGTATAGGTCGCAAAGAAGATCCAGCCGGATAAAAAGGTAAAGAAATATCTGCCTAATACGCCGACTGCGTAGCCAAACAACAAATTGTGTTTGGATCTGCTCTTTGAAAAGATGCCGGAAAGGCCTAAGGCACCAAATCCAAAAACATAATCAACCATCATCTGAGGAAAGCTGATAATATAGGGATCGATGACCAGCTGCAAAATACCATAAGCCGTTGCGGCAGTCAGACCTGCTCCCAGCCCGTACCAGTAGCCGATTAATACGATAAACAGCATGCTCAATAAAGTAACGGAGCCGCCCATGGGCATATCTATGACCTTTAAAAAAGAAGTAACGAATGCCAGGGCAATGGCCATGGCAGAAAAAGCAAGCTGCTTTGCAGAAAACTTCCGTTTTTCGCCAAAAAATGCACAGCCTAGTAAAAAGATGGCCAGCATGGCAATAACAAGTACTGTAAAACCGGCCGTGGTGGGCATATAGCTGGTTCCCCATTCATCCGTGATCTCAGTTGCAAAAAATGACATAAAAAATCCTCCTTATGATTGCATAGGAGGGGACTACTGAATAAAGATATACTTTTCCCGTAGTGGGTTAAAAGTTGCTTCCTTACGCCGGTATTACCCGGTTCAAGTAGTGAGGGTCAGCAGCATATGCCGCTATCTCAGCCTAAGGGCCCCCCTAGCAATGGTTTATTTTGTACACAATATATATACAGCCTTCAGAATGATTTGTCAATGCATTGGGATAGAAGGATATCATTGTATCTCTCCAAAGCGGGAAAAGGGATAATAACAAAATATGGCTTTTCCAAGAATCTGGTCTTCCCTGACACAGGTGGTGTACCAAAATCTGGAATCAAAGGAATTGTTTCGATTATCCCCCATAACAAAATATCCGTTTCCGGGAACATTGAAGGGCCCATAGTAACCGGTAGGAACTTCCGGAGTAAAGGAGTCATCCAGAGGCTCTTCGGAATCGTTGATATAGACCTTGCCGTCTCTGATGGTCACGGTTTCACCCGGCAGGCCGATGATGCGCTTGATATAAAGAATGGATTCATCGTCAGGATATTTGAAAATGACAATGTCGTATCTATGGGGAATACCGGTCTTGTAGGCAATGCGGCTGCCGATGATGCGGTCTCCGGTCATAATGGTATTTTCCATGGACTCAGATGGAATCCTGGCATTGACGATCACAAAGGTATCTAACAGCCATACGATTCCTATCACGGCAACAAATATGCCCACATATTCCAAAATATCTTTTAACCGTAGCTTCATTCTTGTTTCTTCCTTGAGAATTTTGTGATATTCTCATTATACAGGGCAAAATCAAGATGCACAAGAAAAAACAGGAAAGGAAACGAAAGCTATGGGACAAAAGAGTCGGGAAAGAATGGGAGTGTTTAAAAGCATTTACATATTATCGCCTATTATCTACGATTTTTTGCTTTCTACCTTTTTGCTCATCCTTCTTAGAATGATGCTGATGGGGCTGGTAAACGGCGCTTTTGCGGGGCAAAAAGATTCTATTTTGTCCCATTCCGGAGAGATCGCGGTATATCTGGATGGGGCTGCCACCCTTTTTTGCGGTCTGTTTTTCTGTTGGCTTTATAGAAAAGAAAGGGAAAAAACGGGCGATGGAGCAAAGAAAGAGAGAATGAGGGTTTTGTTATCAGCATCCCTGCCTCTTGCCGGGGTATCCGCTTCTTTGGCTCTCTTTTTAAACCTGCTGTTTACCCGTATTGATCTGTCGGCCCTTTCTGATACCTATGAAAGTGTTTCCAATATTCAGTATTCGGTCCCCTTTGTTTTTGGCATGTTAAACTATGGGGTCATTAAACCCATAGAAGAGGAATTGGTATTCAGGGGACTGGTCTATGGCAGGATGCGCCGTTATTTTCCCGCAGTAGCTGCAATTCCCGTATCCGCCATGGTTTTTGGCGCATACCATGGAAATATGGTTCAACTGATCTATGGATTTTTAATGGGGTGCCTTCTTGCCTGGTCTTATGAACGATTTCAAACTTTAAAAGCATCGATTTTGGTACATGGCGCTGCCAATATAGCGGTTTATGCCGTCAGTACATTGGTTTCTTCCGACCATTTTCTTTATACTTTTGGCGGACTTGCTGCGACAGGTCTTATTACAGCTATCTTTGTTCTCTGTCTGAATTGGAAAAAAGTTTTGCCTCTATTGAAGCGGTAAATTGTAGTAAAAACTTTAAAATTGGCAGAAAATAGCTTATATATTCTGACAAAAATATATCAAAAATAAAAATGTCGAATTATCAGACAATTTATAAAAATTTTTTCTTTACAACCTCAAAGAATAGGTGTATAGTAACATCACGAGCGAACCTGTTATATTTCATAGGATATAGAATGAACAGGATCAGGAAAGGAGATCGATCATGTTTGACGCAAGGTTAGACATGCCGAAGCCTCCCCTTTACCGGGAAGAATTCGAGCATGACAACTGCGGTATCGGCGCTTGTGTGAACATCAATGGCACCAAGAGCCGGGAAACAGTAGAAAACGCATTAAAGATTGTAGAAAATTTAGAGCACAGAGCCGGCAAAGACGCCGAGGGTAAGACTGGTGATGGAGTTGGAATCCTGACACAGGTTTCGCACAAGTTCTTCACTAAGGTCGCAAAAACCCTCGGCATTTCTTTGGGAAAAGAACGGGAATACGGTGTAGGTATGTTTTTCTTCCCCCAGGATGAGCTCCAAAGAAATCAGGCCAAAAAGATGTTTGAGATCATCGTGGAGAAGGAAGGCCTTACTTTCCTTGGCTGGAGAGAGGTGCCTACGGTGCCTTCCGTGCTGGGGCATAAAGCGGTAGAATGTATGCCCTGCATCATGCAGGCATTCATTAAAAAGCCTAAAGATGTGGAAAAGGGTCTGGCATTTGACAGGAAGCTTTATATCGTAAGGCGTATTTTTGAGCAGTCCACAGATGTGACCTATGTGGTTTCCTTAAGCAGCCGTACCATTGTATATAAGGGTATGTTTTTGGTAGATCAGCTGCGAACCTTCTTTTCGGACTTACAGGATCCGGACTATGAGTCCGCCATTGCCATTGTCCATTCCCGTTTCTCCACCAATACCAATCCCAGCTGGGAAAGAGCCCATCCCAACCGGTTTATCGTACATAACGGAGAGATCAATACCATTCGGGGTAATGCAGATAAGATGCTTGCCAGAGAGGAAAATATGGAGTCTGTTCATTTAAAAGGAGAATTTTACAAGATCCTCCCTGTAATAAACGCTTCCGGTTCCGACTCGGCAATGCTTGACAACACCCTGGAGTTCCTTGTTATGAGCGGCATGCCCCTGCCTTTGGCGGTGATGATCACCATTCCCGAGCCCTGGGCAAACAACCGCACCATGAATCAGGAGAAAAAGGATTTCTATCAATATTATGCCACCATGATGGAGCCTTGGGACGGACCTGCTTCCATTTTGTTCTCCGACGGAGATCTGATGGGCGCGGTTTTGGACCGCAATGGTTTAAGACCTTCCCGTTACTATATTACTGATGACGGACAGGTAATCTTGTCCTCCGAGGTAGGCGTGCTTCCCATCGATCCCACCAAGATCGTAAAGAAGGAACGGCTTCATCCCGGTAAGATGCTGCTTATTGATACTGTAAAGGGCGAGGTGATCGACGACGATCATCTGAAACAGTCCTATGCCTCCAAGCAGCCTTACGGACAGTGGCTGGATTCTAACTTGGTGAAATTATCTGAATTAAAGATCCCCAACATCCGCGTGCCGGAATTTGACTATGAAGAAAGACAACGTATGCAGAAGGCATTCGGCTATACCTATGACGAACTGAAATTTGCCATCCTTCCTATGGCGAAAAACGGTTCCGAGGCCATTGCGGCTATGGGTGTGGATTCCCCGCTGCCGGTGTTGAGCAATACAAAACATCCGTTATTCAATTATTTTAAACAGTTATTTGCTCAGGTTACCAATCCTCCTATTGATGCCATCAGAGAAGAAGTGGTGACCTCTACAACCGTATATATCGGAACAGAGGGAAATATCCTGGAAGAGAATCCCGGGAACTGTGATGTGTTGGAGGTTCACAATCCGATCTTAACCAATACGGATATGTTAAAGATCAAAAATATGAAGGCGGAAGGCTTTAAGGTGGAAGTGGTTCCCATTACTTATTATAAAAATACCAGCCTGGAAAAAGCCATCGACCGTTTATTTGTGGAAGTAGACAGAATGTACAGGGATGGGGTCAATATCATGATCCTTTCAGACAGAGGCGTGGATGAAAACCATGTTGCCATCCCTTCCCTGTTGGCGGTGTCCGCCCTGCAGCAGCATCTGGTCAACACCAAGAAACGCACTTCTGTAGCCATTATCTTAGAGTCTGCGGAGCCCAGAGAGGTGCATCATTTCGCTACTTTGTTAGGTTACGGTGCCAGCGCCATCAATCCTTACCTGGCACAGGAGTCCATTAAGGAACTGATCGATAACCGGATGTTGGATAAAGACTACTATGCGGCAGTGGAGGATTATAACAATGCAGTGCTTCACGGCATTGTAAAGATCGCATCCAAAATGGGTATTTCCACCATCCAGTCCTATCAGGGTTCCAAGATCTTTGAGGCAATCGGTCTGGACTATGAGCTGGTGAACAAGTACTTTAGCGGTACGGTATGCCGGGTAGGCGGTATTACCATCAAGGATATCGAAAAACAGGTGGATGAGCTTCATTCCCTTGCTTTTGATCCTTTGGGACTGGAAAATGACCTTACTTTAGACAGCCCCGGCCATCACAAGATGCGCAGCGGCGGCGACCAGCATTTGTACAATCCTCAGACCATTCATTTATTGCAGGAATCCACCCGCAGAGGAGATTATGAGCTGTTTAAGCAGTATACTGCCTGTGTGGATGATGAAATGGCGATCAAGACCCTGCGGGGACTGATGGACTTTAATTACCCGAAAAAGGGTATTTCCATTGATGATGTGGAAAGCGTGGATTCCATTGTCAAGAGATTTAAGACGGGAGCCATGTCCTATGGTTCCATTTCCAAGGAGGCTCATGAATGTCTGGCTGTTGCCATGAACAATCTGGGCGGTAAATCCAATACCGGTGAAGGCGGCGAGGATCTGGAAAGACTTTCCATCGGACCGGATGGCTTAAACAAATGCTCTGCCATCAAGCAGGTAGCATCAGGCCGGTTTGGCGTGACCAGCAAGTATCTGACCAGCGCACAGGAGATTCAGATCAAAATGGCCCAGGGTGCAAAACCCGGCGAGGGCGGTCATCTTCCGGCAGGAAAGGTTTATCCCTGGATCGCCAAGACCCGTCATTCCACACCGGGTGTGGGATTGATCTCTCCGCCTCCTCATCACGATATTTATTCCATTGAGGATCTGGCGCAGCTGATCTATGACTTAAAGAATGCCAATAAAGATGCAAGGATATCCGTAAAACTGGTTTCCGAAGCCGGTGTGGGTACAGTCGCTGCCGGTGTTGCCAAGGCAGGAGCCCAGGTCATCCTGGTATCCGGCTATGACGGCGGTACAGGTGCGGCACCCCGAAGCTCCATCCACAATGCGGGACTTCCCTGGGAGCTGGGACTGGCGGAGACCCATCAGACGCTGATCATGAACGGTCTTAGAAATAAAGTCCGCATCGAGACAGACGGCAAGCTGATGAGCGGTAAAGATGTGGTCATTGCAGCCTTGTTAGGTGCGGAAGAATACGGCTTTGCAACGGCTCCCCTGGTCACCATGGGCTGCGTTATGATGCGTGTCTGCAACTTAGATACCTGCCCTGTGGGCGTTGCTACCCAGAATCCGGAGCTTCGTAAGAGATTTAAGGGTAAACCGGAATATGTGGAAAACTTTATGCGCTTCATCGCACAGGAAATGCGGGAATACATGGCGAAGCTGGGTGTCAAGACCATCGACGAGCTGGTAGGCCATACAGAGTTGTTAAAGGTACGGGAGGATCTGGATGACCGTTATGCAAAGATCGATCTGTCCAATATTTTAAACAACCCTTATGTGGGACAGAAGGAAAAGGTTGTCTTTGATCCCAAACAGGTTTATGACTTTAAGCTGGAAAAGACTGTGGATGAGAAAATCTTATTAAAACAGCTGGCGAAGGCCATTGAAACGGGAGCAAAGAGAAGCATTGAGGTAGATGTGTCCAATACGGACAGAGCCTTCGGCACCATCCTGGGTGCGGAGATCACCAAGAAATTCTACAACACCCTGCCGGAGGATACCTACCGTGTACTGTGTAACGGTGCAGGGGGACAGAGCTTTGGCGCATTTATCCCTCAGGGCCTTACTTTAGAGCTGATAGGCGATTCCAACGACTACTTCGGCAAAGGCTTATCCGGCGGTAAGCTGATCGTTTATCCGCCCAAAGGCAGCAAGTTCAAACAGGATGAAAACATTATCATCGGCAATGTGGCACTTTACGGCGCCACCAGCGGAAAAGCCTTTATCAGCGGTGTTGCCGGTGAGCGTTTCTGCGTCAGAAACTCCGGTGCCATTGCGGTGGTGGAAGGCTGTGGCGATCACGGCTGCGAATATATGACCGGCGGTCGCGCAGTGATCTTAGGCAATGTGGGCAAAAACTTTGCAGCCGGCATGAGCGGCGGTATTGCTTATGTACTGGATGAGGACAACAGCCTGTATACAAAAGTCAATAAAGAAATGGTTTCTTCCTATGAGATCACATCCAAATACGATGTGCTGGAATTAAAAGATCTGATAAGCGAACATGTATCTTATACCAATTCCGAAAAGGGCAAGCTGATCCTGGAACATTTTGGCGAGTATCTGCCTAAGTTTAAAAAGATCATCCCTCATGACTATGAGACCATGTTAAAAGCCATCGTACAGATGGAAGAAAAAGGTATGAGTGCGGAACAGGCACAGATCGAGGCATTTTATGCCAACAAGAACAAGGAAGAGTAGGAGGTGCAGTCATGGGAAAACCAACAGGATTTATGGATTATGAGCGCAAGGTAAGCGGCTCGGAATCTCCAAAAAGCAGGATCAAGCATTTTAATGAATTTCATACCTATCTTTCCGAGGAAAAGCAGAAAGAGCAGGGCGCACGCTGTATGGAATGCGGCGTTCCCTTCTGCCAGGCAGGAGCTACCCTTTGCGGTATGACCTCAGGCTGTCCTCTGCACAATCTGGTGCCGGAGTGGAACGATCTGGTATATACAGGCAACTGGAATCAGGCATATAACCGTCTGAAAAAGACCAATAACTTCCCGGAATTTACATCCAGAGTGTGTCCCGCCCTTTGTGAGGCGGCATGTACCTGCGGTTTAAACGGGGATCCGGTTGCCACCAAGGAAAACGAACATGCCATTATCGAAAAGGCATATGAAGAAGGCTATGCCAAGGCAAAACCGCCTAAAGTCAGAACAGGAAAGAAAGTGGCGGTCATCGGAAGCGGTCCTTCCGGCCTTGCCTGTGCAGACCAGTTAAACAAAAGAGGACATTCTGTTACCGTATTTGAAAGAAGTGACAGGGTAGGCGGACTGTTGATGTACGGCATTCCCAATATGAAGTTAGAAAAACATATCATTGACCGGAAGATACGAATCATGGAAGAGGAAGGAGTAACCTTCCAGACCGAGGCCAATATCGGAAAGGATGTAAAAGCGGCAAAGATATTAAAGGACTTTGACAGAGTGGTACTTTGCTGCGGTGCTTCCAATCCCAGAGATATTCAAGCTCCCGGCAGGGATGCAAAGGGCATCTACTTTGCAGTAGACTTTTTGACAGCCAATACCAAATCTCTGCTAAATTCTAAGTTTGAAGATAAGCAGTATGTGGATGTGAAGAACAAAAATGTCATTATCATCGGCGGCGGCGACACAGGCAACGACTGTGTGGGAACCTGTGTGAGACACGGAGCAAAGACCGTGACCCAGTTAGAAATGATGCCAAAAGCCCCCGATGAGAGGGCGGAGGATAATCCCTGGCCTCAGTGGCCCAAGATCTGCAAGACAGATTACGGCCAGGAGGAGGCCATTGCGGTATATGGCCATGATCCCAGGATCTATGAGACCACCGTTAAGGAGTTTGTAAAAGATAAAAGCGGTAACTTAAAAGGAGTAAAGACCGTACAGCTTGCATGGGTCAAGGATGAAAAGACAGGCCGCATGAACATGCAGGAGGTTGCAGGCAGTGAGCAGGTGCTGGATGCAGAGATCGTGTTGATCGCAGCAGGATTTTTGGGCAGCCAGAAATATGTGACCGATGCCTTTGGGGTGGAAGTCAATGCCCGCACCAATGTAAATACGGCGGAGGGCGGCTATGCTACCAATGTGGAGAATGTCTTTACGGCAGGAGATATGCACAGAGGACAGTCCCTGGTAGTATGGGCTATCAGAGAAGGCAGGGAAGCGGCAAAGGCCGTAGACGAAAGCCTGATGGGCTACTCCAACCTAAATACCCAGTAAATATATCACCTTTTGTACTTCAAAGCGGCAAAGCGGCAAAATATTGTATGTTAAAAAGTACTTTACTTTTTTGGATTTATCAGTATAATTGCATTGGATAAAGGAAATGATTACCTTTATGTAATTTATGCCATATTTTAGTATGTGGCATATGAGGAGTATTATTATGAAAGGTGGTTTGTATCATGACAATGCGAAAAGTGATGCTTGGACCTGATGCAGCAAGGGAACTGGTTCAGATCGCAACAAGATGTGATTTTGACATCGACATTTCCTATAACCGTTATACGGTAGATGCGAAATCGATTTTGGGCGTACTTGCTTTGGATTTCTCACAGATCATGACCATTTCCTATAACGGCATCAGCGAAGATCTGGAGCAGTTTTTATCCAGATTTGCCATGGCTTGCTAAATCGACACAAAAGAGACAGGAGCTGTCATACCAAGTGGTGTGGCAGCTTCTTTTTTGTGCATATGTTCGTCTGATTATGGAAAAATCCCCGGGATTGGTGTAAAATCTCACTATAATCATAAGATTTTAGGAGCAAAATGGCAAATTTTATGGAATACCACATACGGGAAATGCGAAAAGAAGAATATAATCTGTTGGAGGACTTTCTCTATGAAGCCATTTATATTCCTGATTGGTATCATGAGGAAGTACCAAGAGATATTATTTATACCAACCCCAAGCTGTATGCTGCCATTGAGGGTTTTGGGACCCATCCCCACGATCACTGTCTGGTAGCGGAGGCAGATGAAAAAGTGGTGGGCGCAGTATGGGTAGGCATTGCGGATGAATACGGACATATGGATGATGAAACACCCTCTTTCTCCATTTCTCTTTATAAAGAGTATCGGAATAAGGGAATTGGCACGGCATTAATGAAAGAAATGTTAAAGCTGTTAAAGGAAAAAGGCTATGCTAAGGTTTCTTTGGGAGTGAATAAAGAAAATTATGCCCTTCGCATGTATCAAAAGCTGGGCTTTGAAATTGTAGGCGACGGAGCCGATGAAACGGAGTGGCTGATGGTAAAGTATTTAGATTAAGAAGGAGTAAAACCATGTACGGGAAACAGGAAATTTATGAGTTGTTGGAAAACAAAGGCATTGCCTATGAAAAATTAGAGCATGATGCAGTTTACACCATGGAAGATATGGACAAAGCAGGGATCACGGCAAAGGGAACGGTCTGTAAAAATCTGTTTTTGCGGGACGCCAAAGGCAAAAATCATTATTTAGTTACGGTGCCGGAGGAAAAGCAAGTGGATCTAAAAGTCCTTGCGCCTCAGATTGGCAGCACCAGATTCAGCTTTGGGTCGGCAGAAAGGCTGATGAAATATCTGGGCGTAGAGCAGGGCTGTGTATCTCCTCTTGGAGTTTTCAATGATGAAAGCCGGAATGTGACGGTGGTATTTGATGAGGATCTGCAGGGTAATCCCTCTGTGGGGGTTCATCCCAATGATAATACTGCCACCTTGTGGCTTGCCTTTTCCGATCTGAAAAGACTCATTGAAGAACATGGAAACAGAGTTATTTTGACCAAGTTTGAAGCTTAAAAATGCAGGGGTAGTATGATACTTAATATTTATGTGATATACTGTATGTATAGGTCGATTTTTTGAAAGGAGCCTGTTTCGTGGAAATCCGAATTTCAGTCCGCAGCTTTGTGGAATTTCTGTTACGAAGTGGGGACATTGACAACAGAAGAACAGGCGGCAGTGAAGATGCCTTAGCGGATGGAGCCAGAATACACCGTATGCTGCAGCGGCGCATGGGAGCGGAATACCAGGCGGAAGTCTGGCTGACAGAGCGTATCGATCTTCAGGATTATGCCATTGTCATAGAAGGTCGGGCGGACGGTATCATTGATGACGAGAAGACAGGCCGGGTGGTAGTGGATGAGATCAAATCCACCTATCGGGAATTAAAAAAGATAACTGTGCCCTTACCGGAGCATCTTGCCCAGGCAAAGTGCTATGCCTATATGTACGCCAAAAGCCATGAAATGAAAGAGATCGGCGTCCGGATGACCTATTGCAATATCGATACAGAGGAGATCAAGTACTTTCATGAAAACTATATTTTTTCCTCCCTGGAAAAATGGTTTGATGGGCTGCTGAAGCAGTATAAAAAATGGTCTGACTTCGAATATGAGTGGAAGAAACAACGGCAGGAGAGCATAGAAAAGATCAGCTTTCCGTTCCCCTACAGGGAGGGGCAGAAGCGGTTGGTGGGCTATGTGTATCAGACCATAAATGAGCATAAAAAGCTGTTTGTGGAAGCGCCTACCGGTGTAGGAAAGACCATTTCCACGATCTATCCCTCCATAAAAGCTATTGGAGAAGGAAAAGGAGACAAGCTTTTTTATCTGACGGCAAAGACCGTAACGGGGACGGTAGCCAGGAATACCTTTTCTCTGTTAAGAGACCATGGACTGAAATTCAAGACCGTGACCCTCACTGCCAAAGAAAAGATCTGCCCCATGGAGGAATGCAGCTGCAATCCGGAAGCCTGCCCTTTTGCCAAAGGACATTTTGACAGGATCAATGATGCAGTCTATGATATGTTGTCTCATGAGGATGAATTTGACAGAAGTGTCATTTTGGAATATGCCATAAATCACCAGGTCTGTCCCTTTGAAATGGCACTGGATATCAGCCTGTTCTCCGATGGTGTTATCTGCGATTATAACTACCTGTTTGATCCCTATGCATACTTGCGCAGATTTTTTGGTGAGGGAATCAAAGGCTCTTACCTGTTTTTGATTGACGAGGCCCATAACCTGTTGGAACGGGGCAGGGATATGTATTCTGCGGTGCTGGTAAAGGAAGATTTTTTAAAGCTTCGTGAGATCATTTCTCCTTATTCGCCTCATATTGCAAGGCTGGCTAAAAAATGCAATCAGGAGCTTTTGAACAGAAAAAAGGAGTGTGAATCCTATCTGGTCCTTTCTGAGTTTGGCAGCTTCGTCAATGCCTGCAATAAGCTCCATGGTGCCATCAACAATTATTTGGATGACCATGATGATTGTCCCGTAAAGGACCAGGTATTAGACTTTTATTTTGAGTTGTCCCGCTTTCTGACTACTTATGACAGAATGGATGGAGACCACTATGTGACCTATACCGGCTTTGACGATCAGGGACAGTTTTTTATTAAGGAATTCTGTGTGGACCCGTCGGAAGAGCTGAAGCAGTGCATGGATAAGGGAGAAGCCTCTGTCCTGTTTTCCGCTACCTTCCTCCCCATCCAGTACTACAAGGGGCTGCTGGGCGGAAGCAAGGAAGACTATGAGGTATACGCGAAAAGTACCTTTTCTCCGGACAGACAGATTCAGCTCATCGGACATGAGGTGACCAGCAGATATCTGCGTCGGGGCGAGGAGGAATATTTAAATATTGCCAGGTATATCCACAGTCTGATCAGTGCCAGAGAAGGGAATTATATGGTCTTTTTCCCTTCGCACGCTTTCTTAGAATCCGTCTATAAGGCTTTTGAAGCCCTATATGGAGAAGGAGAAGGTATCAGCCTGATGATGCAGGAAGCCTATATGAAGGAAGAGGACAGGGAAGCCTTTCTGGATTCCTTTCTGAATTCTCAGGAAGTGGATTTTACCGGAAAGATCGAAATGGAAGTGCTGGTGGAAGAGACGCTGCCTATGGATATAGAAGGAACAGTGGCGGAAATCGAAGAAAATGAACAGCAAACCAAAACTCTTCTGGGATTTTGTGTATTGGGCGGCATCTTTAGCGAAGGAATCGATCTGCAAAAGGATTCTCTGATCGGAGCTATCATCGTAGGAACCGGTTTGCCACAGGTGTGTCCGGAGCGGGAGATCTTAAAGCGGCATTTTGATGAACAGGGCGAGGACGGCTTTGATTATGCCTACAAATTTCCCGGTATGAATAAGGTGCTCCAGGCAGCAGGCAGGGTCATCCGCACGGTGGAGGATGCCGGCATTGTGGCTTTGTTGGACGAGCGGTTTATGCAGAGCGGATACAGGCGGCTGTTTCCGGCGGAATGGCAGCACATCAAACCGGTCACCATTGAGGGTGCTGGTATTGCGGCAGCAGACTTTTGGGAAGGGATTTTATAAAAGAATTTTTGTAAAAGGAGATTGAAAGATGGAGCAAAATATGAATCAAAATATGGAGCAGCAAAATGTAGACCCCGATCGGATTCTTCAAAAAGCGGCGGAAAGCGTATTGGTTGAAGAGGGCTTGTTTCAAAAAGGAAAGTCCCGCATGTGGATTGATGATCAGGGGTGGTTTTTGGTTCTGGTTGAATTTCAGCCAAGCGGTATAGAGCCGGGATCTTACCTGAATGTGGGGCTTAGCTATTTATGGTCGCGGCGGGATTATTTAAGCTTTGATTATGGAAGCAGACAGCATGATTTTATGGCATATGAAGGGGATCCTGAAAAGTTTTATCAAGATATGGTCTTTTTGGCGAAGGAAGCCATGGCAAAAGTGACAGAATTTCGGAAATTCGGGAATCTGTCCTTTGCAAAGGATGTGATATGCAAAGGCAGGAATCTAAAAGACGATACCAATGAATGTTACCAGAAAATGATGATATGTGGTCTGTTAAAAGATAAGCAGGCAGAAGAATATTATCATGTTCTGTCAAATAAACTTAAGAATGCTTATTACAAATGGGAGAAAGCCTATCAAAAGGAATTGGTGGAGCATATCGCTTCCATCATTCACAGCAGAGACCGATTTTATGAGTATATTTGCGGAAAGATCCGAGCCCAGCGTGAATATTGGCACAATGCCAGAACAGGCATGAAGAAGATAGAAGCGGATGGGTTTTTCTGTCAATAGGAAATGCACAAGCTTCTTTTGAAGTTTTTTACAAAAGTGGTGCCCGGAGCAGTGCAATTTCCTCTTTATAAGGCGCAACAGTCTTGCCTGGATCTTTCGGATCGGGGATCCAGGGTGTCTCCAGGATCTTGGGAATGGAAAGAAAGTCCTCGTGATGAACGATGCGATGTAATGCTCCTAAGCCGATCTCACCTTTTCCCAGGTTAGCGTGGCGGTCTTTTGCCGCCCCTTTGCTGTTCTTGCTGTCATTTATATGGAAAACGGCGATCTGGTCTTTTCCCAGAATCTTGTCAAATTCTTCCATAACACCGTCAAAATCATCTTTAATATCGTAGCCTGCATCGTAGGTATGGCAGGTATCAAAGCAGACCCGCAGGTTTTCCGGATACCGGACTCCTTCATAAATGGCAGAAAGCTCTTCAAAGCTTTTGCCAATCTCTGATCCCTTTCCCGCCATTGTCTCCAAGGCGATCTTGCAAGGCATATCCTTTGTCATGACTTCATTTAGCCCTTCTATGATCCTGGCAATTCCTTTTTCACTGCCTTCTCCTACATGGGAGCCGGGATGAAGGATTAAAATATTGCTTCCAAAGCCTGTGCTGCGGCTTAATTCCTTTTCCAAAAATTCCACTGCCAGAGAAAATATTTCCGGCTTTACGGTATTTGCCAGATTGATGATATAAGGAGCGTGGATCACGATCTGCTCAATTCCGTTTTCCTTTAGATAACGCCAGCCTTCTTCAATGCGGCATTCCTCAATCTCTTTTCTTTTGGTGTTTTGGGGCGCACCGGTATATGCCATCAAAGTATTTGCGCCATAGGAAACAGCTTCTTTGGCAGAACCCAAAAACATTTCCTTGCCGCTCATTCCCACATGAGAGCCAATGATCAGATCCGGTGTAGTTTTCGTAACAGTCATAATCGAAAATCTCCTTTTTACAACACTATATCAGATAGCGGATGTTTTTTAAAATACCAAATGGAAAAACTTATCCACAGGCAAAAAAATGGGTTCACATAAAGCCTAAAAAACAAAAACCGTTATGAAAAAACAAAAATGTCGAAAAATTTTTCAATTTGCAAGTTATGACAATCGTTCCTGCAATTTTTTGCCACAATATGTTTCAATATGACGGGAAAAGAATGTGGATAACTCTGTGGAAATTGGGGATTTCTTTTAAAAAAGAGATGTTATGTATTTTTTGCAAGAAAAGTGTCATATAAATTTTTGCAATGGAAATAGCAAAAAAACAGCTGAGATATGACAGAAATGTTGATAAATTATGTAAATTAATAGAATGGAAAGAAAAATGATAAAAAAAGAAGATATTTTAATAGATTTTTAATAGTTTTTTCCTATAAGATACTTCTATATATGGTGGCACTGTGTTATAATAATACAAGATTTGCCAAAAAACATAAAATATTAGGAGGAAAAAATAACATGTGGGCATATGAAAGTGTGTTTTATCAGATTTATCCATTAGGGTTCTGCGGGGCGCCTTTTGAGAATGACGGAAAGGCGGAATCACGAATCCTCAAGGTGATAGATTGGATACCACATATTAAAAAGCTGGGAGCAAATGCCATTTATTTTTCCCCGGTTTTTGAATCGGATACCCATGGATATAATACAAGGGATTATAAGAAGATCGACACAAGGCTTGGCAGCAACGAAGATTTCAAAAAGGTATGCGATGCATTACATAAGGAAGGAATCAAGGTTGTGTTAGATGGTGTGTTCAATCATGTGGGTAGAGGCTTCTGGGCTTTTCAGGATGTACTGCAAAACAGAGAGGGCTCCGGGTACAAGGATTGGTTTCACCGCATTGACTTCGGTGGAAACTCCAACTACAACGACGGTCTGTGGTATGAAGGCTGGGAAGGCAATTACGATCTGGTGAAATTAAACCTTAGAAACGAAGCGGTTATTAATCATTTATTGGAGTGCGTAGGCGGCTGGATCGATGAGTTTGGCATCGACGGACTGCGCCTGGATGTGGCATATTGCCTGGATCATGATTTTGTAAGAAGGCTGAGAAGCTTTTGTGACAGTAAAAAGGAAGAGTTTTTCCTGTTAGGAGAGATGCTTCATGGAGACTACAATCAGATGGTAAACGATGGCATGCTCCATTCCGCTACCAACTATGAGTGCTATAAAGGATTGTTCTCCAGCTTTAACAGCATGAACATGTTTGAGATCAACCACTCGCTGCTGCGGCAGTTTGGTCCGGAAAACTGGACTCTTTATAAAGGAAAACATATGTTATCGTTTGTGGACAACCATGATGTTTCCCGTATTGCCAGCAATCTGACCAATGAGAAGCATCTGCCTTTGATCTACGCGCTGATGTTTGGCATGCCCGGCATACCTTGCGTATATTATGGAAGTGAGTGGGGTGCAAAAGCAAGTAAAAGTGAAGGGGATCCGGCACTTCGTGCCTGCTTTGAAAAGCCTTTGGAAAATGAACTGACAACATATATATCCAAACTTGCCAAGGCAAAGAAAGCAAGCAAAGCATTAAATTACGGAGACTTTAAATCCATCGTCCTGACCAATAAGCAGTGTATCTTTGAAAGAAGATGTGACGACGAACGGGTTTTGGTTGCCATCAATGCGGATTCAGAAAGTTATACAGCTCATTTTGATGCCGGCTGCGGCATGGCGGAAGAAATGATAGACGGTAAGACTCATGACTTTGGGGGAGGAAGTGAACTGCCGCCTTACAGCGCCGCATTTTGGAAAATGGAGCGGTAATATAGGAGAGATAGCTGGAGGTGTGTCATGGAAACGGGAAAAGAGGCTGTCATCAAGGTAAAGGATCTTTATAAGATCTACAAGGTAGGAGATACCAAGGTGCGCGCCTTAAACGGAGTGGATTTTCAGATATACAGAGGTGAGTTTTGTGCCATCGTAGGTGCATCAGGCTCAGGAAAGTCTACTCTGCTCAATATGCTGGCCGGGCTGGAAAAGCCCACCAAGGGCACTATCGTCATAGCCGGGGAGCATATGGAGAAAAAGAGCGAGAACGAGCTGGTGGCATTCAGGCGAAAGCATATCGGATTTATTTTTCAGTCCTTTAACCTGATGCCCACCATGAATGCAATTGAAAATATTGCCCTGCCTCTTACTTTTCAGGGGATGGATAAGGCAAAACGGGAAAAGATGGCCCAGGATGCTTTAAAACTGGTGGGACTTTGGAAGTATAGGAAGCATAAGCCTACTCAGATGTCCGGCGGACAGCAGCAGAGAGTAGGTGTGGCGAGAGCCCTGGTGGTGAATCCGGAGATCATATTCGCGGACGAACCTACAGGAAATCTGGATTCCCATACTTCAGAGGATGTCATGAACCTGATGAAAAAGGTAGTGCGGGAACAAAACCAGACCTTGATCATGGTAACCCATGACAATCATCTGGCGGAGTACGCAGACCGGATTTTTCATATTAAAGACGGAAAGATCATTAAAATCGAAGATAAGAGGGAGAGCGAGGAAGCATGAAAAACAGGAGCGCGAAAATGAAAAGAACAAATGAGCGAAAAGTATGGTTGTTTAAAGTGTTGTTTTGTGCAGCATTGGCAGCTGCTCTTGTATGGAACGGGAACTGCAGCCGGGTGTTTGCAGCCGAGGTTCAATTAGCTGCGGGTGAGGCTGCAGACAATACAGGAAATACAGATAATACAGATAATACCGGGAATGTAGTGATAGAGGAGCCCACGCCCATCTCCACCAATGAGTTTATTATGGTAGGCGGCAATTGGGTTACTCCGGTAGCTACCTATGGAAGAACCGTCAATGTAGTCCTTCCCCTGGTGAACATGTCTACCACCAATCTGAACAATGTAATAGTAACACCTGTTATTGCATCTGATACTGCAGATTGGCCTTTTGAGATTCAGACCAGCGGTTATACCCAGACCATTCCCGATCTGCCGGGAAAAGGCAATGGCCAGTCCGATATGGATAGAAGGCGGGAACTGACCTGGACCTTTCAGGTAAGAGGAGATGTGTTAAACGGCTATTATCAGGTACCCTTTAATGTGATCTATTATGCTAACGGCGGCTATGAGACCACCACCGTTGTTACCTGGGTTAAGGCTGTGGGCGCACCTGGAAGCGGAAATCTTTCCGACGGCGGATCAGGGCTTTCCACGCCGAGAGTGATCATTACCGGTTTTGATACGGTGCCTGCCAATGTTTATGCCGGGGATACCTTTACCCTGACCCTTCATTTAAAAAATACATCCAAGCGTACAGCGGTTTCCAATATGCAGATCGATCTGTCCACACCTACGACAGGCACCAGTCAGGAGTCAAGCTATGAGGCATTCCTGCCTACCAGCGGCTCCAATACCTTATATGTAGAGAGTATCAGTCCAAACGGAACGGCGGATATTTCCATTGAAATGACGGCAAAGGCGGATTTGAGCCAGAAGCCCTACGCTATTACGGTTAATATGGACTATGAGGATTCCAAATACAGTCCCTATTCCGCAACAGCCAATGTATCTATTCCCGTTAATCAGGAACCCAGATTTGATATCGGTACCATGGAAGTATTGCCTTCCGATATTCCCGTAGGAGGACAGAGCAATGTCATGTTCAGCATCTTTAATACGGGTAAGGTTACCCTGAATAATGTTCAAGTCAAATTTGAAGGAGATAGCATAAGCGGCGGAGATACCTTTATCGGAAAGATCGAGCCCGGTGCAACAGGCAATGTGGATGCCATGGTGTCCGGCGAGATGGCTACCATGGATGAGGGTATGGTAAAGGCAGTGGTATATTATGAAAATGATGCCGGAGACACCTTTACCCGGGAAGAGGAATTTTACCTTTATGTATATGAAGAATTTTATGAGGATGACATGATGTTTGACGGCGACATGATGTTTGAAGAAGAAAAAGGCAACAGTCCGGTACTCATCATCGTCATTTTGGTGATCATTTTTGTCATTGCAGCAATTGTAACAACTGTTATTATATTGAAAAAGAAAAAGAAGAAAAGAGAACTGCTGGAATTGGAAGCAGAGCTGGAAGAGGAAGCATCAGGATCGGAAGGAAACGATGAGGTATAGTCTATGAAAATTCGGGATTTATTAAGGCTCAGTACCAGCAACCTGTTTAAACGGAAGCTGAGGACTATCCTGACGGTTCTGGGTGTTATGATCGGTGTGGCATCCATTGTGACTATGGTTTCTCTGGGTCTTGGCTTAAGCCGTACTTTGACAGAGGAAATGTCCTCATACGGTAGTCTTACCAGCGTGACTGTAAGAGATGCCTCTGACGGATATTATTATTGGGGGAATGACGATTCCTCCAGTGATACTACGGAAGAGAAGCATTTAAGTGATGATGCCGTTGAAGAGTTGTCTATGTTGCCTAATGTAGAGCAGGTTGTGCCTACCTTGCAGGTGGATTGTATGATGAAAGTAGGACTGTATGAGTCCTATATCACATTGATCGGCGTACCGGAAGGTTATTTGGAGAGCCAGAATGTGACCCTTTCCCAAGGAACCTTTCCGGTTTCTACCGGGGGAGGACAGCTTCAGGTCATGTATGGCAATATGATCATGAATCAGCTGTATAATCCAAAGACCTATAGCGGCTACTGGTATGACGGGACCATGGCAGATGTGGATCTGATGAACGATACGGTCTTTTTCATTATTGATATGGAGAATTACTGGATGTTTCAAAGCGGCATGACCATGGAGGATGGCTCTTCCTACAAAATGCCCAAAAAACATGTGGTGGAAGCTGCCGGTATGGTAGCAGGGGGACCGGAAGACTACAGTTCGTATAGTTATAATGTCTACTGCAATATAGATGATCTGAAGAGCATCTTGAAACGGGAATTTAAAAACAGGACCATTCCCGGGCAGCCTACTACAGCCAGCGGAAAACCATATAAGGAGATTTTTTATAATCAGCTGATCGTGTACACGGACACCATGGATCATGTCACAGAACTGCAGAGTACCATTAACGGCATGGGATACAGCGCATACAGCGATGCAGAGTGGATTCAATCCGAACAGACGGTTATGGGTTACATTCAGTTGGTACTCGGTGGTATCGGTGCAGTTTCTTTGTTGGTAGCTGCCATCGGTATTACCAATACCATGATGATGTCTATCTATGAACGTACAAAAGAGATCGGCATTATGAAGGTATTAGGCTGTGACATGTATAATATTCAGGGAATGTTTTTGGTAGAAGCAGGCTGTATCGGCTTCATCGGCGGTGTGATCGGTCTTGTCATCAGTTACATTTTGTCAGCTCTCATCAATATGGCAGCAGGATCCATGGGACAGGAAATGGGGCTGACAGCCGGTATTTCTTATATTCCTCTTTGGCTGGCGGGATTATCTCTGATCTTTGCTATTCTGGTAGGAATGGTAGCAGGTTTCTTCCCATCCCTGCGGGCTATGAAGCTAAGTCCCCTGGCGGCTATCAGAAATGAATAAAAATCTGATAAAAACTCTACTTTTTTTGTGGAACAATTTTGTAAGCTATGCTATAATATTTCGTAGAAGTGCGCTGTATAAGGTTGTTATAGGAATGTGGCAGCCGCATAACTGCGTAAAATATTGGGTTATAGGGGCGAAGAAAATATGCAGGACAATGTAGGAATGGACGCTGCAAGAAAAGCAGCGGAAGAAGCAGCAAGAAAAGCAGCGGCAGCAGCAGCAATGAAAGCAGCTGCAGAAGCGGGCGGGGACGAAGAAGCCAGGAGGCAGGCAAAGCTTGCCAGAGAATCCCTGGTAAAAGCAAAACAGGCGCAGCATGCAGGGGCTCAGCATGTAGAGGCACCACAGGCAGAAGCGCCGCATACAGAAGAGAAGGTTGAGGCAGTGGGAAGTCAAAATGCAGTTGGCTCGGCAGAAGATGCAAAGCGTCAGTCAGCAGGCATTGCAGCTAAGAAGAGAGCTGTAGAAGCATCTGCGCGGATCGCGGAAGAGGTGGCAAGACAGGCTTCTCATGATGCGGTTGAAAAAGGCTCTACTGAGCAGGATGCCGCAAGAAAAGTGTTGGAAGAAGAAACCGTTTGCAAAGCGGTTACTGAGACCACAAAGAAAGCGGCGGAAGAAATCGCTAAGCGGATCGCCGATGAAAATAATGCCAGAATCATGGAATCTGTTAAGAAACATGAGGAATTGGTAGTAAAAGCCAAAGAAGAAGCAACGAAGAAAGCGGAAGAAGAGGCTAAGGCCAAGGTTGAAGAAGCAGTTAACCAGGCAAAAGCCCAGGCGGATACAGCTGTTGCAGATGCTGTAGCCAAAGCGGAAGCGGATGCAAAGCAGAAACTGGAAGAGATCATTAAGAAAGCGGAAGAAGACGCTAAGAATTCCGTAGAAGAGGCTAAGAAAAAAGCAGAAGCAGATGCCCAGGCCAAAGTGGAAGCAGCCAGAGCCAAAGCAGAAGCAGAAGGCAAGGCCGTTGTAGCCGATAAAGCTAAGGCAGCAGAGGAAGTTGCCAAGGCAAAAGGTGCTGAGGAGACCAAACAGATCGAGGCAGAGGCATCAAGCCAGATAGAAGATGCTGTTCGCAAGGAAATCGTGGCAACCGCTAACGAAGCGGCAGCAGAGGCTATGAAGCAGATTGAAGCTGATAAAGCAAGAAAACAGGAAGAAGAAAGAGAACGCCAGGCTGCAGAAGCAGAGCGTTTAAGAAAAGAAGCGGAAGAACAGGCAAGGCTGGAAGCAGAAGCGGAGGCCAGAAGAGCGGAAGAAGAACGCTTAAAGAAAGAAGCGGAAGCCAAAGCCAAAGCAGAAGCAGCAGAAAAAGCCAGAAAAGCGGCGGAAGAGTTGGCATACAGAAAGATTCAGGAGGAAGAGCGCAAGAAAGCTGCGGCGTCAGGCCAGACAATGGCACCTTTGCCGGATCTGAAGCCCTCATCTCCAACATCGCCTTCACCTTCGGCGGCAGCGGCTGCAGCAGTAGCAGCAGCCCAGGCAGCAAGAGCTACTGCGGCAGGAACAACCTCAACCATGGCAGGCAGGACTTCTACGGTGCCGGGAGCAATGTCCACGGCAGCAGGAGTAACCTCCACTATGGCAGGTGCAACCTCTGCACCCAAGCCGCTTCCTAAACCTGAAAATGAGTCCTCCATTCTTACTTCTATACCTTCGGGCAAGCTTTCCTTTGCTGAGTTTGAGAAAGCAGCAAAGAAACTGAAGATGCTTTTGGATAACGGAATCATCAATCAGGAAGAATTTGATGCAGAGAAACAGAAACTGGTTGCAAATATGGAAATCTAACAGTAAATTAAAAAGGCGGTCTGTGAAAGCAGGCCGCCTTTTTTATTTTTCTATCGTGCTCAATCCATCAATTATCTATTTGATCTGGGGTCGCATGATCCTGTCCGCCTATTTTCCAGGCTGGGATCTGCTTTAAGGAAGTAATATTCATCGTTTCGTGAGCTGAAGCGTTTGATACGGAGTACATAGTAATAGTCGTTAATATGCCTTCCCAGTGACTGGTACACACTTTTTGATACAGGAATGGTAATGCCGTTTACTATGGCATAGGGATGTTCGATGTATTCATCCTGTCGCGATCCTCTTTTGGCAGAATCGCTTCGATTTGTTGATGCAGGCTTCCTTTCCCGGGAGATACCTACATGCATAATAGCGCCGCCATACATATCAAATTTCCCGGAAGTAAAAGCGGAATAAGTTCTATATGATGAGAATGCGGAAATGCCTGCAAATACTGCTAACAGGATAAAAAGTACATAAAGAGAACGGCTTCCCAACAGATCGATGATCAGTAATACGACGGAGATCAAGAGAAAGATGGCTGATACGATGATGGGGGTAAAGCGTTTCTTTGCCATGGTAGCGCCGCATTGCGCTTTATCATCCTGTGGAATGATATCCAAGCCCCGGTTCCGTATATCATTCTGTAAGAACGGCACTCTTTCATCAAAGTCTCTTTCCGACCCATAGCGTCTGTCATAGTTCCTGTCGTAATGCCTGTCAGACCGTCTGTCATGTTCGTTGTTAAATGTTCGGTTAAATGATGATCGCGGATTTCTGCTGCTCATTTCTGTTTCCTCCTTTTACCGTAATTGCATTTACTTTTAAAAATTATATCACAAAAATCCGTTTCTTTCAGTATCCCATAGGTTGCGGAAAAGCAATTTTGGAGTGCGGTGCCTTATTATTTCATGCGTCTTATTTTCAGGCAATAAAAAATCGCGGTGACAGGATTCGAACCTGCGACCTCTTCGTCCCTAACGAAGCGCTCTACCAAGCTGAGCCACACCACGACACTGAAAAGAAGTATAGCATAAAGTTTTCAAATTGAAAAGTCCTAAATGAAAAAAATTTTATTTTATAAAAATATTGACAGGTTATATTATATGTCGTATAGTATATGAAACAATAATATTATACAGCGTATAATATTATAAAAAATAAAAGGAAGGGAAAGTGTATGGTTTTTAATACCGGAGCCGCTTTGCTGGATGCGATCGTTTTAGCTGTTGTGTCCCATGAGGAGATAGGGACTTACGGCTACAAGATCACGCAGGAGGTCAGACAGGTTATCGATCTGTCGGAATCCACCTTATATCCGGTCTTGCGAAGATTACAAAAATACGGCTTTTTAGATGTTTACGACAGGGAATGCGGCGGCAGGAACAGACGCTATTATCGAATCACCGGGTCGGGCAGAAGCCAGCTGAATAATTATCAGAGCGAATGGAAAGAGTATGCCGGAAAGATAACCGGTATTTTTGAGGGAGGAGCCTTACATGAGTAAGTTAGAATTTCTGGAGCGCTTAGAGAAGCTTCTGTGGGACATTCCTTATACAGAAAGAAGAGAAGCGTTAAATTATTATACGGAATATTTTGAAGATGCGGAAAAAGATGAGGAAGAAGTCATCAGAACGCTGGGTTCCCCGGAGGAGGTTGCACACAATATCCGGCAGGAGTTGGCAGGAAAAGAACTGGTAGAACCCATAGAAACGCATGAGACATTTGATCATGAAAAGGATGAAGTGGTCTATGTTGTAGCTGAAAATAATCAGAGCGACAGTGAGACAAATGGAAACAGACCGAAAGAAGAAAAGAAAGGTCTGGAAACCTGGCAGATCGTATTGATCGTGGTAGCGGCGATATTGTTGTTTCCCATCTGGGGCAGTGCCGTAACCGGATTGGCCGGCGGGATCATAGGGCTGATTGCCGGTTTCCTGGCATTGATCCTAAGCCTTGGGGTTATTGCTGTTGCCTGCTTTTCGGCTGCACTGATTATTTTGGGTGTCAGCTTTGCGGTGCTTTTCTCCAATCCTGTGGGAGCCTTCTTCGGTTTTGGCGCCACCTTGTTTTTGGTTGGGATCGCTTTGCTTTCCCTGATCGCCTTTATTAAATGTATCACCGTAGTCATTCCCGCCATCTGCAAAGGGATCGTAAGCTTATGGCATAAGGCATTTGATAAAAAGGAAGGGGTGGCAGCATGAAAAAGTTTACAAAATTTTCCGTGTACGGAGGCCTGATCTGTTTAGGAGTAGGATTTTTGCTCATGTTCATAACAGGCTTTATCGGAGGAGCCAGCCTGGCCAGGGATCTGTCCATATCCTTCGGTGACAAAGGCATATGGCGCTGGGAAGTATTTGATCATGATGCATTTGACAGCATGTTTGACGGCATGAATAAATATGTCCTTCCCTCTTATGGCGACCAGAGATTTTCGGTGGAAGAAGATGGCATCCGCTCCTTAAAGATCGCAGTAAAAGGCGGTGAACTTGAGATCGTAAGGACCGGAAATGTATCTGACGGAGAGATTCTTGTCAGTGTGGAAAGTTCCAGGAAGAATTGGTATGCAATTGACCATGACGGAACTTTGGTCATTGGCGCAGACGCTTACCTGAAGAAGGGAACCTATGGAAAGATCGTCATTGATCTGGGTATAGATGTGGATCTTGAAAAGGTTGAAGTGAATCTGGGCGGCGGTGAAGCAAGAGTTGGCAGCTTGGAAGCCGACAGAGTGGAAATCAACTTGGGCGCAGGAGAAATGGAGATCGGCAGTATTACTGCATCAGAACTATTTGTAGAAGTCGGTGCAGGAGAGCTGACATTACCGGAGGTAGTCGTAGCAGAAAAGATCAATATAGATGTGGGCGTAGGCGAATTGGATATCTGTATTGCCAAAGAAAGCCGGGATATTGACATCAAATGCGGTATGGGAGAGGTTACCTGTTTTTTGGCAGGAGGAGATGCTCTGCAGGATTACAATTATGATGTGACCTGCGGCGCAGGCGAGATCACCATTGGAAATCAGAACATGGGCGGAGTAGGTATGCACAGAACCATCGATAATGGCGCATCTCGCACCGTCTCCGTAGACTGTGGCATGGGCGAAGTGAATATTTTGGAAGACTAGATTCCCTGATAATATATAAAATATAAAAAAAGAACAGAAAGTCTACCAGAAACCTATGGTATCCGCAAGCAGTTTGTGATATACTGTTTGCGGGTATCTCTTTTTTTATAGGAAATTTTTCCTAGATTTTCTATTTTAAAGAAATGTCCCAAGCGGAATGGATACCCTGCATCATCAGCAAAGAAGGAAGGCATTTAGTGATGAGCGAAGCAACAATGCGTCAGGAAATAAAAGATCACCTCTATGAAGTCATCATCCCTTTTTGGAAAGGATTGAAGGATGAGGAGTTCGGCGGCTATTATGGTTTGTTGGACTTTGATCTGAATTTAGATAAAAAAGCGGTAAAGGGTTGTATTTTAAACAGCCGTATCCTATGGTTTTTTGCAAACGGAGCGGTCCGTCTTCAGGATGAATCATTGCTTTCCTATGCAGATCATGCATTTGAGTTTTTAAAGAAGCATTGTCTGGATCAGGAAAAAGGCGGTGTATATTGGTCCTTAGAGTATGACGGAAGGGTGCATGACGGAACAAAGCACACCTATAATCAGGCATTTGCTGTCTATGCCCTTGCTTCCTATTATGAAGCAAGCGGCAGGGAAGAGGCAAAGGAACTGGCATTTCGCCTCTATGATCTTATAGAAAGAGTCTGCCGGGATGAAAATGGCTATTTGGAAGCATTTTCAGAGGATTTTAAACCGGCTTCCAATGAAAAGCTTTCCGAAAACGGCGTGATGGCTACCCGTACCATGAACACCTTGCTTCATGTATTTGAAGCTTATACGGAGCTGTATCGAGTCACCGGGGATAAACGCTTGGAAAAACAGTTAAAAGAAATGTTTTCCCGTTTTTATAACGAGATATATCATAAAGAAAGACATAGGCTGGAAGTATTTTTCGATGATAAATATAACAGCCTGATCGATCTCCATTCTTACGGTCATGACATTGAGGCTGCATGGCTGATCGACAGAGGGATTTCGGTATTAAAGGATGTCCTGGATGAAGAGACAGTACAGCAGATTTCTGCTATGACAAAGGATATTGCGGAAAATGTTTACAGGCTGGCCTATGACGGGGAAAGCCTGATGTGTGAGAATGAAAAAGGCATCGATAACCAGCTTCGTATCTGGTGGGTACAGTGTGAAGCCATCATCGGTTTCTATAACGAGTACGAAAAGGATGCCGCAAAAGAAAAATACAGAGAGGCTGCAGAGGCTGTCTGGGCTTATACCAAAGAAAAGATCGTGGATAAGCGGCCCGGTTCCGAGTGGCTCTCGGAAGTGGATGAGAAAGGTGTTCCCGCTACCAGAAAGCCGATTGTGGAACCTTGGAAATGTCCTTACCACAACGGCAGGATGTGCTATGAAATGCTGGAGCGTATCAAAGAATGATTTTTCCCATATGAGACAGAAGAAAACGAGACAGAAGGAGTGTTCAGACACATGAGCAAAGAATTGGCAAAGACCTATGATCCCCACGGATTAGAGGACCGTATATATGAGAAATGGTTGGAAAAGAAGTATTTTCATGCAGAGGTTGATCCCAATAAGACGCCCTTTACCATTGTGATTCCCCCGCCCAATATTACAGGACAGCTGCATATGGGGCATGCACTGGATAATACCATGCAGGATATTTTGATCCGTTTTAAAAGGATGCAGGGCTATAATGCTCTTTGGCAGCCCGGAACGGATCATGCTTCCATTGCAACAGAGGTAAAGATCATTGAAAAATTAAAAGAAGAGGGCATTGACAAACAGGACCTGGGCAGAGACGGCTTCCTGGAGCGGGCATGGGACTGGAAACGGGAATACGGCGGACGCATCATCAGTCAGTTAAAAAAGCTGGGCTCTTCCTGTGACTGGGACAGAGAACGCTTTACCATGGATGAAGGCTGTAATGAAGCGGTTACGGAAGTGTTCTGTAAGATGCATGAAAAGGGCTGGATCTATAAAGGAGCCAGGATCATTAACTGGTGTCCCGTCTGCAACACCTCTATTTCCGATGCGGAGGTGGAATACGAAGACCAGGCAGGACATTTCTGGCATATCAAATATCCATTGGTAGATGAAAACGGCGAACCCAGCAAGACGGAATTTTTGGAGTTTGCCACTACCAGACCGGAAACTATGTTAGGGGATACGGCAGTAGCCGTTCATCCCGATGATGAGCGTTATACTTATCTTCACGGCAGACAGGTTTGGCTTCCTATTGTGGGCAAAGCCATTCCTGTGGTAGAGGATACCTATGTAGATATGGAATTTGGAACCGGTGTAGTAAAGATCACACCCGGTCATGATCCTAACGACTTTGAAGTAGGTAAACGCCATGATCTTCCGATCATCAATATATTCAATGACGATGCCACCGTTAATGCAAACGGCGGAGCATATAATGGCATGGATCGCTATGAAGCCAGAGAAGCTATCGTAAAAGAACTGGATAAACAGGGCTTGCTGGTTAAGATTGAAGATTACAGCCACAATGTAGGTACCCATGACCGTTGTAAGACTACGGTAGAGCCTTTGGTAAAAGAACAGTGGTTTGTCAAAATGGATGAGCTCATTAAGCCTGCCGTAAAGGCAGTAAAAGAAGGCGAGATCAAACTGGTTCCCGACAGGATGAAGAAAACTTACTTTAACTGGACGGACAATATCCGTGACTGGTGTATTTCCAGACAGCTGTGGTGGGGACACAGGATCCCTGCTTATTACTGTGAAGAATGTGGTGAAGTCATAGTGGGAAAAGAAATGCCGGATGTCTGCCCTAAATGCGGCGGCACCCGTTTCACACAGGATCCGGATACACTGGACACCTGGTTTTCCTCCGCTCTTTGGCCCTTCTCCACATTGGGCTGGCCCAAAGCAACAGAGGATTTAAAATATTTTTATCCTACAGATGTGCTGGTAACCGGTTATGATATTATTTTCTTCTGGGTTATCCGTATGATCTTTTCCGGATATGAGCAAATGAAGGAGAAGCCGTTTAAGACCGTGTTGTTCCATGGCCTGGTAAGGGATTCCCAGGGACGGAAGATGAGCAAATCCTTAGGAAACGGTATCGATCCTTTGGAGATCATTGAGCAGTACGGTGCAGATGCCCTGCGCCTGACCTTGATCACAGGAAATGCGCCCGGTAACGATATGCGTTTCTACTATGAGCGTGTAGAAGCGTCCCGTAACTTTGCCAATAAAGTTTGGAATGCCTCCCGTTTCATCATGATGAATATGGAAGGCAAGGAAATTGCAAAAGACGCATCAGAGTATCTGGAGCCGGTAGATAAATGGATTATCAGTAAGTTAAACAATCTAGTGCGGGAAGCCACTGAAAATATGGAAAAATACGAGCTGGGCATTGCAGTACAAAAGGTCTATGACTTTATCTGGGATGAGTTCTGTGACTGGTATATTGAAATGGTAAAACCCAGGCTCTATAATAGTAATGATAAAAAGAGTCAGGATGCGGCATTATATACCCTAAAAACTGTTTTGATCGATGCGTTAAAGTTGCTGCACCCGTACATGCCTTTTATTACCGAAGAAATTTTCTGTACCCTCCAGTCTGAGGAAGAGTCCATCATGGTATCTTCCTGGCCGAAGGAAGTGAAAGAAAGAGCCTTTGCAAAGGAAGAAAAGGAAATCGAGGTATTAAAGGAAGCGATCCGGGGCATACGTAATGTCCGTACAGGCATGAATGTAGCGCCCAGCAGAAAAGCGGAAGTTTATGTGGTAACAAAGGATAAGGAAACCGCGGCTATTTTTGAAAAGGGTCAATTGTTCTTTGCTCCTTTGGCCTATGCATCCAAGGTATTGGTGCAGGAGGATAAAGCGGGAATCGGAGAAGATGCGGTAAGCGTTGTGATTGAAAATGCAGCTATCTATATGCCCTTTGCCGATCTGGTAGATAAGAAACAGGAGATTGCCAGACTGGAAAAAGAAGTAGAGCGGTTAAACAGTGAAATTGCCCGCAGTGAGGGCATGTTAAAGAACGAAAGGTTTGTAAGCAAAGCCCCTGCTGCAAAGGTAGAAGAAGAAAAAGCCAAATTGGCAAAATATACACAGATGCTGGAACAGGTAAAGACACAGTTAACTGCATTGCAATAATTTAGAGAGGAGCGTCTTTATGAGTGAAGATATTAATATCATGGATCTTTTCCAGGATTTTGACTTGGGAGATGATTTTTTTGAAGAGTCCGAGGAAGAACATAAATCATATGTGGTAGTAAGCGATACTGATGATGCCGCATGGTTGTACTTGGTGGCAAAAGAAAACGGTGGGTCTTACACCAAGGACGAATTGGTGGAACTGCTTCATGAAAACGGCGTTGTGGCAGGGATCAACGAAGATAATCTGATCGCCATGGTCAAAAAGAAAGTTTATGACAGGGAGATCAAGGTGGCAGAAACCGTTGCTCCTGTAATAGGTAAAGACGGCTACTATGAATTTCTTTTTGATGTCAGTGGGGCGGCTAAGAAGCCTGCTATCAGAGAAGATGGTTCCGTGGACTACCAGAGTATGAACATGGTCAACAGCGTTCAGGTAGGTACGCCTTTGGCAAAGTATCATCCGGCTGAGGCAGGCTTGCCGGGAACAAATGTAAGAGGAGTAGAGATTCCGGTGGATCCTGTAAAAAATCTGCCCACCTTAAAGGGAAAAGGAGTCGCTCTTTCTCCGGATGATCCCAATCTTTATATCGCTACCCAGGAAGGAAAAATACAATATCTGGATGGTCAGATTACCTTAAATAATATCCATAAGATCGAGGGAGATGTAGACCAGATCATCGGAAAAGTGGAGTTTTACGGAGATGTGCTGATTTCGGGAAATGTGGCAGCAGGCACGGTGATCCGGGCAGGTAAGAGTCTGACCATTGAAGGCACTGTTGAGGCGGCAAGTCTGTCTGCCGGCGGTGATATCATATTAAAGAGAGGCATTCAGGGCAACCAGAAGGCAAAGATAGTCTGCAAGGGAACTCTGTATGCGGATTTTATCGAACATACCGAGGTAAGAGCCGGCGGCAATGTGGAAGCCAATATCATCTTAAATTCCAAGATCGAGGCGGAAGGCAAGGTAATCCTGACCGGCAAGAAAGGTACCTTGATCGGAGGAAATGTTCATGGCACCAAGGGCATTGAATGTAAGGAACTGGGCAATGATGTGGAGGTAAAGACCATTGTTCATGCAGGATGCCAGCCGGACATTCTTATGAAGCATAAAAAGCTGTTAAAAGAAAAAGAAGATATAAAGAGCACCATGAAAAGTCTGGATGAAAGAGTCATGGAAGTTGCTACAAAAGTAAAAGCGGGAGGCATGTCTCCCCTATTGGAAAAGCAGCTCGTACTGCTAAGGGATGAAAAGAAAGATTTGGATGAAAAACTGACAGCATGCCAGGAAGATCTGGATTATGTAATGGCATATATGAAAAATGCAAGGGGCGCTAAGGTTAGCGTGGACGGCAATTTGTACAGAGGCTGTATCATATGTATTGACCAGTGTCGGATGCTTGTGGAAAGAAATACCATGTTTATGGAATATCGGAATATTTCCGGTATGATCGCCGGCAGTGTCATGGTCAGATAGGATAGAGGTGGAAATTTGATATGGAAGGAGAGAACATAACGGAATATAAGGATGCGGAAGCTTTCTTGTATGACCTTCCTAAATTTACCACAAAAAACAGCCTTGATCATACCAGGCTTCTCCTTGCTAAAATGGGGGATCCGGCAGTTGATATGCGCAAGGTCCATGTAGCAGGAACCAATGGAAAAGGCAGCGTTTGTGCTTACTTACAGGGGCTGCTCATAGAGTCCGGCTATAAAGTGGGGGGATTTATCTCCCCTCATTTAATGACGATGCATGAACGCTTTCTGATCAACAAAAGACCGGTAGGCGACGAAAGATTTATGGAAAGTTTTCATTTGGTGAAAAAGATAGCAGATGAGGCCTTAAGGGAAGGACTTTCTTATCCTACATTTTTTGAATTTTTGTTCTTGATGGGTATGGATATCTTCAGGAAAGAGGAAGTGGAAGTGCTGGTACTGGAAACCGGCTTAGGAGGCAGATTGGATGCCACCAATGTTTTTGAAAAGACAGATATTTGCGTGATTACCTCTATTGGTCTGGATCATTGTCAGTATTTGGGGGATACCAGAGAGGAGATCGCTTTTGAAAAGGCAGGCATCATTAAAAAAGACGCAAGTGTCATATTTGAAGATAAGAAGGATTCTGTAGGCGAAATGATTTGGAATAAATGTAAAGAAGCAGGAGCAACTCCTTTTCCTCTTTATGAAAATGAATATTCTGTAGAAAAAATACAACATAAAACCATTGATTTTTCTTATCATTCCCGATATTATAATTATATTAGTCTGATTGCGTCCACAAATGCGTTATATCAGGTTCAAAATGCCGCCCTGGCGCTGCGCGCTTTCGAGATATTGGCAGAAAAATATCATTTGACGCCCATGTCGTTAGACCGTTTGGAAAAAGCCGTTGCATCAGTGCAATGGGAAGGGCGGATGGAAGAAGTGCTGCCGGATGTGTATTTTGACGGAGCACATAATGAAGATGGAATAAAAGCCTTTTTGGAAACAGTAAAGGCTATGGATAAAAAGGGTAGAAGAATTTTATGCTTCTCTGCGGTAGAAGATAAGGCATATAAAAGTATGGTAGATTTACTGGGAGACAGCGGACTGTTTGATGCTGCTTTCATTATGGAGATGGAAGAAGAGCGGAGTGCTAAGATTCAGGATTTAGAGGACTGCTTTTTTAGGTATCGGGCATGGCAGCTATTCTCTGTGGCAAATGTAGAAGAAGGAATCTGCCTTGCATTACAGGATAAAAAAGAAACAGATCAGGTCTTCATCGTGGGATCCCTTTATTTGGTAGGACAGGTAAAGTCCATATTAAGGAGGAAACACAATGATCAATTTTGAAGAAGAATTGAAGAACTTTCATCCCAGTCTGGAAATCGAAGAGGCTGAGGATGCTATTTATAATCAGGATCTGACTGATATGGCAGATCTAATGGTGGATGTGATAAAAGAAACTAAGGAAGAGGAAGAATAGTGTAAAGCGACAGGAGTATTGCCATGAAATGTTTTCATTGTGGCTTCGAGCTGTCGGACAAGGAGTTTTGTACCAGCTGCGGAGCAGATGTGAAATTATATAAAAAAATCATGCACATATCCAACCGCTTTTATAATGAGGGTTTAAATAAAGCGAATGTGCGGGATTTATCGGGCGCCGTAATAAGCCTTAGGCAGGCGCTGAAATTTAATAAAAACCATGTGGAAGCCAGGAATCTTTTGGGATTGGTTTATTTTGAGATGGGAGAGCCGGTAGCTGCTCTTAGCGAGTGGGTCATCAGCAAAAATATCCGACCCCAGAAAAATATTGCAGATGATTATATCAATGATGTACAATCCAATCCCAGTAGATTGGAGACCATCAATCAGACGGTAAAGAAGTACAATCAGGCTTTGGCCTATTGTTACGCGGACAGCAGTGACCTGGCTATCATCCAATTAAAGAAAGTAGTATCTTTAAATCCCAGATTTGTAAAGGCCCAGCTGCTTCTTGCACTGCTCTATATCAATGATGAAGAGTGGGAGAAGGCAGAAAAGGCCTTAAAAAGATGTTTAAAAGTAGATGTAAATAACACTACTGCCCTTCGTTATCTGAAAGAAGTCAATCTAATGCTGGAAGGTGATGAAACTGCCACTCCCAAAAAGAAAAAGTCGGCGGTGGCAAAAGAGGCCATTACTTACCAGAGCGGCAATGAGACCATTATTCAGCCTATCAGCTTAAAGGAACCGGTGGTAGGGTCCTCTACTGTTTTGAATGTATTGATCGGTCTTGTGATCGGATTGGCGGTATGCTATTTCCTTATTGTGCCTGCAAAGGTGCAGTCAGCTCAGGCAGAAATAGAAGACCAACTTCAGGTCATCAGTGAAAATTCTGACGAAAAAACAGCACAGATCACAGATTTAGAGCAGCGGGTCAGCGCCCTGACCGATGAGAATACAAAACTGACGGAACAGCTGCAGGCCGTTACCGGTGAAGGCGGCGCGATACAGAGTGTAGATGGGTTATTAGCAACTGCTAACTCGTATATCAGTGATCCCGACGATCTGGATATTTTAGCTGACAGCTTGTATCAAATCGATAAGATTTATGTAGAAACAGAATCTTCCGAAGCCTATCGCAATCTGTATCACTCTATTTTGGAGCAAGTTGGAGGAGAGATTGCCGATAACTGTTTCTCAAAAGGAAAGACTCTGAAAAATCAAGGGGACTATTCCGCTGCCATCGAGATATTGGAGAAGGCATGGTATTTTGACAATGAGAGTGCGGAGATTTTGTATACATTAGCAGAAACTTATCAGGAATCCGGCAATATGGATAAGGCAAATGAGCTGTACAGCAAACTGATAACGGATTTTTCTGATTCCGAGTATGCCCAAATGGCTCAGCAGAATATTGCTGATGCCGCTACAGGCGGAAACCGCAGTACGAATCCGGAAGACCAACCGGAAGAGTAAAAGACAAAAAACGATACCATTTGAGATAAAATGAATAAAATCCACAAAAGAGGACATATTATTAATAATATGTTCTCTTTTTTCATGAGCACGAGGCAAACGAAAATGCTTGCATTTTCACTTGCCGATGCTTATGAAACGGCTAGAACATGCAAAGCATGTTTTAGCCGTTTGCGTAGTCGAAACTCGCAAAGCGCGTTTCGTCCGGTCGTGAGCAAAGTCGCACAGGGGTTGCATTCCCATTTGCCGCCGTTTGCGCAGGCGAAACTCGCAAAGCGCGTTTCGTCCGGTCGTGAAAAAAATCACAGGAGGAATGAAGATGGAAGAAATGTTTACGATTGAAGACAACTGCCTGCGGATCGTCATGCCGGAAGAACTTGACCATCACAAAGCAGGACAGATCCGGGAAGGAGCAGATGAATATCTTTTATCCGGAAAAGCAAGACATGTGGTATTCGATTTTTCCAAAACCAGATTCATGGACAGCTCGGGAATTGGAGTTATTGCAGGGCGATATCAGAAGGCTGCATCATATGGCGGAAAAGTGGTAGCCATACATGCCAATTCCAGAATACGAAAGATCATTATGTTATCCGGATTAAAAGATATGATAGAGATCATGGATTAGGAGGAAAAAGATGGTAAAGCAAAACAGAGAAATTCAAAACAGCTTTTATAAAAGCAGGGAAGATGCAGTCAATAAAATGGAATTGCGATTCACGCCCCTTTCGGAAAATGAAGGCTTCGCCAGAGTGGCTGTGGCGGCATTTATGACAGAGTTAGATCCCACCCTGGAAGAAGTGGAGGATGTAAAAACTGCCGTATCGGAAGCGGTTACAAACAGCATTATCCATGGTTATGAAAGAGTAGAAGGAAAAGAACAGGCTCTGGAAGGTGAGCAGTGGGTTTTAATAGAAGCGTATCTGACAAAGGGAACAGTACATATTAGGATCGAAGACAAAGGCGTAGGCATGGAGGATGTGGAAAAGGCAATGGAACCGCTTTTTACCACTAAGCCCGAATTGGAACGTTCCGGCATGGGTTTTGCTTTTATGGAAGCCTTTATGGATGAGCTTTATGTGGAATCCGGACCGGGTGACGGCACTGTAGTTTACATGAGTAAACAGATAGGCGGGCAGTAGCCTATGGAGCCTACCACACAATTGTTGTTACAGGCGAAAAAGGGCGATAAAAAAGCCAGAGACACACTTGTGGAGGAAAATCTGGGATTGGTGCATTTCATTGTCAGGCGATTTTTAAATAGAGGATATGAGGCGGAGGATCTCTTTCAAATAGGCTGCATCGGACTGGTCAAGGCAGTGGATCAGTTTGATGTGGAATACGGCGTTAAATTCTCTACTTATGCGGTTCCCTTGATCACAGGCGAGATCAAACGGTTCCTGCGGGATGATGGCATGATCAAGGTCTCCAGAAGCTTAAAAGAAAAAAACGGACGCATCAGACAGGCCGCAGGAGAATTTGCGGCAAGGGAAGGCAGAGAGCCTACCTTAAAAGAATTAGAAGCGGCCACCGGCTTTGAAAAAGAAGAGATTGCTATGGCACTGGAAGCCAATGTGGAGATCGAATCCATCTACCGCACCGTATATCAGTCCGACGGCAGTGAGATCTACCTGGTGGACAAGGTAGTAAAGGAAACAGAAACCGGTACAGGAGTCATGTATATGGATGCCGACGATAAAGAAAAAGACAAAGTGCTGGATATCATCTTGTTAAAACATCTGATGGAACAGCTTGACAGTATGGAGAAGGAGATCATACGCCTTCGATTCTTTGAGGACAAGACCCAGACTCAGGTGGCAAAGCTTTTGGATATGAGTCAGGTGCAGATCTGCAGGCAGGAAAAAAAGATATTGCTTAAACTGAGGGCGCTGGCTCTTAAGGAGCGTTAGACAACGGTCTCCCCTTGACAAAGCGCGGGAAAGTAGGTAAGGTGGAAGGGCTGAGAGGAGTTTTATGACATGTTTCAATCGATTTGGGAAAGTGCATTGGATGCGGCCCTGGACAGTATAAAGATCTTGCCGTTTCTTTTCCTGACCTATTTGGTCATGGAATATGTGGAACATAGGATGCAGGAGCGGACCAAGGATGCCATTCGCAAAGCGGGAAGATTTGGACCTGCCGCAGGAGCTCTTTGTGGCGCTTTTCCCCAGTGTGGATTTTCGGCAGCAGCTTCCAATCTCTATGCAGGGCGGATCATAACCTTGGGAACGCTGTTAGCCATTTACCTTTCCACATCCGATGAGATGCTGCCGATCCTGATTTCCAGAGGCGTTCCGTTTATGGCAATGTTGAAGGTTTTGGGCCTGAAAGTGTTGATCGGAACTTTGGCAGGTTTTTTTGTGGATATCCTGTTTTTCAGGCAGCAAAAAATACGAGCCTATGCAGAGCGCCCTCACAAAGATGAAAAATTCCATATCGGTCAGATGTGTGAGAATGAAAAATGTGGCTGCGGACACAGCATTGTAAAGTCAGCATTGAAGCATACCGTACATATTTTTTTGTTTCTGCTATTGATCTCCTTCCTCTTTAATCTCTGCATTATTATGATCGGAGAGGAAAGCATTGCCGGATTTATTTTAAATAAACCGATTATTGGCGTATTTTTGGCAGGCATCATCGGACTGATTCCAAACTGTGCCGCTTCCGTGATCCTGACAGATCTTTATTTAGAAGGAGCCATGGGCTTTGGGGCTATGATGTCAGGACTTCTGGTGGGAGCAGGCGTTGGTCTGGTGGTGCTTTGCAGAGTCAATGAGGATGTAAGGGATAATCTGAAAATCATCGGGCTTTTGTATCTGTTTGGTGCGCTGGGAGGTCTTGTTTTGGAGCTTTCCGGAATACAGGTAGTTATGTAAAGAGCAGAGTTGATATCAGACTACGGAGGAAAAAGTATGAAGAAAAAAACAGATATTACAAAGCGTTTGATTTGTCTGGGATTGACTGCAGTTTTATTGCTTACCGGATGTACAGGGGGAAATGTTGGTGCAGATGGTGCAAAAACAAAAAAAGGATCGGACCAAAGTGGACCTTTTGCAGGAGAGGAACTAAGTGACAGCCAACGGTTTGACCAATATACAGAAGAGTATTTTAAGAATGAGATTGTAAAAAATACCATAGATCTTCACTATGTTCTAGCTTATCCGGAAAATTACGGAATTGATGATTACGAAGTAACCCTCTCCCGATATGATATAGACAGGTTCGAAGGCTATGAACAGGAAATATTGGAAATGAAAGAGGAATTGGAATCCTATAACAGGGAGGAACTTTCCGAAAGTCAGCAGCTTACTTATGACATTCTGATGGATTGTGTGGAAACGGAGCTTCCTGCAGTGGACCTTTATCTGTATATGGAGCCTCTGGATCCTTTGAGCGGTTATCAGGCGGAGATTCCGATCTTACTTGCGGAATATACATTCCGAAGAGAAAAAGATGTGGAAGATTATCTCATATTGTTAGGAGAAGTGGATGATGTTTTTGAAAGCATCATTGTATTTGAAAAAGAAAAAGTAAAAGCAGGACTTTTTATGGCGGACTTTGCCGTAGATGATGTTATAGAACAATGTGATCAGTTTATTGAAAACCCGGAAGAAAACTATATGATAGAGGTATTTGATTATAAGATCGATGAGCTTGAGGGTTTAAGTGAAGAAGAAAAGGAGTCCTATAAAGAGAGAAACAGGAAGATCATTTTGACAGAAGTCATTCCCGGTTATGAAATGCTTATAAAAGAATTGGAAACCTTAAAGGGAAGCGGCACCAATGACCTGGGAATCTGTTATTATGAGGATGGCACACGGTATTATGAATATCTGCTCCGTGCCAGGATCGGAACGGATCAATCGGTTTCCGAATTGAAGAAAAGAACATCAGAATTTATTTATTCCCGAATGGAATGGATTTATGAAACCTTGGAAAACGATCCGGACTTATTGTACGAATTATATGAGGGGGTTGATCTGACCTTTTTAGACGATGATCCGGAACAGATCATAGATTATCTCATAGAAAATACTACAGAAGATTTTCCCACACCTCCCTCGGTTGAATATACTATTAAATATGTTCATCCGTCTATGGAGGAATATACCAGCCCGGCGTTTTATCTGACACCGCCCATAGACGATGTGCAAAATAATATTATTTATATCAACAGAGGCAATGGTAATGACGATCTGTTTGTCGTTCTTGCTCATGAAGGCTATCCGGGGCATTTGTATCAGACTGTGACAACTGCACAAAAGGATCTGCCTCCCGTACGCAGTCTGTTTTCCTTTTCCGGATATACGGAAGGATGGGCAGATTATGTAGAATATTATTCTTACGATCTCAGGGGAATGGATAAAGATCTGGCCCAAATACTTGCCTGGGATTCCGGTATAAATGTAGCTCTATGCGCCTATGTGGATATAGGTGTCAACTATGAGGGCTGGGACAGACAGGATGTTTTGGAATTTCTGGGGCCCTTTGGTATTGCCAGCGAAGAAAGCGTAAACGGTCTGTTTGAGCTGGTAGTAGAAAAGCCGGGATACTATTTGAATTATTTTATCGGTTATCTGGAATTTTTACGACTTCGGGAAAAGGCGGAAAATACCCTGGAAGACGATTTTGTATTAAAAGACTTTCATCAATTTATTTTGGATCTTGGTCCTACGCCTTTCTATATCATAGAAGACAGAATGGATCTATGGATGGAAGAACAGAAGGGGTCATGAGTCGCTTTTGTTTTAAAAATAAGTGTGCATAAATTTCCGCCATCGGGAAAAACTGGTTAAAAAACCAGGAGATTGAACGATGGCGGATATTATTTATATGAATTTATGTCCTAAAATGCAGAGTACGGACAGTGTTATTACCGTAGAGGATGTGGCGGAAGTAGAGGGCAGAAATAAAGAACTGTTAGGCAAGATCAAAAAGCTGCCTGTATACGAATTTACGGAGGATCATACCAGGCGCATCATCAGCCAGTTAAAGGTGGTGTATGAAATAGAAAAAGCTTGTCCATCAGTCATGATCGTGCCCTTGGGAGCAGAAGAGGTCATACTGGAATATTCCAGTAACCCTTCCCATAACAAGGCAGGAGAATTTTTAAGAGTGGTTCTGGTATCCTGCATCAGCTTTTTCGGACCTGCCTTTACCATTATGGCTTTTCATAACGACATTGGGATACGAAATGTTTTTGAACAGATTTCAGCCCTGATCACAGGGGCAAAGGAAACGGGGGTGACCGTTTTGGAGGTTTCCTATTCTATTGGTCTGGCCTCCGGTATCATCCTGTTCTTCAATCATATAGGTAAGCGTAGGATAACCCATGATCCTACGCCCATTGAGGTTTCCATGCGGAAATATGAAGATGATGTCAACAGCACTTTGGCGGAAACCTGGGATAGGAAGGGGGAGACCATAGATGCTCCTTAAATATCTTTTTCTTTCCCTGTGCGGCGTTTCCTTTGGTGCCTTGGCGGCAGCAGGGGTCTTTACGGTTTTGGTGGCAGTAGGTCTGATGCCCAGGTTTGCGGGAAAAACAGATACGGCGAAATACATTTTTTTATATGAAAACTGGGTAGTTATCGGCACTATTTTTGGAATGCTGTTTAGTATATTTGAAGGCCTGTATCCCTATAGCGCTTATGTGCTTTCGCCCATTGCGCCCATTGCAAAATGCATATTCGGATTTTTTGTGGGCTGCTTTGTGGGCTGTTTGGCTTTGGCTATTGCGGAAATGCTGGACTCCATTCCCATATTTGCCCGCAGGGTCCGCCTAAGATGGGGAATCGGCATTGTCATTTTTATGGTGGCATTGGGAAAAATGGCAGGAGGCCTATTATATTTTTTAGCACACATACGTTGAAAATAGAAAGGGGAAACATGGTATGACAAAACAGGAAGAACAACAAAAAAAAGAACAGGAATATCAGGAACTGGTAAAGAAGGTAACACCCCAAAACAATCTGTTTTTACAGATGGTGAAGGCGTTTTTGGTGGGAGGTGTGATCTGCACCATCGGACAGGGAATCTTAGAAGGCGCAAAAGCGCTGGGAGCGGATGCGGAAATGGCAGGTACCTGGTGTTCTCTGCTCTTGGTCCTTTGCAGTGCGGTATTGACCGGCTTCAGTCTGTATCAGCCTATTACAACCTTTGGCGGGGCAGGAGCCCTGGTGCCTATTACCGGCTTTGCTAATTCCGTTTGTGCGCCGGCCATTGAGTTTCAAAAGGAAGGGCAGGTGTTTGGCGTAGGCGTCAAGATCTTTACCATTGCCGGTCCGGTCATTCTTTACGGCATCTTTACAAGCTGGCTCTTGGGAGTTGTTTACTATATTGGGAAGATGATGGGGGTTATGTAACCCCCATTATTTTTATGCTTTTTCCGTAACAAAATATTGACATTAAATGCAGGTTTTACTACAATTCTATTATGAGTGGAAGTATGTCTAAAGCTATTTTGTTCATACGGAAACCTTGGGTAGGATGAGGAGTCAGGATTGTCTATGAGCGAAAAGGTTAATTATTCGGAAAAAGGATTTTCGGCAGATCAGGTACGGGAGATAGAGGAAGGACTGGAAGAGGGTCTGGATGTCTCTCTTTATGCCAAGAAGGAGTTTATGGCTATCCAGATGCGCCAGATCAGGATCGGTCTGGAACAGGGTCTGGATGTGTCTTTTTATGCTGATACGGCATACGACTGGTTCCAGATGGAAGAGATCCGGATCGGTCTGGAAAAAGATCTGAAAATAAAAGCTTATGCATCCCCGGATATTCCCTATGATAAGATGCGCCAGATCAGGGAAGGTATTCAGGTCGGCATTGATCTGACCCCTTATATTTATCTGAAAGCAGGGGTCTTAAAGGAATTGCGCCTGGCGTTACTCTCAAAAGTAAATATTATTGAATATATTAAAGATGGTTATGATGAAGAACAGCTTCGGGAGATTCGGCTTGCCATGGAAAAGAAGCTGGATATACATAATTATCTTTCCAAGGATTTCAGAGGCATATCCATTGGGGAAATTGCCAATGGTCTGGAAAAGGGTCTGGATGTTTCCATCTATGCCGATCCCCAGTTTGGCTGGCAACAGATGCGTGAGATCCGGATCGGTCTGGAAAACAGGGTGGATATTTCCGTTTATGCCAGACCTCTTTATTCCTGGCAGCAGATGCATGAGATCCGCATCGGTCTGGAAAGCGGTATTGATGTAAGCAGCTATAAGAGCCTGATGTATACGGCAACGGACATGAAGAGGATGCGTCGTCGTATCATGGGAGAGGATGAGGACGCACCAAAGCTTGAGACTGCTGTAGTCATGTTCCGCGACTATGTCATTACCGTAAGCGGTGATGAAATGGCGGCATATATCGAGGTTCCCGGGAAGGCCGGAAAGGTCACCAGACAGGAAATACTTCATGCCTTAAAGGAAAAAGGCATAACCAGGGGCATCCTGGAAAGCGGTTTAGAAGAACTGGAATCCGGAAAAGGCTTTGATAAAAATGTATTGATCGCCAAAGGCGCACAGCCCCAGACCGGCAAGGATGGTTATTACGAATATTTCTTTAAGATTCAATTGGATAAAACACCTAAGCTGCTGGAAGACGGTTCTGTGGATTATCACGATGTACAGTGGTTTGAAGTTGTGGAACAGGATCAGAAATTGGCCTATTATCACAGTGCCGAAGCCGGTGTTTGCGGTTATACTGTTACCGGAAAGATCATACAGGGCAGAAAAGGAAAAGAAATGAGCATGCTCATGGGCAAAGGCTTTATGGTTTCCGAAGACGGTAAGACCTACACGGCTACGGTAAAAGGCAGAGTAGATCTGTATGATAACAGATTGGAGGTTTCCAAGATCCTGTTTGTGAATGAGATCACCCATGCCACCGGAGATATTACTTTTGACGGCTGTGTTTGCGTACGCGGTAATGTCAGCGGCGGAGCTGCCATATATGCTACGGAAGATATTGTCATAGACGGATTTGTGGAAGGCGCTATTATTGAAAGCAGCGGCGGCAGCATTCTTTTAAGGCAGGGTGTCAATGCTTCCGGTACCGGCAGTATCAAAGCATTAAAGGGGATAACAGGAAGCTTTTTTGAAGCGGTCAGCATTTATACCAACGGCGATATTACTGCAAACTACTGCCTGAATTGTAATTTGTATGCGGAGGGGCAGATCACAATGGTGGGTTCCAAGGCTACTTTGGCAGGTGGTGATGTGACAGCGGTAAGAGGTCTGTTTGCACAGAATCTGGGCAACCGGGCAGGCATTCCCACCCATGTCAGGCTGGGTGTGAACGAAGGCATCCTGCAACGCGGCGTTCGGATTGAAAACCGGATAAAGGAAGTCACCAGGGAATTGAGCATTCTGGGAAATGCTTATATGGACTTCCAGAAAAAATATCCGCCGGAAGTCCGTAATACCATGGAGATGTACCTAAAGATAGAAAGTGCCATTTTTACTAAGGAAAGAGAAATGGAGCATCTCTATGAGGCAAAACAACTGCATGAGGAGAATATCGAAAAGATCGGCTGTGCAAGAGCAGTTATCAAAGGCAATCTGTATGAAGGCATTATTATAGAGATCGACAGGCAGCGTTGGGTTTCCCCCAGTACCAGCAATGTGACGGTAAGGCGGGTCAATAATAAGATAGTGGTTTTCACAAACTAGTGAAAGATAGAGATAGAAAAGCATCAAGGCTTTAGAAGGGAGCAGCATGAGAGATAAAGTTCTAATTGTAGATGATGTGGATATGAATCGGGAGATTCTGGAAGAGATATTAAAGAGCGACTATCAGATACTTCATGCGGAAAACGGTAAAAAGGCCGTGGAAATATTAAACAGCCGTCAAGAAGAGATCGCAGTTGTCCTTCTGGATCTGATCATGCCGGTCATGGATGGTTTTGGAGTATTGGAGGTCATTAAGAAAAATAAATGGACCGATAAAGTACCGGTACTGATCATCAGTGGAGAAGGCGGCGTGGAGGTTGAAAGGAAGTGCTTTGATTATGGTATCAGCGACTTCATCAAAAAGCCCTTTGATTCCAACTTGGTTAAGATCAGAGTAAAGAATATCGTTGACCTGTTCCTGTACAAAAATCACCTGGAAGAAAAGGTGGAGAAACAGACGGAGACCCTGCGTAAGCAGTATAAGGTTTTACAGTTGCAGGCAGAAAAACTGCGTCAGAGCAATGTAAAGATCATCGACATACTGGGTACGGTAGTAGAATACCGTAACTTGGAAAGCGGCGAGCATATCAACAGGGTAAAGGGCTTTACCCAGATCCTGGCAAATCAGCTGATGAAAGATTACCCGGAATACGGCTTGGATCAGAATAAAGTGGATATGATCGTTTCTGCCAGCGCACTTCACGATATTGGTAAGATCGCTATTCCGGACAATATCCTGTTAAAGCCTGCCAGATTAAATGAGGAAGAATTTGATTACATGAAATCTCATACCACCAGAGGCTGCGACATCATAAACAGCATAGAAGGCGTATGGGATGAGGCATATGGCAAATTAAGCTATGAGATCTGCAGACATCATCATGAAAGATATGATGGAAGAGGCTATCCCGACGGCTTAAAGGGAGAAGAGATTCCCATTGCGGCACAGATCGTATCTGTGGCGGATGTATATGATGCACTGGTAACCGAGCGCGTTTATAAGAGTGCATATACCACGGATGAAGCATTCCATATGATCGTAAATGGAGAGTGTGGTATATTCTCACCTAAGCTTTTAGAGTGTTTCCGTCAGGTGAAAAAAGAGTTTGAGGAGCTGGCGGGTAAACAGCATTGATCATTCAATAAAACCAGAGGGAGAAAATAGTCATGGATTTAAGCAATAAAATTGATATTGCGGATGCGGGACAGAGATTTATGAATAATGATGCTTTATTTAAGAAATTCTTGTTCCGTTTTCCGGGAGAAACAGGATTTTCCCAGCTGTTCCAGCTGTTAGAAGAAAAGAATGTGGAGGAAGCTTTTCGCTCTGCTCATACCATGAAAGGTCTTGTGGCAAACCTTGCCCTTTCTTCCATTACCGGGGTATTGCAGCCTATGACGGAGGTCTTAAGAGCGGGCAATATGCCGGAACAGTCCCAGATCGACGAGTTAAAACAGGTGTATGAGGAGATGTTAGAAATCATCGCACAGATCCAGGCAGAAGATACGCCTTTGCTTTCTTGACCTGAAAAGAAAATTTTGTATTAGTTACGGGCCGGCTTTTTATAGGATTAGCGGGCCCTGTTTTACTGTTTGGGATCTTTTATAAGGAGCATAAAAGATGAAAAAAGAAACACAAAATTTGAAAGAACAGAATAAGGTTCCTTTTTTTTTGAAAGACTACCCAAATATCTGCCGGGAATTCCAAGGGGAGATTCAATGGAATCGGACCATGTGGCAAGCTAAGATCGCTATGTTCCTGATCCTGTCTTTGCTCTTTTTCTATATCCTTGTTATGGAACTGACATCGGAAGGAAAAGACAGCATGTCTATAGGAATTTCTATCTTTTTACAAATAGTATTGGCAGCTATGTTCCTGGGACCGGATATGGTCAAAATTTGCAAATGTCTGTTCATGAAAGAAAGATTGGTTCAACTGGAAACATATTTAGGCGGTGAGAAAGAAGAAATTTCGTGGGGATGGAAGCATACCTATGTAACAGAAGATTCTCATTTGATTTTTTGCTCTCATATCATTCCTTTGGAAGGGCTTACAAAGATTCTATATTATCATCTGCACGACTACGGCCGTTATAGGAGACCGTATGTTTTCTTAGATACATGGTTGGTTTTTTGTTATGAGGATGGGAAAAAGATTTCTGTACAGGAAGAAAGAGTGCAGCCCCGTCATTTTGAAGAATACTTTGATTATGCGAAGCTAAAGGCTGCAATCAGCAATGAAAAGCGGGATGTAAAAATACAACAAGATAAATCTAAGTCAAGGACCATATTGCGCATAGTGGTATTACGATATCTTTCTTAATCCATAGCAGCCTTTGCATATTCTTCTTCCGTACAATCAAGCAGGTTTATGATCTGTGTCTCATCCATGCCTTTTTGGATCAATTTGCGGATGATGGACAAAACTCCTTCTTCTCTGCCAATCTCCCTCTCATCCTGCCTGAGAAGCTTCATTTCCTGTTCCATATCAAAATCATAAATGCTCATTTTTACTACCTCCGATTTTTGTTTTAATAAAAATTCTCTTAATATATTTTGCCTGATGCAATCATCTACTGCTTTTTCTACAGCAGAGCTGATATCCATGGTCTTTGCATAGTTTCTTACCGTGTCTATGTATTCTGTATATTCCCTTAGGACAGGACACTTTGCCTTTAACTCTTCATTCATGCCTTTGTTGATATTGTAGACATCTACTTTTAACTCCAGTCCGGGTGCGTCCATCGGTGTGTCCTGTAATGACGCAAAGCTGTCGGATAGCTTTAACTGCATATATTCCGGCTGCTTTATGATGCCGTTGTACAATACCACAAAATGAGGCGTAGGTATCTGCACTCTCTTGCTGCTATAAATACTTTTATTCAGAAACTGCTTCTGAAAAAGATCCGCAATATAAAACAGGTCCCGTAATGGTATATTGGCAGATGGGGTGGATTGCTGTTCATAGACATTGACTTGATTTGCCAGAAGAAAGGATAAGTCATTTTTAATGTTCATGTAAATGGCATTTTCCAGTGTATTGAATGTAAGAAGTGCTGGATCGTGATAGTCGGTTCCGTTTATGGCGTTATACAGGCTTAACGCATGTACAGGGTCCGAAAAGAGAAAACGAAACACCGTGTCCTTATATTTTGTTTGTGCTTTTGCCATGGATTCCTCCGAAGATCAGATGTAAGACATATCAAAGTGATATGAAAGATTGTTAGAATTGCTACTAAAGCAAGCATAGCATTGATCCAAAAAGAAGTCAAGACAGCTTTAGCGAAAGCTGTCTCGATCTCCAAGATTCCTGATCAATTGTTCCATTTCCTGTTTAGATTGAATGTTTCTGGCTTGTTCTAATATTTCGGCCCGTTCTTCCTCGCTCATTCTGGCAAAATTGTTCATGGCCTTTTCATTGGTGGACATGGAGAATGTAAATCCCAAAGGCATATTATTTTTTCCCATACTGTTTTCCAACCTTTCCTAATTGATATCCTTCTGTTTCATGCAAAGGATCTGACATGCAAATAGTATTGACCGAATTTTTGGGATTCATACCGCACAATGTTTTGCAAGTCATCCTCTTGACAGCAACTGACTATTGTAATAATATGTATTTAGTAATACTAAATAGTGTGCGATAGCAAATGGCTATCAAAATTTATAAAGTTGGAACAAACAAAGACTTTATTATTGTGAAACAACAAAAACATAACAGGAGGGAAACATTGCAGGGACGATATGAACAGCAAATGAAAAAGGGAGTTCTGGAGATGCTGGTCCTGCGTCAGCTTTTTGAGGAAGAGAAATACGGATATCAGCTGATCAGCGAGTTGAAAGAAAAAAGTGAAGGGCTATTTTCCTTAAAAGAAGGAACGCTGTATCCGATCTTATATCGTCTGGAAGACGACGGTTATATCAAAAGCCACTGGAAGGAGCCAACCGGCAGGGAAACATCCAGAAAATATTACAAGATCACGGAGTCCGGAAAGGATGCTTTGCTTGAACTGAATGGACTTTGGCAGGGATTTTCCTGCCAGATCTCAAAGATGATGGAGGGAATATCATGAATAAAGACCAATATGTAAAAGCGGTGTTAAAAAAACTGAAATGTACCAAGGCCAGGAAAAAGGAGATCGGAAAAGAACTGGCGGCAGACATCGATGCGGCTTTGGAAAAGGGAGAAACCATAGAAGAGGTCATTTCCAAAATGGGTGCCGCAGATATGGCAAAGGAATTTAATGATAATTTTTCCGAAGAAGAATTGAAAAAGGCAAAACGAAATAAGCTCTGTACCGTCTTAGTCATCATAGCGGTGGTCATCATCCTGCTTATTGCAGGCGGATACTGGCTTTTGCCCAAAAGTTACCCTATTGAGCATGGCGGGCAGTTTCGTGAGGAAGAGATAAAGCAGACGGTAGATACAGTTATTGCCTGCTTTAATGATGAAGATTATGAAGCGCTGCGGGCTATGTGTTATTCCGAACAGATGCGGGCAGCTATGAACAAGGAAACTCTGGATCAGGCAAAAGCTATGGTAGGAAATGATTGGGGAGAATTTCAGGGGATCGGCAATACCTATATGTCAAAAGTAGAACAGATGGGTAGTCATGTAGGCGTTGTGCAGGTCAATGCCAACTATAAAAATGCAGCAGTAACCTATACTTTGATGCTGTCCGAGGATCTGAAGCTGATGGGATTTTATATAAAATGACCCTGTGGTAAAGCAGTTGAGTTAGGAGGGGGAGCTGATGAAATTCAAAGGGAAAATAGCGATCTGGGTTTGGGCTGTCTTTTTTGGTTCCAATGGCCTGCTGATCTATGAACTGATCTTTTCGCCGGATAGTATAGCGGTACTGCTTGCTACCTTATTCTTATTTAATCTCATATTCCTGCCCATACTCGTCAGAAACTATGTCTTTATCGGCGAGGATGAAGTCATGATCTGTTTTGGATTTAGCAAAGATGCCATCAAGCTTTCGGATATTGTGAAAGTGTATGAAACCCACAATCCCATTGCTTCCAGCGCCGCATCCTTAGACCGCATCGTGATAAAGGGAAAAAATAATGAGATCATGTGCTCCGTTAAAGAGAAAGCAAGGTTTCTGGAAGAACTGAAAAAATATACGAAAGAGTGATCCTGTTGCCAAAGAAGCGCCCTACATGGTATGGTAGTATCAGGAACATACTATGAGAAAAGGCAGGCAAAAAGATCATGAAAGAAGAGACAAGGGTTTTCCTGATGGAAAATGCAGAGGAACAATATAGAGATTTTTCTAAAAGTCTGATACCCGGCGATATCAATATGCTGGGTATCAGGCTTCCTATTTTGCGCAAAAAAGCCAAAGAACTGGCAAAGGGAAATTGGAAAGAGGAACTGGAATCGGAAGATATTTATTTTGAAGAAGTGATGCTTCGGGGCATGATGCTAAGCTATGCAAAGGGCAGACTTGATGAAATCCTCCCCTATATAGAGGCTTATATTCCAAAGGTCAACAACTGGTCGGTGTGCGACAGCGTATTTTCCAAAATGGATGTGCTGCGGACAGACAGGGAAAGGACATGGGAATGGATACAGCCTTATTTATACTCGGATGAAGAATTTAAGCAGCGGGTGGGCATCATTATTATGATGCAGCACATTTTAAAATGCGATGAAAAAGGGCACACCCTAAAACGCCTGCGTACCATTTCTTATGAAGACTGTCTGAATAAAGAGGAGGAAGAGGGATTATATCTGGGCAGGATATTAGAGGCTTTAGATCGTCCTTTTCCCACATACTACGCTTCCATGGCAGCAGCCTGGACCATTGCGGAAGCCTTTTGCTGCTTTCCGGCAAATGTGTATGCCTTCTTGCAGGATAACAAGATGGATGATGCAACCTATAACAGAGCGCTGCAAAAGATCAGGGAATCCCTGATACCGGATAAAAAGGTCAAAGAGAAGATCAAAGAAATGAAAAGGTAAAAGAAAAGAAACGGTAACAAAAATGAAACGATAAAAAGAAAGACGGAGAAAAAGAAAAACGGATAAGGAGAAAATAGGCATGAAAAAATATATTTTGGCAATTGATCAGGGAACCACCAGCAGCCGTGCGATCCTGTTCGATAGGGACGGCAGGATCGTAGCCGGTGCACAGCAGGAGTTTCCTCAGTATTTTCCAAAGCCCGGCTGGGTGGAGCAGGATGGAGGCGAGATCTGGATCAGTGTGTTGAATGTGTATACGGAAGTCATGGTGCGGGGCAAGGTCAAACCGGGGGAGATCGCAGCCATCGGCATAACCAATCAACGGGAAACGGCCATTGTCTGGGATAAGGAAACAGGAGAACCCATTTATCATGCTCTGGTATGGCAGTCCAGACAGACGGCAGAAATATGCAGGCAGCTGCAGGAAGCCGGAAAAGAAGAGATGATACGGGAAAAGACAGGGCTTCTCATCGATCCCTATTTTTCCGCCACCAAGGTCAAGTGGATCTTGGATCATGTGGAAGGGGCAAGAGAAAGGGCAGAAAAGGGAGAACTGCTTTTTGGTACCGTGGACAGTTATCTTTTATATAAAATGACAGGAGGCAAAGTCCATGCTACGGATTACAGCAACGCCTCCAGGACGCTGCTTTACAATATCTATGATCTGAAATGGGATGAAGAACTGCTTGCCTTATTTGACATTCCCATGTGCATGCTTCCCAAGGTGTGCCCTTCCAGCGGTGAATTTGGCGTAACAGACGGAGAATTTATGGAAGCGGGCATTCCCATTATGGGGATAGCCGGCGATCAGCAGGCGGCACTATTTGGACAAACCTGCTTTGAACCGGGAATGGCAAAAAATACTTATGGCACAGGATGCTTCATGCTGATGAATACGGGAGAAAAGCCGGCCAGGTCTTCTCACGGTCTTTTGACTACCATTGCCTGGGGCGTGGACGGAAAAGTGGAATATGCCTTAGAGGGAAGCGTATTCGTTGCAGGCAGCGCCGTACAATGGCTGCGGGACGGTCTTCATATGATACAAAGTGCGCCGGAAAGTGAAGAAATCGCCCGCAGCGTGAAAGATGCACAAGGGGTTTATGTGGTGCCTGCTTTTGTGGGGCTGGGTGCCCCTTATTGGAAACCGGATGTAAAAGGAGCCGTATTCGGCCTTACCAGAGGGACAACCAAAGCCCATTTTGTCAGAGCAGTGCTGGACTCCCTGGCTTATCAGTCAGCGGATATCATAGAAGTCATGACCATGGACAGTGGCATTCCCTTATCTAAGCTAAAGGTGGATGGAGGCGCTGTTACCAACGATCTGTTGATGCAGTTTCAAAGTGATATCCTAAATGTGCCGGTGGAAAGACCGGTGATCAATGAGACTACAGCTCTGGGAGCTGCCTATCTGGCAGGGCTTGGCATCGGGTTTTATAAAAGTAAGGAAGAGCTTTGTGCCAATTATCAGGTAGAGCGTACCTTTGTGCCTGCCTTGGGAGAGGAAGAACGAAATACCTTGCTGTCAGGCTGGAAGAAAGCGGTGAAGGCCGCCTGTGAATTTTGAATTGTTAACCATTAAAAGAAATGAGGTTGACAATATCTTTCCGATTGTGCTATGCTTGGTGGGACGATAAGGAAAGAAGGATACACAATATGAGTAATATGACATCTACAAAATTAAGCAGCATTTCTATTACAAAAGGAGAAGGGCATAAAATGCGCACTCTGGATCTGGCCTATATCGGCATGTTTGTGGCATTGACGGCGATCTGTTCCCAGATTCAGATTCCATTGTCTGTTCCCTTTACCTTACAGACCTTTGCAGTGCTGATCGCAGTTTCCCTGTTGGGACTGGGAAGAGGTCTGGCGGCAGTACTCATCTATATTCTCTTAGGCACCATCGGCGTTCCCGTCTTTGCCGGATTTACGGGAGGCTACGGGATCTTGTTGGGAAATACCGGCGGATATATTGTTGGTTTTATTTTTACGGCATTGGTAACCGGCAGCATACAAAAGCTCTTTGGCAAAAAGCTTCCTGTTATGATCATTTCCATGGTCTTGGGGATCCTTGCCTGCTATGTCTTCGGAACGGCATGGTTTATACTGTTTTATACAAGAACAGAAGGCGCCATCAGCCTTATGACGGCATTGGCATGGTGCGTCTTTCCCTTTATCATTCCTGACCTATGCAAGATCGCTTTGGCAATCTTTTTGGATAAAAGACTTGCCGGGTTTATCAAATGATCCGGTTAAGACCCCATCACGGATTGTGCATCCGGCACTTTGAAGGGGTGGGTTATTCGGAAGAGTTTGTACGAAACATGGAACGCTTGATCCAATTTTTGGAAGAAGATACCCCGATTCAGCTGACTGACGGGGCGGATGAGATCTGTGCCTGCTGTCCCTATCTGGAAAAAGGGGGATGCAGAACCAAAGAAAAAGTGGATCGATATGATAAAAAAGTTTTAGAGGCAGTGGGGCTTGTGCCGAGAACAGTCATTACCTATCAAGCTTTCCGGGAAAAAATAAAGGAAGACATTGTAAAGCCTCAAAAAGAAAGAGAAATCTGCGGTAACTGTAGATTTGCCCATATCTGCCACCAAATAACGGGTGAAAAATAAAAAACTTCATTTTTCTTGTGGAAAATGTGCTAACCTATGTTATAATAGCATTATAACTGCGTTAGGAGTAGACCATGGACATCAGCAAGATTTGTTTTAACTGCATGAAGGGTGAAGTGGACGAGGCAGGTGTCTGCAGCCATTGTGGCAAGCAATTCTCAGACATTAAGCTAAGCGAGAGTTATTTACCGATCGGAAGCTTTCTTCGAGACAAATACCTTATTGGAAGAGTTCTTGGAGAAGGCGGTTTTGGCATTACCTATATCGGATATGATATCAACCTGGATACCCAGGTAGCGGTAAAGGAGTTTTTCCCTCGCAACTATGCCAGCAGGGAAAGAGGAGACGGCGCCCAGGTCATTCCTAATGAAGGAGAAGCAGAGGAGTTTTTCTTTAAGCAAAGAGACCGGTTCTTAGGTGAGGCAAAGCGACTTGCCAAATTCCGTAATACTCCGGCTATCGTATCCGTGTTGGACTTCTTTAAAGATAACGGGACCGCCTATCTGGTCATGAACTATGTAGACGGTATGACCCTTCGGAACCTGTTGGAGTTTTCCGACGGCAGGATCACAGTAGAAGAGGCCTTAAAGATCATTGAGCCGGTTATGCTCGCTTTAAAAGAAATCCATGCAGAGGGCTTTATCCATAGAGATATCAGCCCGGACAATATCATGATCTCCAATTTGAGCAACCGTGTCTATCTGATTGATTTCGGTACGGCTCGTGAAAACTCTATCAATGAAGACAAGACGGTATCCGTCTTTAAGAAATCCGGCTATACGCCGCCGGAGCAGCTTCGCACCAAAGGCAAACAGGGACCCTGGACAGATATCTACGCTTTGTGCGGCACCATATATCGCTGTATTGTGGGCGTGAAGCCTTTGGATGTAACGGATCGTCTGTTTGGTGAGGAACTGGTGAAGCCCAGCCAGTATGGTATCCCCATTTCCCCCCAGATCGAAGCCGCGATCATGAAAGGAATGGAGATCCACAACGAAGACCGTTTTCAGACCATAGACGAATTATATAATGCCATTTACAATAGTGAAGCATGGGCCAATGCCAGCGACAAGGATCAGGAATATACCAAAGTCGTGGAGGCAGTCCGTAACTATAAGCTTCGTGGCAATCCCCGCCCCAAGGTTGAAGTGATGTACAAAAAGATGGCGGAAGACAGGAATAACGGCGTGTCACAGGTAAGTGCTCCCGTTTATGAAAACGAGCAAGAGGCTATCTTAAAAAGTGTGGAGGCGTATAAAAAGAGCCCTGAGTATATGGCGGCTTATGACAAGTTTGTCAAGGAGGATCCCGATTACTTAAGGCAGCTGGAACTTTTAAAAGCCCGAGAAGTAGTAAAGAACTTTAAAGCCGGCCGGCAGTTGGATGCTTCAGATAACAAGATGATCGATGATCTCATGAAAAATGAATGGGGTAAGAAATAAATCTGAAATGCCGCAAAATCAAGGGACAGGATGGAAAATGACCATCCTGTCTTATTTTTGTGCAGACTCCTATATCTATATATTGACCGAATTGCACTATTTTGGAAGAAAAACCACAATATCTTGTATTTTGCATGAAAAATTTCATAAAAACATAATAACGAATAAAACTTGACAAAATGAAAAATAAAATTGACAAAAAAGAGTAAATTTTGACATGGAACATGCAAAATTAGAAAAACAGAATAAAATACCATGGATTTGAAATACTAATGGAAAAAAATTAGGACGGTATTCGTATGATGGATCATGAAGAAGCAATTTTTGCACTAGGAAAACAGAGCGTAAAGCTTCCTATGCCGATCTATGTCAGGGCAGCGGCCTCCGTAGTAGGAGAGAAAGAGGGAAAGGGACCTCTGGGAGATCAGTTTGACATGGTAGGAAGCGATGAGCTTTTTGGCTGTAAAACATGGGAAGAGGCGGAAAGCACTTTACAAAAAGAGGCCGTGACCCTTGCCATGGGAAAGGCGGGGCTTTCCAAAGAGGATATCCGCTATCTGTTTGCGGGAGATCTGCTGGGGCAGACCATAGCCACTTCCTTTGGTGTCAAAGATTTTGAAATCCCTTTATTTGGTTTGTTCGGTGCCTGCTCCACATGCGGAGAAAGCATCAGCTTAGGCGCCATGCTCCTTGGAGGCGGCTTTGCAAAACATGTGGCATGTGTGACATCCAGCCACTTTGCCAGTGCGGAAAAGGAATTCCGTTTTCCCATGGAATATGGAGGACAGCGTCCCCCCAGTGCCACCCGTACCGTGACCGGCTCCGGCGCTTTTATCCTGTCCACAGATGGAGGAAAAAACCCCTGTGCCCTGATCACAGGCATTACCACAGGAAAGATCGTAGACCTGGGCGTTAAGGACAGCTTTAATATGGGATGCAGTATGGCTCCTGCTGCGGCGGATGTGATCGCGGCAAACCTTGAGGATTTTCAGAGAAAGCCGGAGGATTATGACAGGATCATAACCGGCGACCTGGGCGAAGTGGGGCAGCAGGCACTACTGGAGCTGATGGAGCAGAAAGGCTATACCGTCAACAACCACATGGATTGTGGTATGGAGATATTTGATAAAGACCAGAAGGGAACTGTTGCGGGAGGAAGCGGCTGCGGTTGTTCAGCTGTGGTTCTGGCAGCGGATATTTTAAAGCGGCTTTCCACCGGGGAATATAAAAGAGTTCTCTTTGTACCCACAGGTGCTTTGTTAAATAAGACCAGCTTTAATGAAGGTCAGACCATACCGGGAATCTGTCATGCGGTTGTGTTGGAAAGTTGTATGATGTAGATATAAAAAGAGGTTGTGATCACAACCTCTTTTTGTTTTCAGGTATTTTTAACAAAACATTGGGAGGAATGTCGATAATAGGAATAACAATAATAGTATCAATGGTAGTATTAAAATAATTTTGGTCAGTATTCCCAATTCCGGTATCTCTATTTTTCGACCAATATATCTTTTCACCTTTTCCATATATGCTAAATATTCATCCTTAAATACAGACATCAGATAAGGTTCCCTTACATGAACGACATAAAGATGGAATATCATTATGCTAAAAATAGTTATCCATAATAAGATTTGATTAAAAAACAGAAGAAGAATACCGATGTATACCAGATCAAAACCTAAGATTGCAGGATTACGGCTAAACCCATAGATGCCCTTTGGGACAAGTATGGTTTCACCCGAATCGGATATTTCTGTCTTCCAGCTATCATTCATTGTCATGGCCGCAAGGATAAAAACAATGATACCCAAAAAGCTTGTAACAATTCCCAGGTTCCGAATCCATATAGGAAAGCCGGTGGTTTTACAAAAAATACTGACTAATTCAGCCAGGGAAACCAGGCAGGCAGCGATTTTTCCCATGATCACAATTCCTTTTTTTTCAATGGACTTGCCTTTTTGGGGCTGCGCTGTCTTAATTCCTTTTTTCCTTTGGCTAAATATCCTGATAAAGCAGCAGGCATAAAGTGCTGCCAAGGTCACCACTGCCGGGATCTGATAGTGCAGTTCTTTCGAAAAATTTTGATAGACCTCTGCATGTTCTACATTATCATCTATGGTTGCATCCATAAACCTGAAATATCCCAAATTGTCCATAGAGTATCTCGAACGGTATCCTAAGGCCTCAAAATAGTCCCTTAAGAAGATATCAAAAAGAAACTGCTTTTTTTCGGTGTTTTCCGGATCGTTGGTTTCATAGACCAGAAGTTTTTCATCTACATAATAGATATATAGATAATAGTCTCGTGAAGTTATGTGGCCTTCCTCATTATAATAACTATATGAATATTCAAACCACATCTGCCTTTCCTGATCTTTCGTCTTTGCAACGCAATAAATAGATAGGAATTCATTTTCACCTAAGATCCCCTTGCGATAGTATTCTTCAAATAGAGTGTCTGCAAAACATAAGTCAATGCCAATCTCTCTGGGTTCAATCTGAGGCATAAAGCGAAAATTACCATGGTATGGTTTGAATAGACTGTAGTGGTATTCCTCAGCACTGGTGATTCTGGAATGATACATCTCATCAAACACATTTTCTACCTGATCCGGTCTTATCATTGCAAGTATAAATAGATTTAGCAACAGTGATATTATCACTAATTTACCGAAAGTTTCTTTTATCTCTTCCATGATGCTATCCTTTCATTAGCACATCTGTTTCTGGCCATTAGTTTATTTGCCTACGAAAGTATAATCTATTAAGTTGTCTGTCAATAGATTTTGCACCAGGTACAGATTTTTTGCGCGAGATACAGATTTTTTACTGCAAATATGGTAAAATGTTCGCAAACACAATGAGTCAGCGTAATCATGGCATAATGAGCCCAAGAGAGTCGGAGGATAGATCGGTGTTAAAAATTGCCATCTGTGATGATGAAAAAGAAGAACTGGAAAAAACGGTTTCCCTTCTTGCGGAGATACTAAAAGAAGAAGACCGGGAATATGACCTTGCGACCTACCATTCTCCGTCGGAAATGATGGAAGATGGGAAAGAGGCGGATATTGCCCTGCTGGATGTAGTCATGGGCAGTGTCAACGGCATTGAACTGGGCAGGAAATTAAAACAGCGATTCCCGGATATCAAAGTGATCTATACCACAAGCTTTGAGCAGTATTGCATGCAGGCCATCAATGAAATACATGCTTATTCCTTTTTGTGTAAGCCCTTAAAAAAAGAAGAACTGAAGCCTCAGCTTCTGGAACTGATAGAAGCGGTATCAAGCTTGAACGATCTAAAGGAGATCGAATTTAACAATATTCTGACTGACGACGGAACTGAGCTGTCATTTTTTAGCCTGAAATTAAAAGATATTTTCTATTTTGAATCCATTAAGACTGATCGAAAAGTTTCCGTTGTGCATACAGATGGGGTATTTACATGCGCTCTTGTCATAGACAAGCTGGCGAAAGAACTGAAAGAAGAAGGCTTTGCCGTAAACTGCAGGGGGCAGTTGGTGAATTTAAGACATGTGACCAAGCTGAAAGGCTATGATCTTTATCTGGATAATGGAAAAACCCTTCCTCTTTCTCAGAAACGGGTGGCCGAATTTAAGAAACTGATGAATGATTTTTTACATGGCAATATAAAAAGGTGAAATAGGAAATGGAAAGAGTCGCACTTTACATATGTACCCTTATATCCTGCTATATTGAAATGGAGCTGGTCTGGGGCTTTATGAATGCAAGATATAACAGGACAAGAAAAAGCAAGTATCTGTACCTGGGCATAGAAGCCGCTATGATCCTCTTGATCTCAGGCATTCATATGCTTGCCATTCCGGTTCTGAATCTCTTTATCTGGTTAGTGGGAGTAGGGCTCTGTGCTTTCTTTCTCTTTCAGGAAGAGGGGAGCAGAGGATTTAAAAGGGTCTTGGAATGTGAAGCGATCATCGTATTTATCGGGATCACGGAAGCTTTGGGTACAGTCTATGCGGACTGGGTATTAAGGCTGCTGCCCCTTGACATATCACAGACACTGGTTTCCTGTTTTGAGATCATCTTTTCCAAGATCATTGTTGTCTTATGTTATATCCTTGTGGGAAGGCTGATAAAAAGAAAAAAGGTTCCTTTTTCTAAGATGCAGTATGCTGCTAATATTATCATACTGGCATATATTCTCTTAAATATCTTTTTGCTGTCAAACAATATGGACAACAGGCCGGGAGACTACCTGCTGTTGGTGAACTTAGGCTGTATCGTGATCGGTGATTTTTACCTTCTGTATTTTTCCCGGGTCATCAATGAAAAAGATTACCTGACATTTGAAATAAAGGCCTTAGAAGAGCAGGCAAAGATACAGTATGAGTATTATTTGCGCCAGGAACAAAATTATCATAAGACTGTTCATATTCTTCACGATGTGAATAAGCATGTAAAATCCATTGAACAGCTTTACTTAAGCAAAGACCGGAAAAATGCGGCGGAGTATGCCGGACAGATCGGGGACATGTTGGAGCCTCTGCTGCCGGTAAAATATACGGGCAATCCTATTTTGGATATCCTGCTCACGGATAAGGCAATGCAGATGGAAGAAAAATCCATAAGCTTTGGGATTGACATAGACCATGTGGGCTTGGATTTTATGGAAGCCATTGATGTGACCACTATTTTTGGCAATCTCTTAGACAATGCCATTGAGGCCTGCGAAGAAGTGGATCGGGACAGGAAGATCCATATCAAGATAGATTCTTACCATGAAATGGTAGTCATCCGCATGGAAAACAGCTGTAAGAGCGTCAAGTGGAAACAGGAATGGCCTGTCAGCCAAAAGGGAGAAAACAGGGGCATCGGCCTTCTCAATGTCAAGCGTGCCATTGAAAAATATGACGGCGATATTAAGATGAAAAATGAAGGCGAACTGTTTATTGTAGATATCTTTTTGAATGCGTAGGCGGGAATGATATTGACAAAAAGAACACGCCTTTCATACAAGGGGTTATTCTTGTTATGTGAAATCACTTATATTTTTTTGTATCTTATTAATTGTACAGATTGTTTTAATAATAGATAACACATTTGAAGATTGATAACAAATATGAGACGAGAAAAAACATGAAGGATTACTTAGAAAGAGAAAGGATCAATTTTGAGGCAGAACTAATCGGAAAATGTTAAAAGCAAAACCAACTCTCGATACAAGATAGGTAAATATCTGTATCTCGCGCAAAAAATCTGTACCTCGTGCAAAAGCCATTGACAAAAACAGGGATAGGTATATATTTTGGTTAAAATGCGGGTATCTCTTGAAAAAGGAAGTGTTGGCAATAAAGAAGGTAACAGATTTATTGATCATTTTGCCCATTACGCTTATGATAGCTTATTTTAGCGCAATCTATTTGTGGTATTTTATCTTATTTCCCAGTTATTTGGTTGATCCTGATCATTTAATGGAAAATAAACCTGTATGGGAAATGAAAGAAAGGTATTTTGGGAAGGAATATGAAAAAGAGCGTACAAGGGCCCTTATTTCACTAAATTACCAGATGTTTTGGAGAGGACAGACTTCTCTTTTTGTTGTTCAGGACAGTGATGGTGCAGGCGATTGTCGGCTTGCCATATACAGTAGTATTGCCGCGGATCGGGGAATAAACAGTGAAATTGCCAAGGGCGATTGGATGATAACGATTTCTAACCTGATCCTATGGCATGACAGCAGTCGGCATATGGGTATTTGTGCAGACACATTGGAGGATACTCCGGTGGAAATCAGTGTTGGCTCCAAGGATTATGTGCTGGATGAAACAGAGGAATCCATAAGAGCCTTTGAAGAAGAAACCGGTCTGGATGCAGAGGGATATCTGGATATGGTCCGTCTGATCCGGGAGGAATACCGGACCGATCTGAATACACTCATTGAAATGGACTATCAAAGAGTAAGATCCGGAATCATAAAAAGAGTATGCAATTTATCCCTTATATGGGGAATCTGGCTTATATTCTGTGCCCTTGTGCTTAAGTGGGACAAAATCTATGCGCTCTACAACAAGCGCTATGAAAAGAAGTTGGATGGATATATGGAAGACTTTGGAGAGGGGAAAATGTAAAGGGAAGTGATTATGATGAAGGGGAAAGATAATCTATTTGTTACGATCGTGGTCATAACGACCATTATGTTTGGTATAAGTGCAAATTATCTGTATTGGTTCGTTATGTATCCTGAGTATTTGGGCGGAAATATACCTATTTGGGAAATGAAAGAAAGCGGCTTGGGAAACAGTGAATATTTTATTGACATAAACAAGCAATATTTATGGCGTGAAATAGATTCCATTTTTTATGTCAGCGGCATCGCCAGGGGTTCCCTTTTTGTGGAAGAGATGGAAGAAACCTGGCTGGCTGTAAACAGCAGAATTGTAAAGAATTGTAAAGTATCAGACGGTCAGATCCAGTGGCATATGGATCAGCAGGAGCAGGACAGGCATGAGTATGTGCATGTTTATGCGGATGTATTGGAGGATACGCCATTAGAAATAAAGATATCCATCAGAGCCGATGACGGTTCACACAGCCTGAATGAATATACGCTGGATGAAACAGAGGAGTCCATAAGAGCCTTTGAAGAAGAAACCGGTCTGGATGCAGAAAAATACCTGGATACGATTCGACTGCTCCGGGAGGAATACCGGGCAGATTTGATCAAGCTGAGTAAAATACAGTATCGGAAAGCAAAAGTCAAAGTGCTGAAAACCCTTGGCAATATGTCGATCATTTGGGGAGTCTGGGGATTATTCAGTATTGTTACATTGAAGTGGGATATGATCTACGGACTTTATATGAGGAAATATGAGAAAAAATTAGACCGATATATGAAAGAATTTGCGGAAGAAAGGCAGTAGGCACAAGGAATAGGGATTGTAGTTGCATCTAAAATAGGAGAAAAGCGTCATGAAAGGAAAAGCATTCATATTTATTTTATCGATCACTTTATTGTTGACAGGCTGTCGGCAGGAAACCGAGGTGCAGTCGGAAATAGAAGAACAGGTAGCGGTATCTGACAATGAGATTCCCGGAAATTCAGATGAAGCGCTTGGCAGTTATGAAGGAGAATGGCATCGTACAGATGTGGCATCCTATGAAGATGCAGAAATCCATATCACAAACTGGAAAGAAGGCGAATCCTTTGATGTAGTAGTGTATGTAATTTACACCACCCATCCGGGGCATTTAAGCGGAACGGCTACATTCTTAGATGAAAATACAGCAGTATTATATGATGAGGGAGCATTGGATTTCTTGGACAATGAAGAAAATGAGGAAGATTTAGGCGTATACTTCCACTTTTATCCGGATGAGATCCAAATTACCCATGGCCAAAAAATAAGGCTGTGGTTTGGCTCCGGCGGAATTGCCACAGCAGAAGGCAGCTATATTCAGGGGGAGCCGGAGTATACAAATTGTACAGATGTACGTGAAATTTTTTCGGCGCAGGAGCTGCAGCAGATCCGGGATCTTTTAGGCGACAGATATGAACCTTTATTTGAAGATGCCATTGTGTTAGGCAGGATAAATGGACAGGATATTGAAAATGGGCGATTATGGGAGGCTGTATGGCCGCCTCATGTTGCATGGTGCAATATCATAATCTATGATAATGGTGATATCTATATTGACGGTATGACTTTCAATGATGGAGAATATGAGTTTTTTACCAATACGAATGATACCCAAATGCCGGATATAAAAACATTAAAAAGCGGTAAAGTCAGCCGGGAACTCGGAACCCTTACATACAGTATGTCCCGGGAGGGAGAAAACTCTGTCCTGGTTGTGAAGGATGATGGGGGAAATGAATTATATTCGGATGCATTTGAAACCGGTTACGAACCTGTAGTCAGCGTCATCGATCAGGACACGATTGAGATCGTTTACGGAAAAGGGGACTGGCACCAGTCCGTATTTGTAAACGGCAGAACAGGTCAGGTGTCCCCTGCAATCGATGATGTGCTTGCTGCCAACGGGAAAGTGGCGGTACATGCAGGATTCATGGATGGACAGATGAAGATCATCATTGAGGATATTTATGATGAAGAAAAGGGATATAAAGAGATCATAGACGATTTTCCGCCTGTGGCAGTAGGTAAACATGCGGTAAAAGATGTCACATTTTTAGATGATGACCGGATCGAGATCAGCTACTATACGGGGCAGGATGAGAATGCGGATGGATGGACAGTAAAAACCGTTACGGTATCCCTGCCATGAAAACGGGATCATAAGGAGAGAAAAATTATGGAGTTTTATTATGAAAGCCACTATGCAATCGATCTTTGCAGAGAGTATATAAAGCACGATAATGTCTATGATAAATTTTCTTATACCTGGGAAGAAAACGAGGATCATTTTCTCATTACATTTTTGGAATTTAAAAACAGCATACGGAGTCTGCAAAATTCTCCCAAGCCCACCTTTAAAGTGGTGTTTGAAGATCTGGGCACAAAGACCGGCATACATGTAGAATTTATCAAGGCTTTTTTACAGCCCACACCATTTGTTTTTCCCAAGGAAAGTGATGAATTCTGGAAGAGGAAGCTGGATGCGGAAAAGATTTCATCGGAACAGAAATGATCAGAGGTGTATTCTTTATGAAAGCTTTGAAAATTACAGCAATCACATTTTTGGGTATTGTCATAGCAGTAATATTGCTGTTTGCAGGATATGAGATCCTGGGCATATTTGTAAATCAACATGCCGCGGATAAACAGGAAAAGGCCCTTATGGGTATCATGGACGCTTCTGACACAGAGCTGTTGGACCATTATACTTTTGTAGGAAATTCCAGCGGCACAGGCAATCATGTAGACCTGTTGACCTTGATAATCGTAAAGGCGGAAGAGAAAGGCGTCATAGAAAAGGCCCTTGAAGAAGCGTATGAAGAAACGGGAACCTTTCCTTTGGAATATTTTACCGTTACCCCTCTTAGTCTATCTAAAGACAGCTATGATCCTTATGCAAGGTTTATGGATGAAATGACCATACCGGAGGATATGGAAAACTGCTATCTCATTTCTTATTGTGATTCTGCGCCTTTTGCGGATAATATCATAGGGCACTAAGATTGTCCTTATCATGATCGTGTTGAATATTTTTTCCATAAATATTTATCAGTTTATTCGTATTATGAATAGAAAGGCTTGAAAAGCATTTCATGATGTCTGATAAATAGGAGGAAAGAATATGAAGAAAAAACTGATTCGGTTATTGGCTGTACTTTTTGGAGTGATCATCGTAGGATTTGTGCTTTGGGCAGTTGTTGCTTCTGCGCAATTTACGATAGAAAACGAGATGAGAAAAAAGAGAAATAATGAGCGGACAAATGAAGAGTACATGGACTTTTTGCGGGACAATCAGGAGGACTTTGAATATGTGGCAAGGATCATGCAGGGCATGGAAGAAATATCATGGATATATGTTGGGAAAACAAATCCAAATTATGAGAAAAATGGGATTAAAACAGTAAGGATTGATGACTATTATTATACCAATAATCAAAAAATAGCGGATAAAGCAGCAGAGGATCAGGAGTTTTATGAACATCTGATCAATTTAAAAAATCTGGACTTAATCTATAGCATCGTGACTTACGGCGATGGTGAGGTCATGTTTGATTTTTATCAGTTTCCGGAAGATTACCATGGCGGTGTGCAGTATGTAGAACAGGCAGAAGATGATTTCCCGTATTATAAAATTGATGAGCATTGGGAATTGATGATGATGCCTAATATGTAGGAGATAAAATGGAAAAGGAGCAAAATACATATGAGCGAAAAGCAAAAGACCATATTTAAGACTATGATGATCCAATCGATCCTTGTTTCAGTTGTGTTCATGTTAAGCCGGGCTTTTTCATGGGTGCTTTATGACGCTTTGGGTCTGTTCATTTATGCTCCTTATACATTGCTTTTATTTATTATAATGGGAATCTCTTTTATCGCTTCTTTGGTTTATGCCATTTCAGGCTGTGTGAATCAAAAAATAGTAAAAGCGGTCTGTCCACTGTTAGTCTGCTTCTGGAGTGTGGTATTGACCTTTCTTCTTTTTAGTGAAAGTCGGTTACGCTTCTATAATTACAAATTTTATGAGAAAAAGAGGGAGGCCTATATAGAGTATGTCATAAACAACGACAGAAGAGTGGGGGAAGGCGGTCAGATAGAATTTCGTGATACGGACCAAAAAACGCTGCCTTTTGATAAATCTGTTTCTTTCATATCCAATGGAGATATGACGGGGATCTATTTTCAAACCGATCCGGGTCTGTTGGATGAATCCTCCGGATATTTGTACATATTGGATGGGAATCTGCATACCAAGCCTCATCTTGTTTCGTATATGGTAGTAAATCAGCAGTTTAACGGTGGTTGGTACTATGTGGGTATACATTGGTAAAGGAGGAATAGGATGATGTATGTCTTTTTCTTTTTATGTATAGCCGGTCTTATCATAGGAATATTGTCTTTGGTGTGCATTTATGTAACAGTTAGAGATAAGATAAGGAAAGTGAAGGGGCAGAAATTAATAGGGACCAAAATAAGCAGCAGGAAGATCGATACCGGAATAGGCTCTTATTATCATATGGAAGTAGCATATAGGCTAAATGGTGCTGAGTGCAGGCAGAGGCTGCTCTCCACTTCCCAAAAGTTCATGGATTACAAGATAAATGAACCCATCCCACTGCTCTATATGGCAAAGAGCAATAAAGTCTATTGGGCAAAAGATAATCGTGTGGGAAAGGTTTTTAAATTTACATTTGCAGCCATGTATGTTCTCTATTGGGCCTTTCTTGCCGGCTTTCTTCTGGTAGCGCTTTGGACATGTGCGTTCCTCTATTCGTTTACAAGATAAAAGGAATATGATATAATTTTGTAGATAAATAAGTTTATTTTGATTCTTATGGAGGAAGTCAGCTATGGGTAAAACAAAAAAAGCATATATGAGTGAGTTGGAGCGGGTCAATAGGACGGTATTTCTCTGCTACATGATAGAGGTCATTACCATATGGCTGGCTTATATTCTGGAAGTGGTAAAAGGCAGCAGGACAATAGGATATTTTCTTGCTTTTTCCGCCACAGTTTGGATCCCGGCCGTTATTTTGATAGTCTTGATCAAGACAAAACCGGATTCCAGATATTTTAGGGTCGTTTTGATTCCCGGTTTTGCCGTTATGTATACATTTGCATTGTACACCACTACAAACAAGCTTACATTTGTATATGCTATGCCCATGCTGCTTGCTGTTACCATGTACAACTCGGTACAGGTTTCCCTGTTGTCCAGTATAGCAGCCACACTTTTAAATCTGATACAGGTGATCTATATTGCTGTAACAAGAGGAATGACACCGGAAGATACGGCAACGGCTGAGATCCAGGTATTGATCATGGTATTTGTCGGCGCTTATGCCATCATCCTGAATAAATCCGCACAGGCCGGCAATGCAGACAAATTGGCTCAGGTGGAAGCCCAGAAAGAGCAGACAGCCATGCTGTTAAACAGTATTGTTACTTTGTCAGGCAATATTACGCAGGGTATTTTTGATGTTAAGAATCATATGGAAAATCTGGGCGATTCCGCTTCTAAGAGCTTAAGTGCCATGGAAGAGGTGACACAGGGAAGTGCGGAAACTGCAGAATCCGTCCAGTCTCAGCTGACTAAAACAGAAGAGATCCAGAACCACATTCATAAAGTAGAGAAGGCAACTTCTACTATTGTTCATAATGTGGATGAAACAAGAGATGCTATTTCCCAGGGAAATGCCACGCTTCGGACTATGTTGGATCAGGTGAAAACAACCGAAAGATACAGCAACAGAGTGGCAGAAGAGCTTTCCAAGTTGGATGAATACACCCAGCAGATGCACTCCATTGTAGAATTGATCAATAATGTAGCAGATCAGACCTCTTTGCTTTCTTTAAATGCCAGCATTGAGGCGGCAAGAGCCGGCGAGGCCGGAAGAGGCTTTGCGGTTGTGGCATCAGAAATTTCTTCTCTGGCAGGTCAGACCCAGGATGCGACTGAAAATATTGAAACTCTGATCCAGAATATCTCTAATAAATTGGAAAGTGTCATCGGTGCTATCAACACGCTGGTAGACGCAAATAACGAGCAGACCGGAAGCGCAATGAGTACAGAGGAAAGCTTTACAGTCATTGCAGATAAGGTGACTTCTATTACAGCGAATGCTCACGAACTGAGCCAGATCGTAAAACTGTTAGCAGTGGCAAATGAAGGCATTGTGGAAAGCGTTCAGAATATTTCCGCTATTACGGAAGAAGTTTCCGCTCATGCAAATGAGACCTATGCAAGCAGCAATGAGAATACAAGGATTGTAAAAGAGGTTGGCGATATTGTAGAAAGGCTTAGCCGCCAGGCACAGGAATTGGCGGAACATCGTTAGAAAGGAAGCGGCAATGCAGGAAATACTGGTATTGTATTATCTGGTCGCTCTGATAGCGGCATTGATCCTACTGAAAGCTTATAAAAGAAATACCGTGATCGGTACAAAAATTGGCAAGGTAATGCTTGCCACTTTTTTGCTGGTCGTATTTTATTCCTTTCAGATCAATGGCGCTTCTTATTTTGTAAAGTCTATTGCCCTAAGCCTTTCCTTTATTACCATGGATATTATGGTGTTGTTGTTCCTGGATTACATTCTGGAATTTATCGGATGGCGGGATAAACTGGCAAGACCCATGTTTTTGGGGACCATTGCATATGGGGTAGTGGATATTGCTTTTATGTTGATCAATCCCTACTATGAAATTGCGTTGGGATACAATACGGTTTCCTTTGGAGAAGATTTTGTATTGACCTATGTGCCGAAGATGCCTTATATTCTGCACAATATTTATGTTGTGGCAGTGGTAGCTGCCTCCATTCTCCTGTTGGTATTAAAGTGCAGGGAGATTCCAAAGGTTTATTGGAAACGCTACTATATCCTCATAGCAGGTATAGTGGTAGCGGCTTTTGTCAATGTGATCAACCTGAATATGATGGAGGTAATCCCGGTAGATATTTCTCCCGCCTTGTATTGCGTGGTGGGGATTTTAATGTATTACAATACATTTCATTATCTTCCCATGGTTACCTTAAGTCTGACCAAAAGGATGATCTTGAATTATTTAAGCGAACCGGTTGTATTGTTCGACTATGAAGGATTTCTTACAGATTACAGTAAGGATATCCTTACTGTAATGCCCAATACCCGTTTTGAAATAGGCGTCCTGACCATGGACGCTTTTCTTGCTGAAGGTAAATTTAAGGGGTTCCGCAATTTAGAGCAAGACCAAGATTTTGAATGGGCTGCCAAAATCGGAAAAGATTCCCATATTTATCAGTGTAAATTCAAGTGTATGAAAGATTCCAAAGGGCGCAGCATCGGAAAGATATTTGTTTTTAATGATATTACTTCCATGCGGAATACTTTCTTCGAGTTAGAGCGGTCTATTATGTATGATCCTTTGACCGGTTTTTATAATAAGCAGGCATATTTGAATCAGGTGCCCCAATGGAATGACAGCAGGTATTGGCCGGTGGCTCTTGTGGTATGCAATATCAACGGCCTGAGAAATATAAACGATCAGTTTGGAACGGAATATGGGGATGCGCTCATGAAACAGCTCGCCCGGTTGATCCGTATCAATGTTGGCGAAGAAACTTATGCCGCAAAACTGGATAATGGAGATCTGTTAGCTGTTTTAGAGGGAAAATCCCATGAAGATGCAGCCGATATTTTTGAAAAGATCAAACAGGATGCGGAGTCTTTATTCGGAGAGGAAAATCCCGTTCATATTGAGTATGGTATTGCAGTAAAAGAGCGGGAAGATGTGACCATGGAACGGATTCTTTCCGATGCCCGTACCAGTATGCAGAATAAGAAGATGCTCAGGGATAACTCTGCAAGCAGTTCTTTGGTAGACTCCTTAAGACAGACCTTAAGTGAAAGCGATTATGAGACAGAAGAACATGTGGAGCGTACCAGGGAGATGGCGGCTCGTCTTGGCAAACGCCTGAATCTTTCCGATTCCGATATTGGTAAGTTGGAACTTCTGGCAGTTCTTCACGATATTGGCAAAGTGGCTATTCCGCATCATGTCCTTGTAAAGAAGGGCAAGTTGAATGATGAAGAATTTAAGATCATGCAGCAACATACCATTAAGGGTTATCGTATTGCAAAATCTTCGCCAGAATTGGGAGATATTGCCGAGTGTATCTTGTCCCACCATGAAAAGTGGGATGGAACCGGCTATCCCAACCGGTTGAGAGGAGAAGATATCCCGCTGCTTGCAAGGATCATTTCCGCAGTGGATTCCCATGATGTTATGGTACATAACAGGCCTTATCATCAGGCCATGCCGGAAGAGGATGCCATTAAGGAATTGCGCCGTTGTGCAGGTACGCAGTTTGATCCCCATATTGTGGAAGTGTTTACCCAAATGTTGGAAGAAGAGGAATTGCCCCGTATAAAAGAAGAACGGGAAAAGGAAAAGCAGGAAGCGGAAAATGCCGCAAAAGAAGTAGCGGCCAATATTTTAGCCAAAGAACAGGAAAATAAGGAAGTGTCATAAATGCGGGAAATGGCATTTAAAATGGAGCGGGATGGATTTTTGCATACAGGAGACAAAGTTACTGTGACCGAAGGTGTTTTGCCCAGCAGCTATTATTATACCATCAATCCTTCCCTTGCCATGTCGGGCAATATTCCTTTCAGGGAGAGGCTTAAAGCAAAAGAAGGGGTTATTACGGATATTGTAGAAAATGACCGGGGGTTCTATGTCACAGTCAGATTTGAGGAAGACTGAAATAGGCTGTTTGTATGATCGCGGTAAGAATGAAAAGTTTTTATAAAAATGGAGGGACACAGTATGTTACAAAAAATCAGTACAGACAAGGCACCGGCTGCCATCGGTCCTTATTCACAGGGGATTATTGCCGGAGATTTTCTTTTTGCGTCAGGACAGATTCCGATCATTCCGGAAACAGGAGAACTGGCGACAGGAGATATTACCGTACAGGCTGAGCAGGTTATGAAAAATGTTGGAGCGCTGCTAACAGAAGCCGGCGTGTCCTATCAGAATGTGGTAAAATCCGGCTGCTTCTTGGCAGATATGAATGATTTCGCTGCTTTTAATGAAGTTTATGCAAAGTATTTTACCGATACACCGCCTGCAAGAAGCTGTGTAGCTGTTAAGACACTACCTAAAAATGTACTTTGTGAAGTAGAAGTCATTGCATATTTAAAATAATTGAAAATCTTGACCGGCGCATTCCCAAAAGGATGCGCCGGTTTTGTTGTATAATTAACCATATCCTGGGCATCCTAGAACAGAATCTTAATAGAAAGAGGAGTTTTATGATGCAGTATGTTATTGCTTTTTTAGTTGGGGGAGTGATCTGTGCCCTGGCACAGATCTTAATGGAAAAAACCAAAATGCTTCCCGGAAGGATCATGGTCTTACTGGTTTGTCTGGGAGCCGTCATCAGCTTCTTTGGCTGGTACGAGCCTTTTGTAGAATTTGCCGGCGCAGGAGCCAGTGTGCCCCTTTTGGGCTTTGGCAATGTGCTCATGAAGGGTGTGAAAGAAGCGGTAGACGAAAATGGTTTTATCGGTCTGTTCTTAGGGGGCTTTAAATCGGGAGCCGCAGGCTGTGCCGCAGCCTTGATCTTTGCCTATCTGGTATCTCTGGTTTCCAAGCCCAGGATCAGAAAGTGATCTGGCAGTGGTCCGGAAGGAAATACGGATCATACCAGTTCAAAACGGATGCCAAGGGCGGAAAGAGAAGAAACAAAGTCTTCATCCCATATATTGTCGATTGTCTTATCCGGCAGGAAAGTATCATAGGCAGTACCGGTGATGCATTTTAGGTGCTGGTTTTCAAAGCGGATATTGACTGCCAGCGTCTTGATATGACTGATATTTGCCGACGCTGCCGGATTATGCCGTAATCGTTCCATATACCGTTCTCCGGCATGCAGCACCAGCTTAAATGCCACAGGAGAGCGGTTTCCTTTCATCAGGGAAAAGCAGATGGGCCTGATCTGTTTCCAGGTGGAAAAAGGACCGGGCTTTTCCATGGGAGTGCCGTTTACATCGGTTCCAGCAAAGAAGGCATCCACCGTATGGCCATCGATCAAAAAAGTATTGTAGGTAGTAATAGAGGCCTCTTCCAGATAAAAGCTGTCAAAAGCTTCTCCGTTTAAGAGATGATTCATAAATTCTTTAATGGTCTTAATTTCCAATGCGATCATAATTGTCTCACCTGCTTTAGTCTAGCATAATTCATTACTTTTTTAAAGAAAAATGTGGTTTATGCCTTTTCAAACAAGTTTATTTGTGCTATTATATGTAGTAATTAAAACTACATTGTGAAATATTGAGGACTAAATATATGTATAGAATTATTATTGACAGTTGTGGAGAATTTACAAAGGAAATGGAAGAAAATCCGGTATTTTGCCATGCACCTCTAAGCCTTCAGGTAGGAGACTGGCATCAGATAGATGATGAGACTTTTGACCAGAAGGAGTTCTTGAAAAGAGTGGCGGAATGTCCTTCCTGCCCTAAGTCAGCATGTCCTTCACCGGAGGAATATATCAAGCTTTTTGAGGGCTATGACGAGGTCTATATCGTAACTCTTTCCGGGAACCTGAGCGGAAGCTATAACAGTGCCAAAACTGCCGTTAATATGTATTATGAAACCAACGATACAGCCAAGATCCATATTTTTGATTCCTGTTCCGCTTCTATCGGAGAAACCCTGGTGGGGCTTAAGATTCATGAGCTGGCAGAGCAGGGCTTAGGCTTTGAGGAGATCGTAGTAAAGACAGAAGAGTATAAGCTGTCCATCAACACCTATTTTGTACTGGATAATTTGGAGACCTTGCGTAAAAACGGCAGACTTTCTGCTGTGAAAGCCATTGTGGCCTCCACATTGAACATTAAACCGGTGATGGGAGCAACTGACGAGGGTGTCATAATTCAATTGAGTCAAAAGATCGGAATCAAAAAGGCCCTTGCCAAGATGGCCGAATGTGTTGTAGTGGAAAAAGCAGAAACACCGGGCAAGTCTTTGATGATCTCCCATTGCAATGCGCCTGCAAGAGCGGATTATGTAAAGGATATACTGGAAAAAACGGGATTGTTTGAAAAGATCACCATATTGAATACTGCCGGAGTAAGCAGTATGTATGCAAATGACGGCGGTGTCATAATTGCGGTGTAAAGAGTAAAAGGGTAATATATATTTTTTAGTATCAACAAAACGAATACCGATCGTTCCTAAATGAAAATATGGAGCGATCGGTATTCGTTTTGTTGACATCAAATTTTTTACATTTCTTTTTTTGAGTAAAACATCATCGAAAGCAGTTGAATATTTTCCTTGTTCCCGGCACATAATTATGCTATAATTATGACGAGAGAAAGGAGCGGAGAATTATGCCTCTTATCATGCCAATTAAAGATTTGCGCAATACAACAGAGATTTCCAATATTGCACATAAAGAACAAGAGCCTATTTTTATTACAAAAAACGGATATAGTGACTTAGTTGTAATGAGCAGCGAGTTATATGATAAATTTGCAAGAATCAATCGCATCGATCAAGCTATTTATGAATCCGAACAGGAAATATTAAACGGAGCTGAAGCAGTAGATGCAGATGCCGTTTTTGCAGAATTGGAGAAAAAACATTTTGGATAAATACAAAGTAAAGATCAACCCTAAAGCAATACGGGACTTAAACAGCATTTACGAATATATCGCAAATGAAAAACTGTCTCCTGAAAATGCAAAAGGGCAAGTGGATAGAATTAAAAAGGCCATTTTGAATTTGGGTACATTTCCGCAATCCCACCAAGACCGTAATGAGGGTAGATATGCTGAAAGAGATTATCGACAATTGCTAATAGATAATTATATTGTCATCTTTCGCATTGATGAAAACTGTAAAATAGTCTATGTTGTAACTGTACAATATCAAGGACGAAATCTATAAAACAGCGCTTGTCCACTACAAAAATCATGAAAACATCTCTTAAAAACGGATTAAAATAGAGCCAATAGCATTCTGTCAACAAAACGAATACCGATCGTTCCTAAATGAAAATATGGAACTTTTTACCCATCCTCTATATAGGTTATTGAGTTTGGACGCAACCGGCGTATATGCGCCGTCCGGGCGCTACACGCCTTGATCCCACATCCATGTGGGATCATTGCTGAGGGGAGATAAGAGGATGGGAAAAGTTCACATCTTTTCATAAAAGTCACGATAGGTATTCGTTTTGCTGATAGAAAGATATGAATTACTATCAACGCATATAGTTATACGATTATCACAGCACACATTATTAAGTAAGTCGGTATTGGAGAATGCTAAGATATGATAATGGATAAATTAAAAATCGGCAGGGCGATTTTGTGGGTATTAATATACTTTGGGATTATGCTTTTTTATACACTTTTGGATGTAGTAATTTGGAGGAAATATTTTCCTAAATATTCAGATTGGCTCAACATTATAGCTATAATAATATGCGTATGTGGATTTATTGCTTTACTAAAAAGAGCAGGGTATCAAGTACAGTTTTTATCCAATGTAACTCTAATTGGTATTTTGGGGGCTATTGGTTGTTCTGTTTTGTTTTTTCTGCTTTTAGATAATTGTTTAGACCCCATATTTGAAAGTGTTTTTCCGCAAAGTGAACAAGATTATCAGGAAACCATTCAAAGCTTAATACAATCACCTGTCACAAGTTTGCTGCAAGTATGTATCATTGCGCCTATTATTGAAGAAATTCTTATGCGGGGCTTTGTTTTAGGAGGTTTGAAAAATACCTATGGAGCTATAACGGCATTGCTGTTTTCTTCCTTGCTTTTTGCACTCCTGCATTTTAACATGGTACAGACATTATCAGCGTTTGTGTGCGGTGTTATATTGGGCTTACTTTATATAAAAACCAATTCCATATTTTGTTGTATAATAGCTCACTGTGGATATAATTTTATTTCTTATATAACAACAATCTATCCATACATCAACAAATAAAACACTGTATATTAAAATAGAACCGACAGCATTCTGCCAACAAAACGAATACCGATCGAGACCTTTGTGAAAACAAGTGAACTTTTCCCATCCTCTTATTATTACCAGCAATGATCCCACACGGATGTGGGATCAAGGCGTATTGCGCCCGGATGGCGCATATACGCCGGTTGCGTCCGAACCCAATAACCTATCAAGAGGATGGCCGAAAAGTTCCATGTTTTCACTCAGGAACGATCGGTATCGTTTTGTTAATATTAAATTCCTATCGTTTCTACACTTTCAATCCACTTTATAAAAACATAAACTCCAAAGACGATTGAGATAAAAAGTAGATGACCGCCAACTGAACAGCCAGGATCAAAGGCATGCCATACAGGAAATACCAATGCCTGGTCTTATGGCGGAAAAGAAACATGCCAAGGGTGGTGCCAATGCTTCCCCCAAATAACGCAACGGTAAAGAGAATGGCTTCCGGGATCCGGAAGGTTTTCTTTTTTGCTTTGTATTTGTCAATACCCATGACCAGAAAACCCAGTAAATTAATACCTGCTGCGTAAATGGTTACGGAAAGCATTGCATCCATATCATTTCCCTTTCTTTATTTTCCTTCGATTTCCTGTTTCTTCATACCACGAACCTTGCTTGCCAGACCAAACAGATTGATAAAACCTTCTGCATCGTGATGATCGTACAGATCACCGGTGGTAAAGGAAGCAATGCTCTCATTGTATAAGGAGTAAGGGCTTGTGGTGCCAGCCTTGATGATATTGCCCTTGTAAAGCTTGAATTTCACTTCGCCGGTCACATACTGCTGGGTGGACTCAATAAATGCCTGTACAGCCTCTCTGATGGGAGTGAACCATTTTCCTTCGTATACGATCTGTGCAAACTGGTTGCCCATATTTAACTTCAAAGCAGTGGTCTCACGGTCTAAGATCAGCTCCTCAAGCTGCTGATGTGCTTCGTAGAGGATAGTACCGCCGGGAGTCTCATAGACGCCTCTGGACTTCATGCCTACCACACGGTTTTCTACGATATCCACAATGCCGATGCCGTGCTTGCCGCCCAATCTGTTTAATTCCTTTATAATATCAGAAAGCTTCATTTTCTTGCCGTTTACGGATGTGGGAACGCCCTTTTCAAAGGTCATGGTCACATATTCCCCTTCATCCGGTGCTTTCTCGGGAGTGGTTCCCAGTACCAAAAGGTGATCGAAGTTAGGCTCGTTTCCGGGATCCTCCAATTCCAGACCCTCATGGCTGATGTGCCACAGGTTGCGGTCACGGCTGTAAGAGCTGTCAGCGGAGAAGGGCAGGTCGATACCGTGTGCACGGCAGTACTCGATCTCTTCCTCGCGGGAATTCATAGTCCACTTGGGATCTCTCCAGGCTGCAATGATCCGAAGATCGGGAGCCAGTGCCTTGATGCCCAGCTCAAAACGGATCTGGTCATTTCCCTTTCCTGTTGCACCATGGCAGATAGCCGTTGCTCCTTCTTTTCTGGCAATTTCTACCAGGCGTTTTGCAATGGCAGGGCGAGCCATAGAGGTGCCCAACAGATATTTGTTTTCGTATACGGCATGAGCCTGTACACAAGGCAGGATAAATTCCTCACAAAATACATCGGTCAGATCTTCGATATAGAGCTTTTCTGCGCCGGATGCCTTGGCTCTTTCTTCCAGGCCGTCTAATTCGTTTCCTTGTCCGCAGTCTGCACATACGCAGATCACATCATAATCGTAATTTTCCTTTAACCAAGGGATAATGGCGGTAGTATCCAGTCCGCCGGAATAAGCAAGAATTACTTTTTCTTTCATGGTAAAGCCTCCATTTTATGTATATTTTAGTGCATCTTCCAATACTATACATCATTCCGTTTGGGATTGCAACACAAAAATATTGCATATTATTATAAATATTCATAAAAATAGTGCATAAAATAAAAAATACTTGCATAATATGCAAAATAGCATTATAATCTTCAAACATGAAGGGTCATAGGGGCATTTTGTAATAAACCTTGAATTTCCCTATGGTTTCAAGTATGATGTAGAGTGAGTGTTAGCTGAGGAGGAAAGACATGGTCAAAGTAGGAATCATCGGAGCCACAGGATATGCGGGAGGAGAGCTGGTAAGGCTGTTGTCCCGACACAGGGAGGCAAAGATCGTCTGGTACGGTTCAAAAAGCTATATCGATCAGAAATTTTCCGCTGTTTACGGCAATCTGTTTCGGATCGTGGATGCGTCATGTCTGGATGACAACATGGAAGAGTTGTCAAAAGAGGCGGATGTGATCTTTACGGCAACGCCTCAGGGGCTGTGCGCTTCCTTAATAAATGAAGAGATCTTAAAGAGAACCAAGATCATAGATTTGAGCGCGGATTTCCGCATTAAGGATGTGTCTGTATATGAGAAGTGGTATGGGATCAAGCATGCATCCCCTTCTTACATAGAAGAAGCGGTATACGGTCTTTGTGAGATCAACAGGGAAGCGGTGAAACAGGCAAGGCTTGTTGCCAATCCCGGCTGTTATACCACCTGTTCCATTTTGACTGCTTATCCTTTGATAAAGGAAGGCCTGATCGATTCTCACAGCCTGATCGTAGATGCCAAGTCCGGTACTTCCGGTGCGGGCAGAGGAGCAAAGGTGCCTAATCTTTTCTGTGAAGTCAATGAGAATATCAAGGCCTACGGCATTGCATCCCACCGCCATACGCCGGAGATCGAGGAACAGTTAGGCTATGCGGCAGGAGAGGAGCTGACTATCAGCTTTACCCCTCACTTAGTTCCCATGAATAGGGGAATTCTTGCTACGGAATATGCCCTGTTAAAGAAAAAAGCAGACGGCAGCCTGCCTACCTATGAAGACCTGCGGGCGGCCTATGATAAATATTACGGAAAAGAAAAATTCATCCGCATCCTGGAGAAAGGGGTTTATCCCGAGACCAAATGGGTGGAAGGCAGTAACTATGTGGACATCGGTTTCTGCATCGATGAGCGCACAGGCAGAGCGATCCTGTTGGGAGCCATTGATAACCTGGTAAAGGGCGCGGCAGGACAGGCAGTCCAAAACATGAATCTGATGTTTGGCTTCCCGGAAGAGGAAGGGCTGGATCTGATTCCCATGTTCCCTTAAAGCATGATCGGAGCATAAAACCCTGAAAGCCCGGGGAAGGATAAGGAGCATAGAAAAAGATGGCCGATATATGTGACACATGTGTCAATTATATTTATGACGAGTATGACGAGTGCTATTTTTGCGACTGCGATCTGGATGAGGATGAGATGAGCCGCTTTTTAAGAGGCGGTTTTACTTCCTGTCCTTATTACCAGTTGGATGATGAGTACGGGATCGTGCGGCATCAGATGTAGTAGATGCACATAAGGAGAAAGACAATGATTCGTGCAATGAAGATGGAGGATTACGATAAGGTATACGAACTTTGGTGCAGTATAAAGGGCTTTGCCCTCCGCAGCATAGACGATTCGAAAGAAGGAGTGGAGCGTTTCCTACAAAGGAACCCCGGCATCAGCGTGGTGGCGGAAGAGGACGGTAAGATCGTGGGAGCCATTCTCTGCGGCCATGACGGCAGAAGAGGCTGCTTGTATCATGTGTGTGTTGCCCCGGAATACCGCTTAAAAGGCATCGGCAAGGCCATGGTAGTCTTTGCCATGGAGGCGTTAAAAAAAGAAAAGATCAATAAAGTATCCCTCATTGCCTTTACGGCAAATGACATTGGCAATGCCTTTTGGAAACAGATCGGCTGGACAAAGCGGGAAGATCTGAATTATTATGATTTTGTTTTAAATCAGGAAAATATAGAAGCCTTTAACAGTTGAGAGCTAAAAGCAGTAAATACAGAAAAGAGGAGTTAGGATGAAGCAGCGAGGATTAAGTCAGGTAGAGATGGAAGAAACCATGAAGAAAGCGGAGGTGCTGATCGAAGCCCTTCCCTATATTCAGCGGTTTAACCGCAAGATCATTGTGGTAAAATACGGCGGCAGCGTTATGACCGACGAGGCCCTGCAAAAAAATGTGATCAAGGATGTGACCTTGTTAAAGCTGGTAGGTTTTAAGCCCATTATCGTACACGGCGGCGGCAAAGCCATCAGCAGCTGGGTAGGCAAAGTGGGAAAGGAACCCCAGTTTGTAAACGGCCTTCGTGTCACCGATGAGGAGACTATGGAAATTGCGGAAATGGTACTTGGCAGAGTGAATAAAAGCCTGGTGACCATGGTAGAAGAGTTGGGCGTAAAAGCCATCGGCATCAGCGGCAAGGACGGCGGCATGCTGAAAGTAGACAAGAAATATTCTGACGGACAGGATATCGGTTATGTAGGTAATATCAAAGAGGTGGATGCACAGATCCTGTATGATATGCTGGAAAATGATTTTCTTCCTATTGTGGCACCCATCGGATTGGATGATTCCTTCGATACCTACAATATCAATGCGGATGATGCTGCCTGCGCCATTGCCAAGGCGGTAGGAGCCGACAAGCTGGTATTCTTAACGGATATTGAAGGCTTATACAAGGATATTAACGATAAGAACAGCTTTATATCCAGATTGACCACCACGGAAGCGGAGGAATTGATCGGAGAGGGTCTCATCGGCGGCGGCATGCTGCCTAAGTTAAATAACTGCACTTCCGCCATCAGAAGCGGTGTGGGCAGAGTGCATATCTTAGATGGCAGAGTGCCTCACTGTCTGCTGTTGGAGATCTTTACCAAACACGGTATCGGAACTGCTATCATATCCGATGACGACAATCTGGCAACAGGTGGAAAACGGGATCAGTTCTGCCAGGATGAGGACTGAAATAAGGCAGGGAAACAGCCAAGATGAAGCAAGAAAGCAGTTTTGTTAGGGAGATAATATCATGAGCGAAGAAATGAAATCCTGTATAGAAGAAGCAGAGAAAGCCCTCTTACATACCTATAACCGGTATCAACTGGTTTTGGAAAAAGGACAGGGTGTCAATCTCTATGATATGGATGGCAAAGAATATCTGGACTTTTGTTCCGGCATTGCGGTTTTTGCCTTGGGCTATGGCAACAAGGAGTACAACGATGCCTTAAAGGCACAGATCGATAAGCTGATCCATACATCCAATTATTTTTACAATCAGCCTGCCATAGAGGCTGCAAAGAAATTAAAAGAGATTTCCGGCATGGACCGGGTGTTCTTTACCAATTCCGGTGCGGAAGCCATTGAAGGTGCCATTAAGGCGGCCAGAAAATATGCCTACAATAAGGACGGGAAGACGGATCATGAGATCATTGCCATGGAGCATTCCTTCCACGGCAGGACCATGGGTGCTTTGTCCGTTACGGGAAATCCCCATTACAGAGAAGCTTTCGAGCCTATGATCGGCAATATCAAATGGGCAAAGTTAAATGATTTAGAAAGCGTAAAGGCGCAGATCACGGATAAGACCTGTGCCATCATATTAGAGACCGTGCAGGGAGAAGGAGGCATTTATCCCGCTTCCAAAGAATTTTTAGAAGGGGTACGGGCGTTGTGTGATGAAAGAGATATGCTTCTGATCTTAGATGAGATCCAGTGCGGCATGGGCAGGACCGGCTATTATTTTGCATGGCAGAAATACGGTATCAAGCCCGATATCCTGACGGCGGCAAAGGCCCTTGGCTGTGGCGTGCCCGTAGGTGCCTTCCTGCTGAATGAGAAAGCAGGCAGCAATTCCCTGGTGGCAGGAGACCACGGCACTACTTACGGCGGCAACCCCCTGGCATGTGCTGCCATCTGCAAGGTACTGGAAATTTTTGAAAAAGATCACATATTGGAAAATGTGAGAACCGTATCCGCTTATCTGGAGGAAGAATTGGATAAGCTGGCAGCAGAACAGAAAAATATAAAAGACAGAAGGGGTGCAGGTCTGATGCAGGGACTGGAATTTGATGGTCCCGTGGCCGGCATCATTCAAAAGGCTATGGATAAAGGATTGATCCTGATCAATGCCGGTTCTAATATCCTCCGTTTCCTTCCGCCTCTTGTGATCAGCAAAGAACATGTAGATGCCATGATGAAAATTTTACGGGAATGCCTCTAAAAAAGAAATTCTCGTATAAAATACGGTAGAAACAGGAAAAATAGGAAAAAAACTAAAAGGAACCAATATGATAAAGAGAATTTATGCGGTTTTGCTTATTATGCTTATGACCCTATGGGCTGCTTCCATGGGGACGGCGGAAGGCAGGGCAAGAGAAACGGACGGTTTATTTGACCGAAGAGAAAATATCGTGATCTGGTATACGGATGATGCTTTAAGTGACTATCTGGCGGCAGAAGCACTGCACTATTATGAGGAAAATAATGTGCGTGTGACTCCTGTGCTGGTATCCGGACTCCAGTATCTGGAGCAGATCCATGATGCACAGCTTATGGGCGAAGGGGCACCGGATCTGTACATTGTCAGCAACGATGTGTTGGAAAAAGCATATTTATCCGGCCTGGCAGCAGAGATTGAAGATCCTGAGGGCTTGGTAAACGAAAGCCATTTTTCAACTGTGGCTTTGGAGGCCGAAACATATCAGGGGAAACTGCTGGGTTATCCTCTGTATTTTGAAACTTCGGTTTTTCTTTATAATGAAACCTATTTAACGGCTATGGCGCAAAAGGCCATTGAGGCGGAGCGCAATGCTGCGGAAGGAGAAGCTGCCATGGAAATGGTAGAGGCAGCCCAGTCCGATGAGGAACTGGAAGCATTGGCAGCAAGTGCCGCCGCAGAAGGTGCCGGAGCGGCAATCACACCGGAAGAGATTGCAGCAAAGAAACGGGAACTGTTACCGACTACCATGGAGGGTATCCTGAATTTTGCAGCTGAATATGATGCGTCGGAAACGGGAGAAGCCGTATTTAAGTGGGATGTGTCGGATATCTTTTATAATTATTTCATCGTAGGGGACAGCATCAGCGTAGGTGGTCAAAACGGAGACGATCCTGCACAGATCGATATCTGCAATCCTTCTTCCATAGAATGCATGACCTTGTATCAGCAGTTGAATCAGTTCTTTTCCATTGATACCAAGGCAGTTACCTATGACTCTGTTTTGGCGGAATTTATGGAAGGAAAAATCGTGTTTACCGTTGCTACCACAGATGCCATTGAAAAACTGGAAAAGGCTAAACAGGACGGAAGTTTTGTTTATGATTATGCCGTAGCGCCCATACCTGAGGTAAGTGATGTGCTGGCATCCAAAAGTTTGTCTGTGACCAATGGCGTGGTCATAAACGGATTGAGCGAAAAGCAGGAATTGGCCAACTCTTTTGCCACCTATCTTTTAGAAAATCAGACGGTGGATTTTTATACTACCACGGGGAAGATTCCCTCCAGGCAGGACATCACTTATGAAAATCCGGCAGTTACGGCTGCGGTTACGGAATATGCCAATTCCGTTCCCATACCCAAGATGATGCAGACTGCTCATTTTTGGGCACAGCTTGAAATTGCCTTTACCAAGATATGGACCGGCTCCGATGTAACGGAAACGCTGACACAGCTGCAACAGGGCTTTTTACAGCAGCCTTTGGGAAATTCATTTGAATAAGCATAGCCGGGCATGGGTACAATAATCCAAAGACGATTTGGAGGAATGATTCATGCTCGGTTTTTTTATTGCAATTTTATCCGGTGCCCTGATGAGCATTCAGGGTGTATTTAATACGGAGGTAACCAAAAACTCTTCCCTTTGGAGTGCCAATGCCTTTGTACAGCTGACCGCCTTTTTGGTCTGCATGGGAGCCTGGCTGATCACGGACAGGAGCAGCTTTTCCAATGTGATCAAAATGGAACCCAAATTCATGCTTCTTGGCGGTGTCATAGGCGCTTTTATTACCTATACGGTCATTGTCAGTATTGACAACTTAGGGCCGGCAAAGGCAGCGATGTTTATCGTCATTGCCCAGTTGATCGTTTCCTATGTCATTGAACTTTTGGGCATCTGGGGAATGGAAAAGCAGCCTTTGACCTTTAAAAAAGTGGCGGGAATGTTGGTGGCCATTGCAGGAATCGTACTCTTTAAGTGGGAATAACGAAAATCTTCTTGATAAGTCGGGTTTTTTGGAATACAATATAGCTACATCAGTATAGGTGGACCTTCTTTTGATTTAGGAGGTCTGGTATGATCAAAAAGAATCATGTTGCAAGATACAAAAATCAAAACGGCGGCATCTTAAGCAGAATGCTTTTGGTGCTGCTGTTATTCGGCTTGTTTGGATGTGGCAGGCAGGAAAACTTTCAGGTTGCTTTAGAGAGCGGGGCGTCTGACTCTTATTCCGCGTTAGATCAAGGCGACAATATGTCAAAGGAGACGGAAGAGCCCCAAAATGAGGAGGCTCAAAATGAGGACCAGGTCATATATGTCCATGTCTGCGGTGCTGTTAAGAAAGAGGGAGTATATTCCTGCAAAAAGGGCGACAGAGTGTTCCAGCTCATTGAAGCCGCAGGAGGATTGGAAGAGGATGCCTGTCCGGAAGCGTTAAATCAGGCTCAGAAAGTAGAAGACGGCACCAGGATCTATGTCCCCACTGTAGAAGAATGGGAGCAGATGGGAAAGCAGGATCTGATGCAGAGCAAAGATCAGGCAGGGGATGGCCGTATCAATATCAATCTGGCAGATGAAAGCCAGCTGTGTACGCTGCCCGGCATCGGTGCCTCCAAGGCCCGGGCGATTCTTTCTTACAGGGAAGAGCATGGCTTCTTTAACAGTATAGAGGAGATTCAATCCGTTTCCGGTATCGGAAGCGGCATTTATGAAAAGATAAAGGATTCGATCAAAGTAGATGAATAAAATTTTGGATGGAGAGAAAGATGAGTAAAAGGGTATTGGTTGTGGATGATGAAAAACTGATCGTAAAAGGCATCCGATTCAGTTTGGAGCAGGACGGTATGGAAGTAGTCTGCGCATATGATGGGGAAGAAGCGCTGCAGGCTGCCAGAGAACAGAAATTTGATATCGTACTGTTGGATGTGATGCTGCCCGGTCTTTCCGGCTTTGAGGTATGCCAACAGATCCGGGAGTTTTCGGATGTGCCCGTAGTCATGCTGACAGCCAAGGGAGAAGATATGGATAAGATCTTAGGATTAGAGTACGGGGCAGATGACTATATTACCAAGCCCTTTAATATCCTGGAGGTAAAAGCAAGGATCAAAGCCATTATGAGAAGGACGGCTGCAAAGGAAGCGGCCAAACCCGATGCACCGGGGCTGTTGGTTCACGGAGATATGAAGATCGACAGAGAAGGCAGAAGGGTTTATATTGAGGAAAAAGAAATCAACCTGACAGCCAAGGAATTTGATGTATTGGAACTTTTGGTATTGAACCCCAACAAAGTATACAGCAGGGAAAAGCTGTTAGGCATGGTATGGGGCGCTGATTATCCCGGGGATGTGCGTACTGTGGATGTACACATCAGAAGACTGCGGGAAAAAATTGAAAAAAATCCCAGTGAGCCAAGGTATGTGCATACCAAATGGGGCGTTGGCTATTACTTTAAATAAAGGGAGTTCTTGTGAAGTCGGAAATCAGATCCATCTTAAAAAAAATCTTATCATATCTGCAGTTTGCGAAAAGCCTGCGTTTCCGCATCATTGTTATCATTGTTCTGGTAAGCTATATTCCTACCATGCTGATGCGTTATGGAATCCTACAAAACTATGAGGAAAGGGCTGTATCTCTGCGCACTTCCGAGATACAAAACCAGTCTACCATACTGGCCAATCATCTTGTTGCCAATAACTATATGCAGGATGCCTCATCGGAGACCATCAATGCGGAGCTTTTACAACTTTCCAATCTATATGATGGGCGAGTGCTTGTCATTGACCAAAATTTCAATGTGATCAGGGATACATACAGCATCAGCAGCGGAAAGACCATGATTTCCGAGGAGGTCATCCGCTGTTTTAAAGGGGAGAGTATCAGCAATTACGATCGTACCAATCGTTTTATTGAAATGACCATTCCCATTACTACATCTGTGGAGGAAGAGACCAATGTGCCGCAGCCCGGCCAGCTTCAAAACAGCACGCGGATCATCGGTGTTATGCTGATCAGCGCTTCCACAGATAATATTGCTGCAAACATGGAGCTTTTGGATGGCAGAGCCATGATATTGCAATGGCTGATCATGGTATTGGTCATTGTGCTTTCTTTTATCATAGCAAGACTTTTGGTAAAGCCCTTGGAGCAGGTTACGGCAGCCATCAGCGATATTAAAGAAGGCTTTGGTACAGAAGAAATAAGCGTTCAGGGCTGCCTGGAAACAGAGCAGATCGTAACCGCATTTAATGAAGTGGCAGGGCGGATGCGAGTCTTGGATACATCCAGAGAGGAGTTTGTATCAAATGTCTCCCATGAGTTAAAAACACCTATTACTTCCATGAAGGTGCTGGCAGATTCTCTCATTGCCCAAAAGGATGTGCCCATAGAGCTGTATCAGGAATTTATGGTGGATATTGCTGACGAGATCGAGAGAGAAAACAAGATCATAAACGATCTGCTCTCTTTGGTAAAAATGGATAAGAAGTCACCGGATCTGAATATCGAGGCAGTAAGTATCAACCAGCTGCTGGAACTGATCTTAAAGCGCATCAGACCTATTGCGGAACAGAAAGATATTGATGTGATCTATGAGAGCATCAGGGATGTAACAGCAGAGGTAGATGAAGTGAAACTGACTCTGGCCTTGTCCAATCTGGTGGAAAATGCCGTTAAGTATAATTCGGAGCATGGTTATGTTAAGGTTACTTTAGATGCGGATCATCAGTTTTTTACAGTTACCATAGAGGATAATGGAATAGGCATTCCGGAGGATGCCAAGGAACATATCTTTGAGCGTTTCTATCGGGTGGACAAATCCCATTCCCAGCAGATCGGCGGAAACGGCCTGGGTCTTTCCATTACCAGAAGTGCCATTTTGGTACACAGAGGTGCCATCCGGGTGGAGAGCGAAGAAGGAAAAGGAACTACTTTCTTTGTCAGAATTCCCCTTACCTATGTAACCAAATCATAAGAGGAGAGCTTATGAAAAAGAGGATCATTTTTCTTTGCTGCCTGATGCTGCTTTTGTTGGCAGGCTGCAGTAGCACGGAAGCGGATAATGAAAATGAATATATGGTTTATTATGTGAATAAGCAGGAAACACGCATAGCCGGAGAAGTCAGGGAACTTTCCGGAGATTCGGATAAAGAGCTTTTGTTACAGATGTTTTCTGCTTTAAAAGGGGAGCCGGAAGATCAGTCTTATAAAAGTGCTATTCCCGAGGGCATAACATTAAGGTCTTATTCTTTCTCCGATGACTCTTTAACATTGAACTTCAGCACAGAATACAATCAGATGTCTCCTACCCTGGAGGTGCTGTCACGGGCTGCCATCGTAAGGACTGTTTGTCAGGTAAACGGAGTCAGCTATGTGTCCTTTCTGGTAGAAGGACAGGCTTTGGTCAATGTCAGCGGCATGCCGGTAGGATTTATGACAGCAGATCAGTTTCTGGACAATGCGGGAAATGAGATCAATACTTATGAGAAAGCAAGTCTGACCTTGTATTTTGCGGATATGACCGGCACCTGTCTGGAGGCTCATACGGTGGAGCGGGTATACAACAGTAATATATCCATGGACAGGCTGGTGGTGGAGGAATTGATCGCAGGCCCTGAAGAAGGCGAGGAAGGCTATCCTACCCTTTCTGATTCGGTTAAGATCATCAGCGTGATCACCAGGGATGGAACATGCTATGTCAATTTTGATGAAAGCTTCCTTACTTCTCAGGGAAATGCCACGCCGGAGGTAGTTGTTTATTCCATTGTCAACTCTCTGGTAGAGCTGCCGGCTATCAATAAAGTACAGATTTCCATAGACGGCAATACCAATCTTGTCTATATGGAAGTGGTACCTCTTTCACAGGTGTTTGAAAGAAATCTGGAGATCATAAATGCACAGTAAGGAGTGCCATGAGAAGACCTTTATGCCTCTTGTGTCTTTTCTATGTGATGACCATAGTCCTTGTTATGTGTCTGTGGAAAGGCGAAGGGAAGGAGCCTGTACTGCCAAAAGAAGGGGAGAGTCTTATTTTGGAAGGAAGGCTTTATCAGATCAAGACTGCCAATACTACAGTCTCTCTTTATCTGGAAAGCGGTTCTGACAAGATAGTCTGTTATCTGAAAAAAGAAGGAGATTGGCAGGAGCAGGCAGAACAGATAAAAATAGGCAGTCTTTTAAAAGTAAAAGGCGTCTGTCGACACTTTGAATCTGCACACAACGACGGTCAATTTGATCAGGCCGCTTATTATCGGGCACAGGGAATTGATCTTGCCCTATCCGGTTGTACGGTCATAAGCAATAGCCGGGAATTTGATCCTCTGGGGCAGGGGCTGTATTCTGTCAGACAGGCGTTATCGGATATTCTTTCGCAAAATCTTCCTGCTCGCTATGCAGGCGTGATGCGTGCGATGCTTCTGGGAGAAAGAGAAGCTTTGGATGAAGATGTGGAAGCTTTATTCCAAAGAAACGGCATTTTCCATGTTCTTGCCATATCGGCGTTACATATCTCCTTTCTGGGTATGGGCATGTTTTCACTGCTCAAAAAAATACGGATCCCTCACTGTGGGGCGGCGCTTCTGGCCCTCTTATTTGTCATGGCTTTCGGGAAAATGATCGGAGAAACGGCTTCTGCCCTTCGCAGCATCATGATGTTTTCGCTGCTTTTGACAGCAGGCTTGTGCAGGCGCACTTATGATATGCTGACTGCCATTGCCGTATCTGCGGTCTGTCTTTTGACCATAAAACCGCTCTACATTACCCAAAGCGGTTTCCTGCTTTCCTTTGGAGCAGTCATGGGCCTTGCCCTGATCCTGCCTTTCATACAGGAGCGGACAAAGCCGTCTGTCATAAAAAGAATGATTCTGCCTACTACAAAAAAGGAGCGTTTCCTTGGCTTATTAAAGGAAAAACTGGCCGCTTCCCTGGCAGCGGGCGTTTCTGTCTTTGCCGCCACCTTTCCTATTCAGCTCTATTTCTTTTATACCTATGCGCCTTATTCCATCTTGTTAAATCTGTTGATCGTGCCCTTGGTGGGAGTGCTTCTCTGGTGCGGGGCAGCAGGACTGATGCTTACCTGGGTGTTTCCTAAGGCAGGCGTTCCGGCCTTTTTGCCCTGTAAGCTCATCTTGATGATCATGGAAGGTCTGTGCCATGGAACGGATGCCCTTCCTTACAGCAATCTGATCCTGGGCAAACCGGCTTTCTGGAAGATCATCGTTTATTATGTGGTTTTGGTGTTGATGATCCTCTTTCATAAGCGCCTTAAGCTGCGGACTCTGACGATCGCATTTTTATTTCTCCTTGGCTTTGTCAGCGTTCACCCCAGAACGGATACTGTCTGCACCATGTTGGATGTAGGCCAGGGAGAGTGCATCGTCATTGAAGAAAAAAGTGGATTGAATATCATGGTGGACGGAGGCAGCAGTGATATCTCGGAAGTGGGAAAATATCGGATGGTTCCCTATTTAAAAAGTCATGGCATATCCCGGTTGGATTATGTATTTTTGTCTCATGGAGATTTGGACCATCTCTCCGGCATCAAAGAAATATTGGAGGATGCGGATATGGGTATAACCATAGGTTATCTGGTCATGACCAAGTTCGCCTTAGAGGATGCGGATTATGCCTCTCTTGTCAATCTGGCCAAAAAGCAAAATGTCAGGCTCTTATATGTGACGGAAGGAGACCTGTTTGCGTTGGGAAATACTGCCTGGCGCTGCCTCTATCCCCATAGGGAAGAAAGGGGAGAAGGAAATGATCAGTCCATGGTGCTTGCTATGGAGTGCCGGGGCACAAAAATGCTGTTTACGGGAGACTTGTCGGAAGAAAAAGAAAAGGAACTGCTTCTTACGGATGTGGATATCTTAAAGTGCGGACACCACGGCTCCAAGTATTCCACCTCAGAGAATTTCTTAAAAAACTGCAAGCCGGAAGCGGCACTTATTTCTGCAGGCAGGAACAATACTTACGGACATCCGCATCAGGAAACCCTAAAGCGTCTTACAAATGCCGGCAGCAAAGTTTATGCTACCAATGAGGGCGGAGCCATCACCATCCGTTTTGGGAAGGGAAAATATAGTATTTTGACTTATGGGAAAATGTGCTATAATGAGCCCAAGTGATGAGTTGTGCCAAAGCGCTGTAAAGGCCGGAGGATTTATGAAGCGGATCAACGAAGATATCAAAACAGGGAATTTCAGCCGGATCTATCTGCTTACGGGAACGGAAGACTATTTGCGGAACCAGTATCAAAAACGGTTACAGACTGCCCTTTTGGGGGACGGTGACAAGATGAATCTTTCCGTTTTTGAGGGGAAGGATATTTCCCTTAAACAGGTTGTGGAACTGGCAGAAACGCTCCCCTTCTTTGCAGACCGCCGGGTTATCGTCATAGAAAACAGCGGCCTGTTAAAAAGCGGCGGTGATATGCTGGCGGATTATCTGAAGGAACCTGCTTCCGCCACCTATTTTGTCTTTCATGAAAAAGAGATAGATAAACGGAGCCGTTTATATAAGATCATCAGGGATAATGGTCATATCGGTGAGTTTAACGAACAGGATGAAACGACACTTACCAAATGGATCCGGAATATTGTAAAGCAGGAAAGGATGGAGATCGAAGGGCCTGCGGTTGCCCTGATCTTATACAAGACCGGCACCAATATGGAACTGATCAGAAAAGAAGTGGAAAAATGCATCTGCTATTGTCTGAATAAGGGAAAGATCACAACAGCAGATGTGGAGACCATTTGCACAAAGCAGATCACCAATCGTATCTTTGAAATGATCAATCATATTGCGGCAGGCAGACAGGAAGCCGCCCTTAAGATATACTATGACCTGCTTTCCCTAAAAGAGCCGCCCATGAAGATCTTAAGCCTGATTTCCAGGCAGTTTCATCTGCTCTTACAGACAAAACTGCTTAGGGAAAAAGGATATGATAAGCGGATCATCAGTGAAAAAATAGGAGTCGCTCCCTTTATTGCCGGAAAATATATGGAGCAGGCAGCCAGATTCCAAAAGCAGGTGTTAAGAAACGCTTTGGAAGACTGCGTGAAGGCGGAAGAGGATGTGAAGACCGGAAAAATGGCAGATGTCATGAGTGTGGAACTTTTAATGATCAAATGCAGCAGTGCAAGATAATGTGCTGCAATCAATAATAAGAGAGGAAGAGAAAAGATGCTTGCTTGGATTATCATCTTCTTTGTGATCGTTTATGTCATAAAAAATAAAAAGAAAAATACAGAAAATATGAACAGACCCAACTATCCGAATAGGAATAATGTACCCCAAAACAGGCCCATTCCAAATCAACCCATACAGAACCGACCTGCACAAAATACACAGCAGAACCGACCTGCGCAGAATGCATCTGCCCAGACCTCATCTTCTATAAATACATCCGGCGGGCAGAAGAAATCCTCCGTTACGGAATATCTGGGACAGAAAGCGGCAGAAGATCAGAGAGAACATGCCGTGGAAGCTTTTGAGCAGCAAAAGCGCATGCAGAAAAAATACGGCAGCATGCCCGTAGCCGGCAGATATATTTTGGGCGATCCCGTGCCCAAATCATGTCAGCTGGTATATTGTAGCTATTGCGGTGTGGAAAATATCGTCAAGATGGGATATCGCGGCGGCATGACATGTTATTTCTGTCGGACCGGGTTGTGATAAAAGGCGGATACACAAAACCAACAAAAACCAATGAAAATCACCTTCGAGAACTAATTTCATCCCTTAAAGCAAAAGCGTAAAATAAGTGATGGCAAATTGTCGCTATCAACTGTTATGCATGCTTTAAGGGGGAAGAAAAATGAAGAAAGCGATCAACACTTTAACAGACCTAAGGCGTACTGTCTCTATAGGTCTGTTTATTTTTATATTCATGGCATTCTGCCGATTCATAAATCCCCTACATGTATATGCGGCAACTTATGAATATGACGAACTGGGAAGGGTCACAAGGGTCACTTACGAAGATGGGACCAGTGTGGCTTATACCTATGATGCCAATGGGAACCTGACAGAGGTTATCACCTATACAAACGAAGAAGGAGAAGTCACAGAACCGGATGATAAGCCGACAGGCGGGGAAATGCCATCAGTCGGTGGCGGAACCGGAAATACGAATCCATCAACCGGAAACGGTAATAATGGCGGAGTGAGTGGGGATATGGGAGGAAATGTCTCAGCCTTCATACCACAGGGGTCCGGCAATGGGAATGGTTTCGGCACAGGAAGCAGCAGTAACCGGGGAGATACAACGGGAATCGGCAGCAGATTAGGGCAGGGGGTCGGTTCCCTGACAAACAAGAATACAAATTCGGCACCCTATGTGGGAAAAACGATCCGTGTGGGCGACGGCGAATACCGTATCACTTCCATAAACGGCGAAACCCGTACCGTGCAGTTTGTCAGGCTGACAAAGGATGACCTTACCCTGTATCAGGTGCCTGACTATATAGAATATCAGGGGAAACGGTATCTGGTAACTTCCGTTGGGACATATGCCTTTGCAGAGAACACAACACTTAGGGAAGTGATCTTAGGAAAGAACATCACAAGCATAGGGAATTGTGCCTTTTATAACTGCGAAAAACTGCGACACATCAAGATATGGTCGGACAGGCTGATCTTTGTGGGAAAAGATGCCTATAAAGGCATACATAAAAGGGCTGCTGTATGTATTGGAAAGATAGGCTACACACACTACCGGCTGGGCACAAAAGAAAGGGGAGTAAGATAATGAAAAGATTCATCCATAGAAGCATAGCGATCATATTAGCTGTAACAATGCTGCCTTTTGCGTCATTTGCAGATGCAGGAGTGATCAAGGCATATGCGGCAGCGCCTTCCTTATCCCAGAATGCCACAGTGCAGCCGGAAGAAACAACGGAAGCGGCAACATCAGATAGTACAGATGAAAGCGAATCGATAGAGGAAACTGTCACAGAGACAGTAGCAGTACAGGATGAAGTGCCTGTTGCCATAGCAGAGGAAGAAGAGATCACAACCCATGGAGGGGAAGAGATCGATGCCTTTGTCAATGCATACTTAAAGGATCCGGAGGCATGGGAAGCAGAACATCCTGAGATATCCATAGAGGATGTAACGGTGGAACAAGACCGGACTTTGGATGAAGATCTGGTGGTAAAAGACTTATATTTAAATAATGGGCAGTTAGCGCTAAACGGACACACGCTATATGTATGTGGAGATCTGTATCAAACTGGCGGTGAACTGCTTTTGGAAGGAGGAAAAATAGTCGTATTGGGTGACTATGATCTGGAAGCAGAAGGACAACTGACCATGTCAAATGAGGCAGACTATATATTGGTCATGGGTGCATTCCACATAGAATCCGATAAAACAACCATTGCATTCCAATATGGCAGCATGGAAGTAAAAGGAAATGTTGTACTGGTTGGACCGATTCAGACAGGAGAGCCTCATCGTTTTATCCTTTCCGGAGAAGAGGAGCAGCATGTAAGCTTATTAAACGATGCTTCTTTTGGAACGCTGGAACTGCAAAATTACAGTGAAAAAGGTGTGATCATAGATACCTATGCCAGATGGGAAAGGCTGATCACAAACGGATGCAGCCTTACCCTGCCTGAAGTGGTACAGAATGCAGACCGTACCCTGCAGGAGGATGAGACTATTCCCGGAGATTATGTTATCGAAGGGGGAAACTTGGATCTGAATGGTCATACCTTAACGATAGAAGGCAGTCTTATCCAAAGCAAAGGAAGGATTGATATAAACGGCGGCAGCCTGATCATAGAAGGGGATTATCGCAGACAGAGCCGGACGAAAAACGAAGATGGCGGATATGAGTATGGTGTTTGTGCGGGGAACTTATGGATGGGAAACGAATCGGATTATATGCTGGTCATGGGGGATTTTTATGATTATCCCACTGGATCCGCTTATGTGAGTCTTGGTGCCGGTTGTTTGGAACTAAAAGGCAGTTATTATCAATTGAATGAAACTACATCATATTCATTTTCTGCATATGGCTCTCATACTTTGCTGTTGAGCGGAGACGGCAAGCAGGTCCTTTCATGTCCAAATGAGTATGAAAAGAGACTCCGCATCTATAATCTGGAAATAACCAATACTTCTGAAGATGGTGTTTTATTTCAAGGGTGTGTTGGGGTAAAAGGACTATGTAATTCTGAAAGAGATAGCCGTATAGAAGGTATTATATACAAAGAAAGCAATTTTCTCCTTAATAGTTGGGGCAGTTTCTATAATGGCGACATAGCTATATATGACAGTAGTTCGTTAAACAGTCCTTTTGAAATAGGCGGAGATTTGTATATGCAGCGTATGTTTAGGGTATACGCTGACCTGACTGTTGACGGCAATATATACATGTATAATCATGACATATATAATGACGATGTGGGCATAAATCTATATGCTGCCAGATTGATCGTAAAAGGGAATGTAGAAGCAAAAAATGATACTCATTACAACGGAATATATATGCAGTCAAGTTCTTCCTATGTCCTCATAGAAGGAGATTACATTCTGCATAAATTTAATGGTAGATGTTATTCTGCCTATGGTACCCTTGAACTAAAAGGTAATCTGATCACCTATGGCAGTCTCTACTTAGATTGCACACTACTTTTAAGAGGAGATAAAAAACAGGAAATTAGTGTTTCCTCGGATACCTATATCAAAAATCTGGTCTTGTATAATACCAGTGAAGAAGGGATTTGTTTCAAAAGTTGGGTTGACTATGGGACAATGTATAATGCTACCGGATGTAAGACTACTTACTTTGATCTGACAGCCATAGGTGGGTTTACCCTGACAAACGATCTGACCATTGATAGAAGTGTCGTGATGAACTACGGTACCATGGACTTAAACGGACATACCCTGCATATCACAGGAGATCTGATCCAGCTAGACGGTACCATGGATATCAATGGTGGAAGCCTCATTGTAGACGGCGGCTATTATCTGGGGAATCCGGAGACCATGTGGGATGAAAGTGCACAAGAGTCTTCTGTAGGCTACCTGTTTATGGATGATCCGGATGATTATGTGCTGGTAAAGGGAGATTTTCTCATAACATTTGGTATTACCTATATTTATCGAGAACCTTATTATTCCACCAGGAGTATCCTTACGGATGGTGTATTGGAGGTAAAAGGAAATTTTCTTCAAAAAGAAAGCACAGGGCAAAGCTTCAAAGAAAGCAGTTTCCCTGCCTCAGGAAATCATACGGTTATTTTAAGCGGTGAAGAAGGACAGACTGTCTGGTTTTCGGTTACGGACAAGGAGGGCTCCCGTTTCCATAACCTGCGGATAGAGAATACCAGCGAGGAAGGCATCACCTTTAAAGGGGTACCTTGTGTAGCAGGAACAGTATACGGTGGCGGCAGAGAAAATCATATCAAGGGTTCCATAGCCCTGTCTTCTTTAGATCAGATCAATGAAGACTATTTTGCCGGGAGTATTACAAACAGTGGTACCATGACCATTGATTCGGACAAGGGGATTGGCGGAGATTTCATTATAACAGGTGGTTCAACTACAAACAGCAATGTGATCATTAAAAACAGCCGACTAAAAATAGATGGTAATCTGGTTCTGAAAGGCATTCTTGAACTTTCAGAAGCACAGGTAGAGGTTTTGAGAAATGTATCTATCAGTCAACCTGAAAGTATTTATACATATTATGGCATCCTGATGGAACATGACAGTGATTATCTTTTAGTGCATGGAGATTTCAGGAAAGAAGACAATGATTCCGCGTTTACAAAAGGTACACTGGAAGTAAAAGGAAATTACACCGACACCAGTACGGATACCTACGGCACAGGTCATCGTGTACTTCTTAGCGGGAGTAAATTGCAGACAGTTGATGCAGAGAATGTAACCTTTGGCACGCTGGAGCTGCAGAACCACAGCATGGCAGGTGTCTATTCGGAGACACCCATAAAAAAGAATAAGCTGATCCTAAACGGATGCAGGCTGACCATAGGAGACGGCAGCGGTATTTATGGATTCACTCTGACAGAGGATTATATTGCCGCAGGAGATATGACCTTATTGGATGATACGCTGGACCTAAACGGCCATACCCTGACTGTACAAGGCGATCTGATTCTGCAGGGCGGCGAAGTGGATATCAACGGCGGAGAACTGATCGTAGAAGGAAACCTCCGCTACCAGTCCCGTAAGTTGGATAAAACAGATGAAAGCTTAGGCAAATATCTATATACTCCCGGCTACGGACATCTCATCATGGATGAAAAAGAAGATCGGGTTACCGTAAAAGGCGATGTGATCGCACAGGCGGGAGAAAGCATTCTGGGAGACCTTAGTCTGGGTACGGTAAAACTGTGGGGAGACATCCGCCAGATAGGGGATCACGCCCTTATCTTTGATAATCAGGTAGTTTTTGTAGGAGGCAAAAAGCAAACCGTTTACAGCGATGCACAGATCACATTTCAAAAAATCGCAGTGTCAAAAAGCGGCAAAGAAGGCGTTGTCTTTATGGACGATACCTTGGTAAAGGGGACAATTGAAGATCCTGATAAGAAAATAACAGGAAGCGGTGCCTTGATCATAGCCGATATGAGTCAGCTGGTATCCGGATATTTTGGTGGGAATCTGATCTTGGAAGGAAACAGTTCTTTGGAAGGTTCTATAGAGATCGGAGGGAATCTGACCATAGCAGAAGGAAGCAGCTTAGACTGTATGGATCAAAGCCTGCGGACAGCAAACTTGATCGTAGACGGCACCATAGATACGAAAACGGCTTTGATCATCATAGAAAACAATCTGACCGTTCAGAATAATGGTCTGTTCATAATGACAAATGACTCTTATGTTCTTGTGAAAAAGAATGTGAGCTTTACAGGTCCGGTTGATCATGAGGGCTATTTAACAAAAGGCACATTGGAGATCCTGGGAGATTTCACTGATTCCGGGTGGAATAGAACCTTTATCGCCACAGGGGACCATTATACCATCTTTAGAAAAAGGAATATTTCTCCGGGAGAGAGCACCAGACAGAGCATGAATATTGACAGTCCCAATTATACCCACTTTGCCAAATTGGAATTGACAAAAGATCTGCTTAGCATCAATTATCAAGAAGGTGGTTATCGGATGGTTTATAGCCCTGATCGCATTGCAGATGAGGTCATTCTGATTTCTCTGGATGCCATCATACCGGAGCCCATTTCTTCTCTTACGGCACAGGAGGTAACGGTTACTTCCGCTTACTTAAGCTATGCAGGAAACTGGGAGGAGGATATTGTAAAAGGCTTTGTCATCTTCAGGGACGGCGTAAAAGTAGGAGAGACCACAGAGACCGGTTATCGTGACACGGGGCTTATGCCCGGACACACCTATACCTATCAGGTATATCCTTTTAACAAGGATAAGACCTTGGCGGCGTCCTCTCCCTCTTATGTGGTAGTCACGCCGGAAGATATGGATGCACCTTCGGCACCTGCAAATCTGGAAATAACCAAAAGGACCGGATCTGCCATAACCCTTTCCTGGAGCGGGGCAAGAGATAATGTAGGCGTGGAAGGATATCGGCTGTATCGGGATGAGACGCTGATCTATGAAGGAACAGACTGCACCTATAAAGATACAGGCCTAAAAGAAAATACACTGTACACCTATTATGTTATCGCTTATGATGCCGCAGGATGGGAGTCTGCAAAAAGCGATAGGGCAGACGGTGCGGTTTTCATGCCTAAGATCACATCGGTTTATCCGGAGGACTATGCCATCATAGGCGGTGACAGCGTCAGACTGGAAGTTCGGTTTGCCAATGATGGAAACAGTAAAGGCAATGCTGTTTTGATGGAATATTATGATCCTGATGCAGAGCAGTTTATATCCATAACCCAGTCTCCTTTGGGGCAGAAGAACTATGACAGGGAGAATCTGTATACATTTTATGAATGGGATATTAGAAACCTTACTTTTGACGGAGATATGGATGTCAGATTTACGGTTACCGATGAAGATGGAAACAAAAAAGAGCAGATCGTTACCTATACCTTGGACAGGACGCCTCCTAAAGCGCCGGAAAGCATTAGTGCAGAGGATGACGGCGGAACGGCGGTTATCTCCTGGGTCATTAGTGCAAGCGGTGACTGTGTGGGATATGAGCTTTACAAATTAAATAAAGATACCGAGAAAGCGGAAGGCTGCATCGCATACATTGAAGGCAGAAACTCCGGCTGGTACCGGGATGAACAGGTGGAAGACGGAACCAATTATGCTTACTATGTGCGTGCGGTGGATGCTTTTGGACAAAAAAGTCCTATGTCCGATGTCGCCAATGTATTCATAGAGGCGGACACAAAAGCACCCCGTGTATCCGGTATGAAACCGGATGCAGGAAAAGTCAATAAGATAACAAAACTGGAGATCACGGGAAGCGACAACAGAGGCGTAGACGCTTTTGACCTGTATATCAGGGCCTGGGGAGAAGAAGAGTGGAGCTTTTTGACCAATGTAACCGCAAAGGATAATGAAGGAAGCTTTGATTGGGATACCACTCTGTATGAGGAAGATACCTACTATATCAAGGTGGTAGCAAAGGATAAAAGTGGAAATGAAAGCGTAGATCTGTTCCAGCGCAGATATGAGGTGGATAACACCGGTATTGCCAAAATAAGACTTCTGGATCCTTCCGTAGGAAGCACCATGATCCAGCTTGCCTGGGAGGATGTGACAGAGTCTGACTTTGGGTGGTTTATCATAGAAGAACTGGTAGGAGAAGAATGGAAAACTGTGGGCAGGGTTTCCGACAGGCTGGGTTATCGCATCGAAAATCTGAAACCGGAGCATACCTATACCTACAGAGTGACCGGCGTAGACCATCTTGGCAATGTGGGCATCCCCTCAGACAGGATCAGTGTGACCACTCTGTCAGATACGGCAGCCCCTGTTATTACAGCTATTTTTCCCATTTCCTCTTTCTATAAAGACACCATCAGTCTGTCCATGCAGGTGCAGGATAATGCCGGCGTATCTTATGGAAGATTTTCTTACAGCGTCAGTGGAAATACTTTGGCCGGGGGAGAAGAATTTGCAGAGATCGCAGTCATAGAAGGCAGTGGTGCGGCAAAAGAGACGCTTTCCTATGTATGGGATATTTCCGCCCTTCCGGAAGGGGAGATAACAGTCCGCTTTGAGGCATGGGATACGGCAGGACTGCATAACGCTTTATATGAAGATGCCCAGATAGAGAATAAATATATCATTGACAGACAGCCGCCTGAACAGGTAACAGGCGTTACGATCCTGTCGGAAGAAGGTGCCGTGGTTGTATCCTGGGACAGCGTCAGTGATAAGGATGTGGCATCCTATGAGATACAAAGAGCGGTGGCAGATGAGGGTATATATCAAACCCTGGGAACCACCGGCAATATCCTATACTATTATGATGCCGATGTAAAGCAGGGGGTGGCATACAGCTACCGCATTGCGGCAACAGATATAGCCGGGAATAGGGGCGAATTTTCCAAAGAAGTTATCGGCACGGTAAAACCGGATGAAACCGCTCCCATTGTAACAGGTATTTCTCCCACAGATTCCATGATCGGTTCCGATCCCACCTTGAAAATACTGGTAACCGATAATGCGGCCTTAGCTTCTGTCAGCATCGAGTACAGGGAAGAGGACAGTCCGGTCTTTAAAGAAATTGAGACCATCACCCTGTCGGGAAGGGCAAGCTATCAGGAATTCACATGGGATACCCTTGGGTTAAAAGAAGGCGTGAACTATGAGATAAGGGCAAAGGCAGCAGATACAGCCGGAAATGAAAGCGAATATGCTTATAAAACCTATCAGCTGGATCTGACCCCTCCGAAAAAGCCGGAAGTAACGGCACAAACCGGAAGCTTTCGGATAGAACTATCCTATACGGAAAATGAGGAAGAAGACTTTCGGTGTTATAAGATATACCGCCGTGCCTATGGAGAAACAGAGTATGCCTGCATTCAGGCTACCACCCAGAATACTTTTATCGATGAAGTGCCTGAAACGGACACCATGTATTACTACAAAGTGCGGGCATACGATATCTATGACAATTACAGTGAATCGGAATCGGTGGTTTCCTACGCCAACCATGTGGATCAGATTGCTCCGGTTGCAGACCTGCCGGATACCATCTTTGGATTTACGGGAATGGAGATTGCCTTTGACGGAACCCTGTGCAACGACAATGTCCGCATTAACCGATACAGCTGGGATTTTGGAGACGGCACCGGAGCAACCGGCGTGCGCCCTTTCCATACATATGAACAGGCAGGGATCTATACCGTTACCTTGACTGTTTCCGATGCCAATGGAAATGAAGCCATGACTATGTCCAATGTACAGATCATGGATAAGAGCAATAACGGCTCTAGCGTGATCCGCGTCCTTTCTCAGGACGGTAATGCCATAAGCGGCGCCTATGTCTATCTGAAAATGGGAAATAACGAAGAAGATATCTTAAGACTCAGAACAGATGTGAACGGCGAAGTGCGCATACTGGGCAAGACCGGTGTATATGAATATGCGGTATATGCACAGGACCATATGCCTGCAGATGCCACATTCCGTATCAGCAATTATGAGACATTGGAAGAAACCATTACCCTAAAAAGAGGAGATGTGGTGACCGGAAATCTCACGGTAAAACGGTTGAACCTGGATGAACTGGTTGAAATGGGTGTGGATTTGTCTGCGCCGGAGAACTATCATACCTTCCGTTTTCAGGTGGAATTATGGTTTGCCGGACGGCCCCTGCCTGTCATCATGGATGTAACGGAAAACATGGACGGCATTCGAAAGACAGACAATGTCAACACAGGAAAAAGCATTGGCTCCTACACAGAAGGCGACAGCACCATAGAGGTGGAATTGATCACACCGGAAATAACCATAGAGGAGGATGATGTTGCGCCTAAATACGGCATTACCTATTTACAGACCACCCAGTCTGTCAGCTGGTTAAAGGATATGTATGATGTGCAGCTTGGCATCATCAACAATGCCGACAGCGGTTTTGTCATTACCAATGCATCCGCCACCATAAATCTGCCCGACGGATTGAGCCTGGCAGCAACCAAGTCGGGTCAGACTACGACCACCAGGCTTCCGGATCTGGACGGCCAGGAAAGTGCATCTGCTTCCTGGGTCATCAAAGGCGATAAAACAGGAGAATATCGTTTGAGCGCATCCTTCCATGGGGTGATGCAGCCCTTTGGAGCGGATATGGATGCCCAGTTTGAAACAAAGGCAAATGTGGAAGTACCGGGCGGAGAAGGTCTGCACATTTATGTTTATCCGGAGGATGCCTATTATCCAGGAGAAGACTATTATATCCAATTTGTCATTGCAAATGAATCAGCTCGGGAATTTTATAACCTAAAGACCACTTTGGGAGAATATATCCAGCCTGAAAAAACAAGAGTAGCCATTATTAAGGATGTCAATACAGGCAGTGTCCTTAGAAGTGAACGTAGCAACAGTGGTCAAACATACCGGTCCGCTTCTGCGGCACAATGCAGGCAGATCCCCATCATGTACGACGGAGACATTGTGGATGTTGGTGTGTTTGCGCCGGGAGATGCTATTTATGCTACCTATTGCCGCAAAATGGGTAATTGTTACAGCGATGATATCTATTATGAACTGGTGGATTCTCTGGTTTCATCCATAGAAGGAGAAAATTTGGGTGTAGAAGTCAGTCTTTCGCCCATACCCAGCCATGTCTATAAATACATCGTGATCACCGGCACCAGACGGTATGATCCCGCTGCCGATATGGATGAATTCAATGAACTGATGGGCGATCCCATTGATATGTCCACAGGTGCCTTTTTGCAGGAACTTCAGACCATCAGCTTAAACGGAGGAAATGGCCTGACTTTTGACTTACAATATAATTCTGCCCTGGCTTCCATAGAAGGTGAAGCGGGATACGGATGGAGCCATGATTATGAACAGCGGATAGAAGATCATGGTAATAGTCTGACTTTGTATATGAGCCCTTATTCTACGGCAAAATTTGTTAACGAAGAAGCGGATTCCGATATTGCATACGGAACCCTGCAGGATGATGTGATCGTTCTGGACGGAAAAGCGGAGTATACAGGAAACTATTATCCGACCGGAGGAGCCCTGGAAGGCTGGGTGATCGAAAAGAGCGAAAACGGTTATGATGTAACGGATTCGGAAAACAGTCATTATCTCTTTGACTCGGAAGGAAGATTGATCAGCATAGAAGATGTAAGCGGACAGAAAGCGACTTTGACCTACGGGGAAAGCTCCATGAGGATAGAGGATGAGCAGACGAAAGAAAGTCTGACGATCTCCTATGACGAGGAAGGCTATATCAATCAGGTAAGGGACCATTTGGGCAGGACTGTTACCCTGACACACAATGGCGGCAATCTGACAGGAATCGCCGGCCTGACCGGAAATACTTCTTCTTATGCTTATGACGGATTTCATCAGATGATCAGCGCAACAAATGCAGACGGACTGACTTATGTAAGAAATACCTATGATGAATATGGACGGGTATTGACTCAGGAGGAAGCAGGAAAAGCCGGTGTAACCAGGATCACTTATGAAGATACAGAGGAAGGCGGGGTATTGATCACTTTCCGAGATGGAGAAGGGGCAGTCATGTCCGTCATCACCAATAAAAAGGGCGAAATGATCAAAACGGTGGATATAGACGGTTCCACCACAGAATATATCTATGACTCTCATGGCAACCTGTTGGATGAGATCGATCCCTATGGCAATACCGTTATGTACCAGTATGATGAAAACGATCAGATGATCGCCACCTATGATACCGCAGGTAATGTGACCTTTACGGATTATGATGAAAGCGGAAATCCCATTCGGGTATACAGTAAAGGACAGGGTACGGCCTTTTCCTACAACAGTCAAAACCAACTGATCCGCAGTGTGGATCCTTTGGGAAAAGTGACGCTTTATTCCTATGACAGCCGGGGAAACCTGACAAAACAGCATACAGAAGGAAAAGGAACACTGATGTATGAGTACCGGGATGGACATCTGACTGCCCAGACGGATGAAAACGGAAATCGTACCACCTACGGATATGACAGCTATGGCAATATCAATCAGGTAACGGATGCCATGGGCAATGTAACCCTGTACACTTACGATCAGGCAGGGCAGTTGATCAGCGAGACCAGGGCAGACGGCGCCGTTGTGACCTATGAATACGATAAAGTGGGTCAGCAGGTTAAGAGCACCATGACAGCTCCTGACGGCACAAAAAGAAGTCAGCGTTTTGCCTATGATGGAGCAGGAAGGCTTACCCAGCTTATAGATGAGGCGGGTAATATCACTACCTATACCTATGATAGCTATGGCAATAAGACTTCCACCCTTTATCCGGACGGAACCAAGGACACCTTTATTTATGACCTGTCAGGAAATCTGATCAAGAAGACCACGGCAGCCGGTATGGTAACGGAATACACTTATGACTTGAACCACAACATGCTTTCCGAGACCACAGACGGCACTATGGTCAGATTTGAATACTATCCCAACGGAAAGGTACACAAACAGATCATGCCCGACGGTCTGACCTATACCTACAGCTATGACAATGCATGGAACTGTGTATTGATTTCTGACAATACAGGAAGGGGTACCATCTATACCTATGACCTCATAGGAAACTGCACCATGGAAAGGGACTCCCTAGGCAATACGGTTTACTATGAATATGATGTCTATGGCAGATGTATCAAAGTGACAGATCCTAACGGCAATACGACCCGGTATGACTATGATAACAACGATAACTGCATCAGGCAGACTGATGCCTTGGGCAATGTTACCTACATGACCTATGACAGCTTAAACCGCCTCGTTAAGACCAGCATGCAGACAGATGATGGTGAGATCACAAACACCTATGTCTATGATGCCATGGGAAGAACGGTAAGCGTTACTGACGGCGAGGGCATAACCGTTTACATGACCTATGATGCCTTTGGCGGGCTGCTGACCACAATGGACGGAGAAGGAAACATTGTAGAGACCAATACCTATGACAGCCTGGGCCAGGTTGCCCGTACCGAGGATGCCTTGGGAAATGTCACAACCTATACCTATGACAGGATGGGAAAAGTAACGGAAGCCATCGGATATCTGGGAACCGACAGACAGGAAAAGACTGACTACAGCTATGATGCAGACGGAAGGATCCTGGCAGTAACGGATAATGCAGGCAATATAACCAGGGCAGCTTATGACGGAAGGGGGAATGTGCTCTCCGTTACCGATGCCATGGGAGGCACTACTTCCTACAGCTATGACTCCATGAACCGTGTCACCCAGGTGATCAATGCCATCTCTGCCAAGGAGACCTACACCTATAATGCAAGGGGACTTTTGGCGGAAGCAAAAGACAACGCAGGAAACACCACGGAATATATTTATGATGACATAGGACGGATCACTCGGAAAAAGGATGCCCTTGGCACCATCAGCTATACCTACGATAAGAACGGCAATGTACTGACCGTCAGTGACAAGAACGGTACCATTACCCGTACTTATGATGCCCTAAACCGGGTAACAAGCGTAACGGATCATCAGGGCAATACCATATCCTATGGCTATGATCAGTTAGGAAACCGGATCAGCATAACCTATGCCGGCGGGGAAAAGGTGCGCTATACCTACGATAAGACAGGCCGCCTTCTGACCGTGACTGACAAAGACGGAAATGTTACATACTATGCTTATGATAAGAACGGCAGGCTGACAGAGACCAGACGGGGCAACGGGACCAGGGAAGTCCGGACCTATGATGTGGCAGGCAGGCTCCTGACCCTTACTGACAAGACAGCAGCCGGAGCGGTCATAAACGAATATGCTTATACCTATGATGCAGCAGGCAATATCACAGAGATCACAGGCATGGATGCCGGCATATCGGCAGAAACTACTGATGTGCTGTTGAAAAACCAGACAACGGCAGAAGGTACTATTGCCATATCCGTTTCCATGACCTATGATAAGGATAACCGGTTGTTATCCTATAATAACCAGAAGATAGAGTACGATGCCAACGGCAACATGATAAGAGGCCCCTTAAACGGAGCCATGGCAGACTTTGCCTATGACTGCCGGAACCGTTTGGTAAAGGTAACGGAAGCAGACGGAACGGTCACTACCTATGAGTATGATGCTGAAGATATCCGTATTGCATCCACCACTGGCAACATCCGGACGGAATATACCACAGACAGGCAGAGCGCTTATAGCCAGACCCTGATACGGACAGACTATGAGAAGAGCCTGTTAGGCACCGGCAAAAAAGTAAAAGAAAAAACGATCTATACTTATGGCTTAGGCCTTATCAATGAGAGGAGGAATGCAGGAGAACAATACTATTACCACTACAACCACATAGGCTCCACCATGGCAGTCAGTGACCAAAGCGGAGAAGTGCTCTATCGCTTTGTCTACGATACTTATGGAGAACTGAGCGACATCCGGACTGGCGACAGCATCAGTTTAAGAACCATAGAAAAAGCCGATGACTATACCCTGGAAGAGTTAGCACATGCCGCAGGCTTCACTTACTTGTACAATGGCCAATACGGCGTGGAAACAGACCAAAACGGCCTCTACTACATGCGTGCCCGCTATTATGACCAGGATATCAAGCGCTTCATTAACCGGGATATCGTAAGCGGCGATATTACCAACAGTAAAAGTCTGAACCGCTATGCCTATGTACAGGGCAATCCCGTAAGCTTAACTGATCCATTCGGATTGTGCCCGGACAGCAATTCCTCTGTCAGACTGGTAAGGACCTTCCTGTGTGATACGGATTGGAGCACAGTAGGCCATACCGCATTGGATATCGTCGGTATCTTTTGGGATGGAGCAGACCTGATCAATGTATTTTGGTACGCAGCGGAAGGTAATACAGAGATGGCGATCACCAGTGCAGTCTATGCCCTCCCGGGAATCGGAATGGCTAGCGGCAGGCTGATGATGTGGAGTGATAAGCTGTATAAAGCCGGAAAGACAGTATACCGTGCATCCAAGCTGACGCAGGGCTGCTATGGAGTCATTGGTGGACTGACCATGGCAGGAGCAGGCATCGGCAACATATACAACAGCCTGAAGAACGG
>JAFLSW010000010.1 GCA_022510725.1 Lachnospiraceae bacterium
CTATGATGATCCTGGTATTGGCATGATCTGCAAAAATGCTGTCAAAGGTCTTGCCCACCGTCTTTTCCGACTGGGTAAAGCCTTCCCGTTCCGCATTGGTACTGTCGCACATCAACGCCAGCACGCCTTTTTTGCCGATCTCCGCAAAACGCTGTAAGTCGATGGCATCCCCAAAAACAGGGGTATAATCCACTTTAAAATCTCCCGTATGGACTACTGTGCCCGCAGGAGAATAAATGGCAAGAGCCGCTGCATCCACAATGCTGTGGTTGGTCTTGATGAACTCGATCCGCAGATCACCAAAATTGATATTTTGTCCGAATTTTACTACTTTTCTTTTTACTGCCCGTTCCAGGCCGTGTTCCTTTAATTTGTTTTCAATGATGCCCATGGTCAGCTTGGTAGCATAAACCGGCGCCGGAACTTCTTTTAATACATAGGGCAGGGCACCGATATGATCCTCATGCCCGTGGGTAATCATAAACCCTTTGATCTTATCCTGATTTTCCTTTAAATAGGTCACATCCGGAATGACCAGATCGATTCCCAGAAGATCATCCTCCGGAAAAGACAGACCGCAGTCTACTACAACAATACTGTCTTCGTACTCAAAGGCAGTAATGTTCATACCAATCTGTTCCAAGCCGCCCAAAGGAATGATCCGTAGCTTGGAACTAGCTGCTTTTACTTTTTTCAATTACCTTTCCTCCACATTCTTTGCAGCATCCGTAGAGCTTCACTTCATGATCCGACACGAGGAACCCGGTCTTAGAAAGGATTTTCTTTTCCAGCTCTTCCAACAGATCATCTTGAAAAGAAAAAATACTTCCACATCTGGTACAAATAAGGTGATGGTGGTGATGTCCCGATTCATTCCCGCCTTCTTTTCCGAACTCATAGCGGGCAAATCCATCATCCATGCTCAACTTATCCACAAGATGCAGCTCTACCAATACTTGTATTGTCCTATAAACAGTAGCCAACCCGATCTCCGGGTACTCTGCTTTTACCAAATCATATATTTCTTCCGCAGTAAAGTGCCTGTCCGGACTGGACGCTATGATACCCAGCACCAGAACACGCTGCTTTGTTACTTTAATCCCTTTATCCCGTAATATCTTTTCCCATTTATCCTTATCGATCGTCATATAACCACCCCTTGGATTTATGGTCATTCCTCCTCCGTTATAAAGGTTACATCCTCTAAAAGATCCTCAAAGATCTCTGCAACGGCGGAAAGCTCCCTTTCATCCGACACAATCTCATAAAGCCCTTCCGTGTCTTCCTGAGAGGACAGATCCTTTAAAATAAGCGCATCTGAATCTCCGTCTTCTTCTTCCGTGACCAGGAGATAGGTAACGCCTCCCAGCATAGTCTGTTCCAGAATATAAAATTCTACCGCTTCTTTTCCGTCCGGCCCAAATTTGATCTTTTCCATCAGACATTCTCCTTATGTTGTCCCAAATAGTCTAAATACCCCTGTAAAATAAAAGAAGCGGCAATAGCATCCACATAATCCCTGCGGTTTTCCCGGCGGATGCCCGACTCCATCATTACCTGATCCGCTGCCACGGTAGTCAGCCTTTCATCCCACAGGATGGGTTCTATTCCTGTTCTCCTTAACAGCATATCGGCAAATTCCCTGGTACGATCTGCTCGCTCACCCTCTGTTGCATTCATATTGCGGGGCAAGCCCAGCACAATTTTATCCACCCGGTATTCTTCTATCAGCTCTTCAATCCTGGCAAGTGTCTGACGCAGCTTGTTTTCCGACTTACGACGGATGATCTCCAAACTCTGCGCCGTCACCAGCAGCGGGTCGCTGACGGCGACTCCCACCGTTTTTGACCCGTAATCAAGCCCCATGATCCGCATTTGTCCCCTCGCTCTACTGCCAATTATTTGCTTTAATGTACTCTTTCAGCATTTCCTCTACAAGCTCATCCCGCTCCACCTTCATGATCAGGCTTCTGGCGTTTTTATGGCTGGTAATATAGGTAGGGTCACCCGACATGATATAACCAACGATCTGGTTTACCGGATTGTAACCCTTTTCCGTCAATGCTTCATAAACGGTGGATAAAACGATCTTTACCCCGTTTTCCGGTTCCGTTACTTTAAAAAATTGTGTATTTCCTAAATCTTGCATTTTATCACGCCCCTAGTCCATAGATATTGTTATTTTACCCCAAATAATGGAAAAATACAACGATTTTATTCCATCAGTAAAACTTCATCGCCAAAAGCACCTGAGATTTTGCCGGATACCAGCTGCCCTGACAGATCTTCCTCTGTTTTTTTCGCCACCTTCACATATCTGGCAGTATGTCCGATCTGATAAATACTGCCTTCTATTTCCTTTGCCTCTTCAAAAAGGACCTGTTCCGTCATACCGATAAATTTCCCCCTGAAAAGCACCGACTGGGTCCGATCCAGTTCCAAAAGCTCTTTGCTCCTTTTCTTTTTGATGCTGCCCTCCACCTGCTCCTTCATCTTGGCAGCTACCGTTCCCTTTCTGGCAGAATAAGGAAAGATATGCATTTCAAAGAAACCGACCTCCTGCAAAAAGGCTTTGGTCTCCAAAAACTCCTCCTCCGTCTCTCCGGGGAATCCCACGATCACATCGGTGGTAATGGCCGGGTCCTGAAAGCTGCTTCGCAGCCTGTCCACCCCTTCCATATACTCCGCTGCGGTGTAATGCCGGTTCATCCGCTTTAGGGTGGCATCGCATCCGCTTTGCAGGGATAAATGAAAATGAGGGCAGATCTTAGGCAGCTTTGACAAAGCACTTACAAACTCTTCCGTTACGATCCGGGGCTCCAAAGACCCCAAACGAATCCTTTCTACCCCGCCTATCTCATGAATATTCTGTATCAGCCTTAATAAAGCATTCTCTTTTTGCTCCTCTTCAAAATCCGTGCCGTAGGAGCTGATATGAATGCCCGTCAGCACGAACTCCTTATATCCCTTCTTGGAAAGAGCTTCTATTTCTCCATAAATATCCTCCGGTCTGCGGGAACGGACTCTACCTCTGGCAAAAGGAATGATACAATAAGAGCAAAACTGATTGCAGCCGTCCTGGATCTTGATATAAGCCCGTGTATGTTCTCCCGCCTCCGTAAGGCTCATTTCTTCATAATCACAGCCCTTACTCAGATCCAACACCTGTATCTTTTCCGAATTTCTCCCATTTTCTTTGGGCTCCTGTCCCATTTCTTCCAGAAAAGCCTCTATGATCTCCACTGCATCCCGCTTCCGATTGTTACCGATGGCTAAGTCGATACAGTCATCCTGTTCCACCTGCTTTTCTCCGGTCTGAACATAGCAGCCTAGGGCAACCACCAGGGCCCGGGGATTCCTTGCCTTTGCCTGATGGAGCATCTGCCGGCTTTTCCTGTCTGCAATGTTGGTTACCGTACAGGTATTGACAATATAAATATCAGCTTTTTCATCAAAGGGCACAATTTTATATCCCTTATCAACGAAATTTTGTTGCACAATGTTCAGTTCATATGAATTCACCTTGCACCCAAGGTTATGGAATGCTACATTTTTCACTTAACTATCTCCACAATTTGTATGGTTTTCGTATTGACTTTTCCCTTTTCAACCTTTAGTATAAGGGGGAAGCGATTAATTGAAAAGGAGGATATTAAAATGAAAACTGTTCAGATTTCATTAAATTCAATCGACAAAGTAAAATCATTTGTAAATGACCTTACTAAGTTCGACTATGATTTCGATTTGGTTTCCGGCAGATATGTTATCGATGCTAAATCTATCATGGGTATTTTCAGTTTAGACTTATCCAAGCCTATCGACTTAAACATCCATGCTGAAGACAGCGTTGATGATATTATGGAGATTTTAAAACCTTACTTACTCTAAGATTTAAAACCAACAAATCCAATCATTACCAGCCGGCTGAATGCCGGCTGTTTTTTTATCCTATTTCTATGATCTCCCTGCCGGCTAACGCCTCCTCCACCATCTCATCGATCTTATCAAATACATTCTGCTCGTGGGCGCGGATGATCTTTAGGTTGGGCTTAGTCACCGGATGCTTGGCCACAAAAATGGTACAGCAATCCTCAAAGGGCTGGATAGAGGTTTCATAGGTATTGATCTTTTCTGCAATATCCACAATGTCCTGTTTATCAAAAGCAATCAAAGGCCGATACACCGGCATGGTGCATACCTCATTGGTGGCTGCCAGGGCCTGCATGGTCTGGGAGGCAACTTGTCCGATGCTTTCTCCCGTTACCAGTCCCAGGCACTCCGTCTCTCCGGCGATCTTTTCTGCGATCCGCATCATATAACGACGCATGATGATGGTAAGCTCATCATGGGGACACTTATCATAGATATAAAGCTGAATATCCGTAAAGTTGATCACATGCAGCTTCATAGGGCCGGCGTAAGCCGACACATACTGGGCCAGATCCACCACCTTTTGTTTTGCCCGCTCGCTGGTATAAGGGGGCGCATGGAAATAAACGGCCTCCAATGTTACGCCCCTCTTACTGATCATATAACCTGCCACCGGAGAATCGATGCCGCCGGAAAGCAGCAACATGGCTTTTCCTCCTGTGCCTACGGGCATACCGCCGGGTCCCGGCAGGATCTGGGAATAAAGATAGATCTTTTCCCGAATCTCCACATTTAAGATAAAATCCGGTTTGTGGACATCCACACGCATTTCGGGAAAGGCATCCAGAATAACGCCGCCTAAATCCGCATTGATCTCCATGGATTCCTTGGGATAATTTTTTCTGGCTCTTCTGGCACTGACCTTAAAGGTCTTATTTTTATCGGGATAAACCTGATCGATAAAGTTTATGACTTCTTTGCACAATTCATCAAAGCCCTTGTCTTCCACATATACCACAGGGCAGATACCGGAAATGCCAAAAACCTTTTGCAGTCCTTCCACCGTCTCATCAAAGTCAAAGTCGGAGACCGCATCCACATAGATCCGTCCCTGGGTCCTTCTCACCTCAAATTCACCTTCCACCTTGGAAAGGGCAAATTCGATCTGTCTGACCAAAGCCTCTTCAAATAAATATCTGTTTTTTCCTTTTACGCCGATCTCGGCATATTTGATCAAAAAAGCCGTAAACATAGGATTCTCCTTTTTGTTATCTTCTTGTGTATCTCCTGAGCATGGGAACCAGCTCATATAAACACTGCAGCGTATAGTCTATTTCTTCCTCTGTGGTAAAGACGCTGAAGCTAAACCGCAGAGTGGTATCCATAAGCTGCTTGTCGATGCCCATGGATTCCAGGGTGGCGCTTACCGTATGCTTATGGGAGGAGCAGGCGCTTCCTGCGGAAACACAGACTCCTTTTTCTTCTAAAGCATGGAGCAGTACCTCGCTTCGGATTCCGGCAATGGATGCGCTGACAATATGAGGGGCCCCCTCTTCATCCTGCGGACCGTTGATATAGATCTGATCCATCTGCCCCAGGCCTTCTATAAAACGCTTTTTCAGTCCATACAGCCTTTTGGTATCTTCATCCAGGTCCCGGTAGATCAGTTCTGCCGCTTTGCCGATCCCGGCCACACCGGGTACATTTTCCGTGCCGGAACGATAGTTTTTCTGCTGACCGCCCCCAAAGATCATAGGCTGGATCTTTACCTTATCGTCTATATACAAGAATCCCACGCCCTTGGGTCCGTGAATCTTGTGGCCACTGACGGAGACCATATCGATGTTCCATCTTTTGGGGAAAAGTCTTAACTTGCCAAAGCCCTGTACTGCATCCACATGGAAAAGGATGCGGGGATCGATCCGTTTGATCAGAGCGCCGATCTCTTCTATGGGCTGAATGGTACCCACCTCGTTGTTGACATACATAACGGATACCAAAATGGTATCTCTACGAATAGCCCGCTGCACATCCTCCGGATATACCCTGCCCAAAGAATCCACAGGCAGATAGGTGACCTCAAAGCCCTGCTCCTCTAAATGCTCCATGGTCTTTAACACCGCAGGATGTTCGATGCGGGTGGTGATCAAATGCCTTCCCATGCGGGCATTGGCATAAGCCGCTCCCATCAACGCCCAGTTATCCGCCTCCGTTCCCCCGGAGGTATAAAAGATCTCTTTTTCCTGGACCTTTAAAATGCCTGCAATGGTTTTCTTGCTGGCCTTTATATATGATTCGGCTTCCACACCCTTTAAATGCATGCTTGCCGGATTTCCGTATTCTTTTGTCATGATCTCTGCAACCAGACTGGCAACCTCAGGGTAAGCCCTCGTGGTTGCAGAATTATCCAGATATACTTCCATGATTAACTCCCTTCATAGGTTTCCGATGCATTTTTTCTACCTTATCATATGCAATTCGACACCTTTCTGATACCTGCACAAGGCATGCCTGTCCTACTTTTCCAAGCAGTACATCAGGATGGAAAGCATGGCCATTCCCGCCGTTTCCGTGCGAAGGATCCGCCTGCCCAGGGTAATGGGAATAAAGTTTGATTTCTTTGCCGCCTCTACTTCTTTGGGATCAAAGCCGCCTTCCGGTCCGATAAAGATCCCCACCCTTTGTCCCGGTTTTATCTTTCCTATGACCTTTCTGGTGGCATCCATATCCTCCGCCAGCTCATAGGGGAGCAGCTTCACATCCAGCTCTTCTGCCAGTTCCAAAGCCTTACCAAAATCCATGACGGGCATGACCTGTGGAATCAGCCCCCGCTTACTCTGCTTTGCCGCCGCCTCGCAGATAGCCTGCCAGCGGGCTGTCTTGGACTGCTTCTTTTTTTCATCCAGCTTTACCACACAGCGGGACATGGCAACAGGGACAATGCAGTAAGCCCCCAGCTCCACCGCCTTCTGGATCACCAGTTCCATCTTGTCCTGCTTGGGCAGACCCTGAAACAAATACACCTGACAGGGCAGTTCCACAGAGGCCTCTTTGATGAACCGCAGCTCGCATTCAATCTCATCCTCCGAAAAACCAAGGATCCCAACTCGATACTCCCGTTCCGTTTCTCCGTCGGATAAGGACAACTCGTCTCCCGGCTTCATCCGCAGCACATTTTTAATGTGGTTCACATCCGTTCCCCGGATATAGATCCGATCTCCCTGAATCTGCTCCGGTTCTATAAAAAAGCGACTCATATGCCTCTCCTTGCCGTTACGCTGACCCATTCATTTTGGTGGGTCACTTCCAACACTTCCATGCCGGCTGCTTTTACCGCGTCCACCACCAGCTGTTCTTTTTCTTTGATGATGCCGGAGGTGATATAAATACCGCCGGGTTTTAAATGCTTTACTACCACAGGTGTAAGAGGTACCAATACCTCTGCCAGGATATTGGCTGTGATCAGGTCGTATTTTTCATAGCCTGCCCAGTCCTGCACTTCTTTTTCCGTAATCAGATTGCCGATGATCATATCAAAAGCATGGGAAGCGATGCCGTTCATTTCCAGGTTTTCCTGTACCGCTTCCACTGCACAGGGATCTAGGTCCGTGCCTGCTGCCTTTTGAATGCCGTAAAGCAGCGCTACGATGGCCAGGATACCGCTGCCCGTTCCCACATCCAGCATGACGGTATCGGAAGTAATGTATTTCTTTAACTGTTTGATACAAAGCTGGGTTGTCTCATGCATGCCGGTTCCAAAGGCCGTGCCCGGATCGATATGAAGCACCTTCTTATCCCGATCCTCCGGCTTGACCTCCTCCCAGGAAGGGGTGATCAACAGGTCATCAATATAAAACTGATGAAAAAACTCCTTCCAGTTATTCATCCAGTCCTTGTCTTCCGTTTCGGAAAGAGTGATGCTGCCTTCTCCGATATCCATGAATCGGCGCATGCTCTCCAGCTTTTCTTCCACTGCCTTTATCAGAGCATCCATATCGACAGGTTGTCCCGTGCTAACCAATGAGTAAGAATTGTCTGCAGCCTCATCCAGTCCGGGTTTCAGAGCTCCTGCCTTTGAGCCTTCTATAGCCTGTCCGCTTTTATTTGTAGTCAAACCCCCGTCCTCTTCCGGCACCTCCACAAAAAAGCTGACATAGGCAATGCCGTCATCCACCGGTGCGTCCGGCAGAATATCTACAAACATCTGCTCTTTTTCCCACGCAGTCAAAGGAACGGAATCTTCGATCACCGCTCCTTCCAATCCGATATCATATAACTCGGAGATTAGAATATCCTCCGCCTCCGTTACTGTTTTTACAGTCAGTTTTTTCCACTTCATTACTTTTCTGTCCTAACTTGTTCTTGCAAGGTATATCATTTCATTTTACCGCATCAAATTCACTGCATTCGAAGGGCCACAGACATTTCATGGGCTGCCAGGCCTTCCGTATGTGCCATGGTCATACAGGTATCCGACAGGTTCCGCAAGCCCTCTTTGGTGATATGCTGTACAAAGGAGGTCTTTAAGAAGGTGCCTACCCATACACCGTTTGCAAATCTGGCGTTTTTCATGGTAGGAAGAGTATGATTGGTGCCGGAGCAATAGTCTCCCAAGGCAACCGGCGCATCCTCTCCGATAAATAAGGAGCCAAACTGATACAGCTTCTTGCTGTATTCCACCGGATCCTTGGTATGCACTTCCAAATGCTCCGGTGCCGCTTCATTGGCGATCTGAGCCATTTCATCCATGCTGTCTGCAATAATAATGGTGCCGTTATGTTCAAAGCTGTCCATAGCCGCTTCTCCCGTAGGAAGGTCCTTAGCCAGTCTTTCCATTTCGGATAAAATCTGCTCCACCTTGCTCTCATCTGTGGTCACCAGAATGGATTTTGCAAAAGCGTCATGCTCACTTTGGGCCAGCAAGTCAATTGCAATGTAGGTAGGATTGGCACTTTCGTCCGCCGCGATCAAAACCTCGCTGGGTCCTGCCAGGGAATCAATACCCACAGTGCCCATGACCTGTCTCTTTGCTTCCGTTACATAGCGGTTACCGGGGCCGGCAATGAGATCCACCTTGGGGATCGTTTCCGTACCATATGCCATGGCAGCCACCGCCTGTGCGCCGCCTACGGTATAGATCTTGTCCGCTCCTGCTATATCCATTGCCACCAAAGTTGCCGGATGGATGGTTCCGAATTCTTTATTTGCGGGAGAACATACCACTACCTCTTTTACCCCTGCGATCTTGGCAGGAAGAATCAGCATCAACGCCGTGCTGGGCAGAGGGAATCTGCCTCCGGGCACATAAAGTCCCGCTCTGTCAACAGGGATCAGTCTATGTCCCAATTCCACGCCTGCTACCGGGCTTTGCACCTGCAACGGTTTCATGCAGGCAAGCTGCTCTTTGGCATAAAAAGAAATCTGTTCTGCTGCCTTTTTAAAGCTTTCCACCACATGGGCATCTACCAGCTCATATGCCTTTTCTATGTCTTTTCGGGAAACCTGAATCTTTTCCAATTCCGTTTTGTCAAACTGTATGGAAAGATCCTTTAAGGCCTGATCTTTTTCCTGTCTGACCTTTAAGATAATATCTGCTACCGCTTTGGTAGCCTGGGCATCCCGCACTTCTTTTTCTTCTTTTACTGTTTTGTAGTATTTCATAATGTTGTCCTTTCAAAACTTAAACATACCTATGCCTATTGTATCAGCAGATGGCACAATAGTCAAAAGCATAATCGGTCCATTGTTCGGGCATACTTTTTCTATGAAAAACAGACGGATTTTTTCTCTATTGATATTTTTCTTTTTTGTGGCTTCTCTGGCAGGCTATATCTGGGAAGTGCTTTTGACATTCGTCCTTCGGGGAGAATGGTACAACCGGGGATTTCTTTATGGCCCCTGGCTTCCCGTATACGGCTTCGGGGCTTTGCTTTTTACATTGCTGTTAAGCTCTTACCGTTCCCATCCCGTATGGCTCTTTTTCTTGTCAGCGATTTTGGGAAGCTTTTTGGAGCTGGTTACCGGACTGGCACTGTCCAATTATTTTCATATGCGCTACTGGGATTACTCATCCCTCCCCATGGATCTGATGGGCTATATCAGCCTCTTGCCTTTTTTAGGCTTCGGTCTGGCAGGACTTGTGTGGATCCGCTATATCGCCCCTTTCCTGACAAAGCTTTGGAACCGCTTTTCCTCCATCAGCCACAAACTGTTTTTATTTCTTTTTCTTGGGATCTTTCTTTTGGATTATATTGTCTCTATGATTGTTCCCAATTCAGGCAGAGGCATTACATTTTAAAAAGCAGCCATTTAGGGAATGGCTGCTTTTCTTATGGGTATCACCCGATCTTATTTAAAAAATCCTTTTTTCTTTTTATCCTTGCCGTCTCCGTTTTTCTTTTCCGTGGAGTTCTTTACCGCTTCCAAAGAATTCCCCGTCTCCTGATCAAACTTGCGAAGCAGCTCCTTTGCTTCCGAGGAAAGCTTGGTAGGTGTCTCTACTACCAGCGTAACATAGTGATCGCCTCGCACATCTTTATTGCGAAGGGTAGGAACGCCTTTTCCCTTCAAACGGACCTTGGTATCCGTCTGGGTTCCTGCTTTTACATCATATGCCACTCTGCCGTCAATGGTATCGATCAGCACCTCTCCGCCCAATGCCGCAACGGCAAAGGAAATGGGAACAGTGGAGAAAATATTGTAATCCTGACGCTGGAAAATGGAATGTCGCTGCACCAGTACTTCTACCAGCAGATCGCCCCTGGGTCCGCCATTGGTTCCCGGCTCTCCCTTTTCTCTGATACGGATGCTCTGCCCCGCATCAATACCTGCAGGAATGGATACTTGAATCTTCTTCCGACCGGGAATAAAACCGCTTCCATGGCAGTCGGGGCATTTTTCTTTAATGATCTTGCCGGTACCGCCGCAGTCCGGACAAGTCTGCACATTGCGGACCGTTCCGAAAAAGGACTGACTGGTAAACACCACCTGGCCTTTGCCGCCGCACTTAGAACAAGTCTCTTTGGTAGTGCCGGGCTTCGCGCCCGTTCCCCGACAGGTCTTACACTCATCCTTTAAGGTCAGCTCAATTTCTTTCTCTACTCCAAAGCATGCTTCCTCAAAAGTAACATGTACGCTTGTGCGGATATTGGAGCCCTTCATGGGGCCGTTGTGAGCACGCCTGCTGCCGCCCCCAAACATGCCGCCGAACAGATCTCCAAAGATATCCGCAAAATCCATGCTGCCAAAATCAAAGCCACCGGCTCCTCCCGGTCCGTCGAAGGCTGCATGACCATACTGATCGTATTGTCGACGCTTCTCCGGATCGCTGAGGATCGCATATGCCTCGGAGGCTTCTTTAAATTTCTTTTCCGCCTCTTCATCTCCCGGGTTCATATCGGGATGATATTTTTTGGCAAGGACACGATATGCTTTTTTGATTGCGGCATCATCCGCATTTTTTTCTACACCGAGAACTTCATAATAGTCTCTTTTTTGTTCTGCCATAGCCGTTCACCTGATCTAAAATCCGTTTTTGATCTTATACTTCCCGATAATCTCCGTCTACCACATCATCATCCGGTCCGCCTGCCGCACCTGCACCCATGTCAGGACCTGCTCCAGCTCCCATATCGGGGCCTGCTGCGCCCTGCGCCTGTGCCTGCTCGTAGACCTTGGTAAACAGAGCCTGTGCAGACTGCATCAGTTTTTCTTTTCCGGCTTTTAACTCATCCACCTGTGCATCGGATAATTCCGGCTCATCCTTGGTTTTTTCCAGGATCTCTTTTAATGCACTTAAATCAGCCTCTACCGGTGCCTTCTCGCTGTCGGACAGTTTATCTCCCACTTCGCTTAAAGCCTTTTCTGTCTGGAATACGAAGGAGTCCGCTTCATTTCTTGCATCGATGCCTTCTTTTCTCTTCTTATCCTGGGCTTCATATTCTGCCGCTTCTTTGACTGCCTTTTCAATATCCTCATCGGACATGTTGGAACCTGCGGTAATGGTAATATGCTGCTCTTTGCCTGTACCCAGATCCTTTGCGGAAACATTTACGATACCGTTGGCATCGATATCAAAGGTAACCTCGATCTGAGGGATGCCTCTGGGTGCGGGAGGGATACCGTCTAATCTGAACTGTCCTAAGGACTTGTTATCCTTTGCAAACTGTCTTTCGCCCTGCAATACATTGATATCAACTGCAGTCTGATTGTCCGCTGCCGTAGAGAACACCTGGCTCTTCTTGGTAGGGATGGTTGTATTTCTCTCGATCAGCTTGGTAGCAATGCCTCCCTGTGTCTCAATGGACAGGGAAAGAGGAGTAACATCCAATAAAAGGATATCGCCTGCACCTGCGTCCCCGGCTAACTTACCGCCCTGGATGGATGCGCCTAAAGCTACACACTCATCAGGATTTAAGGATTTGCTGGGCTCTTTGCCTGTTATCTGTTTTACTTTTTCCTGTACTGCAGGAATTCTGGTAGAACCACCTACCAAAAGCACCTTTCCGATATCTGCATTGGTAAGACCTGCATCCTTCATAGCGTTCTGAACGGGAATTGCTGTTCTTTCTACCAGATCGGAAGTCAGTTCATCAAATTTTGCTCTGGACAGATTCATATCAAAATGCTTGGGTCCTTCTGCAGTTGCTGTAATGAAAGGCAGGTTGATATTTGTCGTAGTAGCAGAGGATAACTCTTTCTTCGCTTTCTCTGCTGCCTCTTTCAATCTCTGCAAAGCCATATTATCATTGGAAAGATCTACGCCTTCCGCTTTCTTAAATTCATCCAACATCCAGTCGATGATCTTCTGGTCGAAGTCGTCACCACCCAGATAAGTATCACCATTGGTTGCCAATACTTCGATCACGCCGTCACCGATCTCAATAATGGAAACATCGAAGGTACCGCCGCCCAAGTCGTATACCATGATCTTCTGCTCTTTTTCATTGTCCAGACCGTAAGCTAATGCTGCCGCAGTAGGCTCGTTGATGATACGCTTTACATCCAGACCTGCGATCTTACCTGCATCCTTGGTTGCCTGACGCTGTGCGTCGTTAAAGTATGCCGGAACAGTAATAACCGCTTCGGAAACCTTTTCTCCCAGATAGTTTTCTGCATCCGCTTTCAGCTTCTGTAAGATCATAGCGGAAATCTGCTGAGGAGAATATTTCTTGTCGTCAATGGTGCGGCCTCTGTCTGTACCCATATCTCTCTTAATGGATGCAATGGTCTTATCCGCATTGGTAACTGCCTGACGCTTTGCAGGCTCACCTACCAGCCTTTCTCCCGTATTCTTAAATGCTACGACTGAAGGTGTGGTTCTGGCTCCTTCCTGGTTTGCGATTACCGTAGGCTTACCACCTTCCATAACGGCTACGCAGCTGTTTGTTGTACCTAAGTCGATACCGATTATTTTACTCATAACTTTTACCTCCTGGGGCAATCCCCTATTTTAATTTGATCTGTTTACTGTACTACGCCTACCATGCTGTGGCGGACCACCGCATCCCGATAGGTATAACCTTTTTGCAATTCGCTTGCTATGATACCGGACTCATATTCCTCGGACTCTACCTGCATTACCGCATTGTGCAGGTCGGGATCGAATTCCTCTCCCACCGCGGGAATGACCTTTACTCCCAGGTTCTCAAACTCCGTCATCATCTGCTTATATACCTTGTTCATTCCGTCCACAAAAGGGCTGTCCTTTTCTTCTTCCGGAACGCTGGCAAGACCTCTTTCAAAATTGTCGATAACGGGAAGGATCTTTTCGATCACGCTTTTTGCTCCCGTCTCATACATGGCTGCTTTTTCTCTTTCGGTCCTGTTGCGGAAATTTTCAAATTCTGCAAGCTGTCTTTTTACCTTATCCTCCAGCTCCTCGATCCGCTCCTGAGCCTTATTCTTCTTTTCCTTTTTGGAAGCCTTCTTTCCCTCCGGCTTTGCTTCTTCCTTTGCCGGGGCTTCTTTTTTCTCTTCGCTTTTTGCCTTCTCTTCGGTCTTTGCTTCTTCCTCAGAACCTTCCATGGTTTCTTTCATGTCTTCTGCGCTTTCCTGCACTTCTTTTTCCTGATCCGGCATGATTTCATCCCTTTCTGTTTTCTATGATTTATTTCCATATAGATCATCCAACTGTTTCATAACGGTCTGCAAAGTACCTACCACCTTTTCATAGTCCATACGCTTGGGGCCAATGATACCGATGGTACCCTTCATGCCTTCTCCCAGTTCGTAGGTGGCGGTTACCACACTGCAATCTTTCATGGAAGAAACCGGCGTTTCGTCTCCGATATAAACCTGGATGCCCGTATTATCCTCTTTTGCCAGGGTGTCCTGTACAAGAGTGGTCAACAGCTGTTTTTCTTCAAAGGTGCTGATGATCTCACTGGCTTTCTGCTGATCTGCAAGCTCGGGATATTTGAAAATGTTGTTGGCTCCCGAGGTGTAGATCTCCAGATCGTCATCCGCCTTAATGGATTCTGCCACCGCATCAACAACCTCGCCTACGATGTCACTGTGAATGCCCGCCTGCTGCTTCAGTCTTGCTACCAGCCCCAGATTGATCTCTTCAATAGGCAGCCCATTTAAATGGGTGTTCAATAACACATTCAGCTTCAATATGGTTTCATCATCCAAAGGTTCGGATGTGGTGATCATATTGTTTTTTAAAATGTTGCCCTCCAGCACGATCACGGCAATCAATTGAGTTGCCTCCACTCTGGAAAGCTGAATGAATTTTAACCTGCTGCCACTGTAGCTGGGTGCGGAGATCATGGATGCGTAGTTGGTATTCACCGCCAGGGTTCTTGCCATCTGCTTTAACAGCTGATCCATCTTCTCCTCTTTTTCCAGCAGGATGCCTTTTAACTCCTCTACCTCTTTGGACTTTTCTGCAACAGCACTGTTCATCTGCTCCATCATGGTGTCCACATATAAGCGGTAGCCCTTATCAGAAGGAATCCGTCCTGCGGAGGTGTGGGGCTGAAGGATGTATCCCATCTCCTCCAGATCGGCCATTTCATTCCGAATGGTAGCAGAACTTAAATTCAGGTCGGTGTACTTGGAAATGGTACGGCTTCCTACCGGTTCGCCGGTCTCCAAATAATTTTTGATGACCGCCTGCAAAATTTTCATTTTTCTCTCATCCAGTTCCACGACCTCACTTCCTTTCTCAAGGACCGTTTCTGTCTGCATCCGTTCCATTCGTTATTGCGGTTTGGCTTTATTTGTTAGCACTCATTTAAATAGAGTGCTAATATTCTTACAGTACCTAACATATCACTACCTTTTTCTATTGTCAACAACTTAAAAGGAAATATTTATTAAAAAAAAATAAACGGAAGGTTTTTTCCGTTTATTTTAGGAAACTTTTCATCCTCTTATGAAAATCTTTTGCCTCTTCATACAATCCATGTCCCAGACCTTCATATATAAATAATTCACTGCCCGGAATTTTCTCCGCTATTTCAATAGAAGCATTTCCGGTAACGATCTTATCATCATCACCGCCGACCACCAAAGTGGGACATGTGATCTTTTCCAATTCATCATAAGCATTGTGTCCAATACAAGCCTTTGCCTGTATGAGAAATCGATCAAAGCTTTCAGGCTTTCCTACCTTTCCCAATATAGAATAAAAGGGACGATATTTTTTCAGATACTTTTCCGAATAGGATTTTTCCGCCGTATCGATCATGATGCTTTTATAGTCATCTTGTTTGGCAAATCCCATCCAACGATCAATAACATTTTTCACCGTATCATTTTGTTTGGACAGGGTAACGGTCAAGATCAGTTTTTCCACCAGATCGGGATGATCAATGGCAAGATACTGCGCAACCATTCCGCCTTGGGAAACTCCCCAGATCATGGCTTTCGAAATGCCCAGCTTTCTCATTGCTTCCGCCTGGTCTTTTGCCATATCCCTTGTGGAATAGCCCTCTTCCAAATGATTTTTTCTGCTGAACATATATACCTTATAATCCCGTGCATACATCCGATATGTAAAAGCCATTATGTTAGCCATGCCTCTTACCGTGGTCAGACCGTCACCCAATCCGGGAATCATGATCAAGGCAGTGCTTCCTTTTCCAAAAGTGATATAATCCATATCTGTATTACCGATGTTGACACATCCATTCTTTGCGTTCCAAAACACGATAGCTGTCTCCCTTTATATAAAAATCAACTTTTTCAATACTATATTGATTAACCAAAAAACATGAGTATCAGCAATGTTCCAAGTCCGGTCCCACAGATCAGTCCCAATATACAGGTAGCCACCGCAAAGCGGTCAAATACCTTCCCCAGTTTTTTATTGAAAAGAACATGATAGGTTTTATCCGTCCGATACAATTTCTTTCGAAAAATTCCCTCCTCCGGAAACAGGCAGGGAATCTCTTCCCCATCCACCAGATAATAGGCTACTTTAAACTCAACTTTCTCCGATGGAGATTCCATCCGCAAAAACTTGGCTTCCTTCCACTTTGACATCAACAGCAATACTGAACAGATTAAAAAAGTGAGCACCAATACTCCGGAGATGAGCAATAGAAAACCAAACATGCCAAAGAAAACATACCCCACATTTCCTGTCAGTACGCATACGAAGATTGCAATTGCGATCAGAACAAATACATATTCCATAACCCACTCTTCCTCTCTGCCATAAATATTGGTTTAAAAAACCACCGCGAAAATATTCCACGGTGGTTTCATTTCTACTCATTTTCAAATATGTAATGATTAGATTGCAAAGCTTCCTGTCGTTTCTCCGTTGATCACATAGTATGCACGATTCTCTTCCGGTTTTACATACAGTTCGATATTCTTGAAATCTGCAGCTTTCTGCTTCAGGTCATATTTCCATACATCCTTTGCGATCTTGATCAGGTCTGCCTCTGTATAAGATTTACCTGAAAACTGAAGATTTACGGTAGCCTTAACAGCGCTCTTAGCTGTTGTCTTCTTTGCTGCTGTCTTCTTAGCCGGTGCTTTCTTGGTAGCTGTCTTTGCTGCTGTTGTCTTCTTTGCTGCTGCTTCTTTCTTAGCAGGAGCCTTCTTTGCTGCTGTCGCTTTTTTAGCTGTTGTCTTTTTTGCAGGAGCTTTCTTTGCAGGAGCTTTCTTTTCTGCTGTTTCTGCTTTAACAGGTGCTGCTTCTTTTACCTCTGTCTTAACTGCACCTGCTGCTTTTGCTTCTGCTACTGCTTTTGCTGCGGGCTTGGCTGTAACTACAGCTTTTTCTTTTAAATCTGCCATGTTTTCCTCCTTTTCACATACTTAAATGTGTCTGTTATAGCATGTATGATTATTTTAATAACCAAATATATATTTTCTCTTGTTTTTGAGTGTACTCCAAAAACAGGAGATTGTCAAATTTTCTTATCTTTTATAAGACACTTCATCCTGCCGCCATAAAATAGACGAGAACCAAAACACCTAATATGATACGATACCAGCCAAAAATCTTAAAGTTATGTTTTTTAATATAATCCATTAAGAATTTGATCACAAAAAGGGATACCAGAAAGGCAACGATCATGCCTGTCAGCAGGATCGCCACTTCCATGCCGGTAAAAGAAAATCCAAATTTTAAGATCTTCAAAAGGCTTGCTCCAAACATGACCGGTATGGCCAAAAAGAAGGTGAATTCCGCTGCCACCGTACGGGATACACCGATCATCAATGCCCCCAGAATGGTCGCGCCGGATCTGGATGTTCCGGGAAAGACTGCGGCGATCAATTGGAATACACCAATAATGATAGCAGTGGTATAAGTAATATCCTGCAGCTTTCTTATCTTGGGTTTTTTGCCTTTGTTTTTATTTTCTACGACCAAAAATAACACACCAAAGAGAATGAGCATAATGGCAACGGTCTGATAGTTATAAAAATAGGCTTCTAAGATATCATCAAAGGCCAGCCCCACGATCGCAGCCGGAATACATGCCGCCAGAATCTTAAACCAAAGCACAAATACATCTTTTCTGATAAAGGTACCCTTTTCCTCTGCCTGTTTGCCCACATAAAAAGGAAAGATCTTATTCCAAAACAAAACCACTACTGCCAGTATGGCACCTAACTGGATAACCACCTCAAACATAGACCAGAATTCTTCACTTACATCCAGAGTCACAAACTCATTCAACAAGATCAAGTGTCCGGTACTGCTGATGGGGAGCCATTCTGTGATTCCTTCCACCACGCCAAACAGGATTGCTTTTAAAATCTCTAACATAAGTCCTCCTAACTTAATTTTAAATATTTTGCCATATCCGGGAATGCAGTCTTTGCATCCTCATAACCGGTTTCATACAGTGCCCTGAGTTTCTTTTCATCCTTTTCCAGTCTTCCCACATCGGGATTGACTTTGGGCCTGATCACAAAGACATGCCCTTTCTTTTCATGCTCCTCAATAAAATCCAAAGTCTTATTATAAATAATATGTCTTCTTGCCATATCTCTGACCATATTTGGATATTTATGATAACGAATCCGGATGGCATGCATATTGGAGGCAGGCTTTCTCCGATAACCCACTTCCTTTGTCATAACGATCACATTCTTTTTATTGCCGTCCCGAAGAGAGCGGATGATGGGAATGGAATCCGCAATGCCGCCGTCTAAATAGGGTGTGTTATCTATGTACACATTATTGGAGATCAAGGGCAGAGATGCGGAAGCCCTGACCGCAACAACATCCCGGTGCATTTCCAAAAGGGGCTTATATTCCGCCTTGCCGGTAATGATATTGGTCACCACCGCATAAGCCCTTCCTTCATACTCGGAAAAGGTCTTGTAATCGTAGGGATCCAGTTTGTTGGGAATGGTATCATAAAGCATCTTGGCTCCAAACATATCTCCCGTGGTGATCAGACTACGAAAGCTGCAATATTCTTTGTCCTGCAGATAGTCCACATTCACTCTGTAAGCCCGGCCCTTCTGCCAGGAAAGATAGCTGCACATATGACAGGCTCCTGCACTGACACCGTAGCAATCGGAAAACAAAATGCCCTGCTCTATAAAATAGTCTAAAACGCCGGCTGTATAGATGCCTTTCATACCACCGCCTTCCAACACCAATCCCGCCTTGATCATTCTTTTTTCTGCATCTGCCATTTTTATTACCTCTTTTCCATGCCGTAATCTTTGGCAATTTTTCTAAGGGCTTCCAGAGACCGTTCTACCTTTTCTGTCTGAATACAATAAGACAGCCTGAAGTAACCGGGACAACAGAAGGAATCGCTGGGCACCATGCACAGATCATATTTTTGTGCATCCTTACAGAATACTTTTGCATCCTCTATGGGCGCCTTGGGGAAGATATAAAAGGTGCCGCCCGGCTTCACACAAGTAAAACCAAGGTCTGTCAGTTCCTTATACAAAATATTCATATTGGTTTCATATACGGACAGATCCGATGTCTCCCCCAGCATTTCTGCCACTGCTAACTGAATCAGGGAGGACGGACAGTTATGTCCGATACCTCTGGAAATCTGGGTGCACATATCCACGATCAGCTCCGCATCTGCACAATGGGGGCAGACAGCCAGATATCCGATTCTTTCTCCCGGAATGGACAAAGATTTACTGAAGGAATAGCACATTAAAGTGTTGTCGTAAAGAGCAGAAATACAAGGATTGTCCACTCCCGCAAATACGATCTCACGATAGGGCTCGTCGGAAATGATATAAATCGGATGACCGTATTTTGCCTCTTTCTCTTTTAAAATTTGTGCAAGCTTTTTTATGGTCTCCGTAGAATATACAACGCCGGAAGGATTGTTGGGCGTGTTGATCAGGAGCGCCGCTGTTTTTTCCGTACACATGGATTCAAATGCTTCAAAATTGATCTGAAAGCTCTCTGTATCCGCAGGAACCACTTTTAGCTCTGCACCGGTTTCCTTAATATAGGGAACATATTCCGGAAAAAAGGGCGCAAAGGTAAGGATCTCGTCTCCTTCTTTTGCCACTGCCCTTGCAGCATGAGCAATCGCCCCTGCCGCCGCGCTGGTCATAAAAATATGCTCCATTTTGTAAGGCAGGCCGTACCGCTTACTCAAATATGCCGCAACCTTCTCTCTTACCTCAGGCAGGCCGTGTCCGGGACTGTATCCATGAAGCGCAATCGGCTCTCTGGTATCTACCAGTTCTTTGATGACCCGATTGAATTTTTCCGGTACGGGAACGGAAGGATTCCCTAAACTGTAATCAAATACATTCTCATATCCGATTTCTTTTCCTCTTGCATTGGCATAGGCGGATATCTCCCGGATCACCGATTTCATACCCAGCATATCTTGATATTTTTGTACGATCATGTTTTTTCCTCCTGTCTCTTTTCCATTCTGCCCATTGCTCATTCCATACTATCTTTATTTCATTGATCGCCATCTAAGTATTTTTGCAAGTCTTCTATTAAAAGTGCTGTTCTGACCTGAACTCCCTGATCGTTCAGATGCAGATAGGTATTATAAAACAATTCCTGATCCATCATATAATCTTCATACCGGGAGATCAGAGGACAAGCAAGAAGGGAACCAAGCTTGTCAGAAAATGCCACATATTCCTCCCTATCCGGCGTATATTCACAAATAGGGGTAGGATAAGCAGCCACCAGCAATGTGGCCCCATTCTCTTTCAGCTTTTGGTCAAGAGCATTGATGCGGTTAATGGTCGCATCGCCGATTGCCGGTATATGCACCTGTGAAAAATCCGTGCCCGGTGCCAGCATCGGTCTGCCATAGATGTTGTCTCCATATTCATTGAACTGCTGCCTGCTGTATTCGTCTTCACTGCTCATATTTCCAATACCCTGAGTCCAGAGCTCCAGGCAATCTTTTAAATAAGTGGGATAGGCTCTGATCATACCCTTCCAGTCCTTGGGCCGGACATAGCTATATAATTCCAAATGGTTCTCTATGGTGATCCAGGCCAACTGCGGATTGCGGATCACATCCCCATCGTCAAAATTGCTGTAGCTTAAAATAACAATATCCCCTTCATGGACATTTTTCAACGCGGCCTGTTCTACAAAAGGATTACCCAGGTTGCCATGCATCCCCATGTTGACTACAGGCATCCCAAAGGCTTCTTCAATAGCAGCAGAGTCGATTCCAAAAACCAGATTGGAATTGCCGATCAACACGATCTTAGGCTCGTCTATGGAACACAAGCGTTCATTTTTATCTATGAGCGCCGCCTGGTAATTATTCAGATATTGAGGCATAACGATCCAAAAACAAAATAGGATCACGATCCCCAGCATGATCAGACACTTTAAAAAAAATAGCAGTTTCTTTTTCATGGATCTCTCCCTTTCTGACTAAGGTCAGAACTGAAAATAAATAAACTCTGTCTGGGTATAATCCAGCCCGTAAGCACCATATAACATGATCACAAAAAGCAGTCCCAGATATACCAGCCAGCGAAACCAGATACCCTGGGTCAATACCAGGGAACGGACATCCTTTCCCCGATCCTTCAGACCGTCCACCACAAACAGCAATATCACTGACAGAAGTAAAGCAATTTGCTGCTGCGCACTAAAGCCCATGCGCATGACTGCCAGACCAAAAAGCTGAGGGAACTGCAGGCTTTCTATGGTATGCCTGATCATGTCAAGGGCCTTGCCAAGGGTTTCCGCTCGGAAAAACAGCCAGGAAAAATCCACCAGCGCAAAAGTAAGCAATGTGCAGCCCAGTCGATAACTAAAACGGCTTTCATCTGCACGAAATACAGCTTTCACTTTGTTCCTAAAAGGTTCTGCTGCCTCTCCCACGATCAGATAAAGGCCATTTAAGGCACCCCATATCATATAAGTCCATCCTGCTCCGTGCCACAGGCCGCTGATGAAAAATACAATAAATATATTGATAAACTTCCTGATACGCCCTTTCCGGTTGCCTCCCAAAGGAATATACAGATAATCCCGGAACCATCCGGTCAGGGAAATATGCCATCTTTTCCAGAACTCCTTGACACTTATTGCCTGATAAGGAGAACGGAAATTCTGCATCAGGTCAAATCCCAACACTCTGGCACTTCCCAGAGCCAGATAGGAATACCCTCCGAAATCACAGTAGATCTGGATAGCAAACAAAACTGTTGCTAAAATCACTTCTACACCTGTATAGGCTGTATAATTCTCATACACCGCATTCACATATACTGCCGCATTATCCGCTATGACGATCTTCATAAACAGACCCCACAGCATGGTAAGGAGTCCTTCCCTTACCCGGTCCACATCAAAATCATTCTTTTTGTCAAACTGGGAGAGCAGATTGCTGCTTCGCTCAATGGGTCCTGCCACCAATTGCGGAAAGAAGGAGACAAACAGCATGTGTCGGAACAGATTCTTCGTAGCGGGCGTCTTGCCCCGGTACACATCCATGGTATAACCCAAAGCTTGAAAAATAAAGAAAGAGATGCCTACCGGTAACAGGATGTCCAGAATAGGGAACTGCTTTGTGCTGCCGGTAATACCCAAAAGGCGGTTTATATTCTGAATCAAAAAGTTAGCATATTTAAAATAGAATAAAAGAGAAAGATTCAAAAAAAAGTCAATACCCAAGATCCACTTAGCCGATCCGGTCTGTTCTTTTTTTATGGCTCTCTCTATCAGCAATCCCGCTGCATATGTAATAAAGGTGGATGCAAATAAAAGCAGCGCATAAGCTGCATTCCAACTCATATAAAAATAATAGCTGGCAATCAAAAGCCAGAGATTGCGCAACTTTAGACACTTACCCGGTATGAGAAAATAAATTCCTGTTACAATGGGAAAAAATACCAGATAATCCAGAGAATTAAACAGCATAACAGCCCTCTTCCACATAGATCAGTCCATGTTTTCGTAAATATATCTAAAAAAACCAAAAAATTGTGGGCACAATCACTCTATGATTTTTTTAAATTCTTTGTTATGATTTTGGCAGGATGAATAACAATTCTTTTTGGTTGTTATTCTTTCACCTTGCCGGTCCCGCCTTGTAGGCGGGGCCATTTTTTATGAGCCAAGCCGGCTTCTTATGTCACTTACAGTTTTTCAAATTCAAGGTCGAGCTCTTCCCTGCTATGGAATCCTACCAGCTTCTTTACCATCTGTCCATCCTTAAAAATGATAAGAGCAGGAATATTGGCAATTTCATACTGTGCTGCCAATCCTCCTTCTTTATCCACATCCACTTTACATACCGTGATATCGCTTCTTTCCTGCGCTAATTCTTCAATAACAGGTCCCTGCATCTGACAGGGCCCACACCATTCCGCCCAGAAATCAACCAGGGTAAGACCTTCCTTATTTATATTTTGGACAAAGTTAACGCTTGTCAGGTCTATTGCTGCCATATTGGTTCCTCCTTATATTTTACAACCGGGAATCTTTTCATATCCGCTGCAATATTATTTTAATCTTATCTTTTCTCTTCCTTGCACTTTTATTCTGAAAATCACATTTACTTTATGTATTGTAGCATAATTGGCAAAAATTGGCTACCACAGCATAAAAAAACACAATGGGATAGATCACGAAATTTGAGGGGCTCTGTATCTGCAGACACAGAACCCCTCTCATTAGATATTGGAGTATATCCCCTATTTTTATCTCTTATTTGCCTTCCTTCTTTGTTGTTACATCGAAGATAACTGCTGCCAGCAATACAAGACCTTTTACCACTCTCTGGTAGTTGCTGTCAACACCCATAATGGACATACCCAGGTTGATAACACCCATCAGCACCGCACCGATGATAACGCCGGGAACGGTACCGATTCCGCCGTATGCGGAAGCACCGCCGATGAAGCAGGAGCCAATGGCATCCATTTCATAGTTCTGTCCGTAAGTGGGCTGTGCACTGGTCAGACGGGCAATGGTCAGGATACCTGCCAGACCTGCCAAAAGACCCATATTGGTATAGGCAATGAAGTATACTCTGTTGGTATTGATACCGGAAAGCTTGGTTGCTTTCTCGTTACCGCCCACTGCATAGAAGTAACGGCCAATGGTAGTCTTAGATGTAATGTAACCATAGATCAATACGACGATCAATACCCAGATCAATGCAGTAGGAATACCTTTATAGTTAGAAAGCTGATATGCTACCGCACAGATAGCAACACAGATGATCACAGTCTTTACGATCATGCCTGCAAGAGAATCCACTTCATAACCTTTTTTCACTCTTGCCAGACGGTTCTTAACCTGGATCAGTACATAGATCACACAAGCTAAGATGCCTGCCAGCATACAGGTTAAGTTAAAGCCTTCCACGCCAAATACATCAGGAATATAACAATTTGCACCGCCACCGAATACTTTCTGGAAGCTTTCGGAAGTAACGGATACTGTCATACCGTTTAATACCACATTAGAAAGTCCTCGGAATACCAACATACCGGACAGTGTGGTAATGAAGGGCGGAACATGTACATATGCGATCCAGAATGCCTGCCATGCACCGATCAAGAGACCAACGATCAGCATGGTAATAACTGCTGCAACTACATTGATGTTTTTATCCATCATGGTAGCGCCCACCGCACCGACGAAGCAGACCACGCTGCCGACGGAAAGGTCGATGTTACCACCGGTCAAGATACATAACAGCATACCTGTTGCCAATACAAACACATATGCGTTCTGAGAGATCAGATTGGTTACATTCTGGGGTTTAAAGAGCAGCCAGTTTGTACCCACCCCAAAGAAGAGCATTACCAAAACCAGTACAATGATCATGGTATATTTTTTGACAAATGTCATAACTTTTGCTTTATCCATTTTTTAACACTCCTTTACTTATTATTTACTTGATTTCAAAATATGTGACATGATGACTTCCTGAGATGCTTCCTCAGCGGAAACCTCTCCTACCATCCTGCCTTCATTCATGATGTAGATCCTGTCGCACATACCCAGAACCTCCGGCAGTTCGGAAGAGATCATGATAACCGATTTACCTTCTGCTACTAACTGATTGATGATACAATAAATCTCATATTTTGCCCCAACGTCAATACCGCGGGTAGGTTCATCCAAAATCAATACATCCGGATCTGTAAACATCCATTTTGCAAGGAGTACCTTCTGCTGGTTGCCACCAGACAGATTACCTACATTCTGCTCTACACTTGGGCACTTTGTTCTCAGTTTTTCTTTATAGTCAACAGCCACTGCATACTCTTCATCACTGTTGATAACTGTGTTCTTGCTGACAGCCTTTAAGTTTGCCAAAGTGGTGTTGATCTTAATGGAATTAGAGAGAACCAAACCATTTCCTTTTCGGTCCTCTGTTACATATGCTAATTTATTTTTAATGGCTTCGCTTACGGACTTCATTTGGACTTCTTTGCCATTGATGGATACCTGGCCGGAAATATTCGTACCGTAGCTATGACCGAATACGCTCATAGCCAGCTCTGTACGGCCTGCACCCATCAGACCGGAAATGCCTACCACCTCGCCTTTTCTCACATTCATGCTGACATTGTCAACAACCTTACGCTCTGTATAGATGGGGTGGTATACTGTCCAATCTTTGATCTCCATGTTGACTTCGCCGATATTCTTGGTTTCTCTCTTGGGGAAACGGTCTGTCAGATCACGACCTACCATGCCTTTGATGATACGGTCTTCTGAAATATCGTCTTTTTCTTTGTCCAAAGTCTCAATGGTAGAACCATCACGGATTACCGTAATCTTATCTGCCACATAAGAAATCTCATTTAATTTATGAGATATAATAATCGATGTCATACCTTCTTTTTTGAATTTCAAAAGCAGATCCAAAAGTGCCTGAGAATCTGTTTCATTTAAGGAAGCCGTAGGCTCATCCAAAATAAGAAGTTTTGCATTTTTGGCCAGCGCTTTGGCGATCTCAACCAACTGCTGCTTACCTGTACCGATATCTTTGATCAGGGTTCTGGAGGACTCTTTCAAGCCTACCATCTTTAAATACTTCTCTGCGAGGCCATGGGTTTCGTTCCAATTGATGGCAAAGGACTTTCCTCTCTCATTTCCCAGGAACATGTTCTCACCGATGGTCATATAGGGAATCAGTGCCAGCTCCTGATGGATAATAACAATACCCTTCTCTTCACTGTCTTTGATCTTATTAAACTTACAAATCTCACCATCATAAACAATATCGCCCTCATATGTACCATAAGGGTAAATACCGCTTAAGACATTCATCAGTGTGGATTTACCGGCGCCATTCTCACCAACCAGTGCGTGGATCTCGCCCTCTTCCACCTTCAGATTTACATTGTCAAGGGCTTTTACTCCGGGGAATGTTTTGATGATGTTCTTCATTTCAAGCAATACTTTCGCCAACTCTATCCCTCCCAATATCCAATATATTTTTACTATACTTCCATACTAAAAATCTTCCGATTATCATGAGCAGGCGGGATAAATCCCGCCTGCAACATGTTTCAATATGAAATTCGATTACTGTAAATCGCTTTCCTGATAGTATCCGGAATCGATCAACAGCTCTTTGTAGTTGTTTACATCAGCGAATACAGGCTCGCAGAGTAAGGAAGGAATTACACCGGTTCCGTTATCATAAGTCTCTGTATCAAGACCGGTAATCTCCTTTCCATTCATGATAGCATCTACCATGTTTACAACTTCTTTTGCAAGTGTACGAGTATCTTTGAAGATAGACATGGACTGTTTACCTGCAATGATGTTCTTTACATTTGCTACGTCACAGTCCTGACCGGTAAGGATAGGCCAAGATCCGGTATAACCTGCATCCAGTGCATTTGCAACACCAAGTGCAGTAGAGTCATTGCTTGCCAGTACTACATCTAAGTTAGTTCCATCAGAGTAGTAGGAAGAAATAATTGCTTCAAATCTGGACTGTGCTGCATCAGTTGCCCAGTTTGCAGTAGAAACAGCTGCTTTTTCGATCTGTCCGGAAGGAACAACCAGCTTGCCTGCATCAATGTAAGGCTGTAATACATCCATAGCGCCGCCATAGAAGAAGTTAGCGTTGTTGTCACCGGGGTCACCTGTTACGATCTCAAGGTTGAAAGGACCTGCTGCATTGTCAAGGTCTAACTGCTCAACAATGAATTCACCCTGTTTCTGACCTACTAAGTAGTTATCAAAGGTTGCATAGTAGGTAACTGCGTCGGAGTTCATGATCAAACGGTCATAAGCGATAACAGGAATGTTCTGCTCTTTTGCCTGCTGTAAAACAGTTCCTAAGGAGTCACCGTCGATAGAAGCGATAACCAACAGCTCACAGCCACTGGAGATCATGTTCTCGATCTGGGAAACCTGTGTAGGAATATCGTTGCTTGCAAACTGAAGATCTACGCTGTAGCCTGCTGCTTCCAGCTGTGTCTTCATGTTCTCACCGTCCTGGTTCCATCTCTGCAGATCCTTGGTAGGCATGGATACACCGATCAGATGTCCGCCGCCGCTGGTAGATCCACCGGCTTCTTCAGAGCCACCTTCTTCTGTTGCAGGTGTAGTTGTCCCTGTAGAATTGTCACCACATCCTACTAAAAGAACTGCTGCCATTGCTACGCTGAGCAATACGCCAAGTAATTTCTTTTTCATAAGAAATCCTCCCTTAATATTTTCTATGCATAAGAAGCCTAAAAACTCCTTTGCTACACCAACAATATAGCACAAATTTTATCGTAAATCAATGACAATCTCTGTCCATTTTTCCACAAATATCCGGTTCTGACATTGCTGTCAGAATCTCCGCAAAAGCATCCTGATTTTTATTGTTTTTCAATCTTTTTATCTCCTGCAAAAATATATTGCTCCATCTTTTTATCTGAAAGAATCACGCTTTTATCTCTCTTAAATCCCAATTTTTGACAAAGCTTTAAAGAAGCGGTATTTTCTGCCTCAAACAACACCCGGATCTCCTGAAAGCCCAAATTACTTGTGCCGTAGGAAAGGATCGCCTTACAGACCTCTGTGGCAATGCCCTTTCTCTGATAAGGAACACCGATCACATAACCAAGCTCCGGGGTATCATAGCCTTCCCTCCAGGCCAGGCCCGCCCTGCCGATCAGCCTGCCCGTCTCCTTTAAGATCACAGCCCAGATACCAAAACCATCAAAGCTGTAAACTTTTTCAATGTATTGTCTGATAAATTTCCTTTCTTCTTCCCTGTCCTCGTAAAGCCCCTCCGTATAGCGGGTAATGGCCGGATCGTCATAAACCTCATACAGCTCATCCAGATCTTCTTCCGTGATTTCCCGAATGATGCAGCGGTCCGTTTCCAAAATGATCCAGGGTATGCCGTAAAAGCGTTTGTATACACTTTCGATATAAACAAGATCCACCGCATCCAAACTTAAGACTCCAAAGGGTGCCTTAGAAAATTCCGCATCTCGATTGCCCTCATGGAGATACAGCAAAAAGGGAATACGCTCCTGATATGCTGTCTCATAACAGCACTCCCTGTCTGTGACCAAAAATATTTCCCGGCTCTTTTTCAATACAAAATCCGAAAAAGAGCAATCCTGCATAGATCGTATCTTTCCCGAAAATTCCTCGGACAGCTTCCTTGCCCAGCTATCTATCTCCTCTGAAGAGACAGCGTCCGAAAAGGAATACCATATCTCACTGATGTTTACATTCCATTCCGCCTTCCTCATATTGTCTTTCCCTTTCCTTCTTTACCTAGTATAACACAATATCCATGTTTTTTCTTTACCTTCCTGTAAATTTCGGCTACAATGTATTTGTGCGCTAAATGCACCTTATTTCATCAGCAGACAGGAGGAATCTATAAGATGGCACAAAATCCTATTGTAACCATTACCATGGAAAACGGCGATGTGATGAAGGCAGAGCTTTATCCCGACATCGCTCCCATTTCCGTCAACAATTTTATCAGCCTGATAAACAAAAACTTCTATGATGGTCTGATCTTCCATCGGGTCATCAAAGGCTTTATGATCCAGGGCGGATGCCCTATGGGTAACGGCATGGGTGATCCCGGCTACTCTATCAAAGGAGAATTTGCAAGCAACGGTGTACAGAATGACTTAAAACATACAAGAGGCGTCCTTTCCATGGCAAGATCCATGTTTCCCAACTCCGGCGGCAGCCAATTCTTTATCATGCACAAGGACGCTCCTCATCTGGATGGCGAGTATGCTGCATTCGGCAAAGTCATAGAAGGACTGGATGTGGTGGACAAAATTGCGGAAACGCCCACAGCATCTGACCGACCTCTTACAGAGCAAAAAATAGCAACCATGACCGTAGACACTTTCGGCGTGGATTATCCTGAACCGGAAAAAATGTGATCGCGTCTCCAAAGTAAAAAGCAAATTATGAAAAGACACAGCAAGCCCCGGGTGGTGGAATCACCCGGGGCCCGCTTTGTATATATGAAACTAAGGGATTAGATAAACGCAATGTTATTCCACATCCTGTAAGGCATCAAAGCCTTCTTCACCGGTACGGATCTTCACAACGCGGTCCACATTGTATACAAAGATCTTACCGTCACCGATATGGCCGGTATAAAGCACTCGTTTTGCTTCTTCGATAACCTTTTCTACCGGAATCTTGCTGACAACAACCTCGATCTTTACTTTAGGCAGCAAGGTTGCATCCATCTCTACGCCACGATACATCTCGCCGGCGCCTTTTTGTACACCACAGCCCATAACCTGAGTTACGGTCATACCGGTAACCCCCAGTTCGTTTAAAGCTTTCTTTACTTTCTCGTATCTGGACAGCTTGGAAACGATCACTACCTTGTAGATGCCGGTAGGCTCTGACACTGGAGTCTGAACCACTTTGACTGCCGCATTCTTCTGTACATCGGAAGCCTCGTCGTATTCCTCTGTTCCCAGATCTGTATTTTCGTTCACATCCATAGTCATGGTATTGGAAATATCCATAATACTGAAGCCGGAGTAAGCAGATGCCAGACCGTGCTCGGTAGCATCCAGACCAATGATCTCCTCTTCCTCGCTGACTCTTAAACCAACGGTTGCTTTGATCAGGAAAAACACAATGGTAATGGTCACTGCTGTCCATGCCGCTACTGCTGCGAAACCGATAAGCTGTTTTCCCAACAGATCAAAGCCGCCGCCGTAGAACAAACCTGTTAAAGTATCGTTCCCCGGTGCGGAGGTAGTTGCAAAAAGACCTACTGCAATGGTACCCCAGATACCGTTTAAGCAGTGTACTGCCACAGCACCTACAGGATCGTCGATATGCAGCACATAGTCTAAGAACCAAACGCCAAATACCACCAACAGACCTGCAACGGCACCGATGATGATGGCACCTGATGCATCCGTTACATCACAGGGCGCGGTAATGGCAACCAGACCTGCCAAGGACGCATTTAAACACATGGAAACATCGGGCTTTCCATATTTGATCCAGGTAAAGATCATACATACAACAGTAGCAATAGCCGGTGCAATGGTGGTGGTAACAAATACGGAACCAAGCTGTTCTACCGTGGTACATGCCGCACCGTTAAACCCGTACCAACCCAGCCACAGGATGAAAACACCCAGGCAGCCCATGGGAAGATTGTGTCCGGGGAAGGCATTTACCTTTGTTATCTTGCCTTCTTTGTTTTTATTGAACTTACCGATACGGGGTCCTAAGATCTTGGCACCCACCAAGGCGGAGATACCACCTACCATATGGATGGCACAGGAACCGGCAAAATCATGGAAGCCCATCTGGGCAAGCCAGCCGCCGCCCCAGATCCAATGTGCCTCAATGGGATAGATCAGGGCTGAGATGATACCCGAATAAACACAGTAGGATAAAAACTTTGTTCTTTCAGCCATGGCGCCGGATACGATGGTGGCAGTAGTAGCACAGAACACCAGGTTGAATACAAAATTGGACCAGTCGAAGCTTTCATATGCGGTAAAAATATCAAAGCCGGGTTTACCGATCAGTCCTACGACATCCTCTCCTAAGAGAAGTCCAAAACCGATCAGGATAAATACCACGGTACCGATACAAAAGTCCATCAGGTTTTTCATCAGGATGTTGCCCGAGTTTTTTGCCCTGGTAAAGCCTGCCTCTACCATGGCAAATCCGGCCTGCATCCAGAATACCAGTGCTGCGCCGATCAGAAACCAGACGCCAAACACTTCGCCGTTTACGGCACCAAAGATTTCTTCTGTCATAATCATTCCTCCTCAATAAAAAAATGTAAAGACTGTGTTTCCACTTTCCACCGCTTCGTGGTAACACTGCTTTACATTCTTACAAATAAAAAAGGCGCTTAAGATTTCTCCTAAGCACCTTTGCCTGTAATGCAGTATATAGCAGCAAAATTTGATTGTCAATGCTCAATTTTTGAAAATTTTTATCCTATCCTCTCCTTTTTTTGTGCATATTTATGGTATTGTTCAAAATTTGTTCATAATTCTTTTAAAGTTTTTTAATTTACATAACATCTTTTATCCATTTCTTCCCCGTATACTAAAGCTATAAAATAAGTGTTATGGTTATCGAAACTTTTTCATAATATGTGCCGGATGTTACATCATCCGGCATCCTCCCTTTTTTATTAATATCGAATCCCCTTTTGCTGCGTAAGTGACGCAGCAAACAAAAAAGAAGCGGTCATGTTTCCATCACCGCTTCTTTTATGTATTGTCTGAAATTAAGCTTTTCCAACGGAACCGAATAATTCCATTTTCTCTTTTACTTTTGCCTTGATCGCATCAAAGCCGGGTGCAAGAAGCTTACGAGGATCGAAGCCTTTGCCTTCCTGATCTTTGCCTGCTTCAATATATTTGCGGGTAGCTTCAGCAAATACCAGCTGGCACTCTGTATTCACATTGATCTTAGCAACACCTAAGGAGATTGCTTTTTTGATCATGTCATCCGGAATACCTGTACCACCGTGAAGAACCAAAGGAAGATCACCTGTCTTCTGCTGGATGGCATCCAGAACATCAAACTGTAAGCCTGCCCAGTTCTCAGGATATTTACCGTGGATGTTACCGATACCTGCTGCCAAAAAGTCAATGCCCAGGTCAGCGATTCTCTTGCACTCATCGGGATCTGCGCACTCGCCCATACCAACTACGCCGTCTTCCTCGCCGCCGATGGAACCAACCTCAGCCTCGATGGAAATTCCTTTTGCATGTGCTGCTGCAACCAGTTCTTTGGTCTTCTCGATGTTTTCTTCGATTGCATAGTGAGAACCATCGAACATAACGGAAGGGAAGCCTGCTTCCATACATTTGTAGCAGTGATCATAAGAACCGTGGTCAAGATGTACTGCTACGGGAACTGTGATGTTCTGATCTTTGATCAGACCGTTTACCATACCCATAACTACATCATAACCGCCCATGTATTTTCCTGCGCCTTCAGATACACCGAGGATAACAGGGGAGTTACACTCCTGAGCAGTTAATAAGATTGCTTTTGTCCACTCTAAGTTGTTGATGTTGAACTGTCCAACTGCATAGTGGCCTGCTTTTGCTTTTTTGAGCATTTCTGTTGCTGATACTAACATTTCTCTACCTCCATTTTATGATTTAATAAAATAATAACATTATCGCTGTCCTTAATTATACCTTATCTTTTTTTAAAAAGAAAGATGGTTTTTACTTTTTATCCGGAATCCTGAGGCGCAGTCCTTTATATTCGTTTTGAATGGTCACATCTTTGTGCTTTCCGCCGTATTCTCCGTCCAGAGTCCAGGGAATCATTTCGTCCGCTTCAATGGTGATCCGCCTAGTCTTAAAGCAATGCATATAATCGCTGTGAATCTTGCGGCCCAAGAGGGATGTAACGATCAGGTTCAGCTCGATCATGTTGTAGGGCATTTTGATCAGGGTCACTTCGAACAGCCCATCGCTGAGATCCACATTTTTTCCGGTAATACCGGTAAAACCACCTACGGAGCTGGAGTTGGTGACCATGCCGAAGAGATAATCCCCTTCCACTGTCATCTCATCACTGCTTACCCTTAAGTGGTAGCAGGGAATGGCACTGATCCGCTTTGCTCCTTCCAAAAGATAAGCCAGATGCCCCAGCACATTTTTGATCTGCTGCTTGGTCTCATAAGGCACATCCGTAAACAGTCCGAAAGCCGCAATATAGACAAAGATATCATCATTAAAGGAACCGACATCAAAGCCCTGGTCTTTTCCCATGACGATATCCATGGCCGCCTTCTGCATATTGCTGGATATTTTTAAGCTCCTTGCAAAATCATTGGTTGTACCGGCAGGCACATAGCCGATGGGGATCCGGTCCGTCCGCTGCATCATGCCGGTAACCACTTCATCCAGGGTACCGTCACCGCCACTGCAGACCACCAGCTCATAATCGCCGCTTCGGTTGATCACCGCTTCCTTGGCATCGCCCTGTTTCTGAGTAGGCCTTGCGGTAACTGTATAGCCTGCCTTGGTAAAAATATCGATGATATCCAAAAGATTACTTCTGATCTGTGCCTTTCCCGCATGGGGATTGTATACAAACAATAATTTTCTTTCCATAATGATGCCTCCAACAAAAAGGGGAACACTACCGTGTCCCCTTTATATTACACTCTCATGCCTACTCTTTTTCGTTGCCGCTGATATAATTCTCCAGATTAGCAACCGCTTCCGCTTCATCTTCTCCCTCAGCAATGACGGTGACTTCTTCCCCCATGTTCAGACCTAAGCTCATCATCCCCATGATGCTTTTTGCATTTACCTTCTTGCCCTCTGCTTCGATGTAGATCTTACTGTCGAACATGCTGGCTTTCTGTACCAGTACAGCTACCGGTCTGGCTTCCAGGCCATTTGCTAACTGAATTTGCATAGATTTCTGAATCATTTTTACGCCTCCTAATTCAATCTTAATCTCTCTGCAAGCTCACTTAATTTTCGTAATCTGTGATTAACGCCTGATTTTCCCACAGGCGGATCAGACAATTCTGATAATTCCTTTAGCGTTGCATCCGGATGATCCAGCCGGAGCTTTGCCATCTGGCGCAGGCTTTCCGGCATTCCCGAAAATCCTACCTTTTCTTTTAAATACATAATATCTTCAACCTGCTTCGCCGCAGCATTTACTGTCTTGGTAATATTTGCCGCTTCACAGTTTACCCGCCGGTTAATGGAGTTGCGCACTTCCTTTACCACCCGGGTACTTTCCAATTCCATCAAAGCCCTGTGTGCTCCCATCAGACCAAGCAGTTCTACAATGGCTTCCCCATCTTTGATATAGACCACAAAGTACTTTTTGCGAAGTACCTCTTTGGCCTCAATGGAAAGCTCCTTTAAAATATGGATCAGCATTTCCGCCTGCTCTTCTGCCCCGCATACAAATTCCAGATGGTAACCCTTTTCCGGATTGCTCATGGAACCTGACACAAGATACGCTCCTCTTATATAGGCCCGCTTACAACAGGCATTCTTTAAAAGAACAAGGTCCGTGGTCTTTTTCACCGCTCCCATCCCTTTCGGTAGGGGAAGAAGCTTTAGCGCCAGCAGCACTTCCTCTGCCTGTCTGCTATTCTCCACCTTCACAGTGTAGACACTGCCTGCAGACCGCTGACTGCTTTTTCTGACCGAAACACTAGAGTATATATTAAATGTTTTTTTCAACAATGTAAAGCATTTTATTGAAATTGTTTTATTTTCCGTAAAAATTCCTATGGTAGGACGATTATTTTCTGCATTTTCCACAAATCCGCAAAAGCAGAAGATCGCCGCCAATTCTGCCAACAGACAGTGTCTTGCGCTTCCCGTTACAGAAAGCAGCTCTTCTTTTACTTCCTGAGAAAAAGACATGGCTCCACCTTTCCTCAACTGCTCCTGTCCACATCCCTGTGCATCAGGGTCAGCCCATAATCCCCCTTGTCCTTCAGCCTTTCATACAAGGCGTTGGCAAGAGTCACGCTGCGGTGTTTTCCGCCTGTACAGCCGATACAGACTACCAGACGGTATTTCCCTTCTTTTATATAGTTGGGAATTAAAAAAGACAGCATATCCGAAAGTTTTATCAAAAACTCCTCTGCTTCATCAAATCCCATAACATAATCCCTGACCATAGCATCGTTGCCTGTCAGCTGTTTTAATTCGTCCAGATAAAAAGGATTGGGCAGGAATCTGACATCAAAGACCAGATCCGCATCCAGAGGGATCCCATATTTGAATCCAAAGGACATGACCTGTACCATCAGTGAATTATATGCTTCATTTTTGACAAATATCCGGTCCAGTTCTTCCTTTAAGTTTCTGGTGAGCAGGCTGGAGGTATCGATGACATAGTCCGCTTTTTTGCGGATCTTGCTTAAGATCTTTCTCTCCTTACGGATACTGTCCTCCGTTCCGTTTCCTTCTATAGGATGAACCCTTCTGGTCTCTTTATACCTTTTTACCAGGATGGAATCGGATGCATCCATGAATAAGATCTCATAGGCGATCCCGCTTTCCTTCATGGAACCCAAGGTCTTGTTGATCTCTTCAAAAGACTTATCGGACCGCACATCCAATCCCAAAGCAACTTTGGTGATCTCACTGTTGGGAAGGGTGATCAGTTCCACAAATGTACTGATAAGGGCCGCCGGCAGATTATCCACGCAATAAAAACCGGCATCCTCTAACATCTTCATGGCAGTCCTTTTTCCGGCACCGCTCATTCCCGTTACCACTACAAATTTCATCGTACCTTCCTTTCAGACAAAGCGATCAGAAATCTCCCAGGCGGACCACTTCCGGTTCCAATCTGACAGAAAACTGCTCTTCCACCTTTTCCCTTACTTCTTCCATCAGCTCATAGATATCCGCTGCAGTAGCATTTCCCAAATTCACAATAAATCCGCAATGCTTTTCGGAAACCTGCGCCCCTCCGATCCTGCAGCCCCGCAGTCCCGCATCCATGATCAGCTTTCCGGCAAAATGTCCTGCCGGCCGCTTAAAGGTGCTGCCTGCGCTGGGAAGTTCCAAAGGCTGTTTGCTTCTGCGCCTTGCATTTAATTCTTCGATTTTTGCATGAATCTCTTCTGCATTTCCCTTTTTAAGCCTCATCTGTGCGGACAACACCACAAAGGGCCTGTTTTTGATAATGCTGGTGCGATAGCCAAATTCCATGGTTCCGTTATCCAGTTCCAGCACTTCTCCATCCTTAGTCATGACCGTTACTTCCGTTACGATCTGCTGCATTTCCCCGTCATAAGCTCCGGCATTCATCACAACAGCGCCTCCTACGGTACCGGGAATGCCTGCAGCAAATTCCATGCCGGTAAGGCCGCCCGCTGCCGCCGTCTTTGCCACAGCAGAAAGCATGGCACCTGCCTGGGCAGTTACCACCTCTCCCTCAACGGAAACATCTGCAAAACGGTTCCCCAAATGAAGCACCACACCCTGATAGCCTTTATCGCCCACCAAAAGGTTGCTGCCGTTTCCCAGAATGAAAAAATCATAACCCGTCTTATGCAAATAATCGATGATCTCCCGAAGTTCCTCCTGGGAACCGATCTCCACAAAGAAATCAGCCGGCCCGCCTACCCGAAAAGTAGTATGGGCCGCCATTGGCTCATCTATTTTCACGCAGCCTTCCGGAACCTTAGAGATCAAAAACTGATACAATGTCTTATTCAAGTATCCACCTGCTGTTCTTTTTATATATGGTATGCCGCTTTCGGGCGATTATGCGGTAACGGAATCCACTACCAGTTTTGCAGCACCGTAAATGCCCGCATCATTTCCTAAAGTTGCCAGGGTAAATTGTACATCCCTGCTGGCATGGAATACATAGGGGGTATAGTTTTTGCGGATATAATCAAGAAGCACATCTCCTGCTTTGGACACGCCGCCGCCGATCACAAAGGCTTCCGGGTTGATAACACAGGCAACGGATGCCAGGCCTTTGCCCAGATATTCGCCAAACTGCTCTGCGATCTCCAAAGCCGCTTCATCTCCTGCCTTTACCGCATCCCATACATCCTTGGCACTGCACTGGCCTGCCACAAGGCCGGTAGGCTTTGTATTTTTTGCCAATATCCGGTTCGCCAGACGCACCACACCGGTAGCGGATGCATACTGTTCTAAGCAGCCCTTGTTGCCACAGCCGCAGACCTCTGTTTCCCCATCGTCCACATGAATGTGCCCAATCTCTCCTGCAGCACCTTTGGCGCCGGTTAAGATCTCTCCGTCCATGATGATGCCGCCGCCGACACCGGTCCCCAGCGTTACCATGACAATGCTTTCATAACCCTGTCCGCCGCCTTTCCACATCTCGCCCAAAGCAGCCACATTGGCATCATTGCCGCTTCTTGTGGGAATGCCCAGAAGCTTCTCCAGCTCTTCATTTAAATTAAAGACACCCCAGCCTAAGTTCACACATTTATGTACGATTCCCTTGGCATCTACAGGGCCGGGAACACCGATTCCCACGCCTATTACCTGACTCTTTTCGATGGCCTTCTCCGAAAGCTTATCCTCCACTGCCTTTGCAATGTCCGGCAGCACATTGACACCGCCGTTTTCCGTACGGGTGGGAATTTCCCATTTTTCCAGAACATTTCCTGCCTCATCAAAAAATCCCATCTTAATGGTGGTGCCGCCTACATCTACCCCAAAACTGTACTTTGCCATGCCTCAACTCTCCTTAATCTTCCCTTTTCTTTGCCAGATTGCTTTGTACCCTTGCATATAATTCCTGCGCTGCATTGTATCCCATCTTCTTCTGACGATGATTTACCGCCGCAGACTCACAGATCACTGCCAGATTCCGACCCGGACGGATAGGAATGCTGTGGCAGATCAGCTTATTGCCCAAATACTCTGTATATTCCTCTTCCAGACCCAAACGGTCGTATTCTTTTTCTTTATTCCAGTCCTCCAGTTTGATGACCAGATCGATCTGGCTGGTCTCCTTGACGCTGGAAACACCGAACAAGGTCTTCACATCCACAATGCCGATGCCTCGCAGTTCGATAAAGTGCTTGGTAATGGCCGGTGCGGAACCGACCAAAGTGTCGTCGCTTACCTTGCGGATCTCCACCACATCATCGGTAACCAGACGATGTCCCCTCTTAATGAGCTCCAATGCCGCTTCGGATTTACCGATGCCGCTCTCGCCTGTGATCAGCACGCCCTCGCCAAATACATCCACCAAAACGCCATGGACGGAAATACAGGGAGCAAGCTGTACATTTAACCATCTGATGATCTCCGCCGTAAATGCGGAAGTTGCTTTCTTGGTCATCAAAAGAGGAATCTTCTTCTCCAATGCGATCTTTAAAAATAAGGGATCCGGTCTTAACTCCCGGCAGAAAACGATAACAGGGATGGGACAGGACAAAAGCTGGTTATAGATCTTTTGCTTTCTCTCATCATCCAGGCTGTTCATATAAGTGTATTCCACAAATCCAATGATCTGCAGTCTGACAGCTTCATAATGCTCAAAATATCCTGCCAGCTGCAACGCCGGTCTGTTGATATCCGGTTGATTGATCTTCACATCGGACAGATCCAGCTCCGGTGTAAGGTTTTCCAGTTTAAATCTTTCAATGATCTCTTCCACACTGACACTTGCCATACCTCAAACCCTCTCTTTACCTATAAATTCGCCATACGCCAAAAAACGGCATATCTCATCTGATTAATCATAGCATAGTTTTTTTAGTCCTGCAATGATGTATCAGCATGAAAAAAAGCGTAGATCTCTTCCGCCAAAGACCTTGTGATCCCCGGCACTTCCAAAAGCTTTTCCACCTCAGCCTCTTTGATCTCCGTAATAGATCTGAAATGCCTCATTAAGGCTTTTCGCTTCGCCGGTCCTACCCCTTTGATATCATCCAAAACCGAATGGACGCCTTCGTTCCGCCGTAAGGATCTGTGATATTCAATGGCAAAACGATGGGCCTCATCCTGGATCCTGGTGATCAGCTTAAAGCCTTCCGACATCCGGTCAATGGGGATCTCCTGATTATCAAAATACAAGCCTCTGGTCCTGTGATGATCATCCTTTACCATACCGCACACGGGAATATCGATATGGAGGCTGCTTAACACTTCCCTGGCAATATTGACCTGGCCCTTGCCGCCGTCCATCAATAAAAGATCGGGAAACTTGGTAAAGCTGCCAAAGGCTTCGTCCATCTGCTTATCCTGAAACTGCTTCTGTTCCTCCAGGCCGTGTAAAAACCTTCTTGTCAACACCTCTCTCATGCAGGCATAATCATCGGGGCCTTCCACCGATTTAATGCGGAACTTCCGATAGTCGCTGCGATGGGACTTTCCTTTTTCAAATACCACCATGGAGCCTACATTCTGGAAGCCGCTGATATTGCTGATATCAAAGGCTTCAATGCGGTCTATCTTTTCAATGCCGATAGCCGCTGCGATCTCCTTAGCCGCTCCGATGGTACGACCTTCTTCCCGGCGGATCCGCTCTTTATCCCTGCTTAGAACCATTTCCGCATTTTTGGCCGCCAGCGTTACCAGCTTTTCCTTGCTGCCGATCTTGGGAACCGTCAGATAGACCTTGCTTCCTTTTCTGCCGGAAAGCCACTGCCCGATCAGTTCTCTGTCACCGATCTCCTCCTGAAGCATAATGGTCTTTGGCAGGAAGGGCGTACCTGCATAAAACTGCTTGATAAAATTTTCAATGATCTCTTCCCTGGGTGTTTCGGCCACATGGGTCATATAAAAATGCTCCCTGCCGATGAGCTTTCCGTTTCGCACAAAGAAAACCTGAATGACCGCGTCCGCATCGTCTGCCGCCATGGCAATGATATCCTTGTCCTCCCCGGAGCTTTCGGTGATCTTCTGCTTCTGTGCCACCGACTTCACGCTGGCGATCAGTTCCCTGTAACGGATGGCCTCTTCAAAATCCAGATCCTCCGATGCCCGGTTCATTTTTTCTTCCAGGCTCTTGATGATAGGCGCATAATGGCCGTTTAAAAATTCCAGCGCACCTTCCACCTGTTTTCGGTATTCTTCTTCATCGATCCTTCCCATACAGGGGGCGCTGCACTGCTTCATATGATAGTTCAGACAGGGCCTGTCCTTACCGATGTCTCTGGGCAGCACTCTCCTGCAGGTGCGAAGGCAGAAAAGTTTGTTTAGCAGATCAATGGTATCCTTTACCTTTGCCGCCGCAGTGTAGGGGCCGTAATATTTGGAATGATCCTTTTTCATGGTGCGGGACATAAACAGCCTGGGATAGGGTTCCCCTAAAGTCACCTTGATATAAGGATAGGTTTTATCATCCTTTAACATGGTGTTGTATTTGGGCCTGTGTTCTTTGATCAGATTGTTTTCCAACACCAAAGCTTCCAGCTCGGAGTCCGTTACGATGTATTCAAAATGATGGATCTGGGAAACCATCTTCTGGATCTTTACCGTCTTTTTTGTACTGGTACGAAAATAAGAGTGCACACGGCGGTTTAAATTGATCGCCTTGCCCACATAGATAATAGCATCATCCTTATCATGCATCAGATATACGCCCGGTTCGTCCGGCAGCTTTTTCAATTCTTCTTCGATATCAAACATGTTTTGCACCGTTTGAAAAGACTGCTACGGAAGCTCCGTAACAGTCTTTTGTTTTTTATTCAGCCGCAAAAGTCGTGCTGTCTGCTGCTGTCTGCGTTTTTACTTCCTCACTTGGGGGCTCTGCTTTTGCATCCGCATTTTCTTCGCTTTTCTCTTCCGCTTTTGCTTTTGGGGATGTCTTTTTCTTCTCTTCCTTTTTCTCATCCTCAGGAGGCTCCGGAATGCCTTTTTCCCTACGGAATATCTTCATAAACTCTTTACCGGTAATGGTTTCTTTCTCGATCAAATGCTCTGCGATCTTATCCATGACCGCCCTGTTTTCCTTCAACAGGCTCTTAGCCTCTTTGTAGCAGTCCTTTAAGATCTTCATAACCTCTTCGTCCACGCCTGCTGCCGTCACATCGGAACAATTCAGCACGGTGCGGCCATCCAGATAGCGGCTTTCCACGCTCTCTAAGCCTACCAGTCCAAAGCGTTTGCTCATACCGTACTGGGTAACCATGGCTCTGGCAAGATTGGTTGCCTTTTCAATATCGTTAGACGCGCCTGTGGTAACAGTATCAAATACCAGTTCCTCTGCTGCCCGTCCGCCTAAGAGGCCGACGATCATATCGTGGATCTCCGCCTTGGTATTTAAAAACTTCTCTTCCTCCGGCACCTGCATTACATATCCCAATGCGCCCATGGTACGAGGCACGATGGTGATCTTTTGTACCGGCTCCGAATTTTTCTGCAAAGCGGAAAGCAGCGCATGACCCACCTCGTGGTAGGAAACGATCTTCCGCTCTTCCTTGCTCATGATCCGGTCTTTCTTTTCCTTACCGACTAAAACAACCTCTACCGCATCAAAAAGATCCTTTTGGGATACCGCTTTTCTGCCTTCCTTAACCGCATTGATGGCAGCCTCATTGATCATATTGGCCAGATCGGAACCTACTGCACCGCTGGTTGCAAGGGCAATGGCATCCAGATCCACGCTGTCATCCATCAGTACATCCTTGGAATGTACTTTGAGAATATCCACACGACCTTTCAGGTCCGGTTTATCCACAATGATACGCCTGTCAAACCGTCCCGGACGAAGGAGGGCCTTATCCAGAATCTCCGGCCTGTTGGTAGCAGCCATGATCAAAACGCCCTTGGAAGGATCGAATCCATCCATCTCGGAAAGCAGTTGGTTTAAGGTCTGCTCCCGTTCCTCGTTGCCGCCGCCGTATTTGGAGTCACGGCTCCGTCCGATGGCATCGATCTCATCGATAAATACGATACAAGGCGCCATCTTTGCCGCTTCCTTAAACAGATCCCTTACTCTGGAAGCACCCATACCTACATAAATCTCCACAAAGTCAGATCCCGCAAGGGAGAAGAAAGGAACATGGGCTTCACCGGCAACCGCTTTGGCAAGCAGGGTCTTACCGGTTCCGGGCGGTCCTACAAGGAGTGCGCCCTTGGGAAGCTTGGCACCGATCTGGGTGTATTTACCGGGATTGTGCAAGAAGTCTACTACCTCCTGCAGGGATTCCTTTGCCTCTTCCTGACCAGCCACATCCTTAAAGGTAATGCCGGTCTCTCTCTGGACATAAACCTTGGCAGTGGATTTTCCCATACCCATGGGCCCGCCGCTGGAACTCATCTTCCTGAAAACAAACATCAGCACAAAATAGAGCAAGAGAACAGGAACCACAAAGCTTAAAATAAAGTTTAAGATCATGCCGGAGTTATCCGGGATCTCTTTGGAATATTCCACATTGTGCTCGTCCAACAGCGCATACAGATTATCGTCCTCTAAATTTCCCGTATAGTAATATTCGATAACCTGAGGATTCCCGGAGTAGGTATCCACCACAGAATTGTCGCTGAGCGCTTTGGGCACAAAAGGTGTGATCTCGATCTGATCGCTGGTGATCAACACACTTTTGACCTCATCGTTTTCCACCATCCGAAGGAACTCGCTGTAGGTGATCTCTTCGTGATCGCTGGACATAAACCGCATGACAGCGCTCATAGCCAGAAAAGTAACCATAACGGCAGTCAAAAGCAGCAGAAGATTCTGCCTTTTCTGGGGACCGCCGCTGCCGCCCTGGTTTTGGTTATTATTCTGATTGTTATTTTGATTGTTGTTTTGATTATTATTTTGATTTGGTTGATTATGATTCTCCATACCATACCTCCAAACAGTCTGTTACTATTATAAATTTACGATTTCCATAAATCAATACAAACATTGTGAAATTTGCGTCATACTTCTTAAAGAAATATAAAATTTTTTGAATTTTTTTGCCAGAAATCCTAGATTTTGGATAATCTTCATTGTATAATACATGAGTATATTAGGAGGATTGTTTCATGGCAGTAAAATATGTATTTGTGACCGGCGGTGTTGTTTCCGGTCTCGGAAAGGGTATTACCGCTGCATCTTTGGGCAGACTTTTAAAAGCCCGCGGCTATAAAGTGACCATGCAGAAGTTCGATCCCTATATCAATATCGATCCCGGCACCATGAATCCTATCCAGCACGGAGAGGTTTTTGTGACCGACGATGGTGTGGAAACGGATCTGGATCTGGGACACTATGAAAGATTTATTGATGAAAGTCTGGATAAAAATTCCAATGTGACCACCGGCAAAGTCTACTGGTCCGTACTGCAGAAGGAACGGCGGGGAGATTACGGCGGCGGGACCGTTCAGGTCATTCCGCATATTACCAATGAGATCAAAGGCCGTTTTTATCGAAATTTCAGCGATGACGATATGCGCATCGCCATTATAGAAGTAGGCGGAACCGTCGGCGATATTGAAAGCCAGCCTTTTTTAGAGTCCATCCGTCAGTTTCAGCACGAGGTGGGACGGGATAACGCAGTCCTCATCCATGTGACTCTGATCCCGTACTTAAGCGCATCCCAGGAGATGAAGACCAAGCCTACCCAGGCATCCGTTAAAGAGCTGCAGGGAATGGGAATCCAGCCGGACATTATCGTATGCCGCAGCGAGCATCCCTTAGACCAGCAGTTGAAGGACAAGATCGCCTTATTCTGTAATGTGCCCAATAAGCATGTACTGCAAAACCTGGATGTGGAACATTTATATGAAGCGCCTCTTGCTTTGGAAAAAGAAAAAATTGCGGATGTAGTCTGTGAATGTCTCCATTTAGACTGCCCCGATCCGGATCTTTCAGACTGGAAAGAAATGGTAGAACGGCTCCGCAGTCCCAAACATGAAGTGACCATTGCCTTAGTTGGTAAATATATCCAGCTTCACGACGCATACCTAAGCGTGGTGGAAGCCTTGAAGCATGGCGGCATCTTTGCGGATACCACCGTCAATATCAAATGGGTGGATTCGGAAACAGTAACTGCCGAAAATGTAAATGATATTTTAAATGATGTAGACGGCATTTTGGTACCCGGCGGTTTTGGCAACCGGGGCATCGAGGGCAAGATCAAGGCCATTACCTATGCAAGAGAAAACAAGATTCCTTTCTTAGGCCTTTGCCTGGGTATGCAGCTTGCCATTGTGGAATTTGCCAGAAATGTGGTGGGCTACAACGATGCACACAGCGAAGAATTGGATCCCAGTACCACCCATCCGGTGATCGCTCTGATGCCGGACCAAAACGGTGTGGAAGACATCGGCGGAACCTTAAGGCTTGGTTCCTATCCCTGTCATCTGGACAAGGAGTCTCTGGCATTCCGGCTTTACGGAAACGATACCATCCACGAACGGCACAGACACCGTTATGAGGTAAACAACGACTTCCGTTCCGCTTTAACGGATCAGGGCATGAAGCTGTCCGGTATCTCTCCTGATGGACGGATCGTGGAAATGTGCGAACTGCCCGACCACCCTTTCTTCATTGCCACCCAGGCTCATCCCGAATTTAAGAGCCGTCCCAACAGACCTCATCCTTTATTTAAAGGTCTTGTGGAAGCAGCGCTTTCCAAGAAAAAGGGATAAAAGGCAACACAACTGCAAAAGAAAGCTATTACAAAAACAATACAGACGGAAAACAACATGTCCTTGTCTTCCGTCTGTATTTTTATGCACATATGATCTCTTAATCCTCTGCAATGAGAATGATGGAATCTCCTTCTTCGTATACTACTTCTTCGGACTTTAAAGGATTGGTAATGATCTCTGTTTCCCCGTCTATGACCTTCTTGTAACCAACAGCAATTTCTCCTCGCATGCCGGCACTTTCAGTGACAGTGTAGAAGTTAACCGGCACACCGGTCTTCACATAAAGGGAAGCCGGCTTCATATAAAGCTCCGAACCCTCTTCATCTAAGATATCTTCAAACAGAGCGGTCAACTCCCTGTTTTCCGCGATCTGGGTCATTAACAGGTTAATAATATTGGAACCGATCACGAAGTCCTCTACCCTTACCTGGGATGCCAGACGCTGGTTGTTGCTCTTTCTCATTTCGCTGGTAATGGTAAAGGTCTTTTTGTTCTTTTTGGAAATATCCCGCAGGAAAATAAGCTGTAACAGAGTCTGGGCATCGGAAGCCTCCGGATCAAGGCGGTCATCGCTTAAGATCAGCACATCTCCCAGATCCTCCTGTAAGAGATTTTCCAACAACTGTCTGTCCGTTACATTTCCAACGACCTGCTCTATTTCAATGTTTTTAAACTTGTCGTTATCCAGCCCCAGTTCTTCCGGGAAAACTACCTTGACCCTGGAGCCTTTTTCCACATACAGATCATATTCTTCCAATATCCGCTCTATCATGCTGTTGCAGCCTAAGATCAGCAGTTTCTCCATGGAAGCGGATCTGACTCTTTCTCTATGTACCATCAGATCCTTCTGAATCGGGAATTCTTCCCCTCCCAGTTCAAAAGAGCCGTCATCCTCTTCCAATAAAATGATCTGGTCGCCTTCTTCCAATACCGTATCCATCGGAGGATTTAAATGAGGGCCGTCCTCTTTTCGGATACCAAAAACAACTGCCTTGGGGAACATATTTAAGGTCTCAAATAAGGTCTTACCATACAGCTCCGGAATGGTTTCAAAATACAGCTCGTCTCCGTCATAGTCAAACAACTCTACCAGCACATTGGATAAGCCGGGCTGGCGGCAGGTATTGGCGATGATACGGGAAATGGCATCGCTGGCGTAAATGATCTCCGCCCTGCCTTCTCCTGCAATGCGGGCCGCTTCCACATTCTGAGGATCGGTAACGGATGCGGTCATAAAGAGATCTTCCACCAACAGTTTCTTGTCTTTTAAGTAAGATGTGACGGATAAAATGACCTTAATGGTTTCCGCATCATCATAGACATTGATGATAACAGAACGGCTCCGTTCCACAGAGCACCGCTCCAAAATATGAGGCTCGGAAAGGGATCCGCTTCTGCAGATGATCTTGCTGGTCTTAAAATCCTTGATACGGGAGGCGATCATCTCCTCCATCTCTTCCTTTTCCTGGGTGCCCACTACCACGATACATTGATTCTTGTGATTGGAATTTGCCTCGATCAGCTCATTTAACAAAGTATAGACATTGTCGTTAAAACCGATAATGACCGTATGGCGCTCTTCCAAAACGGTGGACTTGCCTTTTCGCAGTTCATTTAATTTTTCTTCAAAACTGGTGGTCACAATACCGATCAAAATACTGGTTACAAAAATACCGCACAAAGTGGAAAATGCCATCAGGGCCGTATATGGAATATTGTCTAAGGGTGTGTTGGATAAAACACCGGGATCCAGCACATGCATGGTACTTCTCCACATTTGAAATCCTACGCTGCCATCCGCCTGAAAAAAGACAGAAAGGATTCCTGCGATCGCTACCACGATCAGCGTTATGGAAAACAATACACAGATTAATGGTATCGCACCTTTCGACATAACATTATCGATAAAATACTGCACTCTTTTCTTCCATGTGATCTTGTTCATAAATTTAATCCACCTCATTTGTTATTATCCGGCACACATAAGCCGATATACAAAATATATTATAATATAGTTTTTATAGATTGAATAGGCAAATTTTTGGGTAATTTTTTCACTGAATTTTAGTTGATTTTCTTTACATTCTCTGTTATTCTGTTACCAAAGAATGCATACATTGAATCATCTAAATGATATTGAGGGAATAGATCATGAAAAAGAAATCTGTTGCAGAGAAATTGAATAACAACTACGGATTTTCCCTGGTGGAGCTGATCATTGTGATCGCCATTATGGCGATTTTGATCGGTGTGCTTGCTCCTATGTATATCAAGTATGTGGAGAAAGCCAGCGTTGCTTCGGATAAGCAGCTGTTGGAGTCCATTTATAAAGCTGTTACTTATGCGGTTGCGGACGCGGATGTGACCAGCGATCCCTCCGCTCAGGCTTTGATCGATGGTATGACTACTCCTGTAACTTTGGAAAGCCTGATGACTACGCCTAACAACAAGCTGGCAGAAGAGGTTATGGACACTCTTGGCTGGTCGGATCTGAATCAGGCCACTTATGAATCCAAGCTCCGTTCCGCTCACGCTTCCGGCTGTGAGATCTATATGGTATATCAGGGCGGCGTAAAGAATCCCTTTATCATGTGGATCACCACTACCGATGAGACCGGGAGGAAAGATACCAGTAATACAAGCACTAATGTAAGTGGTATTGGAAATTGTATTTGTATTCGGTAGGAATATATAGGCTGGCAGATGGAATTTCGTGTCTGATAAGCCTTTCGGAAAATCTATAATCAGAACATATCAGAAACAAAACACAGCTCATTCCAACAAACTCGTTACACTCGAACAAAGTTGGAATGAGCTGTTCGTTTCTTCTATGTCCTGATTAGATTTTCTACGAAAGAGCTTATAAAGAACACAAACTTCCATCTGCCAGCTATTATTATTTTTTCGCTCTAAATGTTAAGAGGTTTATGTCGGCAGCTTTGAGAGAGCTTCCAAATAAAATCACTTCAATTCATTGAGTAAGTAGATGGATAGGTTTAGGTAGCCGGCGAAGGTGACCCATAAGAGATATGGGATCATCAAATAAGCGGCAGGTTTGGATACTCTGTAGAAAAGCTTGATGGTCAACAGGATCAGCAGCCACAACAGCACCAGCCAGAAGAAGGAAAACAAGAGCCATTCCAATCTAAAGAAAAAAATCGGCCAGAAAAAGTTGACAGCAAGCTGCAGGTAATAAACAATAAGGGCAGTGTCGATATATGTCCCTTTTGCGTCGGATACTGCCACCAGTCCGGCGGCAATGCCCATCAGCAGATAAAGAATGGTCCACACTACCGGAAAAAGCCAGCCCGGCGGCGATAAAGGCGGCTGATCCAAAGCCTGAAACGCCTCCATACTGTTTCTCGTAAAAAGACCCGCCAACAAACCTACCAATAAAGGAATAGCAATGCTGCGGATCCAGATCTTCCAATTTTCTTTCAATTTTTCCACCCCTATACAACATATGAGGCAGATCGCAATTTATGCCAGGGAGAATCAATCGCTTCCCATCAGCTCATGATAAAATATGTACTGCTGCAGCACACCGCTAAAGGCCTGATAGCGGTCAAAAGGAAAGCCTTCTTCATAATGCTTTTGCAATGCCTGGTTGATATGGGTATCCTGGGGAAATGCCTCCAACTGGTGAAGGGAAAAAAGACAGATACAGTCCGCCACCTTCTTTCCTACACCAAAGATACCAAGAAGGGCTTCTTTTGCTTCCCCATAAGGCATGAGGGCAATGGCTTCCAAATCCAATTCACCCCTTGCCACACTCCTGGCCGCCCGCACCACATACTTGCTGCGATAGCCCAGGTTACATTCCATCAATGCATTTTCTTCCAGATCCGCCAAAGCTTCCGGCAAAGGAAAGGCATAGTATTCTTCGCCTCCCCCGCTTACCAGCTTGTCCCCATAGGTACGACAGATATTGTCAATACACCGACGGATGCGGACAATGTTATTCTGCTGAGAAATCAGGAAAGACACGATGGTCTCCCATAAGTCCTGTTTTAAGATACGGATTCCCATGCCTTTGGCAACCGCCCGATTTAAATACAAGTCTTCCGGATCCACCTGACTGATATAAGTGCCATAATCCGTATCCAGATCAAAATAGCGTTTCCAAAAGCCATCAAAATCCTCTTCGCTACAGTCAAAGGACACCTGGTTGCCGGATTGTCCCACTTCCAGATAACGGTTTCCCGCAATGACAGAAAAAAGGCCCTCCGCCTTTTGCTCCATGCGGAAGCACTGACCGGACTGACAGATCTGCAATATATCAAAATGGTTTAAATCCCTGTATATCATGAATTTCTCCTGCTATGCCTGTGTTCCCCCTGCGATACCTGTTAAGAACGGACCTGATCCTGCCAAAGAATCTGCTGGCCTTTTACCAAAGGATAGTTGGACAGCTTCTCTCCGTCCAGGTCTTCCTTGTGCATGTCCACCGCAGTAATGCGGCTGTTTTCATAGGTAGTATAATAATAAATACCCTTGTCTCCATTGCAGCAAGAACTGTAAATGGTGATCTCATACTGCCCTTTGCCAAGATGAACGCAGCCACGCTGCTGTGCCACCGAACCGAGGATGTGGAAAAACTGACTGATGCTCTCTTCCTCTCCTTCCCCGGAAAGAGCATTCATTTTGGTAAAAGCAGCCTTTACAAAACGGGATGCGGAAGACAAGTCACCGGGCAGCCCTAAGGCACCCATGCCCCGGCTGTAGGTCTTTAGATCCAAGTCCTTGGAAAAATGATTGTCCGGTTCATCAGGGGATAAAGCCCTGTAATCATTAAGTCCAAAAAGCTGCATATCAAAGGGAGGATTGTTGGTCAATACCCCAACAGGATTATCATAAATCTTGAAACCTTCTTTCACGGACTCCACCACAATAGAACCTGTCTTATCGGAGATCATCCAATGAAGGGGCGATAGAGGAAGTTTCTCACTGAAATTAATATTTACCAGATTGATCCGCTCCAAAAGGGCCCTGGCTTCCTTCAGATCGGCACACTGTCCCAATATCCAGGGAATGAATTCAAAGGGAGAGACATTGTCCTTTCCTGCTGCCTCTTCTTTGTAATCCGCATTGCCGGGGAAGTTGAGCCCTGCCATACCCAGTCCTTTTTCGTTGATGGCATCATAATAAAGGGGATAGTCATCCACCACATATGCCATGCCGATAAGAGCGTGATGGCTTTTTAATTCTCCTGCCTTGCGGAAGGTGAAGGGATAATTTCTGGGGGTAATGGTAACAGTCTCGTTATAAGAAAATTCGTAATCCATGTTACGACCGAAATAAAAATCTTTGGTTTGATAGGTAATTGCTGTGCACATAGGTGTTCCTCCTCGTCGTTTGTATGTTATTATACGGAATATGATTATTCTTTTCAAGATTACTGTTGACTCTCACGCAGCGTGATAGTGTAATCTCATATGCAGAAGACATATTAATCATTTGCCGGCAAGCATCAACATGTTTTCAAAAACTTTAAGGAGTGGATCAAAATGAAGACCATCAGTCAGGTTGCAAAGATAACAGGGATCAGTACGCGGACCTTGCAGTACTATGATGAAATCGATCTGTTAAAGCCAAGCAAAACCACCGATTCCGGTTATCGCTTATATGATGACGAAGCTTTGGAAAAGCTACAGCAAATCTTGTTTTTTAAGGAGCTGGGATTCCAATTAAAGGAGATCAAAGAAATTCTGGAGAAACCGGACTTTGATAAGATCAAGGCTTTTAAGAAACAAAAGGAGCTACTTTATCTAAGACGCAATCGGACAGACCGATTGATCTCACTCCTTGACCGATTGGAGAAAGGAGAAACATGTATGAGTTTTAAAGAATTTGATCTGTCGGAGTATATTGAGGCGTTGGAAGATTTTAAGTCTAATCAGACAGAAGAAATTATCAAGCATTGGGGAAGCATTGAGAATTTTGATATGTTTATTCAAAAAATCAGAGATGATGAAGAGCGGGTGGCAAGGAGTGCCATTCAAGAATTCGGCAGTATTGAAAACTATACCAAAGCTGTGAAGTATAATTTGGAACATTTCTCTGAGATCATGGAAGGAAAGCTTTCACAGATTCCGGAAGAAATGAAAAACGAAGATAAGTTTCTGAAATTAGCTTCTCATAAAGGAGAAGATGTTGCTTCTGACAGCATTCAAAATATGGTGAAAGAGATCATCGCTTATGCCCGTGGAAGTTCTGTGTCCGAATTTATTGAAGATGATGAGCATTTTTGTAATATAATTATCGGTACTTATTCCAATGATTATTTAAAGAAAATATTTGACACAAAGTATGGGGAAGGGAGTTGCGATTATATTGTGGAGGCGTTTCGGTGTTACTCTAAAAATAAATGCTCTTAAGACTAAACAGAATTTTGCAGGGTATAACAATGACACATTTAGATATTGCTATGGATAAAATTTGAGAAATAGGAGAAAAGCTGCCGACTTGATGGTTGGCAGCTTTTTGATCCTCTAGCAATCCATATATTCCTTTATATACATTTTGCTATTTACCATCTATTATCTCTTTAATTGTTTGGGCATTATCAGTTAAATTCTTCATCTGTTTTAGTATTTTTTTATAAAAAGACTTAATATCATAGTCGGTTAAAATACTATATACTTGACGATTTTCAATAGCTATATTAATTAAGGTTTCTAAATCTTCATTTTTCCATCCACTACACTTTTTTAACTTATCTATTATTAAATGGGTATTCGCAAAACTTCTACTATTTTCAAGAGAAATAATTAAATTCTTTTTCTCCTTTTCTTCATCATTATTTTGTTTATCTGCATCAACAAATTCTTTTTTATATTGATAGTGAATAGTTTCCAATTTTTCATTTGATGCAGTTCTATCAATTATTGATTTAACAAGCTTATCCAATTCTGTTCCTTCAGAATAATCAGCGGGTACAAAAAAACGGATTCTATTGTCACGCATCATTTTATAAACTTTACTTTTATCTTGATTATTATCATCATATACACCGATTGAATGACCGCCATATGTATTAACCAGTTTCATGCAAGGTATATCTGTATCACTGTCACCAATATAAATTATATTGCGAAAAGGTATTCTTATTTCTTCTGGCGGGAAATAATCATTTACTCCTTGATCATTAACATCTAATACTCCTTTTTCTATTCTAAACAAAAATTGTGTTTTACTAGTATAATTAATTACCTGTGCTGGCCATATAGCTACTCCATGCTCATCATAATAGAATGAACTAGCATATATTTTCTCAAATGCACCTGCTTTTGCAACAGAAGTTCCTTCAATCATTTCTTTTAATCCAGAGGAAATAATATAATGCTCAATAATGACACCTTTACTTTTTCCATACTTTCTTACTCTTTCAAACCAGGTATCAACACCAGGATATAATTTGACCTCTGCACCATATTTATTCAGAGCTTCTTCATTAAAAACAAAATTACCTTTTGCTTCTTCTATCATTTTATACATATAAGCCAAATTTTGATCCATATCATTCTCTTCTGCAAGCTGATTAGACTCCGTCCAAAAGTCAGCAACATCATATCCAACAGACTGAATATATCCTTGCGCTTGCATATCATCCGGTGATAGAGTTTTGTCAAAGTCATAACATATTGCTAGAACTGGTTTATTTTCTTTTACTTTCCTCTCAAACTGTTTCTTACCCATATGAATCTCTCCTTTGAATTTTATATATAATGGTTTGGTTAATTTATATAGTCTATTTTATAAATATTAGTGATATAAGTCTCTATATTATGCTTTGGTATTATTTTTTGATATTTTTTATCAATTTTAATACCGTCATCAGATTTATATAACTGGCATAATATATAAACATCTTCATTTTCATATACTATGGCATATATTGAGCATATCATAGCATTCTCTAATTCAAATACATTTTCATCTGTTAATTGACCTTCACTTTCTTCATATATAACTTTAAAGATGGATTTTTGGCTTTCTATAAACATCCCACACACATATGTGTAAATCGTTAAAAAAGAAACCATAAAAACAACTAATAATAAAGAAAATAAAGGATTGGATTTTACTACTTTTTTCTCATCTTCTGATAAACCCTTTACAATATTCTTTTTATTAATTAGATGTGCATAACGAATTCCCGGAAGATTTATTATAAAAATATAAAATATAAGTAGTATTAATAAAACACACCAAGTTGTAGAAGTATAATTAGCAACTTCTCTAATTACATCCAAAATTCTATAGCTAGATTGTAAAAAAGATATAAATAATATAAATAATATTTCAAATATAAAAAATAGTGATTTTTTTAGATGTCGTTTTATATGAAATTTATTATTATCTTCCTGTGTTGCAATAATAAAATAAATAAGATTCATGAATAGCCAAAAAACCATTATTGCTATATACTCAATTATTTCAAGAAAGAAATTATCATTTAGAGATATGTAAGACTTATTTATATTATATACAGAAAATTTTGCTGATTGAAATGTATACCCCAATGAACGAATTATCCAAATACAAATTGTTGTTATAGCTATAAGCATTGCACTAAATTTTTCAAAATGTTTTTTAGCATATATTCTTATTTTTCTGTAAAGTCTATATAGTATCTTTACATAATAATTCTTATATAAAGAAACAGACTTTTCATTAGATTTAGCAGTAAAATTGTTTTCTTTCATTATTACACCTTTACTTCTTATTTAATTTTATAATTAAAGGATTATTTTTTACAAATTAATGCACCCAATCCACAGAGCCCTAGATTATAGAAACTTTTTATCTTTTGTGAATTGGGTGCGATAGATTTAATTTACAAATTTTCTCTTATATTGACAAATTATATCAATGTATGAGTAAAAAGTCCAGTAAATTAATATATAATTAATAAAAAATAGAGTCTTTAATTTGTAAGACTCTATCTCCACCTTTTCATTTAAATTCTATACCAATCTTTAAATTTTTAACTCAATTCTTGCGCCTGATAGATCAACATGTCCCCAACCATAATCTCAGAAAGATCAGCTGGCACAATAACTGCCCCATTACGAATAAATACTACTATATCAATCTGATAATCATTTTCTACCGCCTTTACACACTGACCTTTAAAAGGGCTTGTCTCATCTACAATCACACTTACAGTTCCTCTTACATTTCTTTTAGTTTCGTTATGATTTTGCATCTGCGTATAACGCTCTACGAAACCGGCAGAAATGATACCGGTTGGAATGGCCACTACGCCGACCCCCAAAAAAGATATGATAATTGCCATAAGTTGTCCAATTAGGGTAATCGGATAGATATCGCCATATCCCACAGTCAAAATTGTAGACATACTCCACCAAATTCCCGAAAAGGCATTACTAAACACTTCCGGCTGCACATCATGTTCTACATTGTACATACACAAAGAGGATGCCATCATTAAGACCATAATAATAAAAATAGAGGATATAAGTTGATTTCTTTTTTCACTCAAAACAGAAGTTATAACATTAATAGAATCATAGTATGCATTAATCCTAAACAAATGTAATATTCTAACTACACGCAACATCCTGAAAGCAATAAATCCTGATAAAAAGAAGAAAGGTAAAATCGTACACAGGTCTACAATCCCCTCAAAGGAAATCAGGAATCGCAGCATTGCCCTTCCTCTACTTTTATTAGGGTAAAGATATTCCGCCGTCCATATTCGTAACAAATATTCTATTAAAAATATTATGACTGTAGCTAATTCTATTACACGCAGAATATTAGAATATTTTCCTACTTCATCAAATGTTTCTAAGAATAAAACTGCTATATTTGCAATAATAGCTCCTACAATGAGGAAATCAAAAATACGACTGGCAAGATCTTCCTTCTTGCCAATCTGGATGATGTCAAAAATGCGGTTTTTTCTTTTCTCATAAGTTAATGAATTCATGAGTCTTCCCTTTTATCATTTATTCCTTTAGATTTTAAATTCAACAAATTATTATAAGTAGTATTCAGAAGCAATAATTAATATTTTATTTAAACTCTGACAATTCATAATTTTATATCCAACCTGCGTATTGATTCCCCCTTCATCTTCCCAACTAATTTCTCCCATTTTTTATATTTATCAGATCGGTTTAATTATATCCTTGATATCAACTTCTATATTGTAATCGTAATTGTTCATTATATCATATATAATTAATGTCAATTTTGGAAAATCATATAATTAGAATGTTTTATATACTTCCTCATATGATATGTTTATAGAGTTTGAAATTTTATATAATTTATTAGACATCTTTTTAAGGATTTTGGATTCTTTATGTATAATATTTTGAATTCACTCTGAAAATAAAGAAGAAATATTATCAATCCACTGTAAACTTTGTACTTGTAAAATTGACTTAAAAGTTCCATCAATTTATTTTGTACCATTGTTAAGAATTCATCAAATATTTCTAGCATATTGTTTTAGACAAAATTTGATTTATAAGTTCTGCAGTCCTCACAAAAGGATCATTTAAATTAGACATAGCAGTTTTTACTCCTTCAATGTATCCTACATCGTTACAACAACACAATTAATTCTTGCCTTCCAATTATTTGCCACCAAAATGTTATCCTCATAGCTCTCTAATTCTTCAATACATACCACATATTATAAAACAACCGATGTTTCAAAGATTGCAGGATAATATCTATAAATCTTTTGGTAGGTCTCTATTTCCTCCTTTAACAAAAATTGAGCTTCTTTAATTGGATATGTTATATTAGGCATGTTGCGATTAAGTACTGTTAATTCCTTATATGTAAAATTAGGAACAGTAATATCATAGGGAGTATACGAATCATTATAGAATTCTAATTCTGAAAAATTACAATTAGCATATTTTTTAGCATCTTTATTTTTATATAATATCCATCCCATTGTTAGCATAATTGCTTTTGAATCATTATATTTAAAATATACTAATTGCTGACATTGATATTTTTCATTTTCAGACAATATTGTCCGATTTCTTTCTAATATTTTATTCCTTACTACCATATCAAACATCTTATTAGTTGTTTGATATATTTTTTCTTTTGACATATCCTTAGGCTTGATACATTTAACAAGTGCTTCGTTATCTATTCTAGAGCAATACATTTTTAATTTTTCATTGGGAGATTTTTGCTGAAATTCATTTCCCAAATCCGAATTGAAGCTTATAAAAATGACACTTCCCGAGTCGACTTTTCCCACACAATTCTCAACATCTTGCAATTGCTCGCCAGTTATCCCACCATCATAATCTAACCAAATAATATTTTTTTTGTTATTCCACTTCAAACGAGAACTATTTAATATATCAGATGCTTTACCAAACATCATGTTAATACAATTAAAGGGTTTATTAAATTCAAATCGTTCCTTATTCTTTTTATCTGAATTTATCTCCATACTGTACATCTCATTTATCCCAAATTCTTTATGGAACAAAGAAAAATCAACAAAATATTTAGCTCCCATTCCAATATATCTATAATTACATATTTGATCAAAGGCAACTAGTCTTGAAATCATTTCACACATCATTCGTCTTTCAATACTTTTACATGGCCGTATATTATAATTGACACTGACACTGCTTCCAGACATCAAATTTCCTCCATTTCACAATAATATTCAAAAAGCTTTTCTCCTACTACCTTATTAGTCTTTTCCCCCATATTGTCTTTAACTTTATCCACTTCTACAGTTGGTTTTGAAAAAGTTATTTTGGTCATTGATATTTTCTGTTCTGGTTCTATAATATTAAAATCTACATTTTGATTGATCTTAGCAATTCTACTATATGTTAGTTCTTCCTTTTTCGCTTTACATATAAAATCTAAGTCTTTTAAATCATTAACATCATATTTTCTTTTCAGTTCATCTATTAATTTAAAAATTTGCACCATAGCCTCATGCATTTTCTGGGTTGCTATAATATATAATCTATTTGAGGTATCGACCCCTGTTTTAGTCGTATTCCATGGCAAAGCCAATAAATCTTTCGACTCAAAATAAACATATCCCCTAAACTCAGCTAAGCTATTGTGGTATATTCGAGTATTATTTCCCCATCCGGTTAAGCTGGTTTTATCTGCATATAAAACCAGTCTTCCATTACAATAAATGTACCACCCGGCTTTATTGGGTTCTCCCTTTTCAGTAATACCCGCTATAATAGTAATAGTTCCTTGGCTGTCTTTAATTTTAAAATTATATGGCTGTATATTTTTGGATTCCAGTAACTTTTCTTTTCCATAATCAATTGTTATGCCATTAACTTCTATTCTTAGTCCATTCTCTGCTTCAACCGTCCTATACTTTTGTATATAATCAATTAATGAATTTATGAAGAGTTCGCTTTCGAATTTTGCTGTTATATCATCATTTAAATCTTCTACAATTATCTTTGTTCCAGTTTCTGTATTCTTTAATCCGGTTTCTGCTTTCTCAAATTGAAAATTCCATTCATCATCTTTCAGCCATTTATTAACATCAACTTTCAACACAAAATGCTCTGTATTTGTTGTAGAAATTATCTCAAATTTATTCCCCAATTTAAAAAGCGTTCGCTTCATACCTATACCAAAAATACCTGTAAAAAAGGCTGCTGTTCCCTCCTTGCGACTAGAAGGCCTGCCAAATTTAAATGCATAAGTTCGAGCAGTCTCAATATCAATTCCTCCACAGTTATCTTCAATAATAAATTTATCACTTGACATCTCAATCCTAATAAATAAATCATTATAATTTTTATTTGGCCGAGTTCTTTTAGCCCCATCAATTGAATTATCAATCAGTTCAACAATTGCAGGTTTCACATCAATATCTCTTGTTAACATATAAATAAAAAAATCCTTTGTTGGGCTAGCATCAACCTTCTTATTTTGTGTTTCCATTTGTTATCCCTTCTTTCGCTACTCTTTTTTGTTGTATATATCTACGATAGGCTCTAGTATATTCATAAGACTCTTTAAAAACATTATTTACTGCATTAAACAAAGCGGGTTCATATTCTTTCATAACATGTAATTCTTCTTCAAAGTTCCTTGCAAAGGGGCACCCAGCACAACCCGTTCTTTTTAATCCATATTCACTATAACATCTACTATGATCCACATTATAATGCTCTTCATATATTTTTTTTGTTTCATTTAAATACCAAAATATTGGTCTATATTCATCGCCATCGTCATTAGTAGAAAAACAGGTTTTATAAGCTGATCGCCTTGCTCCACCTTCTGATTTTCTCACTCCATATATATTCAAATCAAATTTTTCTTGCTTTCTAAATTTTAATGCAACCTTTTTTTTTGCATAATAGCAACACTTATTTGATATTTTAAAAGTGGGTGGATTTGTAATCATAAATTCTTTTAAATACTGATTATACGCTATATTAAAACTACTTTCTTTTCCAGTTTCTGACTTCTGAAAGTCATTACACCACCACCGCAAAGCGGCTCTACATTGCGGATACCTTTGATATAATACATCAAACGACTCCTCTTCCCACTGGAAATTATGTTTCTGTAACCTTTCAATCCATTCACTAACTTGCTTAGAAATAAATGGCTGTCCATATGTTTTACAACAATGAGGTATTGATTTTTCTGCTCTAATGCGTTCAACATGTACTCCATACTTGTTCTCCAAATAGCTTATATGCTCTTTTGTTGCATTAAACTCAAGCCCTGTATCAAAAAATGCATATGTGATTTTATTAGATTCATCAAATTTTTCGCAAAGATCAATTAATATATCACTATCACTCCCACCACTGATTGAACATAGTATTTTATTATACTGTTTTAGCTTTGCATGAGTAATTACAATGGAATCTGTAATTAATTGATTTTTTTCAGGTGCAACTTTTATTATTTCAAATAATTCCATTATTTTTCCATATTCCTTTTTGTTATTTCAAATAATTTATTAACAAGATTCAATATCCTTAGATTAAGAATTGTCTTATACTCACCTTTTGCATATATCATCCACTTGACCCAAATTCTTATTATGCTATGCCTATATAATTTACAATTTATACTCAAATTATTATATCTTTATAAGTTTTTCCAATCTGCTAGCATGATCCCATTCATATTATACTTAATGTATATTAAGTAAACAAGTTACTTTTGCTTTTTCTGACATTTGTTAATTATATTAATAAATACCAGAAAACTCTCGCAAAGATAATAGTGTTCCACTAACTAATTTCTTGTACTAATAGTATGAGTTTTTCAAAATTACAATAATTCATTTCAACACTTATTGTTGCTACAAAATTTTTTCTGTCACCACTTTGTTACTAGCTACTAAATATATTTGTTATATAATTACTATTTAGAAATTGTTTATCTTTTAATCCTTTTAATTACGGTATTGCCATCTGGATATATTCAATAAAAGCGGTCACAATACATAAATACTTATTACAATAAATTAGACACACAAAAGAGGGATCTAACATGTCCTCTAATTATCATTCCACCCGGTATAACAAAGAGCTCAAAAGAACCATCGTTTAACCTCTATTAAACCCCTCACCCACCGTAATATGTGGTACTCTGCTGTTAATGTTGGTGACGATGAAGTTCTTACCGCCAGACAAGTCAAGGAAAGCCAAAAACACAATGCCTGGTTTGAAGAAGATGATCTCATCCTAAAAAAGTGATTGCTATCTTCACACATATTTAAACAACAATTAGCTACTATCCACAGGTTCAGATTCTGGCACATTGTCAAAACTTTATGCAGGATTTTAATCGTAAACAGAAGCACCTATTACAAATATTTTCATTTACAGTCAGCTAAACATATTAGTGAAAATCATCGTATTGCCTCTTTGATCCTTCACTAACAGATTTAACAATAAATAACACCCAACCCACATACTTATAGTCCTTAATCGCTTTTATCTTTTGTGAATTGAGTGTTTAATATTAAATTTATGTCTCTCCCTTATATTCACAAATTATACCAATATTCGACAAATAAGTCTAGCCCTTATTTCTCAATCAACCCATGTTTTATAAGCCTTGCCTTTATTGCTCCATAACTCCTTCCATGCGTCTTGGCAATTTGAGTAATTTTCATACCGGAAGAAAACTCCTGTTTCAGTCTTTCATCTTCTTCTCGGCTCCACTTAGCACCTGCATTGGCCTTTTCTTGTACTTTTACCTCCTCAGGTGTTATCCCTAATAAATCAACCAGACTCTTCATATTCCTTGGTGTCATATGCTCCTTATAATGAAGGCCCTCGCTAGTAATATGTAACACCGGATATTTACCCTTTGTTCCAACGATATAATGCTTGCTGATCAGCCAATCTACCAGCTTATTAAGCGATTCACGATCCAAGTAGGAAAGCTTTCCATACTCCGGAAGCAGATTCAGTTTATCTTGTAATATTCTTTGGTCATATGAGCCGCGTAAAGTTCTGATTAAGATGGTAGCATTATAAAACTTTTTCGCACTGATACTCACCAGACATTGAAGAACTGTTTCAGCAATTTCAAATATACTATGACCTTTGTACATAGGATAACGAGATTCATCAACATCTATATTTTGAGTTGTCTCAATAATATTCTTCTCCCAGTTCTCGTGCTGAATCTGTTCGTTTACATCATTCCTATTTAACTCTTTATTCTTAGTCTGAACAGGTGCTTTCTGTTCTGTTTGAATAGTACTCTGCTGTTTGGGAATATGCGGTTTATATTCTTCTCGATCTATTTCATTCGGATCATATCCCATCATTTTGTAATACTCTCTCATGGAAAGTGTCTTATTGCATCCCTGATGATTTGCTTTATAATTACTACAGCCAAGAAAACACTCCCCTCCATTTTTAGGAGTCTTGACTATCAAATATCCATCCCGACAATCAGAACATTTCATGATAGAAAGTTTTTTACCCCGCAGGTTGTTCGTCATAAAATCGCATACCTCGGGTTCATTGGTACAGATATACAATCTCAGGCCATATGCCGGTTTATACCTAAACTGCAGTGGAAAGCCGCAGATGGGGCATTTATGCTTACCCAGTATTACAGGTTCATCTTCCGACCACTGTCCACGCAAATAGACATTTTTATATTCTTTTTTGATTTCCAGCAAAAATTCTGAAGGATTCTTTTCCGGCGCAACAAAATATACTCTATTCTTAGTCCTTGTCATTGCAACATAAAAAAGTCTTCTTTCTTCCGCGTATTGAATGCTCTTATCTTCCTTAACCACAAGAGATAAAACAGGATCATCTTCAATCTTGGAAGGAAATCCATATGTTTCATTCCGACCATTTAACACGATAACATTATCATATCCTAATCCCTTTGATGCATGGGCTGTCATAAAGGTAAGATTTAAGTTAGGATATTTAACAGATTTAACCTTAGAACCTCTGTTGACATATTCAAAAAGACCCGTGCGAGCTAGTCTATCACCATCAAAATTAAATCTGCCCAGCAAGAGAATTTTAGATTCTTCACTCTTCTTTCCCTCTTGCAAATTATAATTTATGATCTGATCAAGTGCAGTCTGAACAGCATATGCCAACGCATAATTTACACCGCTTCTTCTATTTGATTGAGAATATTGTACTGCATTATCATAAGTATAAATAATGACCGGCTCTTCAATATGCTTTGTGGAAATAAGTGACTTTCTGATTTGAGAAGTATTCTTCTGAATAAAGTTACCGGCAATATCAATTACCTCTTGTGAATTTCGATAGGTTCTTACTATCTTCATAAGCTTTGCATATCCCATTTTCTCTTCAAACCGAGTAAACAAAGTAATATCCGAACCACTAAATGCATAGATTGATTGCCAGTCATCTCCCACCGCCATGATCTTGGCATCGGTTACTTCAGAAAATGATTTTACCAGATCAAATCTTTGTCTGGAAATATCCTGGTACTCATCGACAATGAGGTATTTGAAGTCTAATTTTTGTTGCATTTCCTTTACTTCGTTTAAAACTCTTGCAGATTCATTAATCATATCTTCAAAGTCCACGGCACGATTTTCAACAAGAAATTTCTTATACTCCAAAAAACATGCATGGGCAATATCAAGAAATAGCTTTGTCCTGACATTGCTCGTCTTAAGGGACAATTTATCAAAATCCCTTTCATCATATCCATTTACTTTAAAGTTTCTGATAAAGTTAATAACCAGAAATACCAAACGGTTAATGTATTTATTTTCCTCTGAAGCCACCAATTTCTTTACAACCTCTTCATTAGACCGTTTCTTTAATTCAAAACCATGTTTTATAAGACTCTGCTCAAGATGTGCAGAAATACTGCCTCCATCTTTATATGCAGAATATGTATAGATCAATTCCGTATTATGCTGATGATGCAATTTAACCTTATCATTAATAGCCTTTTTATATGCTTCCAGCTCTTCTTTATCATATAAAAAATTCTCTCCGGATTCCGTAATCCCAAAATGTTCAATATAAGCAACATGGTCACCTTGTTGGATTACAAAATCCGGTGTATATGGCTTTCTTGCCATTGAAATATTATATTTATAAATTGATTCATAAGTATAATCAATATTGTGCAAGTATAAAAAATTAGCAATTTCCACTTCCTGAATAGAGCGCACAATTTCGTTTTGAATAGTAACCTTTTTTCTGCTGTTTCTATCAATAACTTCTTCCCTAAAATCATCTAATTCACTACGCATAGTGGCATAGTTAGCATTTGCCATATGGTTAAAGAAATGGTTAATGTCATCACCTTCGTATGGTGCATCAAAATAGGAAGCAAAGAAAAGTATTAAGCTATTGACTGTGCTGGAATCTTTTAGGATCTTCTCTCTAAAATAATTTTGCACACAGTAATAAAGCTTGCTGCCATCCACAATATTTAATTGCTCCGGATTGTTTTTGTGCAATATGGCATTTCCCGTAGAATGAAATGTTGCAATTGGACATGGAATATCAAGATCCTTATTAATGATGCTTCTAAGCTCATTCACCGCTTTATTGGTAAATGAAATAATAAGAATCTGACTGGGATCTATTCCCTGCTTTTCTACCAGATATTTTACTTTTGCTGCAACAGTAGTCGTCTTTCCGGCTCCTGCCCCGGCAACGACAAGGCTATAATCCTCATCGGAAAGAACCACTTTTCTCTGATCTTCATCAAGACTGATGACCGGATCCACTTCTTTTAAAATATAATCCAGATATGCTTTTTCCTCAATAAGCTTTGAGTCCACATAGTTGTCATTGACTTTATCTACAATCTCATTAATCTGCTCATACTGATGATAGAGACTGCGGGCTCTATTCTGATCAAATCCATTTTTAAGGCAATAGTCTGAAAGAATATCATTTTCATCCATTGAAGCAAAAAACTTCATTGTCTCGTCATACTTCTCGATTTCAGCCGAAAATTCCTTACGAGAGATATAATGATCAGTATCAGCAATCTTATCAAGACACTGCTCCCACTCTAAAAGTTCCAGGCATTTGCCTGAAACCTTTTTCACTATATTTTCATCTGCTTGCTTTCTTTTCAATAAAGAATCCAGTAATCCCATTTGACTTTCCTTAATGTAATTTTACCCAATTGCTTCCAACGCCTGCGCCAGATCCGCAATCAAATCCTCTTTATCCTCCAAGCCGCAGGAAATACGAACCAATCCTGCCGGTACACCCGCCTCTTTTAACTGTTCTTCATTCATCTGCCTGTGAGTGGATGTCGCCGGGTTCAGGCAGCATGTTCTGGCATCTGCTACATGGGTTTCAATGGCTGCTAATTTTAAATTCTTCATAAAGACCTCTGCAGCAGCTTTTCCGCCTTTTAACTCAAAGGACACAACACCACATCCACCATTGGGAAGATATTTCTGTGCACGCTCATAATACTTATCCGTTTTCAGTCCCGGATAATTAACGCAATCTACTTTGGGATGGGCAGCCAGGAATTCTGCCACTGCTTGTCCGTTCTCCACATGTTTGGGCATTCTTACATGCAGGGACTCCAATCCCAGATTCAAATAAAAGGCATGCTGAGGTGACTGGATGCAACCCAGATCACGCATCAACTGCGAAGTTGCCTTTGTGATAAATGCACCTTCTTTTCCAAACTTTTCTGCATAGGTGATTCCATGATAGGACTCGTCAGGAGTACAAAGTCCCGGGAATTTATCAGCATGTGCCATCCAGTCAAATTTACCGGAATCCACAATTGCCCCACCAACTGCCGCACCATGTCCATCCATGTATTTTGTTGTAGAATGTGTCACGATGTCTGCACCCCATTCAATGGGTCTGCAATTAATCGGCGTGGGAAATGTATTATCTACAATAAGAGGAACGCCATGCTCATGAGCTGCTTTGGCAAACCGTTCAATATCCAATACCGTAAGCGCAGGATTGGCAATGGTCTCACCAAATACTGCCTTAGTATTATCCTGAAATGCAGCCGCAAGCTCTTCATCCGTACAATCCGGTGAAACAAATGTAGCCGTGATTCCCATTTTTGCCATGGTAACCGAGATCAAATTAAAGGTTCCACCATATATAGACGAGGATGCCACAATATGATCCCCTGCCTCACAGATATTAAATAAAGCCATAAAGTTGGCTGCTTGTCCGGAGGATGTCAGCATAGCTGCGCTACCGCCTTCCAATGCCGCGATCTTAGCCGCCACCATATCATTGGTAGGATTTTGCAGCCTGGTATAGAAATATCCGGATGCTTCCAGATCAAACAGTTTCCCCATATCTTCACTTGTCTCATAGCGAAATGTAGTAGACTGCACAATAGGAATCTGCCTGGGTTCTCCATTCCCCGGTGTATAACCTGCCTGTACGCATTCTGTTCCGATTGAGTGTTTGCTCATAATGATCTCCTTTTCCCTCACAAACTATGATATTTCTTTCTTATATTACCATATCAGGGCCTATTTTTCCATAAAATAATGGCAGTTTGAGATTGGTTTCAAACTGCTATTACTACATAATCCTGACCATTTCATAGACAATTTCTAGACAGCCTATCATAATTATTAAAAAATACAAAGGAGAAAATTGATTTATGAATACTTTAACAACTTATACTACAGATTATATTGAATACTGCGAATGCAGAAAACATTTAGATCCAAAGACCTTAAAAGCATATAAGATCGATTTAAAACAATATAATGATTTTTGTTCTGATTTATCTGATTGCTTTTCCAGAAGGACTGTGGATAAATTTATTACTTTTTTGCATAAGCAATATAAGCCGAAAACAATTAAACGAAAGATTGCAAGTCTAAAAGCCTTTTTCCACTATATGGAGTACAAAGAATTATTAGATGAGAATCCTTTTACCAAACTGGACATTCGTTTTAGAGAAGCCAAACTTTTACCCAAGACAATTCCTTTTCATTCCATCCAGACATTTCTATCAACACTATATGCACAAAAAGAGTTAGCAAGGTCCCAATATCAGCTGCAGTGCCGTATTCGGGACATTGCCGTCATTGAATTGCTATTTGCTACCGGAATTCGGATATCAGAACTATGTTCATTAAAACCCGAAGATATAGATTTAGAAAACCATACTGTGCTAATTTACGGAAAGGGTGCTAAAGAACGAATTTTACAAATCGGTAACCCTGAGGTTATTTCCGCACTATGTCTGTATCAAAACACTTTTCAAAAAGAGATATCTGATTGTGGTTATTTTTTTGTAAATAGACTGCATCACAAACTATCTGACCAATCCGTTCGTTATATGATCAATCACTATGCAGAGCTATCCGGCATTAACCTGCACATCACACCCCATATGTTCCGCCATTCATTTGCAACCCTTTTATTAGAGCAGGATGTTGATATTAGATATATTCAAAGAATGCTTGGCCATAGTTCCATTAGCACAACAGAGATTTATACTCATGTATCTAATACAAAGCAGAAGGAGATTTTAGTACATAAGCATCCTAGGAATTTGATGGAGGTGAATAAAGAATAATTAGAAGTTATCTGTTGAATATGTATTAGGAATATGGAAATAGTGAAAATTTTAAAATTAAATGAACTTTGTGGTATAAAAAACCAATTATATTCGCAGCAACAATATATTGTTTCAGAAAAAGAAAAGGGTGTAATTAATAATTTTTTTGATATAAACTCATTGTTTTGGTCTCAAATATTTAACCCCAGCGCCGTATATAATTTAGTTGAAAGAGCTAAAAATGAACTCAATAATGATAATTCACCGAAAATAAAAGCTATATTGAAACAACCTCAAATTTTTCTAAAAACAGTATTTATTGCGCTTAAAAAGCTAGAAGGCTATGTCAATGAGAAAGAACTTTTTCAAAGCTTAGAATCACTTGAAATTTTATGTCATCTTCATACAAAGCTATATTCAAGACCACATACTTTAACATTATCTCAAGGTTATATTTTAAGTAAATTTTCTGCATTGGATATGGAAAGAAATTGTCTGTTACCATTTTATAATCCTTATTTAGATTTTATAAATAAAAAAGTAATGCCCGTAATATTAAGTTATGAACCTTCAATATTAATAATGACAGGAAGACCAAATCTTGCGTCCTTTACAATTGCAAAATTAGTTAGGTATAAAATACCAAACATTTTTATTATTGCAGGTGAGCATGAATCCGATTATTATTCATTATTTAAAATTCATAGTTTATTAGAAAAAAATACTGCCTTCTTTTCAGTGTACAATTGTGCCATTATATCAAACTATCACAATGCAATTTCAAAAATAAAAAAATGGTATCTAAACCAATCAAATAATGATTTAAATAATATTCCAGGGATTATCTATAGTTTAGATAATGGTAGTACTATAATTAAAACCAATATTCAATCAACATCTTTAACAAATAATAGTGCCCCACTTCATTATACAGATAGATCATATGTATATAATATAAAAGTATTTTCTCAAAATCATTGTTATTGGAACAAATGCAGTTTTTGTGGAATTAATAAAAAATATAATGATTTAGAAAATCAAGAATGGAATTATACGGAAGCCAGCTTAAAATTAGAATCTTTATATAAAAGAGGAATAAATAGAATTTGGTTGCTAGATGAAGCAATACCACCGGTAGTTTTATTCAAACTTGCCACATGCATCATAGATATGGACATTCGTATTTTATGGCATGTAAGAACAAGAATTGAGCATCAATTTATTAATAAAGTATATGCAAAAACCTTATTTAAAGCAGGATTAAAACATATTTTATTTGGATTTGAAAGCGCATCAAACCGAATCTTACAATTGATGAGAAAAAATTTTGAGAATAATAATTATCTTGAAATTGCGGAAAAGATTGTTGAAAATTTCACTTCTATAGGAATACAAGTTCATTTTACTGCAATTTTGGGATTTCCTACAGAAACAAAAGAAGAACGTGATGAAACAATTGATTTTTTACATTATTTACATAGAACATATTCTTTATTTTCGTATAATTTAAATATTTTTTATTTAGATATTGGGAGTGAAATATATCATAGGTGGGAAGAATTTGACATATCAACACTTTCTTTTCCGTGTTCACCAAAATACTATTTAGAAAATCATTTAGATTGGCTTAATTCAGTTTCTTCAAAACAGACTGACATAATTTATAATGAACGAGAAATTTCTATGAAACAACAATTTGAATGGTACCCTGAAGATTCCTTAATAAAACCGAGTATATTTTTCTCCTTTTGGGAATATAGCAGATATACCTTATATAGCAATGACCTAAAGCATAATAATTTAAGTTTCTATAGTAAACAACCAATTATATTATCTTCCGATGTTGCGTTATGTAAGATGGAACATGATACATGGATGCTTTATCATTTATCTAATCATCATTATGTAGTTGGGGGGAATATTTTATTGGATTTGGTTAATTCCAGTAAGAATAAGGAATGTTTTTGTACATTTATAGAAAAATACGATCAACCTTATAAAGAAAAGGCTAAGAATTTGCTTATACAATTAGTCCAAAAGGAGTTTTTTTTATAAAAAATATATAAGGAGGGGTTTAATGTATTTAGAGCATAGAGATGCAGAGATGACATCAAAATTTGAGTTTGGCGTTAATTATTATTTAGACATAGCTAATACATCGATTGCTGATGCTAAAAATGGCGGTGGCGGTGGTAGCAATGGAGGCGGCTCTGGTGGCGGTGGCGGCGGTGGCCAAACCGGTGGTGGAAATAAATAACCGTAAGAAAACCACAGAATAAATTTCTTTAAAACTTCTTTTGGATTAAAAAGGCGGTTCATTTTTTGTAACCGCCTTCTATATTTAATAAACAGATATAAATATTAATGAATTGTATACTCCATTGACTTCACACGCTTAGTGTATTGCTTATCAAGTTTAAAAGAAAAAAACTTTCCAAATGACACTTCTAGATGCTTGATAGAATTAACATCTTCTTCAACAGTTCCGGGTTTATTATTTACTACACGATTGTCCGTTTTTTCTTTGAGACTATTCTTTAAATCAGAAAGTGATTTTGTTCCTCCCAATGAATAGTAAAAGATTTGACATACTGTTAATATTTCAGGCAACATTCCGCATAACGCAATAATTACATCGTAGGGTGAATGATGCGTTAATTGTATGGAAGTGTCAACATTAGGCGCAATTTCATGAATGGTTACCTCGATAGTTTTAAGTAACTTATACATATCTAAATCACTTAATGATTCAATATCTGTTTTTAAAAGAATCTGAGCTTGCGGATTATCATATGGATTGTCAACTAAAATGTGTTTAATATTCTCAATATATAGATTATAGCTTTTCCGTAAATAATGTGGAAAATTATCCGGAACAATTAATTGTTTAATCATCACATAAAAATCTCTTAATTGCTTATCTGAGCAAATATTAAATTTTACTATTAAAGAACATAAATCCTGTAATGCAGCAAAATCGCAAGCTGTTATTACGCTCTCAAATGCAAAAGGCAGTATCTCTAAAATTTTCTCTTGTTCATTAAAAGCAATATATACATTTAATATTTCATAAAATTGTTGAGTTTCAAAATAATAAGGAATTAATTCTTTTAATTTGGGTAAAGCCGCATTAAGCGACATTTCTTCTTCGTTTCCATAGGCAACTTTAACATTTATAGCATTTTGTTGAAGAATCTGAATTAATCCATAATTTCTAGCCAAATCTAAAATATGGAATGTTACATTATTAAATATTACTTTATCAAAAGTACAATAGCGTACTCCTACTTTTCTTAGATCCATCTTTTCGAAAACACAATTTTTAATATTTGATTGTTCAATCGAAGAGTGTTGCATTATACAATTTTTAAATGTTGTGTTTTCAATTTGCATTTGTCTAAATGAACATCCATTAAACTCAATGTCGGTAAATGCTGAATTTATAAAATTCCCAAAACTAAAATTACAACTTAATATCTTATGATTTTTATTACTTGAACAAAAATTAGAAGAAAATATATCACAATACCTAAAATCACAATTATTAAAAAAACAGTTCACAAATTGACAATTATAAAATTTTGATAGTGCACCATCGGAAGAATTGAACTGTGATTCTATAAATGTACAATTTCTATATATTGGTTTACGAATCAATGCACCTGGAAATTCAATACCAAATGTCTGGTCTTGAGCTTGTTTTGGAGGATAAGAGTCTAATGTATATTCTGTTGTAAGTAATGATTTAAATTCTTTAAAAGAATGTTCATAATTTAAATATTTTTGATCTAAATACTCTGGCATAACATCCTCCTATGTATCTTTTGGTTAGAAATAAAATTCAATGAAACAAAAACCAATAAACATATATTAAAACTTATATATAACACACAGTTTATAAAATTTCATGGTTTAATAATACATATTCAACAGATAACTTCTAATTAT
>JAFLSW010000011.1 GCA_022510725.1 Lachnospiraceae bacterium
ATGCAATTATAAAGAACGTGGGGGTAATCAAAGATGGACGTTAGCCAATATCTTGAGATCTTTCTGGATGAAACAAAAGAACATTTGCAAAACCTCAGCGATTCGCTGATGAACCTGGAGCAGGATCCGGACAACATGGATACTGTGAATGAGATTTTCCGTGCCGCACATACCTTAAAGGGTATGGCGGGTACCATGGGCTATAAGAGGATGCAGAATCTGACCCATGACATGGAGAATGTATTCTCCGAGATCAGAAACGGCACCTTTAAAGCCGACGGTTCCATGGTGGATGTGCTGTTCCAGTGTCTGGATGCTTTGGAGGAGTATACCAACAATATCCAAAGTACATCTGATGAGGGCACCAATGACAATGAGCACCTGATCAAAGCCTTAAACGACATATTGGCAGGGGGCGGTGCAACTCCTGCAGCAAAACCCGATACAGAGGCTGCTTCCGTAGAGGAAAGCAGTGAAGAAGAGGCACCTGCCACAGAGGAGGCTCCTGCAGATCCTTCCAAGGAGAAATGGCGTGAGATCAAGCTGGGTGAGACCGAAAAGGATGTCATGGACGAAGCGTACAAACAGAGCAAGAATGTTATGGGCATTACCGTTTATGTACAGGAGAACTGCATCTTAAAGGCTGCCAGAGCCTTCCTGGTATACAAAGCCCTGGAAGATCTGGGCGAGACCATTGTATCTGTTCCCAGCGCCCAGGATATTGAAGATGAGAAGTTCGATTATGATTTCAGTGTGATCTTTATTACAGATGCGGATAAAGAGGCGGTAAAAAATGCGATCCTCAGCGTATCTGAAATAGACGACTGCTATGTGTCCATGATTGAGCCGGAGGAATCCAAAGCAGAAGGGAAACCTGCTGAGGAGACAAAGGATGATAAGGCAGATGACAAGGCAGTAGCGGCATCGGCAAATAATGCACCTGCTGCAGCGCCTCAGTCAAATGCACCTGCTAAGGGAGCAGATAAAGCAAAGGCAGCAAAACCTGTTGTTAACAGGACTGTCCGTGTGGATATCGAGAAGCTGGATGTGCTGATGAACTTAGTCAGCGAGCTGATCACGGCAAAGAACTCCATGGTATCTGCTGCCAATACAGAAGGCATTACGGCTAATGGTTCCGTGAATGAGTCCATTGAATATTTGGAGAGCGTTACCACCAGCCTTCATGAATCTGTTATGAAGGTAAGGATGGTGCCTATTGAGTCTGTTGTACAAAAGTTCCCTAAGATGATCAGGGATCTTTCCAAAAAGCTGGATAAAAAAATGCAGCTGTTCATGAGCGGTGAGGAGACAGAATTAGACCGTACCGTGGTAGATGAGATCGGCGATCCTTTGATGCACTTGCTGCGTAACTCCGCTGACCATGGTCTGGAGTCTGCAGAGCTTCGTATGGAAAGAGGAAAACCGGAGATCGGTTCCATTTATCTGGATGCTTACCAGGATGGAAACAATGTTGTCATCGAAGTAAGGGATGACGGTAACGGTATTGATGTGGAAGCGGTTAAGGCCAAAGCCATCGAGAAAGGTGTCATCACCCCGGATCAGGCTGAGAGCATGAATGAGAACGATGCGATCAATCTGCTGTTCATGCCCAGCTTTTCCACAGCAAAGAAGGTGTCTGATGTATCCGGCAGGGGCGTAGGTCTGGATGTTGTAAAATCCAAGATCGAATCTTTGAGCGGTGATGTGGAGGTTAAGACAAAGCTGGGTGAAGGCAGTACCTTTATTATCAGACTGCCTCTGACACTGGCTATCATCCAGGCGTTGATGGTAATCGTAGGAGGAGAGAAATATGCCATTTCCTTAGGTGCCATTCAGACCATCGAGGATGTGGAAGCGGGCGATATCAAGTTCGTTCAAAATAAAGAAGTGATCAATCTGCGCGGCGATGTGATCCCGCTGATCAGGTTAAATGAGGTATTGGAGATCGAGTCTACCAAGGGTCCTGATGATGATCTGGTCGTAGCCATTGTGAAGAAGGGCGATAAACTGGCGGGTCTTGTTGTAGATGAGTTAATGGGGCAGCAGGAGATCGTTATCAAATCCCTTGGCAAATATATTAATAAGAGCAAGATCATCAGCGGTGCTACGATCCTGGGTGACGGTGAGATCGCGCTGATCATCGATGCAAACGCATTGCTGTAAGAGGGAGGTATTGCAATGGATTATTTAAATGTACAAAAAGAAGAAGAAAAAGTGCAATATATCGTAGTGAAATTCGGAGGCGAGCAGTACGGTATCGATATTAAGTATATCGACAATATCGTAAGGATGCAGCGGATCACCAGAGTACCCAAGGTACAAAGCTACATCAAGGGTGTGACCAATCTAAGAGGTGAGATCATTCCCGTAGTCAGCATTCGTTTGAAAATGGGTCTGGGTGACGACGAATACACCAAGAGCACCCGTATCATCATTATCCGCTTAGACAATGGTGATACCATTGGTATCCTGGTGGATGAGGTAAAAGAAGTAATCAACTTAGGACCTTCCAGTATTGAAAGAATATCCTATGATGCCAAAGAAGAAAAGTCCAATTATCTGTGGGGCGTAGGCAAGGATAAAGGAGAATTGATCTCTCTTCTGGATATGAATCTGGTTTTTGCTGATAAGGAAGCTCCGGTAAATATTTAAAGGTGGTATAGGGAATATGAGCGATTTTACATTAGATAATTCCCACAATTATTTTGATGTATTAAAAGAGCTTGGCAATATTGGCGCCGGAAATGCCACGACGGCTTTGTCACAAATGCTGGGATGCAAAGTGGACATGAAGGTGCCACAGGTTAAGCTTCTTGAATTTAAAGAAATAGGAGAAGCCATGGGCGGCGAAGAGCAGCTTATGGCAGGCGTATATGTTATGGTTGCCGGCGATATAGCGGGCAGCATGATGTTCCTTTTGGAGAAAAAGGCAGCCCATAGCCTGGTAGCCAAGCTGATGATGACGGAACCCAATTTAGAAGACGACTTTTCGGAAATGGAATGGTCCGCCTTAAAAGAAATTGGGAATATTATTGTGTCTTCTTATCTGAATTCTCTTGCTACCATGACCAATATGAAAATTGTTTCTTCCGTACCGGATCTGACTATTGATATGGCAGGAGCGCTTCTTAGCGTTCCGGCTATTCATTTTGGTGAAATGGGCGATAAAATGCTATTGATAGAGACCAGATTTTTGGATGAGGTAGATATAGAAGGGTATTTCATTTTGATTCCCGACTTAGAGTCCTATGACAGGATCCTAACAACTCTCGGTATGTAATAAATGAGATCAACTTCTGTGTGGGTATGAGAAAGTTATGGGTGCAGTTATAAAAGTAGGAATGGCAGATTATAAGATATGCAGAAGTCCTGATGCGGTCACTACTTTAGGGCTTGGTTCCTGTGTAGGAATTGCCCTTTGGGACAGGGAAAAGAAGATCGGCGGACTGGTACATATCATGCTGCCAAGCAGTATGTCATTAAAACAGAATAGTAATCCCCTTAAATTTGCAGATACGGGTATTGATGAATTGGTGAAGCAGATGGTGCTTGCAGGCGCTTCCAAGAACAATCTGGTAGCAAAAATCGCAGGCGGTTCCCAGATGTTTAATTTTCAACAGTCCAGCGCGACATCCGGAATAGGGGAGCGGAATGTGGAGTCGTCAAAAGAAAAGCTGAACATGTTGCGTATTCCCATATTGGCAAGCGATACAGGGGAAAACTATGGTCGTACCGTTACATTTTATCCGGAAAACGGGGATTTTGTGATTCGGGCGGTAGGCAAGCCTGAGAAAGTGATTTAAATTATGAAAAGAAAAATGATTCCTTTATTTCTCATGCTGGTGGCGGGAGCCATAACCAGTATCATAACCTACCTGAAAAACTATGAGCTGATGCCCATGCTTTGGACGCTTCTTGGCGTTTTAGTAGGTTTTTATGTATTGGGTGTTATCATTGAGAAAGTATTGGATCTGTTTGATGCCCAGATAGAAGAGCGCGAGAAAGCAGAAGGTGCGGTCATTGAAAAAGATGTGGCCGTAGAAGAAGGGACGGCTGAAGGGCAGGAAACAGAAGAACAGGAAGTGCAGGCTGAAAAACAGGATGGGTCGGAGGCTGCAGAGGAACCGGCAGAATAGGCTTTTAGCAGAGACGAATGGATGTTGTGGAGGATACCATGGACGAAGCGGGAAGGAAAAAGCTCTGGCAGGACTATCACCAGCATAAAAGCCAGGACTTACGGGAAAAGATCATATTGGAATATGCGCCGCTAGTCAAGTTGGTAGCAGGCAGACTTAGTATGTATCTGGGTTATAATGTGGAATATGATGACCTGGTAGGATATGGGGTCTTTGGTTTGATCGATGCCATTGATAAGTTTGACACCTGCAAAGATGTTAAGTTTGAAACCTATGCCAGCCTGCGGATCAGAGGGGCCATTTTAGACCAGATCCGAAAAATGGACTGGATTCCCCGGACCATCAGACAGCGACAACGAAAAATAGAAACGGTAATGAAGGAGATCGAGACCACCACCGGCAGAACTGCTACGGATGAGGAAATTGCAAAGGGACTTGGCATATCCGATGATGAATATCTGGACTGGCAGTCTCAGATGAAGATCACAGGCGTGGTCAGCTTAAACGAGTATATTGAGCAGGGAGGTCCGGAGTTAAAGGGAGAAAGGAGTTCCTCTCAGTATCAGATTCCGGAAGATGTGGCGGAGCAGGCAGAATTAAAAGAAAAATTAAAGGAATCCTTGGATACATTAACAGAAAAAGAAAGAAAAGTTGTGCTTTTATATTATTATGAAGACCTGACATTAAAGGAGATCAGTAATATATTGGAGGTTTCCGAATCCAGGGTATCGCAGCTTCATACCAAGGCACTTTCTAAAATGAGGGGAAAATTGGGGAACTATATGGGGATTCTCTCGGATATGTAAAGATTTATCATAAGAATATTGAATGAGGGAAAAATATGAATGGCTATTTTCAATTGATCATAGATGATACAAATATTTCCGTTAAATTGGTTCCGCCAACGGATGGTGGTAAAAAACTGAATGTGCCTGAGCTGGTTGATTATCTGACTGTCAAAAACATAGAGGTAACCAACCCGAAAGCTCTTGTTCAGTTGGCAAATGCCATGGCGGATGAGGTAAAAACAGTTCCGCTCAATAATATAGGCGGACTTCCTGAAAGGGAATGTTTTAAAGTGACGGTTTCTCCGGATAGGACAGAGGCTGTGGCACGCTTTTATCCTCCAAGTACGGGAGGCGCGGCTTACCAGTCTAAAGAAGAGATCATAGACGATCTGAAGTTTTATAATGTGGCTTTCGGTTATGATGAAGAAGCCATTGAGCGATATTTGAAAGAGCGCAATTATTGTGAAGATATTGTGGTTGCCAGAGGGAAGGAACCGATTCACGGCAAAGATGCCTGGATCGAATATTTTTTTGATACTGATCTGAATACAAGACCGAAAAGGAATGAAGATGGTTCCGTAGACTTTTTTAATCTCAATACCATCAATCACTGCAAGGTGGGAGATCTGCTGGCAAAGCTTCATCCCGAGGTGCCAGGTCAGCCCGGAACCGATGTTTACGGCGAGGTCATCAAGCAAAGAGATGCGAAGAAAACCTATTTAAAATTCGGCCGTAACATTATTCTTTCCGAAGATGCAAGGGAGATCACTTCCAATGTAAACGGCCATGTCAGCCTGACCGGAGGAAAGGTTTTTGTTTCCGATGTATATGAAGTGGAAAATGTGGGAACAGCTACGGGAAACATTGAAGCGGAAGGCAGCGTTTTGGTAACGGGAAATGTACAGGCGGGATTTTCCATTAAAGCCAAAGGCGATGTAGAAGTCAGAGGCGTGGTAGAAGGCGCCGTGATCGAAACTGATGGAGATATTATCATTGCCAGAGGTATGAACGGCATGGGAAAGGGCATTTTAAGAGCAGGAGGCAGGATCATCCTAAAGTATGCGGAGAATGCCACCATTCATTCCGGCTCTTATGTAGAAAGCGAATCCATTCTCCACAGCACCGTCAATGCCAAAACAGAAGTCGTGGTTGACGGCAGGAAAGGTTTTATTGCAGGCGGTGTGGTCCGGGCTGCTTCCAGAATAAAATGTAAGACCCTGGGATCTCCCATGGGAGCAGATACGGTAGTAGAAGTAGGCGTAGATCCGGAAATGAAGAAGACATATCAGGATATGCAGAAGGAAATGCTGGATATTGTGAAAAACTTGAAAAATATCCAACCGATCTTAGCTACCACAACCAAGAAGATAAAAGCGGGAGAAAAGTATCCGCCCGAAAAGATGAAATATATTGAGAGCCTGATCCTGACCAACAAGCAGCAGACAGAGCGTCTGGGACAGATTCAGGAAGAAATGGAGACCATGGATGAACTGATGAAAAACGAGGAGCATGCCTGTGTCCGTGTACATGAGGATGCTTATGCCGGCACCAGGATCGTGATCGGAGATGTTTCCATGGTATTAAAAAAGAATGCCACATATTGCCGGTTTGTAAAAGAACAGGGAGAGATCAAGACAGCCGCATATTAGGAGGTGTGTGTAAATGGCAGTAGGAATGGTGGAATTGCATGGGACGATTCAGAGAACCCAGGATTATACTGCTATCAAACATCAGGAAAATGCCAAGCCTATGGTAGATCAGGCTAATTTTCAGACACAGATGGATAAAAAGGTAGAAGAAAAGCACACCCAGGTACTGCAGGGAGATGATACGACCAGAAATGAAAACAATGCAGATGCCAGGGAAAAAGGTAAAAACTCCTATGCGGGAGATGGTGGTGCAAACAGAAAGAAAAAGGATAATGCGCAGGAAGGAAAGGTCGTTTTAAAAGGCATGTCACATTTTGATATGTCCGTCTGACCGGGGAAAGATACCATGACAGGAATGGAAATCGTGCTCTTATTTTTGGGCATAGTCGTATTTGCGGCCAGCTTTTTCATACCGGAGAAAGCAAAGGAAACAGACGAAAAGACGCTGGAATTAGGCGAAGAAAAGGTAAAAGAAATCATCACTGAGCAGATGAAAGAGGCGAAAGAGCAGCTTCGGGATGCAGTAGATGAAACCGTGAGCTATGCGGTGGAAAAATCGGAGCGTTCTTTAGAACGGGTGTCAAATGAAAAGATTACCTCTGTTTCTGAATTTTCAGAGACGGTCATGGAGGACATACACAAGAGCCATCAGGAAGTGATGTTTTTATATGACATGCTCCATGATAAACAAAAAAATCTCCAGGAAACCGTAAAGGCGGCAGATCAGACAAATGAAAGAGCCAAAGAGACCAAAAACGAACTGGAAACAGTAGTCCAGGAGGCTGCTATGGTGGAGCCTATCATAGAAAAGGCAGATTCCTTTCAGCCGATTCCGGTTCCCAGAGTGCCTGCTGCAGGTTCTACGGTACGGATCATCGAGCCCGTAACGGAAGAAAAGCCGAAGGAAGAAATGGAGCAGAGTGGTAACAATAACGAGAAAATATTAGAAATGCACAAACAGGGCAAATCGAATGTGGCCATTGCCAAGGAACTGGGCTTAGGCGTAGGCGAGGTAAATCTGGTTATCGATTTGTTTGAGGTGATATAGAAGTGAAACTGAGATATTATTTAAGAGGTCTGGGCATCGGCATTGCGGTAACAGCGCTTTTAATGGGCATTGCTCTTTCAAAAAAGGGAGAGACCTTAACAGACGAACAGATCAGAGAACGGGCTCTGAAACTGGGTATGATAGATGGAAGTGAGACATTGGCGTCTCTGGAACACGAAGGAGAAGATGAGCTTGCCGGCGAATATCCTATGGGCGGCGTGTCCGAGAATCGGTTTATTGTCCAATCGGATGAGGAAGGGCAGCATCAATATGAACCCGCTGAAGACAGTGAAGCTTTAGATGAGGAAACGGTGGGAGAGCCGCTGACAGAAGAAGAATTAGCAGAAGCGAATGTAACAGTAGAAGCGGGCGACAATGCGGAAACAGATGATGAGACAGAAGCGGATAATCCCCCTTCCCAAAGTCCCACTGAGGAGGATACGGCTCAGGAAGAAACACCGTCTTCTTCAAGGGAAGAAATCGTCATCATCACGGTTTATTCCGGCGAAGGCTCCGGTGTGGTGGCAAATAAGCTGAAAAATGCCGGGCTGATCGAGGATGCAGGTGACTTTGACCGCTTCTTATGTCAGAACGGATATGATAAACGCCTTTCTACAGGAGACCATGATATTGTGGTGGGTTCTTCTTATCGGGAAATGGCAGAAGCTCTGGTAAAGAGAAAGAATTAAGGTTGATAGCGGATTTAGAGCAAGTTTTTAGGGGAAAACCCTTGCACTTGCTCTTTCTTTATGGTAAAATTTTCTCGTTGCGGCCGATTGAAGGCAATGACTTCTATCGGCAAGAAAAAACACGCATATAATCCCTGCCGGTGCTTCTTAACGCGGAGGTGGCAGAAAAGAGGATGTATGCGGAAGAAAAACCAAATGGAGGTAAGATTATGAGCGTTATTTCTATGAAACAGTTACTGGAAGCAGGTGTTCATTTCGGACATCAGACAAGAAGATGGAACCCTAAGATGGCTCCCTACATTTATACCGAGAGAAACGGTATCCACATTATTGACTTACAGACTTCTGTAGGTAAGGTAGATGAGGCTTATCAGGCGGTTTCTCAGATCGTTTCCGCAGGCGGAACCATCCTTTTTGTAGGAACCAAAAAACAGGCACAGGATGCAGTAAAGACAGAAGCAGAGCGTTGTGGTATGTTCTATGTCAATGAAAGATGGTTAGGCGGCATGCTGACCAACTTTAAGACCATCCAGAGCCGTATTGACAGATTAAAAGCAATTGAGACCATGGCAGTGGACGGTACTTTTGATGCCCTTCCCAAAAAAGAAGTCATCGGTCTGAAAAAAGAATGGGAAAAATTAGAGAAGAACTTAGGCGGTATCAAGGGAATGAAACAGATTCCCGATGCCATCTTCGTAGTAGATCCGAAGAAAGAGCGGATCTGCGTACAGGAAGCTCATGCATTAGGTATTACCCTGATCGGTATGGCGGATACCAACTGCGATCCGGAAGAATTGGATTTCGTGATCCCCGGTAATGACGATGCTATCCGTGCAGTAAAATTGATCGTTTCCAAGATGGCTGATGCAGTGATCGAGGCAAACCAGGGCGATGCGGCAGAAGTTTTTGAGGGCGAAGTTGCCGAAGAAGAAGTTGTAGAGACAGAAGCAGAAGAGCAGGCTGAAGCTTAATTTTGTTCAGTTAGATTTTGTTAGGTTATAAGATAGATTGGAGGTATAAAACATGGCAATCAGTGCATCCATGGTAAAAGAATTAAGAGAAATGACCGGTGCAGGCATGATGGACTGCAAAAAGGCATTAACAGAAACTGACGGCAATATGGACGAAGCCGTTGAATTATTAAGAAAAAGCGGCGCTGCAAAGGCTGAGAAGAAAGCAGGCAGAATCGCAGCAGAGGGTATCTGCCGCGTAGCAGTAGACGGAGATCAGACTGCTGTTGTAGTGGAAGTCAACTCCGAAACCGACTTTGTTGCAAAGAACGAAGTATTTCAGACCTATGTGGAAACCGTTGCAAAGCAGGCGCTTGCTTCCAATGCTTCCGATGTAGAAGGCTTAATGGAAGAGGCATGGATCGATGATCCAAGCAAGACTGTAAAAGAGGCCCTTGTTGAAAAGATCGCTACCATCGGCGAGAACCTGACCATCCGCAGATTTGCAAAGGTTACCGCTGACAACGGCTGTGTCGTTACTTACTTACACGGCGGCGGAAGGATCGGCGTTATCGTAAAAGCAGAGACCGGTGTTGTAAATGATGCTGTAAAAGAGGCATTATCCAATGTGGCAATGCAGGTTGCAGCTATGTATCCTGAGTATGTCTCTACAGATGAGATCTCTGAAGAATACAAAGAGCATGAGAAAGAGATCCTCATGGCGCAGGCACAGGCAGATCCTGCCAATGCCAATAAGCCGGAGAACATCATTGAGAAGATGATCATCGGTCGTCTCAACAAAGAGTTAAAAGAGAAATGCTTATTAGAGCAGATCTATGTAAAAGCCGAGAACAAAGAAAATGTGGCAAAATATCTGGAAGCTGTCGGAAAAGCCAACGGAACAGATCTTAAGGTCACACAGTTTGTTCGTTTTGAGACTGGAGAAGGCATCGAAAAGAAAGAAGAAGATTTCGCAGCTGAAGTTGCAGCGCAGATGGCCGGAAACTAAAAAGTTATGCTCCTTTTAAGTTGAAGCATTCATGTTCACTTAAGGGGAGCATTTTTTAGTCTTTACATCTTTATACGCATCTGTCATTGAATAAGGCTTTCTACCTTTTTAATTTGTAGAAGATATTTGAATAGGTAAGAGAACAAAGCATACGGAGATACTTGCAACTATCATAAATGGATGTTAAAATGTATATTCAGAATGATATGCGGAAGGATGAAGAATGATGAAGGTATACAATACTATTAAGGGACGCATTGCTATTTTGATCACGGTCTGCACATTGGTGCTCATCGGTGCAATGGTCGTAAACAGTGCCATATCTACAAGAAATGTTATGATATCAGATGAGAAACGGCTATTGGAAGAAGAGGCAGAAAGCAATGCCAATGCCATAAATCAATGGCTGGAGGAGCAGAGCAACATTGTACATACTCTTGGCATTGGGCTGCAATATATGGACAATAGTGATACGGGCGCTATTATGGATTATCTGGAAGTAAATCTTGCAGAAAACGAAGACGCATTGATGTATTATTGCTGTTACGGATATGATGGCGGCGTATTTCCGGCAGACCACTCCACATTGGATCTGGATCCGACTACACGTGGGTGGTGGCAGATGGCAACATCACAAAACAAGCTGATCTTTACGGCACCATATACGGATTTTGCAACAGGCCAGATGATCGTAAGTATTGCGGAACCCATTACCATTGACGGGGAACAGGCGGTGATACTAGCGGATATTACCATTGATACCTTGATCCAAGTGACCAAAAATATTGAGGACGGAACAGATTTAGAGGCGTTCCTGCTGGCTGATGACAATAGTGTTATCACTCATGATAATGCAGCATTCCTTCCCAAGGAAGAGGGGAACACCATTCTAACAGATGCAGTTTCCATTGATCTTAGCGAAGAGGGCGTATTTACCTTTCGGGATTATGACAACGAAAATAAATATGCGATCATCAGCAATATAGAGATCACAGGCTGGAAACTGGGTGTGTGTCAGGACACCTCCGTGATCGTTGCCAATATCAGCCGCAATGTATTTGCATCCATTATATTGGGTGTTGTCCTTCTGATCATAACCGTCGTTTTACTTGTTATTGTGACCAGCAGTATGTTAAGACCCATGGAGGCAATGAAAAGCTTTGTAAAGGAGAGGGTTATCGGCACGGCAAATATTCAACCCCAGAAGACGGAACCGATGGAGATTCAATATTTGATCGATGAACTGGAGGAACGCTTCATTGCAACGATCCGTCAGACCAAAAACGAATCCGCCAATATTCAGGATAAGATGACAGCTGCAAACGGCAAAGTAGCAGAGATTTCCGATAATATTGTGGAGATCAGTGCCACTATGGAGGAAACAGGTGCAAGCATAGATACACAGACTGAGGACATTCGTGTTATTGATGAGACCTGCAAGGATGTGCAAAATATAGTAGAGAAGCTTGCCGGGGATGCACAGAATATGGCAAGTCGTGCAGCAGAGATATCACAAAAGGTTGCTGTGTTGGTGCCTGAACTGCTCCATGACAAAGAGAACGCATCGGTAATAACGGCAAAGAACCGCAGTCAATTAACGGAGGCTATTGAAAGCATACAGGTTATCAATCAGATTTCCGAGGTATCTGTTGCGATCCAAGGTATTGCATCTCAGACCAATTTACTGGCACTGAATGCATCTATTGAAGCGGCGAGAGCCGGAGAGGCCGGCAGGGGATTCGCTGTTGTTGCAGAAGAGATCAAGGAGTTGAGTGATGTTACCAGCACAGAGATCGGAAAAGTAAATGACTTGACTGCAAAGGTATTAGAGAGTGTAAAAATGCTGGAATCCGGTGCCAACAGTATTCTGGAATTTTTGGATGGCATCGTAATGGAAGACTATGACAAATTGGAGAATATGGCAGTGACCTACCAACAAGATGCCTCTTATTATGCAGAGGCCGGCAGTAATTTGGGAGCCAGCACACAGGAATTGTCTGCTTCCGTACAGAATATGAATCAGGTCGTGAGTCAGATATTATCGTCACAGGTGGAACTGGATACGGCAATTCAGTCTATCAATGAAAACCTGCAAGAGATCACACATGCAAGTGCAGATGTTTCAGAACAGTCTAAAGAAGTTCTTGGCAGCATTGATTCTTTACAGGGTACAATGGGAAATTTCCAAATATAATGATAAGCGAATAAGAAAACACCATTACTTACAAGATGTGAGTAATGGTGTTTTTTATGCCATGTCCTTATGCCATGTTTTGATGTATTCTTACTTCGCCAGAAACTCTTCTAACACTTCCATCAATTTATTGAAATCAATGGGTTTGGCAACATGGGCATTCATGCCGCTTTCCATAGCCTGTTTTTTATCGTCTTCAAAGGCGTTTGCTGTCATGGCTATAATGGGGATGCTGTTAAGGGCAGGATCTTCTAACTTGCGGATCGCCTTAGTGGCTTCGTAGCCGTTCATAATGGGCATCTGCACATCCATTAAGATCAGGTCATAATAGCCGGGAGAAGCTTCTTTTACTTTTTCTACAGCAATGGTGCCGTCTTCGGCAGTCTCTATTTCAAAGCCGTTTTCCTGTAGCAGCTCCTGGGCAATTTCCCGATTCAATTCGTTATCCTCTACTAACAGAAGCCGTTTTCCTAAGGCCAGTTCCGATATATCCGTAATGGGCGATTTTGGCTCGGTTTGTGCTTCTTTGTGGATAGAAGCAGCAAGGGTATGACTGAGCTCGGAAATAAAGAGGGGCTTACTGCAGAAAGCAGTTACGCCGGCTTCCCTTGCTTCCTTCTCAATATCGCTCCAGTCATAGGCAGTTAATACAATAATGGGCACATCTTCTCCTGCAATAGAACGGATCTGACGAGCTACCTCAATACCACCCAGATCGGGAAGAGCCCAATCGACGATATAGGCAAAAAAGGCATCTTCCATTTCCACCGCCTGTTTTGCATGCAGGACAGCTTCCTTGCCGTGAAGGGTCCATTGGGCCCGCATGCCGATCTGTGTCAGCATCTTGGTCACGCTGTCGCAGGTATTAAAGTTATCGTCTACCACAAGGGCCCGCATGCCTTCCAACTCCTGTATAATCTCTACATGCTTGCTGTCTTCCTGTAATCTGAAATCCAGATTGATGATAAATTCTGTTCCTTTCTCCGGTGCAGTTTCTACTCTTATGGTGCCGCCCATGGCATCGATAATGCTCTTGGAAATGGCCATACCAAGACCGGTGCCCTGAATGCCGCTGACAGTGGAATTGCGTTCCCGCTCAAAGGGCTCGAAAACATGCTTTGCAAATTCTTCGCTCATGCCCATGCCGGTATCTTTTACACGAATCTCATAAGAACCGTATCCATTTGGCGCTTCCGGATTCTGTTTGATGATAAGGGATACAGAACCTCCGGCAGGAGTGAATTTAATGGCATTGCCCAAAAGGTTTAACAAAACCTGATTGATATGCAGCTTGTCGCAGTATATGTATTCATCATTGACATCAATGGTGTCCATAAAGAAGTTTAACTGTTTGGAGTGCATCTGTGTCTGTATGATGTTACGCATATCCTTAAAGATATCAGAGATGCTGCATTCCTTTTCTTCAATATTGAGCTTGCCGCTTTCAATACGGCTCATGTCCAATACATCGTTGATCAGGCTTAAAAGATGATTGCCGGATGATAAGATCTTATCAAGATATTCCCGTACCCGTTCTTTATTGTCGATGTTGGTCTGAGCCAATGTGGTAAAACCGATAATGGCATTCATGGGAGTACGGATATCATGGGACATGTTGGATAAAAACATGGTTTTTGCCCGTTCGGCAGCCTCGGCTTTTTTTAACTTTTCTTCCAGAACCACCTGTTGAACCGTCCTTTCCATGGTCTCCAAGGTGTTTTTGCGGGTCCACATATAATAGAGAGTCAAAGAAAGCAGGATCAGTGCGGCAATAAACAAAAGGATCCGCTGGATGGCATATTGATTTGTCAAGGCTTCGTTTTTTGACACAGAAATCGCCGCCGCCCATTGGTTGATCGTGGTAGGAGCATAGTAAAAATACATCCATTCACCGGCATCCTCTGCATAGTATTCAAAATAACCGGACTGACCGCTTTTCAGCTTTTCTATTTCATCCTCCCAGCTTTCGCCGCCTCTCACCTCTTTGATGTCAAAGGAATAAATATCCTCCGCCAGTTCATCGTGATAGGTGTCCATAAGCAATGTGCCATCCTTCATATCGATAAGATAAACGCTGGCCTTGGCATTATAAATATAATCTACATTCAGCATATGAGGCAGATTGGACAATGCTGTTGAGCCATAAAGGATGGCTACCGTTTCTCCATCTTTTATAATGGGCACAAAGTGGCGGAAGATAGGAGTACCATTGGTCAAAGAGGCACTTCGGTTAGAAATGTGTTCTCCCAAAGGCGCCAGTTCCTCAAAGGAAAGGCGGCCGGAACCATCGCTGACTGAGCCGGTAGGCTCAATGATGGTATCGTCAGGCAGGATGATCCGGATGTTTAAGGTCGCCAAAAGGGGCAGGATGGCATCCAAAGTATCCTGAATGCTGGCAGGGTCCAGGCTGTCCGCACTGGATAAAATATCTGCGGTCGTATTTAAGATCTGGCTTTCTTGTTCCAGCTTATTGGTAATTTCCGCAGTGGCAGCGTTGAAGCCTTCTTCCATACGGGCTATGCTGCGGTTTTTTATTAAAACACTTACCATAAAATAGGCTATGGCAAACAGCACAATGATCACAGTCGTCAAGATCGTAGTGGCAACAATGCTTTTTTCTTTTAAAAGTGACATTTCTTTCTTTGATTCTTTGGTTTCCATAGGTGATTTGTAACTCCCTTATCGTTTTTAATCATATAAGCATTATAGCATTTGTAAGCTGTTGTTATCAAGGATTAACTGGGTTTCTTTTATAGAAATTCCCTTGTCGAACTTTGTTGAATTTAAAAGTGCAATGTGATACATTAACAAGTAGGAAATTGGAAAAAATTGGTAATTTTATGAAAAGTAAGGAGGACCACATGGTCCGGAAATTTGAAGAACAAAATGTCTATGAGGCTTTACAAAACCGCCTGAAGTTTCTGTTCGAGGAATTTGACAATATTTATCTTTCTTTTTCGGGAGGAAAGGACAGCGGTCTTTTACTGAATCTGGTATTGGATTTCAAAAGGAAATATTACCCGGAAAAAGTGATCGGCGTTTTCCATCAGGATTTTGAGGCGCAGTATACGGTTACCACAGAGTATATTGAACGGACTTTTGAGCGGATAAAGGACGAGGTGGAACCCTACTGGGTATGTCTTCCTATGGCTACCAGAACGGCCCTTAGCAGTTATGAGATGTTTTGGTATCCATGGGATGAGGCGAAAAAGGACTGTTGGGTCCGTCCCATGCCAAAGAAACCCTATGTGATCAATCAGGCCAACAACCCCATTACAACCTATCATTACCGGATGCACCAGGAGGATCTGGCAAAGCAGTTTGGCAGATGGTATCGGTTTTCCCACGGCAATAAAAAAACAGTTTGTCTGTTGGGGATCCGGGCAGAAGAATCCCTGCAAAGGTACAGCGGATTCTTAAATAAGAGGTATGGATATAAAGAGGAGTGTTGGATCACCAGGCAGTTTAAGGATGTCTGGTGTGCTTCGCCTTTGTACGACTGGTCTTTAAACGATGTCTGGTATGCCAACTGCCTTTTTAACTATGATTACAACAGGCTATACGATCTTTATTATATGGCAGGGCTGAAGGCTACACAGATGCGGGTAGCTTCCCCTTTTAACGACTATTCCAAGGATTCCTTAAATCTTTATCGGATCATTGACCCGGAGATTTGGACCAGGCTGGTAGGACGGGTAAGGGGTGCTAATTTTGCCTGCATTTATGGAAAGACAAAGGCTATGGGTTATCGAAATATCACTTTGCCCGAAGGCCATACATGGGAGTCCTATACCAGATTTCTGTTAGATACACTGCCCACCAGGCTGCGCAACAACTATGTAAAGAAATTTAATACATCCATGCGCTTTTGGCATACAACGGGAGGCGGTCTGGATGAGGATGCCATAAAGGAATTGATCGATCACGGTTACCGCATCAAACGAAACGGGGTATCCAATTACACCTTGAACAAAAAATCTCGGGTAGTGTTTTTAGAGAAAATTCCGGATGATACGGATGATATTAAATCCACCAAAGACATACCCAGCTGGAAGCGGATGTGCTTTTGCATTTTGAAAAATGACCACACATGCCGGTTTATGGGATTCGGACTGACCAGAGAACAACAGATGCGTATTGACACCATCAGACAGAAGTACAAAAGTGTTGAGGAGATGAAGTATGGAGTATAAAAGTCCTGCATACGAGGTAAAGGCAGTTCCCATAGAAAAGATTCAGGCAAATACCTATAATCCCAATAAAGTGGCACCGCCGGAAATGCGGCTGTTGTATGAAAGCATTAAGGCGGACGGTTATACTATGCCCATCGTATGCTACTATGTCAAAGAGGAAGATGCTTATATTATCGTAGACGGCTTTCATCGCTACCAGGTTATGCTGGAGCATAAAGATATCTATGACAGAGAGAAGGGCATGATGCCCGTATCCGTCATCGACAAGCCCATCGATCAGAGAATGGCCAGCACCATCCGTCATAACCGTGCAAGAGGAAGTCATGATGTGGATCTGATGAGTAATATCGTAAAAGAGCTGCATGAGCTTGGCAGATCTGATGCATGGATATCCAAGCATCTGGGTATGGATAAGGATGAGATCCTGCGATTAAAGCAGATCACCGGACTGGCAGCGCTGTTTAAAGATGTGGGATTCGGAAGAGCGTGGCAGCCTATGGAAGAAGAGGAGGTCCTTCCTGACGATTCTTTTATTTAAATAAATACGGAATCTAACGGGCTGTAATTTGTTTTTTGTCGTATTGTAAAAAGAGTGTAAAGATGCTACAATGTAAATGTTGGCTTTATATAAGGCGAATAGTAATTTTATGATATCCATGAAGTAGAAAAAGGGATCGGCAATGGAGAAACAAAAGAAGGAAAGAAAGTCCCAAAAACAAAAGTCTGCAAAGGCTGTTCATTCCATTAAAACTACCATTTGTCTGATTGTGGATGGGGCGGTGATCTTAACAGGTCTTTTGATGTTGTTTATGTATACGCCCAATGTGAAGAATGAGATCGGGACATTAAGTAAACACTATATAGAGGATCTTTCCGAGGCTTTCGGAAGTTCGCTGGATACTGAGATAAAGAGGGCGGACGGCAAGACTACTTCTGTTTTAAATACGGACAGTTTATCTCTGATGTTGGACGGCGTAGGAATGGCGGGGATAGAAAGCAGCTATATTTATGTTGTATCAAAAAGCGGTGCAGTGCTCTATCATCCCGACGGCAGCAGGATCGGCAAGTCTATTGATAATGATATTGTAAGACAGGTCTGTTACGATCTGGAGAAGGGAAATAAAATAGAGAATGGACTCATTACTTATGATTACAATGGTTCCGTCCAATATGCTTCTGTTTATGCCAGTACCTATGGAGAGTTTGTTTTGGTAGTTACTGCGGATCAGAGTGAGCTGTTTCAACCCGTTTCCCGTATGAATCGAATGGGTGTGATCGCTATTGTTGTAATCGCGATACTTTTGATGTTTGCAGGTTATATGATGGCTTCTATTATCGTGAAACCCATTCAGAAGATGACCGATGAGACCATCCGCATTTCCCATATGGATTTTACGGAAAGCGAGATATTACAAAATCTGAACAAACGCAAGGATGAGATCGGCAGCATGAGCAAGGGTATTTCCCTTTTGCGCAGAGAGTTAGTGGATGTTGTCATGCGGATAAAGAAACAAAGTGACATTCTCTCCAATGCATCCAATGATCTAAACAGCAGTACGGCAGAAACTTCTCAGACTATGACGCAGGTTGAAAATGCCGTAAATGAAATTGCACAGGGTGCAAGTGCGCAGGCAGCAGAAACCCAGGTGGCTACAGAGAATGTCGTCACGGTAGGAAAGATGGTACAGGAAACCAATCAGGTAGTGGGTGAACTGACACAATATGCTGCCAAGATGAAGGAATCAGGTCAAAATGCCAATACCATCTTAAAAGAGTTAGAAACTGTAAACAAGCAGACAGAGAAGTACATAGGAGTTATTGCAAAACAAACGGATACCACCAATGCTTCTGTTCAAAAGATCAGCCAGGCGGCCACCATGATCACGGAGATTGCGGAAGAGACCAACCTCCTTTCCTTAAATGCCTCTATCGAAGCGGCAAGAGCGGGAGAACAAGGCAAAGGCTTTGCAGTAGTAGCATCTCAGATCCAGAAGCTGGCAGAGCAGTCCAATCAGTCTGCGCAGCAGATCGGTGACATCATCGAGGTGTTGATACAGGATTCTGAAAAAGCGGTAGAGATCATGTCTGATCTTAAAGAAAGCATGAAAGTACAGAGTGAGCATGTGGCTCGGACAGAGCAGGCATTTGTAGAAATTCAGAATGAGGTGGATAGCTCCATCGAAGGAATGCAGCGGATCTCAGAAAAGACGAAGCAAATGGATGATGCCAGAAGCAAGGTGATCGATGTGGTGCAGGAACTGACAGCCATTGCAGAACAAAATGCTGCCAGCACAGAAGAGACTTCAGCTGCTGTGGTACAGGTTTCTGCCATTATAGGTGGCATTTCCGAAAAATCCGATGAATTGAAGCGGATCGCGGACGAAATGGACAGCGGAATGAGTGTATTTCGCATATAATGATTGATAGTATTCTTGTTTTTGGAAAAAATAAACGACATAAATTTCTTTTTTTCATTCCTTATTTATGGTACAATGCTTAGTAGTGTGTGATGAAACGGAGAAGGGTAATGGGCAGGTATGAGGAGGAAGCGTTACCAAAGAGCCGTCAGGAACGGGTAGAGCGGTTAAAAAAAATTCTTGTAACAATAGTCCTTTTATTGGTTTTTATTCCGATTGTCACCAGTATCTGCCTCACATTTGCTTTTGTTATCATGAACCATAGATTAGAAGAGGCAAGGGACAGGCAGTCGGCATTGGAAGAGCAGATCGTCGACTTGCAGTTTCAACTGTTAGAAAGCAGGCAGAAGCAGGCGGAAGCAGAGTCTGCTCTGGGTCAGGATGATCCTGTGGAGATTGAAACAGTTTCCGAAAGTGAGAACGGTTCACAAGATGTGCAGACTGAGGACGGGATCAAAAGGGTGTATCTTACCTTTGATGACGGACCCAGCAGGAATACGGAAGCAATTCTGGATCTACTGGCAGAATATGATGTAAAGGCCACCTTCTTTGTGGTAGGAAACACGGATGAAGAAGCAAAGGCCATCTATCGTAGGATCGTCAATGAAGGACATACCATAGGAATTCATTCCTATAGCCACAGATACTCGAATATCTATGCCTCCCAGGATGCGTTTTTGGAAGATTTCTATCTGTTATCAGATTATATATATGATGTGACCGGAGTTAGACCGGATATATGTAGGCTTCCGGGCGGAAGCAGCAATACGGTCAGCAGGATCAGCATGTCTGAGCTGGTCCGAACCCTGGATAGCAGAGGGATTACCTGCTACGATTGGAATATTTCCGGCGGAGATGCAGACGGACACGGTCTGTCCGCGGGGCAGATCACAAACAATGTATTAAACGGTGTGGATCGATTTCAAACTTCCATTGTGCTTTTGCATGATGGAGCGGACAAGTATCAGACAGTAGATGCGTTGGAAAAGATCCTTCAGGAACTGTCCCGGAGAGAAGATTTGGAAATGGGACCGATTACGGAAGATACACCGATTATTTTGCATATTAAGTATTAGAGAAATGGAGGAAATACCGATGGGATTTTTTCAGGATTTAAAAGAAGATCTTTCCATGGCAGTAGATGAGCTGATGAGCGATATGGATGACGATCTGGAAAGCCCGGAAGAAGAGTTATTGGAGGTAAAATCAGAGCAGTCAACAGCGGCAGTGGAAGTAAATGAAGATTTATTCCGTGCGGCGGTAGAGCGGCTGGATGAAAATGTGGATTTGTTTCAGGAGCAGCCGGAGGAATCAAAAGCGCCTGTCAAAGAACCGGTTGTTGCAGAAACACCTGCAGCTGAGCCGATCGTAGAGGAGCCGATCCCGGAACCTGTTGTAGAGCCCCCGATCATAGAAGAGTCGATTCCGGAGCCTGTTGCAGATGAACCGGTCATAGAGGAAAGGATACCGGTACAGGAAGAAATCATAAAAGAGAAAGAGGAAGTAAGCATGCAGGACGAGTTGATAAAAGAGGTTGTAGAAGCAGTAGAAACCACAACAGTAGAAACAGAATTAGAAAAAGAGGTAAGTAAAGCGATGGCACAACAAATGGATATGGAATTAACAGGTGAAGCGTTAGACGAAACAGCAGTTATTACACAGGGTATGAATATTAAGGGCGACATTGCCAGCAGGGGTTCTTTAGAAATCCTGGGTAATGTAAAAGGAAATGTGGAAGTGTTAGGAAAGTTAAGTATTACCGGAGCATTGGACGGCAATTCCAATGCGTCAGAGATTTTTGCTGACTCCGCCCATATTACAGGAGATATTCATGCAAAGGGCAGCGCAAAGGTGGGACAGAGCTCTGTTATCATCGGTAATCTTTATGCTACCAGCGCAGTGATCGCAGGTGCCATCAAAGGTGATATTGATGTGCAGGGCCCGGTAGTATTGGATACCTCTGCCATTGTAATGGGCAATATCAAGTCCAAATCCGTTCAGATCAATAACGGTGCGGTTATTGAAGGTATGTGCTCACAATGTTATGCAGAAGTAAATCCTTCCTCTTTCTTCCAGGATATCAGCAAATAACAGCCGGAGGAAGCGGAATATGAAAAGGATCATGTTGAAATTAAGCGGAGAGGCTTTGGCCGGAGAAAAGCATACCGGTTTTGACGAAGCAACGGTAAAGGGTGTTGCCCTGCAGGTGAAAAAACTTGTAGAGGAAGGTACCCAAGTAGGCATTGTCATTGGCGGCGGAAATTTCTGGCGGGGACGGACCAGTGAAAATATCGATCGGACCAAGGCGGATCAGATCGGCATGCTGGCTACGATCATGAACTGTATTTATGTTTCGGAGATATTCCGTTCTGTAGGTATGAAAACAGCTATTCTGACTCCTTTTGAATGTGGTTCTTTTACCAAGCTTTTTTCCAAGGACAGAGCAAATAAATATTTTGGAAAGGGAATGGTAGTATTTTTTGCCGGCGGTACAGGACATCCTTATTTTTCTACGGATACAGGCGTGGTGCTGCGGGCAATAGAGGTGGAAGCGGAAGTGATCCTGCTTGCCAAAGCAGTAGACGGGGTCTATGATGACGATCCTAAGAAAAATCCCGCAGCTTGTAAATATGACGCAATTTCCATCGATGAAGTGATACAGAAAAATCTACAGGTTGTGGATATGACAGCATCTATTCTGGCAAGAGATAATAAAATGCCTATGTGGGTGTTTGGATTAAATGGGGAAAACAGTATTGTCAATGCAGTTTTAGGGAATTTTAGCGGAACGAAAGTAACGGTTTAAAATAGGAGGATGTTCCAAATGGACGAGAGACTAAAAGTATATGATGAAAAAATGAAGAAGGCAGTCGATTTCCTGACTACGGATTTTTCTTCCATCAGGGCAGGAAGGGCCAATCCCCATGTGCTTGATAAGATCAAGGTGGACTATTACGGTACCCCCACACCCTTACAGAGCGTAGGAAACATCAGCGTGCCGGAACCGAGAATGATCCAGATCGCTCCATGGGAAAAGTCTTTGATCAAAGAAATTGAAAAAGCGATCTTGACATCGGATGTGGGTATCACTCCTACCAGTGACGGAACGGTGATCCGTCTGGTTTTCCCGGAACTGACAGAGGAACGCAGGAAAGAGCTGGTTAAAGATATTAAGAAAAAAGGCGAGGACAATAAAGTCGTGATCCGCAATGCTCGTAGAGACGGCAATGATGCCTTTAAGAAGCTGGGTAAAGGAGAAATGTCCGAGGATGAAGTGAAACAGCTTACCGATGAACTCCAGAAACTGACGGATAAATACATCAAAGAAGTGGATAAGATGGTTGAGGATAAATCCAAGGAAGTCTTAACTGTCTGATAGGGAAAAGAAAAATGAGGGAGCAGACAAAAAGCTGTTCCCTTTTTGTGCGGGAGGAAAATTGTGATGAATGTGCCCAGACATGTGGCGATCATTTTGGACGGTAACGGCAGATGGGCGAAAAGCAAAGGAATGCCCCGTAATTATGGGCATGCCCAGGGCAGCAAAAATGTAGAGGTCATCTGTGAAGAAGCCTATAAAATGGGCATCCAGTATTTGACGGTATATGCATTTTCCACAGAAAACTGGAACCGTCCCAAATCGGAAGTGGATGCGCTGATGAAACTGCTTCGGGATTATATGAAGACATGTTTAAAAACGGCGGAAAAGAATCGGATGTGTGTCCGTGTTATCGGTGATAAGACCGGTTTGGATGAAGATATCAGAAATAGAATAGAGGAATTGGAACAGGCAACGCTTCATAATGATGGGCTGCACTTTCAGATTGCCTTAAATTACGGCAGCAGGGATGAAATCTTAAGGGCAGTGAGAGCCATGGTAAAAGACGGTGCAGATGGAAAACTGACTCCGGAGCAGATCACAGAGGATGTGTTTTCCGGTTACCTGGACACCAACGGGATTCCGGAACCGGATCTGTTGATCCGCACCAGCGGAGAGGAGCGGATATCCAATTTCCTTTTATGGCAGCTTGCTTATACAGAATTTTATTTTACGGATGTGCCATGGCCCGCTTTTAATAAGGCGGAGCTTATGAAGGCGGTTGAGGCATATAATCTAAGAGATCGCCGATATGGCAAGATAAAGGAGGATGCAGATGTTTAAGACCAGAGCGATCAGTTCGATTTTGTTGGTGATCGTCATTGCGGCCGTATTGATATTGGGCGGTCCTATTTTGTATGTATTTACCCTTTTGATCGCCATGAAGGCTTTCTTTGAGCTGACCAGAGTCATGAAGGTGCGGGGAGATCAGGAAAAGGTCTGTCTGGTGGAGATTTTTGGCGCCCTTGGGGTTCTTGGCTATTATGCCGTTGTTTTCTTTGCCAATACCTTAGTTTATTTGATGCTGAGTCTGACCTTGGCTATTGTGGCCATTTTATTTGTATATGTTTTTTCATTTCCCAAATATCATGCACATCAGATCATGGCAGGCATTTTTTCTTTTATCTATGCCCCTATTATGCTTTCTTATCTTTACTTGACGAGAAACCTGGAAAACGGGATCTATATTGTCTGGCTGATCTTTATCAGCTCCTGGATCTGCGACACCAGCGCATATCTGGTGGGAATGGCAATCGGAAAGCATAAGCTGGCGCCCATACTCAGTCCGAAAAAATCCGTTGAAGGTGCAGTGGGAGGCGTTGTGGGCTCGGCTTTGGTAGGATTTTTATATGGTCTTGTACTAGAAAAGATCGGTTTACATAACAATAACACCCTATGGGTATTTCCTTTGATCTCTGCAATCGGAGCAGTGCTCAGCCAGATCGGAGATCTGACCGCCTCCGGCATTAAGCGAAACTTTGATATGAAAGATTATGGAAAAATCATACCCGGCCACGGCGGGATCATGGACCGATTTGACAGCGTTGTTTTTACGGCTCCCATGATCTATTATCTGGCAGTGCTTTTGCTTTAAGAGGGCATGATCCACAGATCATGAGGACAGAAAAGAGAAACGGAGTAAGATATGAAAAATCTGATCATATTGGGTTCTACAGGATCCATCGGAACCCAGGTATTGGAAATTGTGGATGCCTATCCTGAAAAACTTTCTGTTACTGCTTTGGCGGCAGGAAGCAATGTGAACATGTTGGAAGAGCAGATACGCAAATATCATCCTGCTTATGCAGTCCTTTATGATGAGAAGGCGGCAGAGGATCTAAAAGTGCGGGTGAAGGACCTGCCGGTAAAAGTGTTGGGCGGTATGGACGGTCTTTTGCAGGCAGCAGCTTTAAAGGAAGGGGATGTGGTCCTGACTGCAGTAGTGGGAATGATCGGCATCCGTCCTACCATAGAAGCCATCAAAGCAGGAAAAGACATTGCGTTGGCAAATAAAGAAACCCTTGTAACAGCGGGGCATTTGATCATGCCGATGATAAAGGAATACGGTGTCTCTCTTCTTCCGGTGGACAGCGAGCACAGCGCCATATTCCAGTCTTTAAACGGAGAACCGAAAAAAAGAATGAAAAAGATCCTGCTGACCGCTTCCGGCGGTCCTTTCCGGGGAATGAAAAGGCAGGAATTAGCGGATAAAACCGCAAAGGAAGCTTTGCAGCATCCTAACTGGTCTATGGGAAAAAAGATCACCATTGATTCCGCAACCATGGTCAATAAGGGATTAGAGGTAATGGAAGCGGGATGGCTTTTTGATGCAAAGCCGGAGCAGATTCAGGTTGTAGTACATCCCCAAAGCATCATACATTCTATGGTAGAGTATGAGGATGGAGCTGTTATGGCGCAGCTTGGATTGCCGGATATGAAACTGCCGATCCAGTACGCTTTGTTTTATCCTGACAGGCTGCCTATGAATATGCCCGGTATAGATTTCTTCCGCCTTGGGCAGATTACTTTTGAAGAGCCCGATCTGGAAACCTTTAAGGGATTGCAATTGGCCTATGAGGCATTTCGTGCAGGAGGCAGCATGCCTACTGTGTTCAATGCGGCGAATGAAAAAGCGGTAAGCCTGTTTTTGCAGGAAAAGTTGACTTTTTTGGAAATAGCAGAGCTGATCGGCGAAGCCATGGAAAAGCATAAGCTGATTCCGTCACCGACTCTTTCGCAGATTTTGGAAACGGAAGCATGGTGCTATGAATTGATCGAGAGCAGGTGTTAGTTTGGGAATTATTTTGTTTATTATCATATTCTGTGTGGTAGTGGTCGCCCATGAGTTTGGTCATTTTATTGTGGCCAAGGCAAACGGGATCCATGTAGTGGAATTTTCCGTAGGAATGGGTCCCACTCTTTTCCATGTGGAAAAAGGTGGCACCAGATATGCCATCAGGCTTCTGCCTATCGGCGGCGCTTGTATGTTCGAAGGAGAAGATGGGCTGTTGGATCAGCAGGGAGAAGGAGAGGAAGAAACCGGGAAGCCGGAAAGGGAAGATCCTGTTGACACATTGGGAAAGTCCGGTGCTTTTCCGGATGCACCTGTATGGGCGCGGATTGCTACGGTAGTAGCAGGACCGTTGTTTAATTTTATTCTGGCCTTTCTGTTTTCGGCCATTATCGTAGGAAGCATCGGCACGGACCTGCCAAAGATCGGTCAGGTAGGAGAAGGAACGGCTGCAGAGGAAGCGGGCCTTATGGCAGGGGATACCATTGTTGCGTTAAACGGCAGAAAGGTCAATCTCTTTCGGGAGATTTCTTTGGAAGCCATGTTGAACGAGGGAGAAGCGGTTCATGTAGTATACCAAAGAAACGGAGAGCGTTTTTCTACTGTTCTGATTCCCAAATATTCTGAGGCGGATAACAGATATTATTTTGGTATTGCAGCTAGTCCCGGTTATACCAAATTCGGACCGATAGGTGTGCTGCAGTATAGCGCTTATGAAGTACGATATTGGATCAATACCACGATCAGAAGCCTGGGTATGCTCTTTACCGGGAAAGCCGGTGTAAAAGATATGGCAGGACCGGTGGGCATGGCGGATGCGGTTGATACCATTTATACCGAGTCCAAACAGGATGGAGCCTATTATGTGTGGCTGAATATGTTGAACTTTGCCATACTATTAAGCGCCAACTTAGGTGTCCTCAATTTGATTCCATTTCCGGCATTAGATGGCGGCAGACTATTGTTTTTGATCGTAGAAGCCATTCGCAGAAAGCCGGTTCCGCCGGAGAAGGAAGGAATCTTCCATTTTGTCGGATTTGCACTCTTGATGCTATTGATGGTTGTTGTGTTATATAATGATATTACAAGGCTGTTTGCCCGTTAGGGCAGGCAGCTTTGCTTTTTTGTGCAATTTGCCATCTTGCCATAAGGCGGGCTATGGACTAAACTCTTATTACAAGATCGGGTACATTCTGTACCGTTTATCGGCAGTGGTCGATAACTATTTTTCCAGGAAAGGACAATTTTATATGAAGTTCGGTTATGTATATGAGACCGGAATGCGGAAGGAGAATCAAGATGCCCTTCTGTATCGTTTGTGTCAGTTTTCAGGGGGAGAACTTGCCTTTTTAGCAGTCTGCGACGGAATGGGCGGCATGGAATGCGGCATGGAGGCTTCCGCCATTTGCATCCGGGAGATGGAAGCGTGGTTTGATGGAGAATTGATTCCCTTTTTAGAAAAGCAAAAGAGAGGAAAGAAAGAACTGAAAAAAGGAATCCAGTCTAAAGGTTTTAGTCTCTACAGGCGGATCAATCATATCTTATTTGAAAAAATGAGGCTGGAAGGAAAAAAGATGGGAAGTACGGCTTTGTTGTGCTTAGTCTATCGGGAGAGATATTACCTGTTTCATATTGGGGACGGCAGGGCATATTTGCAAAGAAAAGCCCTTTTGTTTCAGGGATTTAGGAAACTGACAAAGGATCATGGAGACGAAAGGGGACTGCTTAAATGTCTGGGGCTGAACAGAGAATGGAAGCCGGATTTTTATACCGGAAGATGCAAAGCGGGAGGTATGCTTCTTTGTACGGACGGATTTTACAGAAAGTATGATAAAAAGCTGTGGAAGAATTGTCTGGCATGGAAGAAACTTCAAAGTGATGCGGTCATTTCCAAACGGCTGAAAGAAATCGGAAATTACAATATCAGACAAAAGGAAACGGACAATATATCTGCCTTGTATGCAGGGTGGACAGGAGAGTAATGCTGCAAAGGAGATGGAAAAGATGTTGTATGAAAAAAAGAAAGAGCTGGGAAAAGGCGGTCAGGGGAAGGTATTTTTGGTAGAACATAAAAATACAAAAGCACTGGCGGCAATGAAATCATATCCAAAAGACGATCCCGCTGCCCGGAGAGAAGTGGATATTCTAAGGAAGTTTGGCGGAAAAGGTGTTCCTTATCTCATAGACCTATTGGAAGAAGATGATGAGATCGGCATCGTCATGGAATATGTGGAGGGAAAAAGCCTGAGAACCCTTATGAAAGAAAAAAGGATATGGGAGCAAAAGGAATCTATCAAGATCGCTGTACAGATAGCAGAGATATTAAAGCGCTTTCATGAGCATGTTCCTGCTTTGGTTTATGGAGATATCAAACCGGAAAATATTTTGATCCGGACTGATGGGAGCGTATGTCTGGTGGATTTCGGTTCTGTACTGTATCAAGGAGAGAAAAACAGAAAAGTATTTGGGACCAGAGAATATCTGGCACCTTCTGAAAATGGGTGGGCGGCCTGCTATGGGGACACTTATGGATTGGGAGTGATCTTATATGAAATGTTGACAGGTGTGCTTCCCAGAGAGGGAATGATAAACGGAAAGGCGGATATTTCCCATCTTTCTCTTTCCTGCAAATACATTATGCGAAAGGCCGTGCGGATCCATGAAGGGGCAGGATATGAGAATATGGGGCAGATGTATGAGGACTTAAAAGCCTGCAGTATTACTTTGTCAGGAGGGAAAAAGGAAAAGAAAAAAGGAAAACAGGATTATTTGATCATGGATAAAAGCAGACTTTTCCTTCATGGCTTTGTAAAAAGCCTTTGCCTGTTTCTTTTTCTTTTCATGCTGGCAGGGCTGGCATCAGATGCAGCCGGCATCAAGAGCTTTGCGGCAGGAAAAAAGGTGGAAGAGATCCGTGTATCGTCAGTAAATGCAGCAGGAGAAGAGGCGGAAAAAGAAGACCCTCCAAGAGATGAATACGGTAGGAAATTACTGGTGAAAAATCATTGACGCGGAGAAAGAAGAAAGCCTATAATATTTTGTAGAGGCTGGATAAACAGCTTCATCAGGAAGGCGGGGAACGATACATTGGATCAGGAAATTTTACATAGGCAGCGGACAAAAATTGTTCGGATCGGAGACAGGATCATTGGGGGAGGCAATCCCATTCTGATCCAGTCCATGACCAATACCAGGACAGAGGATGTGGAAGCCACCGTAGAGCAGATCTTGCGTCTGGAAACGGCAGGGTGTGATATCATCCGGTCTACGGTGCCTACCATAGAGGCAGCGCAGGCCATAAAAGAGATCAAGAAACGGATTCATATTCCATTGGTTGCAGATATCCATTTTGACTATAAGATGGCCATTGCAGCCATAGAAAACGGTGCGGATAAGATCAGGATCAATCCTGGCAACATCGGCGGAGAAGAAAAACTTCGGGCAGTTGTGGCAGCGGCCAAAGAGAGAAATGTTCCTATCCGTGTAGGAGTCAATGCGGGGTCTCTGGAAAAAGAACTACTGGAAAAATATCATGGGGTAACGCCGGAGGGCATTGTAGAAAGCGCTTTGGATAAGGTTGGTATGATCGAGAAAGAAGGTTATGACAATCTGGTCATCAGCATCAAATCCTCCAATATTCCCATTTGCACCAAGGCCCATGAACTCTTAACCAAACAGACGGCTTATCCCATTCACATCGGCATTACGGAAGCAGGTACCTTGTATGGTGGTAATATCAAATCTGCAGTGGGACTGGGAATCCTGTTATATGAGGGAATCGGAGATACCATGCGTGTTTCCCTGTCGTCAGATCCGGTAGAGGAAGTGAAGTCTGCAAAGGTGATCCTGCGCTCTTTGGGACTTTATAAACAGGGAATAGAGGTCATTTCCTGTCCTACCTGCGGCAGGACCCGTATCGATCTGATCGGGCTGGCAAATCAGGTGGAAGAGATGGTAGCTGATATTCCCCTGAATTTAAAAGTAGCAGTCATGGGCTGTGCGGTAAACGGACCGGGTGAGGCCAGGGAAGCGGATATCGGAATCGCAGGCGGAGAAAAGGAAGGCTTGCTCATCAAAAAAGGGAAGATCATCAAAAAAGTGCCGGAGGAGCAGCTGCTTAATGTGTTGCGGGATGAACTGCTTTGCTGGAATCAAAATGAAGATTAGAAGATAAGGATCAAAAGTACGGTATGGACGGAAAACAGTTTCTGGAAGTATTTCCAACGCTGCAAGTGAAGAAAAATCTGACAGATGCCTTCTCGGATGTAAAGGTGGAGCATATCATTACGACCAAACGCAGGGATTTTCTGCGCATTTATATCTCGGCGGACAGATTGGTGGAAAAGAAAGATGTCCATGCTATGGAAGAACAGATTAAATCCCAGCTTTTTGCAGGGACCAATCTGACTGTAAAAATCTATGAGCATTTCCATTTATCAGCACAATATACCCCCCAGATCTTATATCGGGAATATGAGGAGAGTATTTTGCGGGAGCTTAGGGAATACAGCCCCGTTATGTTCAGCATGCTGAAAAAGGCACAGGTTTCCTTTGAGGGGGATAACATGCTTTTGCAGATAGAGGAGATGGTGCCTTATAAGGAAAAGGCAGCGGAACTGACTTCTTTATTGGAAAAAATATTTCAAGAACGCTGCGGGATCTATGTCCATATTGTAACGGAATACATCTCTCCAAAGAGCAATGAAAGCCGCAAACAGGAAGAGGAAGAGAGGATGCGGCGTCAGGTTGCACAGATTGCCCAGAGAGCCTATGGAACAGAAGAGGAAGCTTTGGGAGAGGCATTTTCTGAGGAAACAGGTGAAAGGTTAGATTCCATCCCCATTCCTGTTTCAGAAAAGAAGACCAAAACAGCGGATACTTCGGAAAAAGACTTTTCCGGCAAGGGAAGCAGCTTCGGAAAAAGAGAAAATTACAGAAAACGGGATTTTGGTGCTAAAAAATCTGATGATCCCAATATTTTATATGGCAGCAGGGATATCGAAGAAGAAGCTATGCCGATAGAACAGCTTGTGGGCGAAATCGGAGAAGTGGTTGTCAGAGGAAAGGTACTTTCTTTGGAGGATAAGCCCATCCCCAAACTGGAAAAGACCATTCTCATGTTCTCCCTGACAGATTTTACGGATACCATTATGGTCAAAATCTTCCTTCGGGATGAGCAGGCAGCGGAGTTGAAATCGGCTATTGATGTGAAAAAAGGAACCTTTTTAAAGATAAAAGGGGTAACAGGCATAGATAAATTTGATAAGGAACTGACGATCAGTTCTGTCAGCACCATAAAACGGATCCCCGATTTCACAGTAGCAAGAATGGATTATGCCGCTAAAAAAAGGGTAGAGCTTCACTGCCATACCAAGATGAGCGATATGGATGGCGTTTCTGAAGTAACAGATATTATTAAGCGGGCTTATCAATGGGGACATCCGGCTATTGCCATTACCGATCATGGTGTGGTGCAGGCTTTGGCGGATGCATTTCATACTTGGGGGGATCTTTGGAATGCGGAGAGATCCAGATTAAAAGAAGCGGGAGAAGTGGCTGACAGACAGAATTTCTTCAAGGTTATTTTAGGTGTGGAAGGATATCTGGTGGACGATCTGAAAGAGATCGTAACCAATCCGGGAAATGAGACCCTGAATCGGGATTATGTGGTATTTGACCTGGAGACTACCGGCTTTTCCCCCATGAAAAATAAGATCATAGAGATCGGTGCCGTGAAAGTACAAAATGGCAGGTTGACGGAACGCTTTTCTACCTTTGTCAATCCTTATGAACCCATTCCCTATCGGATTACTCAGCTGACAAGTATCCGGGATGAGGATGTGATGGGTGCGCCGGGGATAGAAGAGGTCCTGCCGCAGTTTATGGAATTTTGTGAAGGCTGTGTTATGGTAGCCCACAACGCTTCCTTTGATATGAGCTTTATCAGAGAAAACTGTAAAAGACAGGGACTGGTGCCGGAAGATACGGTAGTGGATACTGTTGGCATTGCCCGGATTCTTTTGCCTGGTCAGGCCAAACACACTCTGGATGCCTGCGCCAAAGCTTTAAAGGTTTCACTGGAAAACCACCACCGGGCAGTAGATGATGCCCAGGCTACGGCGGAAATATTTGAGAAGTTTCTTGTGATGTTACAGGATCGTGGTGTAGAAAAGCTTGCAGAGATCAATGCCATGGGTGAGGACAATGTGGATACGGTGAAGAAGTTGCCTTATTATCACATTATCATTCTTGCCAAAAACGAGATAGGCAGGATCAATCTGTATAAGCTGGTTTCCGAATCCCATCTGACTTATTTTAACAAACGGCCCAAGATCCCCAAAAGCCTTTTGCAAAAATACAGAGAAGGTTTGATCTTAGGAAGTGCCTGTGAAGCAGGAGAACTTTACCGGGCCATGCTTGACGGGAAAAGTGATGATGAACTGTATAAAATTGCAGGATTTTATGATTATTTAGAGATTCAGCCTTTAGGCAACAATGAATTTATGATCCAGGCGGAGCGGGTAGAAAATGTCAACTCCATGGAGGATATCAGGGAGCTTAACAAAAAGATCGTGGATATCGGCGATGCCTTACATAAGCCGGTCTGTGCTACCTGTGATGTACATTTTTTGGATCCGGAGGATGAGGTATATCGAAGGATCATTATGGCAGGAAAGGGCTTTAAGGATGATAAGCAGGCACCTTTATATTTGCGGACTACAGAAGAAATGCTTAAAGAGTTTGCATATTTGGGAAGCGATAAGGCAAGAGAGGTGGTCATCGACAATACCAATCTGATCGCAGATTGTATTGAGTCCATTGATCCTGTCAGACCGGATAAAGCGCCACCTATTATTCCTAATTCTGATGAAACTTTAAGAAAGATCTGTTATAACCGGGCTCATGAGATCTATGGAGAAACATTGCCTGAAGTAGTGGAAAAGCGGCTGGAGCGGGAATTAAATGCCATTATCAACAATGGGTTTGCGGTAATGTATATCATTGCCCAGAAACTGGTGTGGAAGTCTATGGAAGACGGATATCTGGTAGGTTCCAGGGGATCCGTAGGATCTTCCTTTGTGGCATATATGGCGGGTATTACGGAGGTAAATTCCTTAAGTCCCCATTATTATTGTTCTAACTGCCATTATTATGATTTTGATTCTGCCGAGGTAAAGTCTTACTCCGGTAAGGCGGGCTGCGATATGCCGGATAAGCTCTGTCCCGATTGCGGACAGCCCTTAAAAAAAGACGGATTTGATATTCCTTTTGAAACCTTTTTGGGATTTAAAGGAGATAAAGAGCCGGATATAGACTTGAATTTTTCCGGTGAATATCAAAGTAAAGCTCATAAGTATACAGAAGTTATTTTTGGAGCCGGGCAGACCTATCGTGCCGGAACCATCGGTACCTTGGCGGACAAAACAGCCTTTGGATATGTGAAAAAATATTTTGAAGAGAGAGGTATTCCGAAACGAAGCTGTGAGATCAATCGGATCGTTTTGGGCTGTACAGGAATCAGGCGGTCTACAGGTCAGCATCCCGGCGGCATTGTGGTGCTTCCGGTAGGGGAGGATATCAATTCCTTTACACCCATTCAGCATCCTGCCAACGATATGACTACGGATATCGTAACCACACATTTTGATTATCATAAGATCGATCATAATTTATTGAAGCTGGATATACTGGGACACGACGATCCTACTATGATCAGGATGTTACAGGATCTGACAGGAGTAGATCCGGTTACCATTCCACTGGATGATAAACAGGTCATGTCCCTGTTCCAAAATACAGAAGCCTTAGGCGTGACGCCGGAACAGATCGACTGCCCTACAGGCAGTTTGGGTATTCCGGAATTTGGTACGGAGTTCGTTATCCAGATGCTTTTGGACACCAAACCCCAGTCCTTAACGGATCTGATCCGTATTTCCGGCCTGTCTCACGGAACAGATGTATGGCTGGGCAATGCCCAGACTCTGATCGAGGAAGGAAAAGCAACCATTTCCACTGCCATCTGTACCAGGGATGACATTATGATCTATCTGATCGATCAGGGCCTGGAAGAAGGACTTTCTTTTAAGATCATGGAAAGTGTCAGAAAAGGAAAGGGTCTGACACCGGAGATGGAAGAAGCCATGGTGGAAAAACAGGTGCCGGATTGGTATATCTGGTCTTGTAAAAAGATCAAGTATATGTTCCCCAAGGCTCATGCGGCGGCTTATGTTATGATGGCATGGCGGGTGGCATATTTTAAAGTCAATTATCCCGAGGCTTATTATGCGGCATATTTCAGCATTAGGGCATCTGGATTCTCCTATGAACTGATGTGTCAGGGAAAAGGGCGATTGGATGCGGCTATTGCAGATTTTAAGGCCAGAAAGGATGAATTGAGTAAAAAAGAACAGGACAGTCTGAAAGATATGCGGATCGTAAAGGAAATGTACGAAAGAGGAATTGAATTCATGCCTTTGGATCTGTACAGGGCTCATTCCAGACTGTTTCAGATCATTGACGGAAAGATCATGCCTTCCTTTAACAGCATTGACGGCATGGGAGATAAGGCGGCGGAATCTTTGATGGAAGCTGCCAAAGACGGTCCTTTTCTTTCTAAGGATGACTTGCGGGAGCGGGCTAAGATTTCCAAGACCATTGTGGATCTCATGGGAGAGATGAATCTGCTGGGAGATATTCCGGAGTCCAATCAGATCAGCCTCTTTGACTTTGTTTGATCATAGAAAACAGACAAAAAGCACTGCCGAAATCGGCAGTGCTTTTTATGGGCCTCGCTGTTTTATAAACAGTGAGCAGCTTGTAGGGGAATCGAACCCCTGTTTCCGCCGTGAGAGGGCGGCGTCTTAACCTCTTGACCAACAAGCCATGTAACATCCTTGCTTATCTTACTAAATAATAACAAAGATTGCAAGAACTTTTTTTTATTTAAAGAAAAAATATGTGAGGGAACAGGGAAAACACTGTGTTTTTCCCCAAAAACAGTTGACAAATCAAAAATTGGGATGTATGATAAGCAAAGAATAAGTAGTGTATGGAGAGTGGACTTGCGGTCCACTCTTATTTTTCGCAAAGGAAAGGTGTATCCATGTCAAAGCGTGACACATATGAAAGCCGCACGGAACAGCTTCTGACTCCCATTGTAAAAGCCAATCAGTTTGAACTGGTGGATGTGGAGTATGTGAAGGAAGGCAGCAGCTGGTATCTGCGGGCTTATATTGATAAGCCGGGCGGCATTACGATTGATGACTGTGAACTGGTAAGCCGGGCTTTATCAGATCTGTTGGACAAAGAGGATTTTATTGAGGATTCTTATATATTAGAGGTCAGCAGTCCCGGGTTGCTTCGTCCTATAAAAAAGGATAAGGACTTTGAACGCAATCTGGGCAAACCGGTGGAGATCCGTCTTTTTAAAGCGGTGGATAAACAAAAGGAATTTATCGGAGCTCTCTTGTCTTATGACAAGGAGTCGGTAGCCATAGAAGTTGATGAACAAACCATGAATTTTGCAAGGAAGGATATCGCTTTGATTCGTCCTGCAGTGTTTTTTGATTAGGAGGAAAAAGAAAAATGAACAAAGAATTAATGGAAGCCCTGGACATTCTGGAGAAAGAGAAAGAGATCAGCAAGGACACTCTGTTTGATGCCATTGAAAATTCTCTGATCACAGCATGCAAGAATCACTTTGGCAAATCCGACAATGTATCCGTTGAGATCGACAGGGAAACCTGTGATTTCCGCGTTTGGGTCAACAAAGAGGTTGTTGCGGATGAAGAAAGCGTAGAAGATCAGGCTTTACAGATCACTTTGGAAGAAGCCAAAGCCTATGATAAGGACGCAGAGGTTGGCGGCACTGTAAAGATTGAGATCCAGAGCAAGGCATTTGGCAGGATTGCTACCCAGAATGCCAAGAATGTGATCTTACAGAAGATCAGGGAAGAAGAAAGAAGTGTTATCTATAACCAATATTATGAAAAAGAAAAAGATGTAGTTACCGGTATCGTTCAGCGTTATATCGGAAGAAACATCAGCATCAACCTTGGTAAATGCGATGCTATCCTCAATGAGAGCGAGATGGTAAAAGGAGAAAATTACAAGCCTACGGAGCGTATCAAGGTATATATTTTGGAAGTAAAGAATACCACAAAAGGTCCCAGGATCTTGGTCAGCCGTACTCATCCTGAATTGGTAAAGAGGCTGTTTGAATCCGAAGTGGCGGAAATCGCTGACGGAACCGTAGAGATCAAGAGCATTGCAAGGGAAGCGGGCAGCCGTACCAAGATGGCAGTTTATTCCGAAAATCCCAATGTGGATCCGGTAGGCGCCTGTGTGGGTATGAACGGTACAAGAGTCAATTCCATCGTAGAAGAGCTGCGGGGAGAAAAGATCGATATCATCAACTGGGATGAAAACCCCGGTAACCTGATCCAGAACGCTTTGTCCCCTGCAAAGATCGTTGCGGTATTTGCAGATCCGGATGAAAAGACTGCAAAGGTTGTGGTTCCTGATTATCAGCTGTCTCTTGCAATCGGTAAGGAAGGACAGAATGCAAGACTTGCAGCCAGATTGACAGGCTATAAGATCGATATCAAGAGTGAGACCCAGGCAAAGGATGCACCCGGTTTCCGCTATGAAGATTATATGGATGAATATGAAGAAGAGTATGACGAGGAATATGAAGAAGGCGAAACCTATGATGAGGAATACGATGAATCCTACAGTGAGGAGTTTGACCAGGTAGCAAAAGATTACGAAGAGGAGTCCGAAGAATAATAGAAGTGAGGTAAGATATGGCGAAAAAAATGCCGCAAAGACAGTGTGTAGGATGCCGGGAGATGAAAAACAAGCAGGATCTTTGGCGGATCTTACGCACACCGGAAGATGAGGTTTTTTTGGATCCCACCGGCAAGAAAAACGGAAGAGGCGCATATATCTGTAAGAATCAGGCATGTCTGGAAAAAGCCAGATCCACAAAGGGCCTGGAGCGTTCCCTGCACAGGGTCATAGAGGATGAGGTATATGACAGGCTGTTAAAGGAGTTTAAAGAAAGCAATGAGTAAACCCGATAGAGTACTGTCCCTTTTGGGAATTGTAGCAAGGGGCAGAAATCTGGTAAGCGGCGAATTTGCCGTGGAAAAGGCTGTTAAGGAAAGAAAAGCTTTTCTGGTCATTGTGGCACATGAAGCTTCGGACAATACAAAAAAGAAATTCAGGAACATGTGTGAGTTTTATGAAGTTCCCATTGCCGAATATGGAACAAAAGATTCTTTAGGGCATGCCATTGGCAAGGAAGAACGGTCCAGTATCGGAATCACGGATCAGGGTCTGTCGAATGGCATCTTGAAATTGATAGAGAACGGCAAATGAATGCGGAGGTAGAACATGGCAAAAATGAAAGTATATGAACTGGCAAAAGAATTGGATAAACAGAGTAAAGAAATTCTGACCCTTCTTGCCGAGAAAGGCATAGAGGTGAAAAGCCATATGAGCACCATCGAAGACGATGCGGTAGAAATGGTTAAGAATGCCTTTGGAAAGGCTAAGAAGAATGAGACTCCTCCGCAGGAAGAGAAAGGCGGAGATGAAATAAAGCAGGAAAAGGCAAAAGGAGACGCGCCAAAGGCAGAAGGTGCAAAAGCGGAGCCGCCCAAAAAGAAGAAAAATATTATTTTTGTCAGCAATCCCCATAACAGTAAAATGGGAGGACAAAAACAGGGAGGCGGGCAGCGTCCTGCAAATGGAAACCGTCCCGGTGGAAGACCTGTCAGCGCACAACAGCAACAGTACAGACCGCTTCCTAAGCCCATTATCAAGCCGGCAGCTTTACCCAGCATTGAAGAAGAGTTTGGTGTATCCGGGAAGGCAGCAGTTTCTTCTCAGGAAGCAGGAGATAACAGGAACCAGAATCGAGGCGGTGTCAGAAATGAAGCGAGAAACGATGGAAACAGAAGGAGCCAGGAGCAGGCAGGCAGAAACGAAGATAGACGCCAGAGCAGTTTTAGCGGCGGTGTGTCTGAACATAGGAACGGTTCTAACCCTCGTGAATCTGGTAAAGATGGCAAAAGGCCTTTTGGAGGTAATGAACGCTCTGGCAGAAGCGATGGAAAACAGGGTAATAGCTTCAGAAAAGGTCAGGGCGGCAGAAATTTCATGCCGGAAAGCCCTATCAAAGATACAGAAAAGCATCGTGATGAAGAAAAGAGAAGACAAGGTCAGGAAAGGGATCGCCGTTCCAAAAAGGATCTGATCTATGAAGAGGACGATTTTGGCGGAAAGGGAAGAGCCAATAAGCCCGGAAGATTCATCAAACCCGAAAAGAAACCGGAAGAGAAGGAAGAAGAACAGATCAAAGTGATCACCCTGCCGGAAACCCTTACCATTAAGGAACTGGCGGATAAAATGAAGATCCAGCCTTCCGTTATTGTGAAAAAACTGTTTTTACAGGGACAGGTCGTGACGGTCAATCAGGAGATCACCTATGAGACTGCCGAAGAGATCGCCATTGAATATGATATCATCTGCGAGCAGGAAGTAAAGGTAGATGTGATCGAAGAGCTGTTAAAGGAAGAGGAAGAGGACGAAGCAACTATGAAGAAGCGTCCTCCGGTCATCTGTGTTATGGGTCATGTTGACCATGGTAAAACATCCCTTTTGGATGCCATCAGAAAGACCAATGTAACAGACAGGGAAGCCGGTGGTATCACCCAGCATATCGGCGCTTATACCGTGACTATAAACGGGGAGAAGATCACCTTCTTAGATACGCCTGGTCATGAGGCATTCACTGCTATGCGTATGCGTGGTGCCAACTCAACGGATATTGCGGTATTGGTGGTAGCGGCGGACGATGGCGTGATGCCTCAGACCGTAGAAGCGATCAACCATGCCAAAGCGGCTGAGATTGAGATTATCGTGGCGGTAAATAAGATCGATAAGCCCAATGCCAATATCGACAGAGTAAAACAGGAACTGGCAGAATATGAGCTGATTCCCGTTGACTGGGGCGGAAGCACAGAATTTGTACCTGTTTCCGCAAAGAGTGGCGAAGGTATTTCCGATCTGTTGGAAACCATTATCTTAACTTCCGAGATCTTAGAGTTAAAGGCAAATCCTAACCGTCGTGCAAGAGGTCTTGTGATCGAGGCCGAACTGGATAAAGGACGGGGTCCTGTGGCTACCGTTTTAGTTCAGAAAGGTACGCTGAAGGTGGGAGATTCCATTTCTGCCGGCGCAAGTCACGGTAAAGTCCGTGCCATGGTGGATGATAAGGGAAGAAGGGTAAAAGAAGCCCTGCCCTCTACACCGGTAGAAATCTTAGGACTTTCCGATGTGCCCAATGCAGGTGAGATCTTTATTGCACACGATAATGATAAAGAAGCGAAGAACTTTGCAGAAACCTTTATCGCACAGAATAAAGAAAAGAAACTGGAAGAGACTAAGAGCAAGATGTCTTTGGACGATCTGTTTACCAAGATTCAGGAAGGCAACTTAAAAGAACTGAACCTGATCATCAAAGCGGATGTACAGGGTAGTGTGGAAGCAGTGAAACAGAGTCTCTTAAAGCTTTCCAACGAAGAAGTGGTGGTAAAATGCATCCATGGCGGTGTAGGTGCCATCAATGAATCCGATGTTACTCTTGCGGCAGCATCCAATGCCATTATCATCGGCTTTAATGTTCGTCCCGATGCCCAGGCAAAGACTGCTTCCGAACAGGAAGGCGTGGATGTAAGGCTGTATAAAGTCATCTACCAGGCTATTGAAGATGTGGAAGCTGCTATGAAGGGTATGCTGGATCCCATCTATGAAGAACAGGTTATCGGTCATGCCGAGGTAAGACAGCTGTTTAAAGCATCTGCAGTAGGTAACATTGCCGGTTCTTATGTATTGGACGGACGCTTCGAGAGAGGCTGCAAAGTCCGCATCAGCAGAGAAGGCGAGCAGATCTATGAAGGCGAATTAGCCAGCCTAAAGCGGTTTAAGGACGATGTGAAGGAAGTAAAAGCAGGCTTTGAATGCGGACTTGTATTTGAAGGTTTTGACCAGATGAAAGAGCTTGATATCGTAGAGGCCTATATTATGGTAGAGGTGCCCAGATAGGCATAGCGGATAGAGGCAGACAGGTAGGAATATGAAGAAGAACAGTATTAAAAATACCCGGATCAATGAAGAAGTAAAGAGGGTATTGTCGGATATCATCAGGGGGCAGATCAAAGACCCCCGGATCACTCCCCTTACCTCTGTAGTAGCGGTGGAAGTGGCGCCTGATCTAAAGACGGCAAAAGCGTGGATATCCACATTAGGCGGGAAAGAAGCAAGTGAAGATACGCTGGCAGGATTAAAAAGTGCGGAAGGCTATATCAGGAATCGGCTTGCAAAGGACTTAAATTTAAGAAATACGCCTAAAATTACCTTTGTTATGGATGATTCTATTGCCTATGGGGTAAATATGAGCAGAAAAATTGATGAGGTAACCAGAGATCTATGATAAACTTGATTGCGTTGTGCCGTGATGCGAATGCCATCGGTATAGCAGGCCATATCAAACCGGATGGGGATTGTATAGGGAGTGCCCTTTCCTTATGGCAGTTTTTAAAAAAAGTATATCCGGATAAAAAAATTGATGTATGGTTGGAAAAACCTGCAGCGCTCTACGATTTTCTGCCCGGTGTAAAGGAGATTGTAGCAGATGGAGCAGAGACGGACTATGATCTGTTCTTTGTATTAGACAGCGTAGCAGAGCGGATCGGCGCGGCAAAAGAATACTATGACCGTGCCAAAAAGAAGGTCAATATCGATCATCATGTGACCAATCCCGGAGAGGGGGACGAATACTATGTGGATCCGGAGGCAAGTTCTACAAGTGAACTGATCTACCGGTTGATCAAGAAAGCCGATCCGGATGGAACATTTATGGATGCAGCCCTGGCTGAGACTTTATATCTGGGCATCATTCAGGACTGCGGCGTATTCCAGTATTCCAATACATCTCCTGAGACACTTCGGATAGGAGCGGAGTTGATCTCTTATGGATTTGATTTCTCAAAGCTGATCGATACCACTTTTTATGAAAAATCTTATGTTCAAAATAAGCTGTTGGGTTTTGCCTTAAGCAACAGCAAAGTGGGTTTGGACGGAGAGTTTATCTATAGCATTGTTACCAGAGAGGATATGGATCGCCTAGGTGCTACGGATCAGGATTTTGAAGGTATCGTAAATCAGCTTCGCTATACAAGAGGCGTTAAAGCAGCTGCCCTTATCCATCAGACAAAGGATGGTAAGTATAAGGTAAGTCTGAGAAGCAGCGGTGAAGTGGATGTGTCGAAGGTGGCCTTAAGCTTTGGAGGCGGCGGACATGTCAGGGCGGCAGGCTGCACCTTATCAGGCAATGGAGAAGAAATGGCGGATATGCTGGAAAAAGAACTGAAAAAGCAGATCAAATAAACGGAGCAGCCATGATAAACGGTGTTATCATTGTAAAAAAAGAAAAAGGCTTTACTTCCCATGATGTCGTTGCAAAGCTTCGGGGGATCGTAAAGCAGAAAAAAATAGGTCACACAGGGACGCTGGACCCTGAGGCGGAAGGAGTGCTTCCTGTCTGCCTTGGGAATGCCACCAAACTGTGTGACATTTTAACGGATAAAACAAAGGAATATGTGGCAGAGCTTTTATTGGGTATCACTACGGATACCCAGGATATGACAGGCCGGATCCTAGCAGAAAGAGAAGTACAGGCGGATGAAAAACAGGTAGAAGAAGCGATCCTGTCCTTTTTAGGCAGTTCACTTCAGGTCCCGCCCATGTATTCCGCATTGAAGATAAACGGAAAGAAGTTATATGAACTGGCAAGGGAAGGAAAAGAAGTGGAACGGAAACCGCGTCCCATTGAGGTCTATGAACTTCAAATTCTATCCATGGATCTGCCGGTAGTCAAATTCCGGGTTTTGTGTTCCAAAGGCACTTATATCAGAAGTCTATGCGCCGATATCGGAGAGAAGTTGTCCTGTGGCGGCTGCATGAAGAGCCTGATGCGTACGAAGGCAGGAGAATTTTCCATAGAAGATGCCCATACCCTTTCTCAAATAGAAGAAAAAAGAGATACCGGTCATCTGGATGAGCTTGTCATCCCTGTGGATAGGCTGTTTCCGTCCTATCGAAAGATCACAGTAAATGCCCACAGCGACAGGCTTTTGGAAAACGGCAATGTCTGTCCGGCAGAGCTTTTGGGAGAAAGGGGCAGGGACGGAGAAAAGGTGCTGCTTTACCATAGCAGTGGTGTGTTTTATGGCATCTATACCTACGAAGAAGCCAGTATGCTTTATAAACCGTACAAAATGTTCTTACCAAAGGAATCATAATAAATGAAATTGATCGAACAGACTACAGAATTTCATATACCTGAGGTCACTGCCATTGCCATCGGTAAATTTGACGGAATGCACAGAGGGCACAGAAAGCTGTTTTCCTGTCTGATGAAAGAGGCAAAGGAAAGAGGGTTGAAGACGGCCGTTTTTACTTTTTACCCTTCCCCCGCAGTGTTCTTTTCCGGTAAGCAGGAAGGAGAATTGACCACACGGGAAGAAAAGCTACGGATATTCGAGAGAATGGGGATCGACTATCTGGTAGAATGCCCTTTTTGTAAAGAAACGGCGGATATGGACCCGGAAGTATATGTAGAAGAGTTTCTTCTTTCCAAAATGAATGGTAGATTGATCGTAGCAGGAGAAGATGTGACCTTTGGAAAGAAAGCAAAAGGGGACAGAAGTCTTTTGGAAAGCCTTTCCAAAGAATGTGGATTTGATGTTAAGATCATAGAAAAGATCACTTTTGACGGGCGGCAGATCAGTTCCACATATGTGCGTCAGGAAGTGATCAGAGGGAATATGGAAGGAGCCGCCAACTTGTTGGGAGAGCCTTATTTTGTAAGCGGAAAGGTGGAACATGGCAAAAAGCTGGGAAGGAAGCTTCATATGCCTACGGCAAATCTGTATCCGGGAGAAGATAAGCTGCTTCCTCCCAAAGGAGTCTATTTTTCCAATGTGATATTAAAAGGCAGTGCCTATCCTGCCATTACCAATATTGGTTCCAGACCTTCCGTAAAGGATGGAGAGAGGATCAATGCAGAAACATATCTTCTGGATTTTAATAAAGAGATCTATGGAGAACAGATCAAGGTAGAATTGTTGCATTTTAGGAGAGCAGAAGCAAGATTTCCAAATGAAGAAGCGCTAAAGGCGGCAGTTCATGAAAATATCCGGGAAGCCAGAGAGTATTTTAAATTATCTTGAATCCATATAAAGGAAAAATATTAATTAACCAAACGAGTCAATAAAACTGCAATAAATAGAAGAAAATCCATAAAAATCACTAAATCTGGTAGTTGACGAATTCTATCCTTATGTTATAATGAGCTTGTAACAATTGTAATAATTATGTAACATTTATAATATTTTCCAGTAACAGATAAGGACAGAAGGATGAAGAAGAATACGATCAAAGTTTTTATTGCTATAACAGCTATTGCTACAGCCTCACAATTTGTATTGTATGCAGGGGCAACAGAAAAGACAATACTTTCTGCCGGGGCTGCAGATGTGGTAGAGTACGAAGAGACAGCGAGTGAGACCAAAGCAGCAAAAAATGCTGATCTGACAGAAAGTATGGCGGATACAGAGGATGCAGTTTTAGAAGAGGCTCCTTTGGAAGAAGAGAAAAAAGTTGTGGTTTCCGCCGGTTCCGGTTATATTTCCCAGACCGTTCCGGAGTCCATGCAGGATGATCCCATAGATGAGGATGAGATAAACGGCGGCGGTGCTTACGGTTATACCAATCTGGGTATTGCCAGAGTGGAAGACCACTTAAATGTGCGTGCCACAGCGGATGATAATAGTAAGATCGTGGGTAAGATGAGCAATAATGCCGGTTGTGAGATCATCGGCGTGGAAGGAAATAAAGCCCATATCGTGTCCGGTTCTGTGGAAGGATATGTTTCTATGGATTACCTGTTGTCCGGTACAGCAGCCATTGAATATGCGGATAGTATCGTAAAAAATCTGGCAAAAGTTTCAGCAGACGGCTTAAAGGTTCGAAAAACGCCCAGCTTGGAAGGTGAGGTCATCAGCTTGGTGGCTTACGGTGAAGAACTGGAAGTGGTAGAAGAGTTAGATGGATGGGTTAAAGTCCTCTACGATGGCGAAGAAGCTTATGTTAGCGCAGAATATGTTTCTGTGGGCAAGAATTTAAAAACAGCTCTCAATATGTCGGAATTCTTGTATGGAGAAGGGGTTTCCGATGTGAGGGTAGAGCTTTGTGAATATGCAAAACAATTCTTGGGTAATCCCTATGTTTGGGGCGGCACCAGCCTTACCAGAGGTGCAGACTGCTCCGGTTTTGTATTGAGCGTATATGCAAAATACGGTATCGGACTGCCTCATTCTTCTGCTGCACAGGCCAATATGGGAACCAAGATCAGCATGTCGGAAGCAAGACCGGGAGACCTGGTATTTTACTCCAAGGGCGGTAGGATCAACCATGTTGCTATCTATATCGGCGGCGGCCAGGTTATCCATGCCAGCAGCCCCAAGACCGGTATCCGTATCACCAGCGCTTACTACAGAACGCCTACTACAGTGAGAAGGATCATTCAGGATTAATAAAGTATTTACAACTTATGGAAACCATGTTATAATTTGTTTTGTGTGAATTTTAACCGGTACTCAGGGCAGGGAAACTCCAACCCGCTTCTTAGTCCGGCCAGACAAAAACAAGGAGGATTTTAAAATGATTTCCAAAGAAAAGAAACAAAGCATTATCAAAGAGTATGCCAGAACAGAAGGCGATACAGGTTCGCCTGAGGTTCAGGTAGCAGTCCTGACCGCAAGGATTCAGGAACTGACAGAGCACTTAAAAGAGCATCCCAAGGATCATCATTCCAGAAGGGGTATGCTTAAAATGGTAGGTCAGAGAAGAGGTTTGCTTGCATACTTAAAGAAAACTGATATTGAAAGATACCGTGCTCTGATTGAAAGACTTGGACTTAGAAAATAATGATGATAACCATAAGAGGACGGATGTATATCCGTCCTTTTATGTAATCACAGGCAGAGTGCAGCTCCGAGACCACTGATGTGTCCACAAGGACAAGCTTTTGCGGATAAATCAGTAGTTTCGGCGGCTTCTGCCTGATCATAAAAAATCAGAAAAGGAGTAGAGCTATGTACAAAACTTACAGCTTGGAGCTTGCAGGCCGTACTCTTTCCGTTGATATCGGAAGAGTGGGTAAGCAGGCAAACGGATGTGCATTTATGCACTATGGTGAAACAACGGTTCTTTCCACTGCTACGGCAAGTGAAAAACCCAGGGAAGGCATCGACTTCTTCCCCTGCAGCGTGGAATATGAGGAAAAGCTTTATGCAGTAGGCAAGATTCCCGGCGGCTTTAATAAGCGTGAGGGTAAGGCTAGCGAAAATGCAGTATTGACCAGCAGGGTCATTGACAGACCTATGCGTCCTCTGTTCCCCAAGGATTACAGAAATGATGTTACCTTAAACAATCTGGTCATGAGCGTGGATCCGGAGTGTAGACCGGAGCTGGTTGCCATGCTGGGTACTGCTATTGCAACCTGTATTTCCGACATTCCCTTTGATGGCCCCTGTGCTATGACCCAGGTAGGTATGGTAGACGGAGAATTTATTTTAAATCCCAGCCAGGAAGCATGGGATAAGGGTGATCTGCAGATGACAGTGGCTTCCACTGCACAGAAGGTTATCATGATCGAGGCAGGCGCCAATGAGATTCCCGAAGATAAGATCTTGGAAGCGATCTATATGGCCCATGATGTGAACCAGACCATCATTCAGTTTATCAACAAGATCGTAGCTGAGGTTGGTAAGCCCAAACATACTTATGAAAGCTGTGCTATCCCGGAAGAGATGTTTGCAGCTATCAAAGAGATCGTTCCTCCCGCAGAAATGGAGGAAGCAGTATTTACCGACGAGAAACAGGTAAGAGAAGAAAATATCAGAAATGTAACTGCAAAGCTGGAGGAAGCTTTTGCCGATAAAGAAGATTGGCTGCCTATCCTGTCTGAAGCAGTATATCAGTATCAGAAGAAGACTGTCCGCAAGATGATCTTAAAGGATCATAAGCGTCCTGACGGCAGAGAGTTAAATCAGATCCGTCCTTTGGCAGCTGAAGTGGACATCATTCCCAGAGTTCACGGTTCTGCCATGTTTACCAGAGGACAGACTCAGATCTGCAATGTGTGTACACTGGCACCTCTTTCCGAAGCGCAGAGAGTGGACGGCTTAGATGAAAATATTACGGGAAAACGCTATATGCATCATTACAATTTCCCTTCCTACTCCGTAGGTGAGACCAAGGTAAGCAGAGGACCGGGACGCCGTGAGATCGGCCATGGCGCTTTAGCTGAGAGAGCATTGCTTCCTGTACTTCCCAGCGAGGCAGAATTCCCTTATGCTATCCGTACCGTATCCGAGACCTTTGAGTCCAACGGTTCCACCTCCATGGCATCTACCTGTTCTTCCTGTATGTCCTTAATGGCTGCAGGCGTACCCATCAAAAAGATGGTTGCAGGTATTTCCTGTGGTCTGGTAACAGGCGATACAGATGATGATTATGTACTTTTAACAGATATCCAGGGTCTGGAAGACTTCTTTGGAGATATGGACTTTAAGGTAACCGGCACCACAGACGGTATTACAGCTATCCAGATGGATATTAAGATCCATGGATTGACCAGACCTATTGTGGAAGGCGCTATTGCACGCTGCCGTGAAGCAAGATTGTTCATCATGGATACCTGTATGAAACCTGCTATTTCCGCTCCCAGACCGGAAGTTGGCAAATATGCGCCTAAGATCGTTCAGATTCAGATCGATCCTGAGAAGATCGGTGATGTGGTTGGACAGAGAGGCAAGACTATCAATGCTATCATTGAGAGAACCGGCGTGAAGATCGATATTACCGATGATGGTGCAGTTTCCGTATGCGGAACTGACAAGGCAATGATGGATAAGGCCATCGAAATGATCCAGATCATTACCACAGACTTTGAAGAAGGCCAGATCTTTAAGGGCAAAGTAGTCAGCATCAAAGAATTTGGTGCCTTCATCGAATTTGCCCCCGGCAAAGAAGGCATGGTTCACATTTCCAAGATTGCTAAGGAAAGAATCAACCATGTGGAAGATGTACTGACCTTGGGCGACATGGTAACAGTTGTCTGCTTAGGAAAGGACAAGATGGGAAGAATCAGCTTCTCTATGAAGGATGTAAAGCAGGACTAATTTGAAATAATAGCTGCTAAGATAATACCGGCTGTGCATAGTCACAGTCGGTATTTTTTGTGACTTATTCACTTTTATGGGAGTTTGTGATAAGGTTAAGGGAAGATATTAAGAGTTTTTTGTGACCGGGCAAATATGCACAAACGGAGAACACACATGGAAATAAAAGCAATAGAACATGATTTTTCAATCTGTAAAGTAGAGGATTATTCTCAGGTAAATTTTGAAAGTGAATATTGTTTCATAGGGCAGACGGATGAAGAAAAGTCATTGGTCTGTATAACGGAAGATGTACCGGATAATGTGACGGACTGGGATGATGGCTGGAAGGCATTTCGGATACAAGGGATTTTAGATTTTTCCCTGGTTGGTATACTTTCTAAAATTACTGCGTTATTAGCTGAGAATAATATAGGGATATTTGCCATATCAACCTATAATACGGATTATATTCTGACAAAACAAGAAAACTTTCAAAAAGCGTTAGATGTATTATCAGATAAGGGATACAAAATAGTTTCATAGGCATAATTTTGGTAAATATGCCATATGCATTATCGTTGACAGAGAAAAAAATATGTTGATACAATAAAAGAGTCCTGAATAGGACAAGGAGCACTGCATAGCGGCAGGCGGTTGGCTATATCCCTCGAAAGGGGGTGAGGCTTATGCGAGTTACATTACATATCGGTAAATTTACCGTTACGATAATTGTAAAAAGCAACAACCGCCACTCTGCCAAGTGACGGTTGTTAGACAACTAATGATCATGCACTGAAGCTAACCGCTTGTCGCAGTGCTTCTTTATAGCTATATTATATGTAATAGCTAATTAGATGTCAACGAAAAGCTTATTTAAAAAAAGCGGAAAGTTAGCAAAGGCTGATTTTTTCTTTACACAGATACATAAACTTTGCTATAATAATTGAAGAATTATTTAAATGAGGGGGCTTTATGCTGCTAGATGAGTTAATGTCCGATAAAGTCTTTCATTTCTTTTCCGAGATTTCGGAGATTCCCCATGGATCGGAGAATACGGAAGCCATTGCCGAATATTGCCTGCAATTTGCCAAGGAGCGCAGCTTAGAAGCATATCGGGACGATTACGGAAATGTCATGATCTTTAAGGGCGGAACAAAAGGATACGAGCAAAGTGAAAGCGTGATTCTCCAGGGACATCTGGATATGGTCTGCGAAAAGCGGCCGGACTGTTCTAAAGACATGGAACGGGATGGGATTGACATTGTAATGGACGGAGAATATCTGCGTGCTGATGGGACGACCCTGGGCGGTGATGACGGCATTGCAGTGGCTTACATATTGGCACTATTGGATGATGATGGGTCCATTTCCCATCCGCCTCTGGAAGCGCTGTTTACCACTGATGAGGAAGTGGGGCTGCGGGGAGCGCGAGCATTAGATGCATCTAAATTGATCGGAAGGCGGCTTATTAATATCGATTCCGAGGAGGAAGGCATTCTGACGGTAAGCTGTGCCGGTGGTGTGAGAGTTTCCTGTACCGTGCCGGTCACATACAAGGAAACGGATGCTTCTATGTGCGCGAAAACCCTTACAGTCGGTGGTCTGCTAGGTGGTCACTCCGGTATCGATATTGGTAAAAACCGCAAAAATGCCGCAAAGGTTCTGGCAGAATTTCTTCATGATGCCAAAGGGCATGTTAAGATCAATATTGCCCGATTTTTATCCGGCGGCAGGTTGAATGTCATTCCCCAGACGGCGGAAATGACAGTTTGTATTAATAAGGCTCAGGCAGCAGAATTTGACAACCTGTTAGCCGATTATAACTACTGTCTCAAGGCAGCCTGTGCACAGACGGAGCCGGATGTTTTTTTATCCTCGACAGATGCCGCTATGCCTGACAAATGTCTTGATGAATCTTCCGGCAATACGGTAGTATCAACGCTGTTGCTGGCACCGGACGGCATTTCGGCTATGAATACGGATATCCCTTTTCTTGTGCAGACCTCATCCAATTTAGGCAGCGTGTCCTTAGATGATGCACATCTGGAACTGGGCTTTATGATCCGTTCCAATACAGATCATGGCAAGGTCGAAACCATGCGGCGGCTTACAGCGCTGATCGAAAGCGCAGGAGGTACGGTAACAACCTCAGACGATTATCCCGCATGGGAGTATCGGCAAATATCCCCTCTACGAGATGAAATGGTTAAAGCATATGAGCAGATGTATGGCAAAAAGCCACAGATCTGCGCGATCCATGCCGGACTTGAGTGTGGAATTCTGGGAGAAAAACTGGATGGAGTCGATATGGTATCCATTGGACCCAATATGAAAAATGTACACACACCGGACGAGCAGCTGGAGATACAGTCCGTTAAGAGGTGCTGGGAGTATCTTCTGCAAGTGCTTGAACGGTTAAAGTAATAATAAAACAACAAAAAAAGGAGTGGAAAAATGATAAAAGATGGTTTTATGTACATAGCAGCACTGTTGTTTATTGCATCTGTGCTGGTATATCTGCCCAAAATTTTTAAAGGAAAGACGGCACAGAAGATTTTTCAGTTTGCACCGCCTATCGTATTGATCTACCTGGGACTCATGCTTTTTTGCACGGTCAAGCTGTGGGATCTGGAAGCGACCAACGATGCGTATAACGCACTGAAAAACCCCATTCTGTATGCGATGCTGTTTATTATGTTATTACGCTGTGATCTGAAAAAGATCCTGCGTCTCGGACCCAAGATGCTCATTGGATTTTTCTCCGCAACCTTGTCCATTGGCCTTGGCTTTGTGGTTGCTTATGCCATCATGCACAATGCTTTGGGTGTCGGTGCATGGCAGGCTCTGGGTGCATTGTGCGGCAGCTGGATGGGCGGCGGCGGTAACATGTTAGCCATTCAGGCAGCTTTGGATGTTCCCGAATCTTCCATGGCTTACGCTTTGGTTATGGATTCTATTTGCGCCACATTTTATGTGATGTTCCTGTTATGGGCAATCAACTTCTCTGAAAAGTTCAACAAGTGGACCAAAGCTGATACCAAGATCATCGACAGCGTTGGTCAGGCTTTAGAGGAAGAGGCTAAGGCCAATACCCAGCCCCTTATCTGGCAGAACATCATGTTACTGGTAGGTTCCGGTCTGATTGTTTCTGCTGTTTCCCAGCTTCTGGGGGGACAGATACAGGTATATGTTGATACAGCTTTGGGTTGGAAATTCCTGGATAAAGCTACCTGGACAGTGCTGATCGTAACAGCCCTTGGTCTGATCTTTGCCCTGACACCTTTTGGTAAGATCAAAGGAACAGAGGAAGTTTCCAATGTCATGCTTTACAGCGTTGTGGCATTGATCGCTTCCAGGGCGGATCTGTCTGCTATGGGCAATGCACCGGCATGGTTGTTGACCGGTTTCATTATTCTTGTGATCCATGTTGCTATCATGATCTTTTTAGCAAAGCTGCTTCATATCGACATCTTTACATCAGCTGTTGCATCCTTAGCCAATATTGGCGGTACGGCAACTGCACCTGTTCTGGCCGGTACATACAGCAGCGCTCTTGTTCCTGTTGGTATCATCATGGCTTTGCTGGGTTATGTTGTAGGAACCGGCGGCGGTTTGATCGTGGCACGGCTCATGAGTTTGTTTGGTTAAATTATTGATAAAAGTATTATGATTTCATTATTGTTGGCTATTATTTATCTGGCATTTATCAGTCTGGGATTACCGGATTCTTTATTGGGTGCGGCATGGCCGGCTATGTATCAGGAATTTTCTGTACCTATTTCTTATGCAGGCGGAATTTCCATGATTATTGCAGCCGGCACGGTTGTTTCCAGTTTACAGTGTGATCGCCTGACAAAGAAAATGGGGACAGGAAAAGTAACAGCGATCAGCGTGTTGACAACTGCAATCGCCTTATTGGGTTTTTCCACAAGCCGTTCGTTTATCGCGCTGTGCCTATGGGCTGTTCCCTATGGTCTTGGAGCCGGCTGCGTAGATGCCTCGCTCAACAACTATGTTGCGCTTCATTATGCCAGCCGGCATATGAGCTGGCTGCATTGTATGTGGGGCGTAGGCGCTTCTCTCGGCCCTTGTATTATGGGCTATGCGTTAGCAGATGGTCAGAGCTGGAACATGGGCTACCGCTATATTTCAATCCTTCAGTTCGGCTTAACTGCCATATTATTATTTGCATTGCCGTTGTGGAAAGGACGAAAGGCCGATGAAAGAAATGCCGGCAATGATGAATCGTCCCGGAGCAGGCCGATCCCTTTGGTGCAGATCCTTGGGATTCCGGGTGCAAAGGAAGTAATGGTTGCTTTTTTCTGTTACTGTGCATTGGAGCAAACAACCGGGCTATGGGCAAGTAGTTACCTTGTGCTGCAATGGGGAATTACCTCTGAAATCGCTGCCAGATTTGCCAGCCTGTTTTTTATCGGGATCACTGTGGGGCGTGCTTTCAGTGGATTTTTAACATTGAAACTGAATGATGTACAAATGATCCGACTTGGACAGGGGATCATTGTATTGGGAATTTCCTTGTTATTGTTGCCGTTTGGGAGAGGAATCGCTCTTTTTGGCTTGATCTTGATAGGTCTGGGATGTGCTCCTATTTATCCATCTATCATTCATTCTACACCAACGCGTTTTGGTGCAGATAGATCACAGGCAATGATCGGAGTTCAGATGGCATCAGCCTATGTCGGAACCTGTCTCATGCCGCCAATATTCGGTCTGATTGCAGGTCATATCAGCATATTTCTGTTTCCGATTTTCTTACTGTTGGTCTTGGTGCTTATGGTTGTTATGCATGAGAAACTGTTAAAGAAAACGAGGGAATAGGAGGATATATATATTCCGCTGTGGCAAAAGCTGCAGCGGTATTTTTTTGCCTTTTTTTGCAGATCAAACATTTCGTGCCATAAAAATGGGGTTTCGTGGCATTTTCCCTAAAATTATAAAAAATAAGCCGATATATTTTTCAGAGAACTGTAAAAATAATCTTAAGACAATATCAAACCCACAGAACAGAAAGGGAACAAAATTGATAAAAGCAGCCGTATGTGATGATGAGAAGATCATCAGGGATCAAATTCTTAGAATGATAGGAAAGCAGCAAGAGGATTGTCATATCGATTGTTTTGCGTCCGGAAAAGAACTGCTTGAAGCAGGAAAGCAATATGATGTGATCTTCCTTGATATACAAATGGAAGGCATGAACGGGATAGAAACCGCTAAAGCCATCAGAGAGCAGGACAGAAAGGCAGTCCTGATCTTTGTGACAGCCGTAAAAGAGTATGTATTTGATGCCTTCGATGTGGCAGCCTTTCATTATCTGTTAAAGCCCATTGAGGAAGAAAAATTTGCAGAAGTTTTTCGTAATGCCATTTGGGAAATAGAGGAGAGAGCGACAATACAGGATGGGCCTACGATTTTGATTCAAACAAAAGGCCGTAAGCTGACCTTGCGGCAAAATGACATTCTGTTTGTTGAAAACAAAGGAAAAAAGGTTGAGATACACACCTCAAAGGATGTGATAGAGGCCTATTATACCATGGCCAAACTGGAGGATCAGCTTGCCGACAGCTTTTATCGATGCCACAGAGGGTACCTTGTGAACATGGCATATATCATAGAGTATGGCAATGACATCATCGAATTAAGCAATGGAGAGCGGGTATATATGGCAAAAGAAAAATACCCCGAATTCGTAAAGAAATATATGCGGTATCTGGAAAACGGAGGTACGGCAAATGTATAGTGTGGTAAGTCTGATCTTTGATATATGTTACGCCGCTTTTCAAGGGTATCTGCTGCAATATTTTTTTGGCAGCTTTTTAGAATACAGAGGACAGAAGGACAGCAAAAAAGGCCTATATGTGATCCTTTCCTTTGCCTTTTTGAAACTATGGCTGGGGTGGCTTTTGCCTGCAAATTGGGAAAGCAACAGGATCATAGAAAATCTGCTTTTGCACCTTGTGATCCTGGTCATCTTAGCTTTTGCATTTTATAAAGCAGCAAAAGCCATCACCATCTATCTTGTGATCACTTTTATGGCAGTCAATCAGATCTGCTTTTTCATGGTATACAGCGTGTTTGAAGTGGGAACGGAACTATATAATGTATGGGCATGGTGTATTGAAAATGGCTATATCAAGGATACGCAGACATTAGAAATGATTCTGGAGATCACCTCCTCCTGTTTGATCCTGATTATGCTTGTTATGGTTTCCATCCTTTCTTATCGTTCCTTTCAAAAGATATTGCAAAGTTTTCGTGAAAAAGAGTATGCCATTCACAAAACGGAGCTTTTCTTTATCCTTGCGCCCAGTCTGGCAGGACTTTTGATGTGTGCACTTTTGCGCATCATCCTCTTTACGGTGGAAAACGGAATACCGGAGATCCTATATCACAAATATCCGGTGCTGTTATTTATCATTCCTGCCATTATGATCTTGTGTCTGATGTCCATTCTATACGGAATCAAGCTGTTTCAGGATATGATCAGCCTCGGCAGAGAAAGAAACAGCAGGGCGGTCTTGGAAAAACAGGTAGACAGCATGCAGGAGCATATGGGGGAAATGGATCATATTTACTCTGACATACGGAGTATGAAGCATGATATGAAAAATACCATTGCCGTTATTATGCAGTTAGCGGCAAAAGATACACAAAATGAAGAACTGCATACTTATCTGGCTGAATTGAATCAGACCATGGATCGATTGGAATTTCGATTTAAGACAGGGAATACAGTGGTAGATACGCTGTTAAATATGAAATATCACGAGATCATGCGCATCATGCCGGATCTGCGGATGGATCCAGAAAAACTGTTGTTTCCAAAAGACTTAAAGATACAAAGCTATGATATCGGCATCATTCTGGGAAATGCCCTGGATAATGCAATAGAGGCCTGTAAAAAACAAAAGGAAAAGGAACAGGAAGAAAAAATGTTTATTCGGCTTTCCTCTTTTTCCAAAGGCAAAATGTTTTTTATCAAGGTGGAAAACAGTTTTGACGGGGAGGTGATACGAAGAGAAGGAGAGGAATTTCCGGCTACAACCAAGCCGGATACAAAGGTACATGGCATTGGGCTGACCAATATCAAAAAAACCGCTGAGAAATATCATGGAGGAGTGGATTGGACGGTCAGCAACAAGACTTTTACCTTATCAGTCATGCTAAAAAACGAAAGGAGAGAGGAAGATGAACTTTGATGCCATCAATAAGATGAGTGAGCAGTACCTAACCAGCATGTATCAGAAAAACAAAGTACAGACAACAGTTGGCAGCATCGGATTTTACAGTGCACTGTCAACAAAAGCAACAGAAAAAACAGAAGGCATGAGTTTTAAAGAAATGCTGAAATCAAAGTACCCGAAGGCATATTACAATGTGATGGACACTTCCAAAATTGATGCTGCCTTATGGGGACGGACGGATTATCCCTTTGACAAATATTTTAAAGAGCCTGCGGACCAATCTGTTTTGGACTGGAAGCCCACAGGTCCCCAACCGCCTATGCTTGATCCCAAGGTACAGGCCAAGATCGGTTCCACATTGGGAAAAACGGCCATCGTCATACCGCCGGAACTGGAAGAAAAAATGAATGAGGATCCGGAACTTGCAAAAAAGGTAATGGAGCGTATTGACAATTTCATTGGAAAATACTACAGACCCGGAGCAAACCAAGGCTTTCTGATCACCTTTGATGAAAATGGAGAGATCAACCATTCCTGTATTACCAGTGAAAGCTTTTCTGTTTCTTCTTCGGAATATAAGGATGCCCAGAGAGCAAGAAGAGAAAAGCGGGCTCAATATGAGCGGATAGCCGAAGCACATGCAATGGAGCAGAAATTGTTGCAGAAGAAACTGCTTGCCGCCTATGAAGCAATGCGCTTTTTTGGAATGTAAGATCAAAACATGCTCGGACTATTCAGAGAGCATGAGCGGTTCTGACTGACAGAGGGACTGCTATAAAAGATAATTTAGATCTGGAGGAAGAGAATGAACTTTGGAGCAATTGATAAAATGAGTGAGTATTATCTTGCCAATATGACTCGCAAGAGCAAAGGGGCAGGAGGGACTAACTCTACTGATTTTTTTAATGCCATATCAGCAAAAGCGGCAGGGCGCACCACGGGAATGAGCTTTCAGGATATGTGGCAGGCAAGATTTCCCGGAGCGTACTATCATACGATGGATGCATCAAATATCCCCATGGGCGCATGGTGCAGAAATGATTATCCCTTTGAGAAATTTTTTAGGAATGATTTGGATGAATCGATTTTGGGTTGGAAACCCAGTGGGGCAGATCCTGCTATGGCTTCATCAGGGGTACAGTCAAGGCTGCATTCAATTGCAGGACAAAAAGCGATTGTTGTGCCACCGGAACTGGAGGAAAAGATGAAAAATGATCCGGCTCTGGCTAGGCAGATCATGGAAAAAGTAGAGAATTATATTGCAATGGATGAAGCAACAACACCGGATAGAATATGTTCTTTTCTGATTGTGTTGGATAAAAACGGAGAAATTGCGCGTTGTCGGGCTTCCAGCCATGGCGGCAATATTACCGGCCCCACAAAGGAGGAAATGCAGCAGTTCTGGGCAGAGCAGGTGGCAAAGCGGAAACGAAGAGCCAGGTATATGGAGATCCTGGAAGAAGGTGCCTTGAAACGCAGTCTGCAGACCGAAGCAAATATAAAAGCTCATGGAAAGAGTGTGATAGATGTGGAAGTGGTCTACAAAACCTATCAATCCGCTAATTATAAGATCGTACCGGATAATGAGGCAGGCTGCTTTGATATCTACAATGCCGGGGGAGAGAGACTGGGTGCATTTTCCTATGAGGACATTAAGATCAGGCAGGATGCATCGGGAAAACAGTTCTTGATTTCCGAACACGGAACCATGAGCTATGATGCTTTGGTATTGGATGATGAACTGAAAGAAGCCTTAAAGAGCGCCATGGGAAAGGATGAGTTGGAAACGGAAGCCTTAAGAGGCTATACCTTATATACTCACTCCGGAACCGGAATTCAATATCTCATAAGAGAAGGCGAAGAAGGTAGGGGCGGCAAAGTCCTTTTGCAAAGTGAAGCCGATATTGCAAAATATGAAGCCTTAGCGGATATGTATTTTAATCAATATTCCAATCTCATAAGAGATAAAAATGCCGCATACATATGGGCTGACCTGGAGATAAAGGGATTGGCCATGAGAGCGGCACAGGGCTATCTCTCAATGGGCTTTGACGGCATGTCCTATCATGACAATTTTGATCATATGAATAGCTGGAGTGTGGCTTTCTCAAGAACTGCATATAAAGCCATCTTTCAGTATTTCCAAAATAATAGGATCAATTTGGAGGAGATACAGAAATTCTCTGCATGGCAGCAGGTGTTTAAGCAAATGGGAATCGGCTATAACAGAATAAATTAGAGGAGGATTCAGAATGAACATTGGATATCTAAGCAGTATTTTAGGTATGTATCAATATGCAATAAACAAGACACAGAATACATACACCACAGGTAGTGTAGACTTTGCAAAGCGGCTGGAAAGCTTGCAAAAAACAGGCACAGAAAGAGTGGATGCATATACGGATTATCTAAAATCCAAATATGGAAATGTAACCATTAAGAGTGTGGGAAAAGACCAAAAAAGCCTTGATCGCATTGGAAAGAGCATGAGCGGTAATGATGTGATCATTGCGCCTAATATTTTGGAAGAAATGGCAAATGATGTGGAAAAGGCAGCCTACTATGAAAAAAAGATAGATGATTATTTTGCGGATATTCCGAGACAATCGGCTCTGTGTGCTGCCAGAGGACTTGTCTATGAACCGGCAGGAGTTGTAGTCCACGAAGACGGTAGTGTAACATACATCAGCGGTTGCAGCGATTCTCCGGAGCGTGTGGCACAAGTGAATGCCATCAATAGGGCGAAAAGACAAAAGAAACTTCAACAGCGCAAAGTGCAGCTGGAGCGCAGACAGGAAACCGTACAGATGCAGAAACAGCTTATGGAAAGGCGTTTAAAAAATCAGAGCATAACAGAGGCTGTGTATGGCAATATGCTGAATAGGCAGGCTAATTATCACTTTTTGGGACAGTCCCCGCTTTCCTCTGCCGGATTGGCTTATGAGAATGCCATGAATACATTTTTTAATAACATTTATTCCAAATTTTAGATACAGGAGGATGAAAAATGAATGTTGGTGGTGTATAAGGGCACAAGCAAACCCTCATGGAGCATAGAATATAAAAAGTTCTGGGATTTTCTGAATCGCTAAGAAGTAGAAGCGGCTAATATATGGGAGTAATTAATAGGGAATAGAGGTATTGATACAATACCCATTGTGATGATCGTAAAAATATTTTACTTCGTCACAATGGGTATTTTTTTACAAAGATAATGTAATGACACTGATTTATAGATATAGTATAATATTTTAACAGAGGGAAAAAGATGACAATGAAAGAAGATGATTTGGTCCGCCTCATGGATGCCTATATGGGATGTGAAGGATATTATATGAAACCCAAGATAGAAGAAGATGGGAAAAACAGCTTCTTTATTGCCAAAGACAGCGCTAAATTATCTGATGTCAGTGCAAGCTTTGGGTTGGTGGAAGATGCCATTGGAACCAAAGAGGAAAAAGAACTGCAGATTTTTGAAGGTACTCCCAAAGTGGAATGTGCGGTCTGTGCAGATGTGCCCAATCTGTCGGATGTGGATGAAAAATCAGGAAAGGTAAAGCTGTACAATATGGTACTGCCTATCTGGCTCCTTTGGATCGTTCCTGTGACATGGCTCGTTATATTTCCGGCCAATTTTGCCATTGACCTTTTGGTAACTTTTCTTACTTTAAAATTCCTTGGCATAACGGAGCGAAAGGCTGTTATCAAAAAATCCATATGGAAAACCTGGATATTCGGTTTTATTGCTGATTTTATCGGTGTGGCCTGGCTGTTTTTGGCAGAATTGCTTGATTTCGATTATCAGACCGATTTGGGGAAATGGTGGAATCACAATATTGCCAACCCATTGGTTTTTAACCCCTTCAACAATATTTTTTCGTTTTTGTATGCTCTCGTAGCAGTGGTGATTGCAGGAGTATTTATCTATATTTTCAATTTGAAAATATGTTTAAAGAAGACGGATCTAAATGATGAATTGAAAAAGAAAACAGCACTATCCTTAGCAATTTTTACAGCACCATATTTGTTTTTCCTGCCTACGGGATTGTTTTTATCATAAATTTACTTTTTAAGGAGAATATCATGCATCTGGGTTTTTCTTACATAGGACTGATTTTTCTGATCATGCTGTTTGTTCCTAATTTCTTTTGGACGAAAAATAAGCCACAGGATTATGAAAAATATGTGGTAAATGAAAATAAGATTCTTTTGCTGTTTGAGCGGATCGGTGAAGTTGCCGCAAGCTGTCTGGCGCTCATTTTTTCGGATTTTAACTTTCATACCATATCTGTCTGGACATTATGGCTTTTGGCAGCCTGTGCTATGATGATTTTGTATGAAATCTATTGGATCAGGTATTTTCGTTCCCCCAAAACAATGAAGGATTTTTATTCCGGGCTTTTGGGAATTCCGGTAGCAGGTGCATCGCTGCCTGTTATGGGTTTTTGTTTTTTGGGAATATATGGGAAAAATATTTTCCTGGTGATCGCAACGATCATATTGGGAATAGGACATATCGGAATTCATCTATGCCATAAAAAAGAAGTACAGTAAATTGGAAAGAGAGGAAACGCTATTATGCCGCAGTTAAGTGAACGGGTCGGAACATTTACGGATTCTGTGATCAGAAGGATGACCAGGATCAGCAATCAATATGAAGCCATCAATCTATCTCAGGGATTTCCCGACTTTGATCCCCCAAAGGAAATGCTTGATAGACTGGCGGAAGTAGCCCATGAAGGACCCCATCAGTATTCCCTTACCTTCGGTGCACAAAATCTGCGGGAAGCGCTGGCAAGAAAACAGGGAAAAGCAATTAACCGTACCATTGATCCCAACAAAGAAATCGTGGTAACCTGTGGCGGAACGGAAGCCATGATGTGCGCCATGATGACGATCTGCAATCCCGGCGATAAGGTCATGGTTTTTTCTCCCTTTTATGAAAACTATGGAGCGGATGCCATTCTTTCCGGCGCAGAGCCTGTTTACATTCCTTTGGTGCCGCCGAAATATGATTTTGACTTAGATCTCATTGAAGATGGATTTAAAAAGGGTGCAAAGGCAATCATTATCTGTAATCCTTCCAATCCTTGCGGAAAGGTCTTTACCAAAGAAGAACTGCAGGCTATCGGCGAACTGGTAATCAAATATGATGCCTATGCGGTAACAGACGAAGTATATGAGCATTTGGTATATGAACCCTATCACCATACATATATGTCCTCTTTACCCGGTATGTTTGAGCATACGGTTACCTGCAATTCTTTGTCAAAAACCTTTTCTATAACCGGATGGCGCCTTGGCTATCTGATCGCGCCGGAAAGCGTTGTGGAAGGAGCAAAAAAGGTACATGACTTTTTGACGGTAGGGGCGGCTGCACCTCTTCAGGAGGCAGCGGTAACAGGTCTCAATTTCCCGGATTCCTATTATGAAGATTTAAAGCAGCTTTATACCAAAAAGAGAGATCATTTTATTGCGGGACTGGATCGTATCGGTTTAGATCACAATGTTCCCCAGGGAACCTATTTTGTCATGTTAGACATCAGTAAATTCTTAGAACTGCCGCAGTTTAGAGGATATACGGATCTGGAATTTTGTGAATGGATGATAAAGGAGATCGGCGTGGCGGCAGTACCCGGCTCCAGCTTCTTCAAAGAAGAGGTAAATCACCTGATCCGCCTGCACTTTGCAAGGGAAGAGAGTACCTTAGATGAAGCCATCCGAAGGCTGGAAGGACTAAAGAAATTGTTAGAGTAACATTACGGTTCGTATTTATGGAGGTGTGCAAGAATGAAAAACGCAAGGATCTGTCCCAAATGCAACAGTTCAGACATTGTGATCATTGACGGAAATGTAGGAGCTTATGGGACGGGAAATAATATTATGACCGGGATGACGATTATGTCTGCTGTGAAGGTAAACAGATATCTTTGTTGCTCGTGCGGATATTCAGAAGAATGGATCAATAAAGAAGACATCGAAAAGGTAAAAAACTCCAAAAAGGCACATCGGTAAATAAGGAGTTACGACATGGAAAAGAAGAGAACTTTGCTAAATCGTTTAATCAGCTATTTTGGCGGTCTGTTCATCGTGACCATTGGAATTGCGATTTCCGTGCAATCCGATTTGGGTGTATCACCTCTCAGCGCCATTCCTTATACCCTTACCTGCTGTTGGGGGATTGAAATGGGCAAGGCAACCATTCTGTTTCACTGTGTTCTGGTATTATTGCAGATTTTGATCTTACGGAAAAATTTCAAACTGAAATTGTTATTGCAAGTGCCGGTAGGAATCGTATTTGGCTACTTTACCACATTCTGCAACTATCTGGTGACACTTTTGCCTACAACAGAAAATATGGTAATACGCATTTGTCTGGCTTTGATCAGTACAGTGTTTGTTGCCATCGGTATTTTTTTCTATCTTCCGGCAGATATTATGCCCCTTGCAGGAGAAGGTATTATGCAGGCGGTGGCGGATACTACTAAGATTGATTTTTCCAAGGTTAAAGTTGCATCTGATATCATAATGGTGCTCATTTCCCTGGTGACATGTCTTATTGTGTTACATAGTATTGGCAGTGTGGGAATCGGAACCATCATAGCTGCAATTTTAACCGGTGTGGTATTGGGGCAGATTACAAAATTTTGGGAAAGACATGCAAGATAGTTGAAAAACAACCGTTTTTTATCGAGGCTGTGGGTGATATGGCAGCGGAAGAATTTGCAGGATTTTTGGCATATCTTTTTTGACTTTCTCATTTGGTAAAACTTACCATACGACTAATTCATTAATAAGTATTTGTCCTGCAAGATAAATTTCATTTTAGTGATATGGAGGCGATATCAGTGGATATAGAAAAACAATTTAACCTGATTGCAAATGAATATGATAAGAATCGCAGAAAGTTTTTACCCTGCTTTGATGATTTTTATATTTATTCAACCAAATTTATTGTTTCAAATATTTCAAAACCCAAGAAGGTGTTGGATTTAGGTGCGGGAACGGGATTATTAACATATTTTTGGCTGCAACACTATCCGGAATCGGAATATGTGCTTGTTGATATCGCTGATGAAATGTTGGATGTGGCCCGCAAAAGATTTTCCGGCATGAGTAACATATCCTATGAAGTATTAAATTATATGAATGAACTTCCAAGCGGAAACTTTGATGTTGTTGCTTCCGCTTTATCTGTTCATCATTTAGAAAATGAAGATAAATTGAATTTATTTGGACGAATTTATGATTTATTACCAAGCGGCGGATTATTCGTAAATTACGATCAGTTCTGTGCCGGACATTCAGAACTGGATCATTGGTTTGATTCCTATTGGGAGAGTCAATTGGCTTCCAGCGGATTAACAGATCACGACATTGAACTCTGGAAAGAGCGAAGAAAATTAGACAGGGAATGTTCATTAGAACAAGAGATAGAAATGCTTCAGCAAAGTAATTTTAAGGTTGTTAAGTGTATTTATTCTTATCAAAAATTTTCGGTTATTGTTGCGATCAAATGATTTGTTTAGAAAATTTAATACAAAATTTTAGCGGAGGATAATGGACTTGAATTTAAAAGAATTAAAATGGAGCAGAGAGCCGGAAGATTACAAAATATATGAATTATATTGGCAGGGTCATGGAACGCTATTAACGGGAAAATAAAG
>JAFLSW010000012.1 GCA_022510725.1 Lachnospiraceae bacterium
GATCCAGATCTTCTTTTATCTTCACAAAAGCATGGGCAAACTCCGGCTCTTCTCCTGAAGCGTTCTTATATGTTTCCCCGTTGATATAAACATAATTATAAACAAAGTTTTCGCAAACACCGCTGACAGTACAGGTAAAAGTATGCATATCCTCATCCCGAAAGGTCAGCACATCCCCTACCTCAATGCCATATCTTTCAGAAAGCTTTCGGCAAAGCACCGCTTCTCCTTTTTCGGGGTAAGCAATGGCTTCTCCCTCCGGCGTATGCAGATCCAAAAATGCATCCAACCCTTCCGTAGTTTCCGGCACCACCAAGGTACACTCTTTATCCCCTTGATCTGTTGCCAGCTGCACCGCTTCTTCCCTTACGCACAAAAGATCATCAGATACCTCTCCGATCTCCTCCCGGAATGCTTCCTGCCCTGTAATGTTTAAGCCTTTATCAAAAGAAACCAGGGCATCATAGGTCTGGATTTCATCATACTGCTCCCCTACGGTTCCGCTGATGGAATCTTTGATACCAAAGCCCGTCACCAAAAGTGCCGTACATCCGCTGATGCCGACGATCATCATAAAGAACCGCTTTTTGTAACGGAACAGATTGCGGACAGAAACCTTTTGCAGAAACTTTAACCTGTTCCAGATAAATCCAACTCGCTCCAACAAAATACGCTTACCGCTTTTAGGCGCTTTGGGACGGATCAATGCAGCCGGAGATGACTTTAACTCTGACCGACAGGTAAAATAAGTCGCCCCTACAGAACACAAAAGAGCTGCTGCCATGGATACAAGAAACAAAGGGATATCAAATAGATATTCTATATCCGCAAAGCCATACATCATATCATAAGCAAACCAGATGACCTTGGGAAACAGATAGCTCCCTCCCGTAAATCCGACAATACCGCCCAAAACCGCTGCGCTTAAGGCATAGAAAATATAGTTCCACATGACTCTGCCATCACTGTATCCCAATGCCTTCAGCACCCCGATCTGAGTACGCTGTTCCTCCACCATACGATTCATGGTGGTCATGCATACAAGGGCAGCAACCAAAAAGAAAAACAAAGGAAATACTGTGGAGATGGAACGGACAATATCGGAATCGCTTTCAAAACAGACATAACCCACATTGCTGTCTCTTCCCAACACAAAGCTGTCAGGCTCTTCAATATCCGCTATTTCTTCTTCTGCATCCGCTATTTCTTTTTCCGCATCCGCTATTTCTTCTTCGAATTCTTTTTTAGAGTCTTCATATTCTTCCCATCCCTCTGCAAGCTCTTCTCTGGCATTCTCTATTTCTTTTCTGGCACTTCTGATCTGGGCTCTGCCGTTTTGAATAGCTGCTACCGCTTCAGGAGGGCGCATTTCTTCGGGAATGGCAGACAGATTTCGCTCCTGGGCATTTAACTCCCGCTCTTTGGAATCCAGCTTGCTCTCATTTTCATTCAGTTCTTCCTCTGCCGATACCAACTCATCGTAAGCGTCAGCTAACTCCTTTTCGGCATCCGCTTTTTTCTCCCGCAGTTCTTCTCTGGCATCTTCCACTTCTGCCTCGGCATCTGCCACAATAGAATCATACCGACGATATGCCAAAGATTCACATACTTCTTCCATTTCTCCTTCTTTGGCTTCGATCATCTCATCATATTCATCAGAAAACAGTTCTTCCTGCTGCTTTAAGGTCACAAATACCTCTGAATAATATTCTGCTGTAAAACCACCTATGGGCATATATACAAAACCGCTCACCTTGCCGCTGCCCAGACTGGAAGTCCCTCTTTCATAGTTAAGATAGTAGGGAGAATCCACAATGCCCACTACGGTATATTCCTCATAGGTAAAAGCCTCTAGGGTATCCTCTGTATTGGTTTCTTTTAAAGATAAAGTATCCCCTACTGCAAAGTCCGTCAGTCCCGTCAGGCTGAGAGCTCTTCTGTCTATCAGACATTCTCGATCTGTTTCCGGCATACGCCCTTCCAAGAGCACTACCTTATTGACATCCTTCGTCAGGGAATGGGCTTTTAAAACATAGCTTTCTCCGGTATCCGTTACAATAATAAAATCTTCCCATACAGCACCTTCTGCCGTTTCAACATCTTCATCTTCCAAAAGCTTTTCCACATCTTCTTCTTCAAATCCAAGGGTATGAAGAAGGCGGAAATCATATAAGGCATTTTCTTTTATGTATTTGTCTCCTGCTTCGATCATGCCCGGCGTAGTCACCCGCAATCCGGCAAAGAAACCCACACCTAACGCCACAATGGCAAAAATTGCCAGATGCCTGCCCAGACTGCTTCTTATTTCACGAAACATGGTCTTATTCATACAATTTTTCATGTAATTCACCTATCATTCTGTCAAAATCAAAATCATACACTTATCCATAGTATCACAAAATAGAAAAAAATGGAGTATTTCACCCCATTTTTCATTTTTATTTTTTATTTTACATTACTGTTCCATCTGCCTCCCCAGAAAGGCTGCTGCAGACTGGGCCAGTTTCTTTTCTACTTCTCCCATTTTGCTTTTTTCCTCTGTTTCCAAAAGGATCACAGCACCGATCACATCTCCTTCACAAATGATGGGGGCGATCATTTCCTGCTCATAAGCATTTTGGATCTCCGAAGCAATCTCCAAAAATTGCTTTTCTCCTTTTCCTGCTAAAATGGTCTCCCGGCGTTCCAGTGCATCTTCTAAATGTCTGCTTAAGCCTTTTCCGCTAAAAGCCTTTCCGCCGCCTGCAGTTGCAATGATCTGATCCCTATCGGCAATCAAGGCGACTTTTCCCGAGACTTGTGCCAGGCTCTCTGCATATTGCTTGGCAAAGGAACTCATTTCACCGATGGGGGAGTACTTTTTTAAAATGATCTCTCCTTCTCTTCCGGTAAAAATTTCCAGCGGATCGCTTTCCCTGATCCGAAGGGTTCTTCTGATTTCTTTTGGAATCACGATTCTTCCCAAATCGTCAATTCTTCTGACTATCCCTGTGGCTTTCATATTATAATTCCTCCATTTATCATACATAGTGTTTTACAATCGTGGTACTATTATTTGTAAATGAAGGGATTTTATACCTTGAATTTTTATTGTCAAAAATGACTTTCTTCCAAGACTTTTATGACTTTTTTATATTCTTCCATAAAGGTATGGAATTCATCCCGGATATATTGATGATCTCCCGCTTTTCCTGCCTTTTCATGTGCCAAAGCCAGTTTGGAAATATCATTTGCTCCAATGGAAGCGGAAGCACTTTTTAAGGCATGGATCAATATGGTATAGCGCTCAAAATCCTCCTCTTTCAGTGCTCTCAGAAGCTTTTCCTGTTGATCGAGTGCGCTTTCTCTATAAACACTTAAAATTTCTTTATAGGCCTCTTTATCTCCGCAGATCCTTAATCCGGCATCCACATCAAATCCGGCGGCAAGCAGCCCGGAAAATTCCGGATCGATCCCTTTTTCCTCCCACTTTGTATCTTGCGCTTCTTCCTCGGACGCTTCATCATCCGGATTGCCGAATTTTATCAGGATTTTTTCCATATCATCCAGTTCTATGGGTTTGCTTAAATAATCATCAAAACCAAGAGAGAGCATTTCTTCTCTTACGCCCACTATGGCATTGGCCGTCAAGGCCACCACAGGCAGATCATGATAGTTCTCACCCATACTTCTTATATTTTTCAAGGTTGCCATGCCATCCATTTCCGGCATCATTTGATCCAAAAAGACAATGTCATAGTTCTTTTCTTGAATCAGTTCCAGAGCCTCTTTTCCGGAAGATGCCACATCCACTTGAATGCCATAATGTTTAAGAAGCCCTGATGCCACCTTCAGGTTGACCAGATTATCATCTACAGCCAAAACGAGCATATCCTTAAACTGTATCGTCTTCTTTTCTTTTTTCTCTTCCGTTTGATCATCCTTTAACTGTCCCAGCATATCCTTAGCATCTTCATCATTAGAGCCGCTATATTCTTCACTGGGTCTTTCACCCAGTATCTCCTGCCATATTTTGACACGGAACAAACTTCCCTTGCCATAGGTGCTTTCCACTTCTACAAAACCGTCCATCATTTCCGCCATGCTTTTCACAATGGCAAGTCCCAGGCCGGTTCCTTCCACCCCATAGTTTTTTTGTCCATCGGACTGTTCAAATTTCCTAAAGATCCGCTCTTTATCCTCCTCTTTGATGCCGATACCGGTATCTTTCACCGTAATCTCCAGTAATGCTTTTCCGTCTTTTCGCTCTGCTTCCCTCAGTTTAAGTAGTATGTAACCTTCCCTGGTATATTTTAAGGCATTAGACAATAGATTGAGCATGATCTCTTTGACTCGCATGCCATCGCCTTTCAGCAGACTTGGCATCCCTCTTTCCATCCTGAATCGTAAGGTCAGATTTTTCTCCTCTGCCTGAGGAAGCACTTCGGAAATCACTTCCCGGACCAAAGACTTCATGCTGTATTCGATATTCACCAGCTGCATCTTGCCCGATTCGATCTTGGAAATATCCAGGATCTCATTGATCAGATTCAGCAAGGTCTTGGAGGATTCCCGGATATTTTCTACATATTCTGACAGCTTCCCTTCCGGTTCCAGCTTCAGACACAGATCAGAAAAACCGATAATGGCATTCATCGGCGTACGGATTTCATGGGACATATGTGCCAGGAAGGAAGATTTGGCAATGGTGGCCTTTTCCGCTTCATGGCGCAGCCTTATCATTTCTTCTGCATACTCGTTTACAAAGGTCATGTCCAAAATCCAGGCAACATAACCTCGTATGGCACCGGAATGACTTTCGTCCGTTATCTGAGAAATGCGGATCTCATAATTCCTTCCGCCCACAGTAATAACATCCTCTCTCTTATGATCGGAAAAAAGACTTTTGATCAAGCCACTGTCGGCTTCCCCTTCCAGGGCAGGGATGATCTGCTTTGCCATGGCATTGGCAAATAAAAGGTTTTCATTGTTATCCACTACGATCAAGCCTTCTGAAGTGTTTTCTATGATCTGCTCCTTTACTAACTGCATGGTATCTAAAAGCCCGTATTTCACCACATTGATGGTAATCAGGGCACAAGATGTAACGATACCCAAGGGAACCGGATCAAAGTTGGACAAAACGCCCAGCAGATACAGTACCAAAAGGCAGGCCGGTACAAATCCTGCGACAGTAAGCAAAACAAGTCTCTTTCGTTCAATCCCCCTGCGCTTTATCATTTCGTAGGATGAGAGGATCACATACCATAAAAGCAGGCACACCATGACAGCCATAAACATCCAATAGCAGATGCCTCTGTCAAATGCTGTATGGGCAAACAATCCTTCTTCCGTCCAACGCACATTTTTATAGTACAACTCGTGATGGTCAAAGGTCATAATGATCCCTAACAGTACGGTATTAAAAATGAAAAGTACAGTAAAGATTTCCTTTGGTATGTTGGCCTTGCAGTAAGAAGCAAGAAATATCAAAAAGAACAGCATCACAAAAGACTTGCCCAAATAGCCGAATTTAATAGCTACTTTTGCCGCCTCTAAGGATGTGGTATTGATCTCCAGCGTATAAGACAAAATACTGACAAATGCACAACCACAGGTGATCATCAGTATATTCTGGCTTTCAGATGCATTCTGCTTTGCCACAGTGACCAGGGTTGCAAATCCCACCAGAACACCTATGATTAATACGATATTCAACATCGAATATACCATCTTTTCTCTCCTTGTGAAACTTTCCTGTTATGATCGGTCCGCTGCACCATGACTGATATCTGTGTACATATCTAAAAGAGCCACCGTTTCACTTGCAGGCCTGCCATACATATGACAGCATCCATGATCCACCTGCTTTGCTTCTTCGGCCTTTTCGTCCACCTGCACGCTGATCCGGGCTACACCCTGTCCCGTTTCACGATCCAAATGTTTTAAGATCTCATCGATCATTTCTTTTTCATCCATCATTCCGCCTCCCTGGCTGACTCCGTCTTCTCTTTTCCATACAAAATTCCCCTGACATGCTCCTGCAAAAAGGCTATGGCACTTTTTGCATCATCCGGCCAGTTGACCCTAAGGACAAATTCCTCTTCCTGTTTTGTCACGACTACAAGATAATGCTCATGTACGGGCACATCCCCATATTCTCCAATAGATACCCGCTCATAAACCCGTTCACATTGTTCATAGGGAATCGCTCGCGCCCGAAATAACCCCTTATAAAAAAGATGTTTCTTACCCAGCCTTATTTCTCCAAATCGATCGGCACTATGAAGTTCTTCTTTCAGTTCATTTTGCTCCGGCAGTTCCAGGCAGGCTGCCTTAGAGAAAGGTACTATTTTCATTTCTTTATTTTTCTCCTGTCAGATCAAATGCTTTTCCATGGCAGATACAATTTTTTCCACCGCTTCCAAAAGCATTTCTTCGTCTTTTTTATCAAAACCTGTAGGATAAAGTCTATAGGTGAAGGAGGGGATTCCCTTTATGGAAAAATGGAGTTTTTCTCCCATCTCCTTTAAGACCAGAGGAATGTTTTCCGCCTTAATATCCGCCTTGCTGTTCATGACGATCGTAATGCCGTCTTTTTTTCCTTTGATCTCTTCCACATATAATCGATGGGCTCTTGCCCGGATCAGAGATATCTGAAGCAGGCTTTGTACGGTTTCCGGCAGGCTGCCGAAACGGTCCAGAAGCTCTGAACGCATATCATCCAGTTCCTCGTCATTTTCAATGGCGGCGATCCTTTTGTATATATCCAGTTTTTGAAATTCGTTTAAAATATATTCTGCAGGAATAAAGGCATTGATATCCAGATCGATGGTAGTCTGGAAATCTTCTTTCGATTCAATGCCTTTTAACTTTTTAACCGCATCGTTTAACATCTTACAGTAAAGCTCATAACCTACCGCTTCCATATGGCCATGCTGCATTTTTCCGAGAAGGTTTCCTGCGCCTCTGATCTCCAGATCCTTCATGGCGATCTTATAGCCGCTTCCCAGATCCGTAAATTCCTTAATGGCCTCCAGGCGTTTTTCCGCCACTTCTTTTAGCACTTTGTCCCTGCGGTACATTAAGAAGGCGTAGGCATTGCGGCTGCTCCTGCCTACCCGCCCCCGCAGCTGGTAGAGTTGAGCCAGTCCCAGGCTGTCGGAATCATGAATGATCATAGTATTTACATTGGGAATATCGATTCCTGTTTCAATAATGGTCGTGGCTACCAATACATCGATCTCTCCGGATACAAATTCATACAGTATCTTTTCCAGTTCTGATTCCTTCATCTGTCCATGAGCATAAGCCACTGATGCATCCGGTATCAGTGCCTGCACCGCCGAAGCCACTTCCGCAATGGAATCCACCCGGTTATAAACATAGTACACCTGCCCGTTTCTGGCAAGTTCTCTGTTAATAGCTTCCCGTACCATTTCTTCATTATATTCCATCACATAGGTCTGGATGGGCATCCGATCTCCCGGTCCCTCTTCCAACACACTCATATCCCTGATCCCTACCAGACTCATGTGCAGAGTCCTGGGAATGGGGGTCGCTGTCAATGTCAATACATCTACGGTATTTTTCAGCTGCTTGATCTTTTCCTTGTGACTGACACCAAAACGCTGTTCTTCGTCAATGATCAACAGTCCCAGATCTTTATAAGCTACATCCTTAGATAATACTCTATGGGTACCGATAACAATATCCACCATACCTTTTTTCAGTTCATTGATAGTGACCCGCTGCTCTGCTGCCGTCCTGAAACGGGACAGCATCTCAATGGTCACAGGATAATCCTTCATCCGCTGTTTAAAGGTATCATAATGCTGTTTTGCCAAAATGGTGGTGGGCACCAGATATACTACCTGCTTTCCTTCCTGCACCGCTTTAAATGCAGCCCGGATGGCAATCTCCGTTTTGCCAAATCCCACATCTCCACAGATCAGCCTATCCATGATCTTCCGGCTTTCCATATCTCTTTTGGTGGCCTCGATAGCAAGAAGCTGGTCCTCGGTCTCCTCATAGGGAAACAGTTCCTCAAATTCCTTTTGCCATATTGTATCCGCTCCGTAAGCATGACCTTCCTGATTGGCTCTTAAGGCATACAGCTCTACCAATTCCTTTGCCACTTCACTGACAGCGCCTTTTACCTTCGTCTTGGTTTTTTCCCATTCCTGGGTTCCCAATTTATTTAACTTAGGCTTCCTGGCATCTGCCGCAGCATATTTTTGAATCACATCAAAGCCGGTGGCACGCACATATAAAATGCCGCCGTCCCGATATGCGATCTTCATATAATCCTTAACTACATGGTCTATCTCAACTTTTTCTATCCCTTGATACACCCCAAGGCCATGGCTTTCATGGACCACATAATCTCCTACCTTTAGATCGGTAAAGTCCTGGATCTTCTGACCTTCGTAGCGTTTCTTTCGCTTTTTCTTCCGTTGTTTTACGCCAAAGATATCACTTTCCGTGATCAGGACAAATTTCAGGTGAGGATAAGCAAATCCCTTTAGCACCTGTCCATAGACAGACATGATCTGTCCTTCCCCCGGCACAGTCAAAGGATCTTCACTGTAAAAGCAGGACAACTCCCTGTCACGCAGTTCGTCCGATAAACGCTTAGCCCTGGTACGGGAAGGTGTTACCAACAATACCTTATAACCATTTTTCTGATAACGCTTTAATTCCTTGCACAACTCTTCAAAGCTATTGTGAAAGGACTCAATGCTTTTGGATGTAATATAATATTTCCTGCCTATATCCATACCGGGAGCTTTTCCATCCAGAGTGGAAATGCAGGCAAGGGATCGTTTCTGCAAAAATGCTTTTATTTCAGCTGCCGGATATAGGATCTTAGTCTGACCGGGAAGAGTATATCCTTTTTCCAGCCGGTTCTTCATGCTTTCCTGAAACTCCAGTTCAATGGCATTGGTATGTTCTTCCACATGAAGAGGCTCATCAATAAAAAATACTGTTTCATCCGAAGGCAGAAGTTCCGGGAAAAAAACTGTCTTATCACAAAAATAGTGGATATAACTATCCAGATTGACCAATCCCCCAAACTCTTCCATCTGCTCTTTAAGAGTCTCCATCTGATTGCGGACTCTTGTAGCAAGCTCCGGCTCATGGGCTTTCCGGAATTGCTCCTCCACTTCCTTTGCTTCTTTTTTGATCTTACTAAGGCCTTCTTCCTTTTGCTTGTTAGTTAAAAGAACCTCTGAAGCCGGATAAATCGTTACTTCTGTCAGCTGTTCCACGGAACGCTGGCTCAATACATCAAAGCTTCGGATAGAATCGATCTCATCCCCCCAAAGCTCAATACGATATGGATTTTCTTCGGTCAGATCAAATATATCAACGATGCCGCCCCGGAGAGAAAACTGTCCTCCTGCTTCCACCTGAGGCACTCTCTCATATCCCATGGCAGTCAGCTTGATCGCCAGCGCTCTTTCATCAACGACACTTTCCTGATCAAGAGCAATGACATGATCCCGCAAAACCTCTAAAGGCATACAGGGTGCCATAAAAGCATCAAAGGTAGTGATCACGGTAACCGGTCCTTTTTCCAGAATCTTTCGGTACACATTTAACCTTTCTCTGGTTACCTTATTGCCATGGATATCCGCCTGAAAGAAAATAAAATCCTTTGCAGGAAAATACATCACATCCTTTGTATAAAAAGAAAAATCCTCATAAAGCTCTTTTGCCCGCTTATCGGAATATGTGGCAACCACCGTATAGGGAAAATGTTCGGAAAGCCCCCACATCATATGCACTTTTTGAGAATCCATACAGCCGGATATTCCTATTGTCTTCCCTTCCTGAAGGTTTTTTAACATTTCTTCAAAATCCGAAAGACCCTCTAAGCATTCCCGCAATACCTTCACTGTTCCAACCTCTTTTTATTGAATAGATTCATAGCGGCATCGGCACCTTCATTTAAAATGACTGCCACAGCCTCTGCCGTATCCCTAAAGGCTTCTTCCATAACCTGTCTTTCATCCTTTGAGAAATGCCCCAATACATAATCTACCAGATCATAGCCTTCCGGCTTTTCTCCTACCCCTATTTTGATCCTGACAAAGGTATCGTGTCCCAAATGGGCAATGATATTTTTTATCCCGTTGTGCCCACCTGCACTCCCCTTTTTACGAATGCGGAGCTGACCGGGAGATAGGGAAATGTCGTCATAGATCACCAAAAGATTTTCCTTCTCATCCACCTTGTAGAAATCCAAGGCAGACCGAATGCTTTCCCCGCTTAAATTCATAAAAGTCTGAGGCTTTAACAATACTACCTTTTCTCCTTCTATGATCCCTTTTCCCACAAGGGCATTATGCTTTTTTTCTTTGATATCGATTCCGTATTTTTCTGCCAAACAATCCATAGCATCAAAGCCTGCATTATGTCTTGTTTTCGCATACTGATAGGATGGGTTTCCCAGTCCTGCAATGATCCACATGTCTCGTTCCTGTCCTTACATTCAGCATTTCCTTCTCATTATAAGAGATGAGCTCTTAATTCCTCTCCTGATTTGGGAGACAAATAAGCCGGTGCAATATCGAATACAGTCTTGCAGCCCTTTTGTCCTTCCTTTTGGAGACGGCACACTGCCCTTGCATAAGCAAGCAGCACAGAGGCAGTAAATTCCGGATTGGAATCCAGTTTCAGGCTATATTCGATCACATGGCTGTGCTCCTTGTTCCAGCCGGTGACGCCCGTTCTAAATACAAAGCCTCCGTGAGGGATACCGCTGTGATCTCTTTTCAGCTCTTCTTCACTGATAAAATGAACAGTCGTATCATAGTCTGCAAAATAATTGGGCATGGTTTTAATGGTCTCTTCGATCTTTGCCCGGTCGGCGCCTTCCTCTGCTACCACAAAGCATTCCCTGATATGTTTTTGTCTGGTAGTAAGCTCCGGATTTTCCCCGTTTCTAACCTGAGCCAAAGCACTCTCTACAGGAATGGTATACTGCTTTCCGTCCTTTACTCCTTCCACTCTCCGAATGGCATCGGAATGACCCTGGCTGACACCCTTTCCCCAGAATGTATAATCATTTCCTTCCGGCAGAACGGCATTGGCATACAGACGATTCAAAGAGAACATACCCGGATCCCAGCCGCAGGAGATCAAAGCCACATGCCCGTTTTTTTCTGCCTCAGCATTGACATGATCAAAATGCTCCGGTATTTTGGCATGGGTATCAAAGCTATCCACCACATTAAAGTATTTTACATATTCCGGCGTCTGCACAGGCAGATCTGTTGCGCTGCCGCCACAGAGGATCACCACATCCAATTCATCCTTATGCTTTTCAATCTCCCCTACAGAGTAAACAGGTACCCCCTCTGTCAGGATCTTCACTGTATTTGGATCTCTTCTTGTGAAAACAGCACATAGTTCCATATCATCATTCTGTTTTATCCCGCATTCAATTCCTCTTCCCAGATTACCGTAACCAACAATACCAATTCTCATGCTCTTACTTCCTTTCTTACTTTATGTATTATCTAAGATTTTCCATTCTTACTGTCTCTATCATACCAAAAACCAGTCAATTTATAAACTTGAATTTTTCTTTTTTATTTTACTTTTCTCCACGAAAAAAGGAACCGTACCTGAACGGTTCCTTTTTTACCCCACAAACCTTCTCGAAAAAACTTAATTTTTCACTCTTCCGGCTCCGGAGCGGCAAGAGCCTCTTCGTATGCCTTTAAAATTATTGTCTGGATCATTTCTCTTGTCTCCGAATTGATGGGATGTGCGATATCCCTATACTCTCCGTCGGCTGTTTTTTTGCTGGGCATCGCAATGAATAAACCTTTTTCGCCGTCAATGACTTTGATGTCATGTACGACAAATACATCATCCAGGGTGATGGATACAACGGCCTTCATCTTGCCTTCATGATTGATCTTTCGTACATGTACGTCCGTAATGTTCATATGCTTTCCCCCTTAGTCCCTTACAGGCTAAATAACAAACCTGTCATTTTGTTCAACTACAACCTTAATGCCATCTTCTCCTTTCAAGTAAGAATTAGCGCGAATCGTATCGTGACTTTCAATGATACAGTTCTCAATATAAGTGTTGTCTCCGATGTAAACATCATTGAGAATCACTGAGTTTTTAATGGTACAATTGTTACCCACAAAAACCTTCTTGAAGATAACGGAATCTTCCACTGTTCCGTTAATGATGCTGCCGCTGGAAATCAGGCAGTTTTTCAGTTTTGCTCCCACATTATATTTTGCGGGCGGCAGGTCATCTACTTTGGAGTAGATATCAGGATACTCACGGAAGAAATAGTTGCGGACATGAGGATCCAAAAAGTCCATATTGGTAGCATAATAATCCTCGATGGTAGCAATGTTTTTCCAGTAATCCGTCATCTTATAGCCAAAGATCCTCTTCAGGTTCTTATAACGAATCAGGATATCCTTAACAAAATCATAAAGATTTTCTTCCGCACATTTTTCGATCAGCTCGATAAGCTGTCTCCTACGGATCACATAAATACCGCAGGAAATGGTGTTGGTCTTTGCAACGATAGGTTTCTCTTCAAAATCCTCGATACGGAAATCCGCATTCATCTTAACAGTTCCGTAACGCTCAATGCTTTCTCCTGCTTCCATATCCTTGCAGACAACTGTAATATCAGCCTTCTTCGCAATATGATACTCCAGCACTTTGTTGTAGTCCATTTTGTATACACAGTCGCCGGATGCAATTACTACATAAGGCTCATGACTTTCCTTTAAGAAGGAAAGATTCTGGTAGATGGCATCTGCCGTACCTCTGTACCAGGAATTGTTATCGCTGGTAACCGTAGGTGTAAAGACAAACAGGCCACCCTGTTTTCTACCGAAATCCCACCACTTGGAGGAACTTAAATGTTCATTTAAGCTTCTGGCATTGTATTGGGTAAATACGCCTACTTTCTGTATATGGGAGTTGGTCATGTTGCTCAGTGCAAAGTCAATACTGCGGTAGCTTCCTGCGATGGGCATAGCGGAAATCGCTCTTTTCTTGGACAAATCTCCCATCCTGTGATTGTTGCCGCCGGCTAAAATAATTCCTATCGCTCTCATACCTCATCACCTGCCTTAATCAAAGATTTTCCACTTGCCAGACTCATGTCGGCATAATCTCCTTCACTGGTCGTACCGGAAATCACTACATTTTTTCCAATGGTAACACCGCTTGGAACAACGGATTTCTCTCCTACACAAACCAGTCCGTGATTATAAATATGAGGCGCGGTATCATTATCCACTTCTTCACCCACACCGATCTTTACATTGTCTCCAATGGTAACATTCTCAGCAATGATCGCCTTTTCAATGTTGCCGCCAAATCCGATCTGCGCATCATTCATGATGATGGAATCTCTTACCACCGTACCTTCACCGATAGTAACGCCGCAGCCGATCACGGAATTATAGACCTTTCCATATATCTGTGCGCCTTCACCGATGATACACTTCTCAATCTCGCCGTCAGAAGAAATATACTGAGGCGGAAGCTTGTCACACTTCGTGTATATTTTCCAATACTCTTCGTAAAGGTTGAACTCCGGAACAATATCGATCAATTCCATATTGGCTTCCCAATAAGAATGAAGGGTTCCTACATCCTTCCAGTATCCGTTATACTCATATGCATAACAAGGTGCGCCATTACTATGGCAGTAAGGAATGACATGCTTGCCGAAATCCAAGGAGGGCTGCTGTGCGTTTGCGATCAACGCCTCTTTCAATGTCTTCCAATTAAATATGTAAATACCCATGCTGGCCAGATTGCTTCTGGGATTTTCAGGCTTTTCTTCAAACTCGTTGATCTTACGATCTTCGTCAGTGATCAAAATACCAAATCTCTTAGCTTCTTCCAGCGGAACAGGCATAGCTGCAAGCGTAACCTCTGCACCCTTTGCCTTATGATAATCCAACATCACTTCATAATCCATTTTATAAATATGGTCGCCGGACAAGATCAACACATATTCCGGATTAAAACTGTCCATGTAAGCGATATTCTGATAGATGGCATTTGCCGTACCTGTATACCACTCAGTATTTGCGCTTTTCTCATAAGGAGGAAGCACCGTAACGCCGCCTATATTTCTGTCCAGATCCCACGGGATACCGATTCCAATGTGGGTATTCAGCCTAAGGGGCTGATACTGGGTCAGTACACCTACCGTGTCAACTCCCGAATTAATACAGTTACTTAAAGGGAAGTCGATAATGCGGTATTTGCCGCCAAAGGATACGGCTGGTTTCGCTACCTTTGCTGTCAGTACGCCAAGTCTGCTGCCCTGTCCACCGGCTAACAGCATGGCAATCATTTCTTTCTTAATCATGTCATCACCTCTTGCTATCTCTCCAAATATCCAACCAACCAATATTACGAAAAGAATTATTTATAAAGAATAAATTGATTATAGCATACTATCTATGCAAAGTGAATATTTTTTACTAATAAATTCTCCCAAATTTTTAGACTGTATGTAAAATTTAGACAAAATCCCTGTCGAAAATTTTTGTTTTTTCGTTATTTTGTACACTGTTGCAATTTATTTTCTAGGATTTTAGTACCATGCGTTGTAAAAAATGTCTAATCTCTCCTTTTCCTTAATTTAAAATTAGCAGTTGGTTTTTATCCCACAGACAGTTATAATAATAAAGAAAGAATCCTTCTGCCCCTATTGCGGCAGAAAAAGAATAGGAAGTGTATTCATGTATCATATTGATTTTAATCATCCGATCCACATTCATTTTATCGGAATCGGCGGTATCAGCATGAGCGGTCTTGCAGAAGTTTTACTGGATCGGGGATTTACCGTTTCCGGTTCAGATTCAAAAGAGAGCCAGCTTACCGAACATCTGGAAAAATTAGGGGCTCATGTACTTTACGGACAGCGGGCGGAAAACATTACGGAAGACATAGATGCGGTTGTTTATACCGCTGCCATCAAAGATGACAATCCGGAACTTCACGCTGCCAAGGAAGCTTCCATTCCCTGTCTGACCAGGGCAGAGCTTTTAGGCCAAATGATGTGCAACTATGATACTCCCATTGCCGTAAGCGGAACCCACGGCAAGACCACTACCACTTCTATGATCAGTGAGATCCTTCTTAACGCAGATTTGGATCCCACCATATCCGTGGGCGGCATCCTGCCTTCCATAAACGGCAATATCCGGGTAGGAGCTTCTCCCGTCTTCGTTACGGAAGCCTGTGAATATACCAATAGTTTTTTAAGCTTTTTTCCCAAGATCAGCCTGATCCTTAACATAGAAGAAGATCATATGGACTTTTTTAAAGATATTACGGATATCCGCAATTCATTCCATCAATTTGCCAAGCTGCTGCCGGCGGATGGAACTTTGATCTTAAACGGCGAAATAGATACTCTGGAAGAGATAACAGCTTCTCTTTCCTGCAGGATCCTGACTTACGGAAAAGATGATTCTTGTGACTATTACCCCGAGAATATTCAATATGATGAATTTGCCAGACCCAGTTTTGACTTATGCCATCAGGGAAAGCGGGAAAGAATTTCTCTCGGCGTGCCCGGAGAGCATAACCTGTATAATGCCATTGCGGCGGCGGCTTTGGCAGATGTGCTTGGCATTTCCTTTGACGATATCAAAAAAGCATTGGCAGAGTTTCATGGTACAGAACGCCGTTTTCAGATCAAAGGAGAGTGCGACGGCGTTACCATCATCGATGACTATGCCCACCATCCTACAGAAATTACCGCCACCCTCGCGGCGGCGGCAAAATATCCCCATAAAAAACTGTGGTGCATATTTCAGCCCCATACTTATACCCGCACAAAGGCTTTCCTGTCCCAATTTGCAGAAGCCCTGACCGCTGCGGATCATGTGGTGCTTACCGATATTTATGCTGCAAGAGAAAAAAACTATCTGGGAATCAGTTCAAAGATGCTCTTAGATGAGATCCAAAAACTAGGAACAACCTGCGATTATTTTTCCAGTTTTGAAGAAATTGAAAAATTTTTAAAGGAAAATTATTCCCCAGGCGATTTGTTGATAACTATGGGGGCGGGAGATGTTGTAAATATTGGAGAAGACCTTTTGAAAAAATAATTATCCACACTATCCACAAAGAATCGGTTCCGGTTGTTCACTTTTCTTTGTGGATATTTTTGTTTACATAAGGATGATCCAAATCGATAAAAGAATTTAGATTTATCCTGCTTCATCGACAAAAAGTGCATGTTATGTGGACTGGCTATCCACAGTATCCACAATTTAAACAAAGTCTCACAAACCCAGTATTTATGCGGGGTTACGAAAAATTTCCTATTTCATTTTTCTGTAGATTGTGCTATACTTCATTTGCTTTAAAGAATGAGATGAACAGGTGATGAGATGACACATTTGACCGTTTACAAGGATCAGGATTTCAATGCTACCATTATATCCAATCAGTTTATTGATGAATATATGGTAGAGGCTAATGTTGCCCAGATCAAGATTTATCTGTATCTGGTTCGTATGACCAACGCCAATCTGCCCTTTAGCCTTTCTGATATTGCAGACAGATTTAATTATATGGAAAAGGATGTATTGCGCGCACTTCGTTATTGGGAAAAACAAAAACTGCTTTCCCTTGATTATGACAGCGAGCAAAATTTAAAGGCGGTTCATATTCTCCCCTTTCCCAGTTTAAACGCTACGGCTGAAATTGTGCCCCTTACTCCCAAACTGGCACCTGTTCCTACTCCTGTCCCTGCTTCTCCGAAGACAGTATTTACTGCCGATGACTTAGAGGTATTTCGAAATAACAACGAGACAGCTCAGATTATTTTTGTTGCCGAGCAGTATACAGGAAAAATGCTTTCCAGAAGTGATGTGGAAACTCTTTTCTTTATCTATGACACCTTAAAGTTTGAGCCGGACTTGATCGATTATCTGATTCAGTATTGTGTCGGTAAAGGCAAAAAGCAGTTTTCTTACATGGAAAAGGTAGCGATTGATTGGTCTGAATCTCATATTACTTCTGTCAAAGAGGCCAAACTGCGTACTGCCAAGTTTGATAAACAGGTTTATGGAATCATGCAGGCTTTGGGCAAGACTACAACTCCTACGGATCCGGAGATCGCTTATATCCGCAAATGGTTTGATACCTTTGGTTTTTCCTATGATGTGATCCTAAAGGCCTGCGAACGGACAGTACTTAAAGTGGATCGCAACCGTTTTCCCTATGCTGACGGAATTCTCAGCAAATGGCATGAAGCAAATGTAAAGAGTGTTCGAGATATTGAAGCTTTGGATTCTTCTCACCAGAAAACTCCTCTTCCCTCTTCTAAAAAAGATGGCGGTTTTAATGATTTTGCACAGCGTTCTTATGACTATAACGCCCTGGAAAAGATGTTATTAAGCAATTAACAGACAGACCGACGAGGTACGATTATGGGTTTAAGCAACAAACAGTTTGATTCTATTTTAGAAAAATACGACAATATCCGTTTGGAAAATCATTACATACAGCTAAAGAGACAGGAAGATGTGAGTAAAAAGGCGCCTGCCTATTCGGAATGCGAAGATTCCATTCGTTCCTTTCGTATGAAAAAAATGCAGGCTCAGTTAAATGGCGATACAGAAACTTTTGCACTTTTAACAGATCAGGAAAACCTGTTAAAGGACAAGCGGGACCAAATTTTAAAAGAAGCCGGATTTGCGGCCGACTATCTTTTGCCCATATATGTCTGCACCAAATGCAAAGATACAGGTTTTCTTCCTGAAAGCCGCCAAAAGTGCAGTTGCTTTATGGAAGCCCAGACAAGGCTATTGTTTGAACAGTCAGGTATTTACGATTTAATCCAGAAGCAAAATTTTGACACACTTTCTTTTGAATTTTTTGACGAAAAGGAAAGCCAGCATTATGCCCAAGCATTAAATATCAGTAGAAATTTTATAAAAAATTTTGATATAGACTATCAAAATCTGATATTTTATGGTAATGTGGGTACCGGCAAGACATTCCTTTCCTGCTGTATTGCCAAAGCGTTAATGGAAAAAGGATGTTCCGTTACATATTGCAGCGCAGATAAACTTTTTAAAAATCTGGTGGATCTTCGGTTTGTTGATGACAAAAGTTCTTATTTTTCTTTTATGGAAGATGTCAATCAATGTGATCTTTTGATCATAGATGATTTGGGTGCAGAAGCGATCACCGATCGGGCAAGGGCAGATCTGTTCACTTGCTTAAACAACCGGGACTTGCTCCGAAAAGCAACACTGATCTCTACAAATCTAACGCTGGATGAACTAAACCGGCGTTATTCCGAAAGAATTTTTTCCCGTCTTAGCAGTCGTTATACTTTTTGCAAATTTGAAGGCCGGGATATTAGAATGTTGAAAAAAATGCAAGAAAATAGAAAGTGAGGATTTTATCATGTCCAAACGCGAAGAATTAAGGAATCTGGAAACCATTCCGGTAGGTTCACTCGGTATCATCGCTTTAGAAGGGTGTAAGCCTCTTGGAGAAAAAGTGAATCGCTACCTGGTAGATTGGCGTACGGAGAGGGAAAATGCCCACAGTGACAGCCTTGCGTTTAAGGGCTATCAGAGAGATTCTTATCTGTTAAAGACTAAGGTCCCTCGTTTTGGTTCCGGTGAGGCCAAAGGTGTTATCATGGAATCCGTTCGTGGTACCGATCTATATCTCTTGGTAGATGTGGCCAATTATTCCCTTACTTATTCACTTTGTGGACATCCTAACCATATGTCCCCTGACGATCATTTTCAGGATCTGAAAAGGATCATTGCTGCAGTAGGCGGAAAAGCCCGCCGCATTACGGTCATCATGCCTTTCCTGTATGAGAGCAGACAGCATAAAAGAAGCTCCCGAGAGTCTCTGGACTGCGCCATCGCTCTTCAGGAGCTTGTAAGTATGGGGGTGGATAATATCATTACCTTTGATGCTCATGATGCCCGGGTTCAAAATGCAATCCCCCTAAACGGGTTTGAAACCGTCCAGCCTGCATATCAGTTTATCAAGGGCCTGCTTTCCCATGTGAAAGATCTGACCATTGATTCCGACCACATGATGGTAGTCAGCCCCGATGAAGGCGGTATGAGTCGGGCTATCTATATCGCCAATGTGCTTGGACTGGATATGGGTATGTTTTATAAGAGAAGGGATTATACCCGTATCGTAGACGGCAGGAATCCCATCGTTGCCCATGAATTTTTAGGCTCCAGCGTGGAAGGAAAAGATATTATTGTGGTAGACGATATGATCTCCTCCGGCGAAAGCGTATTGGAAGTAGCCGCTGCCTTAAAGAAACGAAAAGCAAACCGGATCTTTATCTGTGCCTCCTTTGGTCTGTTTACCAATGGCCTGAAAAAATTTGACCAGGCTTATGAGGAAGGTATCATAGACGAGATCCTGACTACTAATTTGATCTATCAGGCTCCGGAACTTTTAGAACGGCCCTATTATATCAACTGCGATATGAGCAAATATATCGCTTATATCATTGATACCTTAAATCATGATGCATCCATCAGCGATCTGTTAAATCCCAGTGACAGGATACAAACTCTGCTGAACAAATATAAAAACAAAGAAGTATAACTTAGAACTGATGCCCACAGATATTGCAAAATGCGGATTCGTCCGGAACGGTTCTGCCACAGATCGGACAAACCTTTCCAACAGAATATCCGTCTTTTGCATCTGCTGCGGCCTCTCCGCCTTTTTTCTTATCTTCAATGTCGGCCTTTAACTGGCCGATTTTCTTTTTATTTTCTTTTATGTTTTCAAACAGTTCTGCATACTCTGCCTGCTCTTCATCTTCATGAGCATCATAGTAAGCCTTTCCGATCTCTTCATATGCTTTTCTGATCTGGCTCTCACACTTGCTGATCTGAAGCTGCAATCCGGGAATGCCGGCATAATTTTTCGCCTTTTTTGTCACTTCGCTATCTTTAATGTTCTGAAATGTTTCTCCCGCTTTTGCGGATACTTTGTTTAAAAAGTCCATTTAGATCTCCTCCTTATATAAAATTGACTATGTTCATGGTAAATTATGGTTGCAAAAAAGTCAATCCATTTCATTGCAATTTCATTGACATTATGTTACACTTGCCATGTTGCTCCTTTTTCAACTACAATTTGGAGCGATACCGGTCAGTTCGAGACCTTCCTGACCCATCTGCTTATGCAGAGAAAAAACAAAACTAAAGGAGACATAAAATGAAACAAAGAAATGCGTATTTTGTCACACAGGCAGCTGCCATTGCTGCTATCTATGTGGTGCTGACTCTTCTCATTGATGCCTTTAATCTGGCAAACGGCGCCATTCAAGTTCGGATTTCCGAAGCCCTTACCATCTTACCCTTTTTCACTCCCGCCGCCATTCCCGGATTATTTATAGGATGCCTGTTAAGCAATTTTGTTATTGGCGCCCCCATTTGGGATATTCTTTTTGGGAGTCTTGCAACTTTGCTTGGGGCTATAGGCACCTATCTTCTTAAAAAATGGAAATGGATGGCACCTCTGCCACCCATTCTTTCCAACACCTTGATCATTCCTTTTGTTTTACACTATGCCTATGCCTTTCCCGGCGGTATCCCTTTTTTCATGGTCACAGTGGGAGCGGGAGAAGTAATATCCTGTGGGATTTTGGGCACATTACTTTTATTTGTGTTGCAAAAATACCGTCAGATCATCTTTCGGTAAAGCAGGCAATAAACTGATTTCCGTTTTGGTTAAACCATTCTTTTGAATCATTCATGCCCTTTCTGTAGATGGTGCCGGTAGACGGATCCATAATAATGGTATTCAGTTCATTAAAGCCGATGATCAATACTGCATTCCTGTCGTTTAACATGGCCATAACGGGAATATCCCTATCCACATAATAGAGGACTGCGTCCAGACTGCATCCGCTAAGATCCAGCACTTCCCCATCCGGGATCTGGCTTTGCAGGATGGACAGGGCAGTTTCACCGTGATTTAAAAGGTATTGACTGTTTCTGGTAATTCCCTCTACCGCCAGCATCGTATTCAGGCAGACAGCAAGAGATGAGTTGTTTTCATCAGCCATGGTGCCGTTTATTTTTGAAATCTGATTTTGAAGCCTGCGATTACCCCTTACCCAGATATATTCACCTGTCTCTCCGACTACGGTGCCCGATATGCTCTCTGCATATATGACTGCTTCCGCTACATTGGAATAGACTCCTTCAATTCCGTCCGAGGCATATACATAATATTTATCTTCATCATCCTCCGGATAACGAAGCATTACCTCATGTCCTCCTTCGTACATTACCTCTTTTGGGGTCAGGAATTTCAGAGACTTGGTAACAAAATTTCCTTTTGCAGCAACTTGAATGATCTTTTCCAGATCGCCTGCCACAACCACCTCTACCGCATTCTCTCCTGACAATTCAATTTCGGAACTCATGATCTGATCATCTTCAACACTGGTATATACGCCGCTGCCCTCATCTTTTCTGACCCGTTTTAAAGTGATCTGGTTACTTTCTATGGAAATGTCAGATACATATATACCCGGCTTTTCATAATTCATCGTAATGCTTTGATCTGTTCCACTGGCAATATTGACACGGAACATAGGCATCAGCATACTTCCCACATTATCCGTATATACATCCGTACTTCTGATCAAACCATATATCAGATCCTCTTCCATAAATCCCAGTGGTCTGATATAATTACCGTTTCCCGCTTCCACTAAAGATACATTTCTGCTATTCAGATTCATCAGATTTAATTTTGTGCTTCTGGCAAGGTCCGTCCCTTCCGGCCAAACGATCATACGGTTAGACTTGGATACCTTCAAGCTTCCTCTTGGCAGATTTTCCACCACTGTTTCATAGCTGTTTTCTTCCAGTCGGATGCAAAAGAGTGTATTATTCAAATACAGGAAAAGTTCATTATTGTTATTTAAATAGGTAAGCTGTTCCATATCCTCTTTCAACACGGCAAAGGATTTGTCAAAAGGTATAAAAGCTTCCTCCTCAATGGTATTTAGCGCACCGTTATAAAAATATACTACTACCCCCATATTTCCTTCATGGGTGCCGCGGTTCATATAACCATATATCAAAAACTGCACATTTCCTGTTTCATCCACACTTAATATCCGAATCTCATTTTGGTCATAATAAGTTCGCTCATCCTCGTTTCCTTCCCCATAGAACCCAAAGAGCTGGGAAAAACGATTGCTGGAAGAATTATAGCAAAACAGCCGTCCCTCCGATACGAAGGCAAAAATACCCCCATCTTCACTTTCCATGATCTCAACATCTGCATTTCTGATGCCCAGATCCAGCTTGTTATTGTTAAAGGCATCCAGCTCCATTTCAAATACTTCATTCATGGTTCGATCAAAATCCAGCAGATAGATACGCTGGGTACCATACCGCAGTCGATAAAACTCTTCTACCCGGCAGATCCGTTCTCCGTTTTGCGTCCTGACCCGAACAAAATAAGTCACCTTAGCCCGCATGGTTTCCCGAAACAGCTCTGTTACATAGATCTGTGGTTCGGATATTTTTTCCACATCCAGATTACCCCATGTGATCTGAGCAAAGCTGCTGTGGATATTGACATGTGAAAAGGTGGTATTGTCCCCCGTCTCATCTGTTTCCAAATACATGGTCAGATCCCTTGCCGCTTCCTTATCAAAAGTTTTCTCATGAAAATCATTGATAAATCGGATTTCTTCTCCTGCATGGTTCTCGCTTCTTTGAATGATACGGGTGTAATAGCGTATCGATCTTCCCCCGGAAGTTCCTACGATCAAAATAAATTCATACTCTGTATCTGCATCGATCAGATCCTTTAAGATAATGTCTGCAGATATAAAATTATCCTGCTCCTTATAATTGTAGATCTGAGAATTTTCTATAAGGCGGTCTCCATCAATAGAGCGAACTTCAAAGGAAAGGGATGTGATCTCGTTTTTATACTTTTCCAAATATAAAGAGATCTGTCTGTCCGCCCCCAGTGGAGTTATGGTATCACGCATATAGGATATATCCATTTCGTTTGCATAACCATGAAGGCTGTTAATATGCTTTCCCTCATAATTAATGTATACAAGAGGATAGGAGGCTTCACTCATTTCCATGGTGGTATCCGTATTGCCTCGGTTCATAACAGCACTTATAGTAAACAGGGATATGAAAAATGTAACAAAGCATACAATGCCTTTGATCAATCCTTTTTTCATTTTGAGTCCTCTTAGTCTTCTTTCAGCAGCCTTAACAAAGTGGGCTGCACATGAAAAAATGCAGAAAGTTCTTCACAGGTTTCTTTCTGTTTTGGCCTGATATGGTCACGCCGCACACAACGCAGCAATATGTTTTTAGGAGTATGTTCCATATCAATAAATTCCAGTACCTGCACCTGATAACCGGCCTGTTCCAAAAGAGAGGCCCTAAGCCCGTCCGTCAACAGAGCGGCCATACGCTCCTTTAACAGACCATGCTTAAATACAGGTTCCATCAATTCATTATAAATCTGTCCGTTTAATTCATGCTGACAGCAGGGAACAGTTAAGATCACCTTTGCATTCCAAGCTACTGCTTTTGCTATGGCATAGTCTGTGGCTGTATCACAGGCATGAAGGGTGACGACCATATCCACCTGCGTCCTTCCTTCATATCCTCCGATATCACCCGTTAAAAATGTTAGCTTATGATAACCATATTTTTCTTTCAGATCATTACAGGTTTTTATCACATCTTCTTTGAGATCAAGTCCAATAATAGAAACATCCAGTCCTTTTAATATTTTTAGATAATAGTACATGGCAAAAGTAAGATAGCTTTTGCCGCATCCAAAATCCAAAACAGAAATTTCCCGATCCTTTGGCAGTTCCGGTAGAATATCCCTAATATATTCTAAGAAACGGTTGATCTGTCGGAATTTGTCATACTTGCTTTTTACGATCTTTCCATCCTTAGTCTGCACACCCAGATCCACCAAAAAAGGAATCGGTGTATCTCCGGACAATATATATTCTTTTTCCCGGTCATGAGAAAAGGAGGACCTATTTTCTTCCTGCATGTCCTTCCATTTTATGGAATAATTATCCTTCTTTCCCGATAAGACGGAAGCCATATACCGGTCTCCTTTGGCCTGAAGCTGCTTGTAACTTTTTAAAGCTTCTTTTATAAAAATTTTTGTTTCTTCACTTGTCAGGTTTTCATGAAACACTTTATCTTTTCCATAGCGGGCTGCCTGAAACAGCAGCCTGTCCTTGATGCGGACGGGTCTTATCTGGATCTTGATGATCCCATCTTCCCTGCTGCCCGACTTTTTCCCGCTGATGGTAACCTGTATCAGACTCTCATTTAAAATACGCGTAAGAAGTTGCTCTAATTTATCCATTGCTTTCCTTTTTCCATAGAAAAATATAGCCATAGTAAAGTGACTATGACTATATTCTAATTCCTTTCCACAAAAACCACAACTAAAATTTATCTTAACAAGAGTTGTTTTAAAATCTTAAATAGCCTCTGTTTTTCCGATGCCGTCTTTTTAATACCTCTTCCTGTAAAAGAAGCATAATGATCTCCTCAAATCCATCCCAGTCCAATATTTTAAATACAGGACTTTCTACTTCTTCTTTATATTTTTTGCGGATCTTATCCGCCATATCTTTCCCCTGTTTCTGCATCAAAAATCGATCCGGATATTCATCATAGATCATGCTGCCATTGTAATCCATCAGGTTTATCATCTGAGCGACTTCTTTTTGAAGCGTCCTGATCTCCACAGAATGCTGTCCCTGCAGATATTCCATATCCTTGATCAATTCATGCTCATCTTCATAATATAAGGGGAGGGGATAGGTCATATAAAAAGGAAGAATTTTTCTCTGCTCCATAAACAAAACGACTCCGTTTTTTATTATTTTATGAGCCATTCTCCCATATCGTTCCTTTTATTTTAATACCGCTGCCAAATAGTAAATTTGATCTTACATAAGAAATCCACAAAAATATCAGCGGCAGAAAATCTGCCGCCGATCAACATTTGCTTATCGCAATACTTCAATACGGGCGATCGCACGCTGTAAAGCGGTTTCCGCTCTTGCAATATCAGTTTCCGTTGTCTTGTTCTGCAATCTGTCCATAGCCCGTTCTTTTGCCTGCTCCGCTCTCTCAGAGTCGATCTCTGCAGGCCATTCCACGATCTCCGCCATGATCGTAACCTTATCCGGGAGAATTTCTGCAAATCCTGCATGAAGGGCTGCTTCCTTGGGATCCTCATCATGTTTCTCCGTAATGGTTAAGATTCCCGGCTTTATGATCACCGTCATGGGAATATGTTTTTTGTATATACCGATTTCTCCTTCGGTGGTATTGAATTCCACCATTTCAACCGTTCCTTCATAGAAAATACGGTCCGGTGTAATGATCCTTAAATCAAATGCATTTTCACTTGCCATTCTCCATCACACCCCTATCCTTTCTGGGCAACCACTTCGTCGATGCTTCCCACGCTCAAGAAGTAGCTTTCCGGAATGTCATCGTGCTTTCCTTCCAGAATTTCTTTAAATCCACGGATGGTTTCACTTAATGGAACATATTTTCCGTCTTTGCCGGTAAACTGGGTAGCTACGAAGAAAGGCTGAGATAAAAATCTTTGTACCTTTCTGGCTCTGTTTACTACCAGCTTATCATCTTCGGAAAGCTCATCCATACCCAGAATAGCGATAATATCCTGTAATTCTTTATACTTCTGTAAGATCTCCTGCACACCGCGGGCTACCTGATAATGTTCTTCACCTACGATACGAGGATCCAGGATACGGGAGGTAGACTCCAAAGGATCCACGGCAGGATAAATACCCAACTCCGCAATGGAACGGGAAAGAACGGTGGTAGCATCCAAGTGGGCAAAGGTTGTTGCCGGTGCCGGGTCAGTTAAGTCATCGGCAGGCACATATACCGCCTGAACGGAAGTAATGGAACCATTCTTGGTGGATGTGATACGCTCCTGAAGAGCACCCATCTCTGTCTGTAAGGTGGGCTGATAACCTACCGCTGATGGCATACGGCCAAGCAGCGCGGACACCTCTGAACCCGCCTGGGTAAAACGGAAAATGTTGTCGATGAACAACAATACATCCTTTCCACCTTTGTCACGGAAATATTCTGCCATGGTAAGTCCTGTCAGACCAACTCTCATTCTGGCTCCCGGCGGCTCATTCATCTGACCGAATACCATGGTGGTCTTGTCAATAACGCCGGACTCTGTCATTTCATGATACAGGTCGTTTCCTTCTCTGGTACGCTCACCTACACCGGTAAATACGGAGTATCCGCCATGCTCTGTAGCAATGTTACGGATCAGCTCCTGGATCAATACGGTCTTACCTACACCGGCACCACCGAACAGACCGATCTTACCACCTTTCTGGTAGGGGCAGAGCAGATCAACCACCTTAATACCGGTCTCTAAAAGCTCTGTCTCTGTAGACTGCTCCGCAAATTCGGGAGCGGGTCTGTGGATCGGCTCATAGGAAACATCCGTAGGAGCCGGTTTATTATCGATTACTTCTCCCAGAACATTGAAGATACGTCCCAATGTTTTCTCACCCACAGGCACTGTAATGGAGGAGCCGGTTGCAATAGCATCCATTCCTCTTACCAGTCCGTCAGTGGAACCCATGGCAATACATCTTACCGTATCGTCTCCCAGGTGCTGCGCTACTTCCACAACCAAAACACCGCCATCTTTGGTGTTGATCTTAATTGCTTCATTAATCTCCGGCAGGTTTCCCTCCGAAAACTTAATATCCAGTACGGCACCGATGATCTGAGTGATTTTTCCAACTGCTGTTTCTGCCATTTTCTCTTTTCACTCCTTCTTTCTAGCTGATCGCTTCCGCTCCAGCTATAATTTCGGTTAATTCCTGTGTAATAGATCCCTGACGGGCTCTATTGTATTGTAAGGACAATTTTTCTATCATTTCTTCCGCATTGCTGGTCGCAGAATCCATAGCCTGCATTCTGGCTCCGTTTTCACTTGCAACCGCTTCTACCATGCCTCCATAAATCAGGCTGGTCACATACTTGGGAATCAGCATCGCAAGAGCCTCTTCCTCATCCTGCTCAAAGTTCATAAGAGCCTTTTCATCTGCTATGCTTCCTTCCTCCTCACCCTCCTTGCCGGGTTCAACAGGAAGCAGCTTAAGCAGAGTCGGTACATGGCTTACGGTATTTTTAAATGCGGTATATGCCAGATAGATCTCACCGATCTCTCCTTCAGAGAAAGCCTTTAAAAGCTCATTACTTATCTGCATTGCATCTACATAAGCCGGTTCTTCTATCATATCGGAATGATCTGCTGCGATCTCATATCCATAGCGGGTGAAAGCATCTTTTCCTTTCCTTCCCACTGCGTAGATCTTCACATCTTCCTTTTTAAAATCTCCTTTGGTAACCAACTTGATCACATTGGAGTTATACCCGCCTGCAAGACCTCTATTGGAGGTAATGACAACAATTGCTTTCTTGCCGCTTTCGGCAGGTCTTAAATATGGATGATCGATAAAACCGGTCCTTGCAAGAATACTTTTCACCGTAGCATAAATGCATTCAAAGTAGGCCTTGGACTTTTCAGCCCGCCCTTTTGCCCTTTGCAGCTTTACGGTAGATACAAGCTTCATGGCCTTGGTGATCTGCTGAGTGCTTTGGACACTGACCTTACGTCTTTTGATACTTCTCATGGAAGCCATAGTTTATCACCTTTACTTTCTGTTGCTTGTTTACTTCGCAAAATCTGCTTTAAAGTCTTTGATCGCCTGAATCAGCTTCTCTTCGATCTCATCGGAGATTACCTTTTCTTTTGCAATACTTTCCGGAATCTCAGGATATTTGGTATCCACATAGGTGAAGAATTCTGTCTCAAATCTGGTAATATCTTCAACCGGAATATCCAACAGATATTTGTTGGTAGCTGCATAAATAATGAGGATCTGATACTGAACCGGCATGGGCTGATACTGAGGCTGCTTTAAGATCTCTTTGATCCTTTCACCTTGTGCCAGCTTCTCTTTGGTATCTGCATCCAGCTCAGAACCAAACTGAGCAAATGCTGCCAGCTCTCTGTACTGTGCCAATTCCACACGGATAGGCGCTGCGATCTTCTTCATAGCTTTGATCTGTGCCGCACCACCTACACGGGATACGGAAAGACCCGCATTTACCGCAGGACGGAAACCGGAATTAAACATTTCTGTCTCCAGATAAATCTGACCGTCGGTAATGGAAATAACATTGGTGGGTATGTATGCAGATACATCGCCTGCCTGGGTTTCAATAATAGGAAGGGCAGTTAAGGAGCCGCCGCCGTATTCCTCACTCATTCTTGCCGCACGCTCTAATAATCTGGAATGCAGATAGAATACATCACCGGGGTATGCTTCACGTCCCGGAGGTCTTCTAAGCAGCAGGGAAAGTGTACGGTAAGCGGTAGCATGTTTACTTAAGTCATCATAGATGACCAGTACATCTTCACCGTTCTCCATCCATTCCTCACCGATGGCGCATCCTGAATAAGGAGCGATATACTGAAGAGGTGCCAGCTCGCTGGCAGTAGAAGCTACTACCGTGGTATAGCCCATAGCTCCATACTCCTCCAAAGTTTTTACAATACTTGCAACCGTAGATGCTTTCTGTCCGATCGCAACATAGATACATTTTACATTCTGTCCTTTTTGATTGATGATGGTATCGATGGCAATAGCAGTCTTACCTGTCTGTCTGTCACCGATGATCAATTCCCTCTGTCCTCTTCCGATGGGTACCATGGAATCGATAGCCTTAATACCCGTCTGTAAAGGTGTATCCACGCTCTTACGGGTAATAACGCCGGACGCCACTCTCTCGATCTGACGGAATTTGTCAGTCTGAACAGGTCCCTTTCCATCAATAGGCTGTCCCAAAGCGTTTACAACACGCCCTAAGAGGGCATCGCCTACAGGAACCTCTACCACTCTGCCGGTAGTCTTTACAATATCGCCTTCGTTTATGTTTTTATGACTTCCCAAAAGTACGGCACCTACATTGTCCTCTTCCAGGTTCAGCACCATACCGTATACTTCGCCGGGGAACTCTAACAACTCGCCCTGCATAGCATTGGAAAGACCATGAACTCTGGCAATACCGTCTGCTACCTGAATAACCGTTCCCACATCGGAAACTTCCAGCGAAGAAGCATATCTTTGAATCTGTTCTTTAACAACGGAACTGATTTCTTCTGGTTTTAAATTCATGGTTCTTTTCGCACCTTTCTTTATTATTTATCAATAAATACGGTCAAAGCCGTACCTCTAAAAGCTGCCGTTTCAGCTCTTCTAATTTAGTCTGGATACTGCTGTCCACTACCCTGTCTCCGATACGGATCACCATGCCGCCGATCAATCCTTCATCTACGCCGTAATGGATCTCCATCTTGTCATAGGATGTTGTCTCAAGCAGTTTTTCCTCTATTGACTTTTTTTGTTCATCAGTCAGGGAAAGAGGCGTCGTAACATGGGCAACCCCGATTCCCTTATATTCTTTTACCCTGGAGATGAAGTAAGAAAAAATCTCATCTATTTCGGAAAACCTGTCTTTTTTTACAATGATGGTCAAAAAACCTGACAGGTCATCGGAAACCCTTCCTTTGAAAACCTCTTCCAATACCTTTAATTTTTCCTCTTTTAAAATCTTTGGATGATTCATCAGCTTGGAAAAATCCGGGTTTGTATCAAGTACTTTTGAAACGGTTTCCACTTCGGCAAGCATTTCTTCTTCCGTCTGCTTTTCTACAGCCAGCTCAAACAAAGCATCTCCATAGGTTTTTGAAATCAGCTTAGCCATGTGCTCTCACCCATTTCCTTTAATGTTTCATCGATCAAGCCGTCCTGGACCGATGCATCTACAGATGCCTTTACCATCTTGCCTGCCAGCATGCTTGCAAGCACGATCATCTCCCGTTTTACCTCATCGGCCGCTTTCTGTTTTTCAAGCTCCGCCTCTTTGTTGGCCCGTTCAATAATTGCCGCTGCGTCTTCTTTTGCTTTGGCTATAATCTGGTTTTGATTGGTAAGCCCCTTGGCCCTGGCTTCACTTAAAATCCGTTCCGCTTCTTTATCAATATCTTTTAATTTCTCTTCGTATTCCAGCTTCAGGGAAGCAGCGTTCTCTTTGTCCTCTTTTGCGCTTTCCAGATCATTTTCAATCCGTTCCTGTCTGTTTTTCATCATATTGCGGACCGGGTTAAAAAGCAGATTGGAAGCGATCAGGAACAGGAAAAAGATTGCAATGATCATCAATACCGCGTCATGCAAAAGCTGAAAATCCAGGTCAAACAATCTTGCCATTCCTGCTTCTTCACTAAGCAGGATCAGTCCTGTATTCACTAATGTGCTCAAGTTTTAAGCCTCCTTTCTGTGTTTTTAGAAAAAGGCTTTTAAACCAGAGGTTTAACGAATAACAATAACATAGCAACTAACAAACCATACAAACCTGTGGTTTCGGCAACCGCCTGACCCAAAAGCATGGTAGAAGTAACATCAGATTTTGCACCGGGATTTCTACCTACCGCTGCTGCTGCGTGTCCTGCTGCAATACCCTGTCCGATACCAGGTCCGATACCTGCGATTACTGCAAGACCTGCGCCGATTGCTGAGCATCCTAAAATAAAGTTTTCATTGAATTCCATGTTTGTTTTCCTCCTTGCTATTAGCAAATATTTTTCTTTTTATGATTCTCCGATTGCGTCCGTGACATAAGTCATGGTCAGCATACAGAATACATAGGTCTGTATTGCGCCCGAGAAAAGGTCAAAATATACATGCAGTGCAGCGGGCCATATTACTGCAAACCAAGATAGCAGTCCGTAAACCAAGGCCATCATAACCGTACCGGACAACACATTTGCGAACAAACGCAACGAAAGTGAGATCGGTACAGCTACATCTCCGATTATATTGATCGGTGCCCAAATGGGCCATGGATCACAGAGACCTTTAATAACACCGCTGATATGCTGGTGCTTGAACTTATTGAAATGAATGATCGTAAAGGTCATGACGCCCAGTGCAAGCGTTACACCGTAATCGGCAGTGGGCGGCCGAAGCCCCAACAATCCGGAAATGTTACTGATCAGTATGAAAATAAAGATCGTACCGATATAATTGGCAAATTTTGTTGCATTCTTGCCCATGGTAGACTTTACCATGCCGTCTAACATTTCCACAACAAGCTCAACTACATTTTGGAACCCTTTGGGAACGTCTTTTGCTTTTTTAACCGCCCTGTTTGCCGCCAGGCAAAAGCCTATGATCAGCATAAAGACGATCAGCACACAGACATGACTCGTTGTTATCCAGACTGTCTGGCCGAATATCTCATAGGAGAAGATCCCATGGACCATAAAGTCAATATCGGCTGCGCCGGACAACAAAATTCCCTGTTCCATACCTTCACCTCCTCAATAATTTATGAGTAAACGGCGCTGCATACGCCGATACTTTTAAACTAAGCATTCCGATAAACGCTGCAATAGGATTGCCAAGCCCCGTTACACCCAACACACCGATCAGGATCAGCTGTATGCCATAACGCAGGGCGCTGCCCTTCTGCATGTTTTTTGTAGCCGAAGCTTCATCATGATCAATAACCCGGCCTAAGATATAGGCCATATGCCATGCAGAAAATAAGGCGGAAAGAATACCCAAAAAAAGTCCTATGGAATATCCTGTTTTATCTTCTATAAACCAAATGGGAAGAAGCTCTGCTGCTATGCCGAAAATTACAATGCCAACCATCAGATCCGGCAGCGACTCATTTATTTCTCTTAGTCTTTTCATCCGGCTTCTCCTTATCCTGATAAATCTTCTTTGCAAAAAGATATACATTGCGAAAGCCGGCAAGAGCACCTATAAAAAAGAAAATGACCGTAAAAAAAGAAGTGCCCAGCTTTTTATCCAGAAACATTCCCAAAAACGCACAGGCGAATATGGGGACCAACATATTCAGGCCAAACTGGGTTATCATCATCAAAGAACGATATACATTTTTATCATACTTCAAATATAACGCTCCTTTTCTCTCATTCTATTTCTTTTCATTCGTCAAACTATCCGGCCCAGACTAATAAATATTATACTAATTTTTCCAGTTCATGTCCACTTAATCTTCAAAATTAGCAGAAAATTTACTACAAAAAACTACGGTATTTTTCGTTGACTTTTACCCATCCAGAGTGTAGTATTTATAAAAATAACTGCTGTCTTTCGGGAAAGGAGGCCTTATGAAAACCCCTGTTCTGTTCCGCAAACGCATCATACCGGATGAATGCATCCGCTTAAAAGACGACAAAATTCTTTATTTCTCTCCCGATAAGCATATCCTTGTGACAAAATGGCATGCATTAAAGCCGCGGAAAGATCTTCACCACGGCTTTTCCTGTTATTTCTATGACAAAGGATTTAAGATAAGCAAATTCTACCGGGAAAACGGTGATCTGCTCTATTGGTACTGCGATATTATCGAAACGGAATATCCCGTTTCCCTGCAAGGTATTTCGGCTCCCGGTGAGGAATGTATGGTTTCCACAGACCTGTTGGCCGATGTGATCATCTATCCGGACGGTTTTGTAAAAGTGGTGGACTTGGAGGAACTGACTGCTGCTTTTGATGCCGGTTCTTTATCCTTAGAACTATTAAAAACAGCTTTAAACCGGTTAAGCAACCTGCTCCGGCTGATCTATTCCGGCGAATTTGCCGAATATCAGCATTATCTGGAACAGTACGAAACAGACAAGTAACTGTATCAGTAGAAAATATGTCCTCCGATCTGCGTACCGGTCAAGCCCGGAATAGGTGTCCTGAAAAACAAACAATTTCCTACAGGCGCTGCACCTGACATGGCATCCTGTGCCGCCTGATAACATTCTGCATTGGCGCCTCTTGCCAACACAATGGCAAAACGGCCGCTTCCTACAGGAGAAAACTGGCGGTTCTGATAGATCACTTCCAGAACGGTATTGGGGAATACCCCGCTTTTCACCCTGTTCATTACTACATTTCCTACTGCAACTTTACCCACATAAGGTTCGCCGCCGGCTTCACATTCTATGATGGCCGCTAAGAGATCAATATCCCCGGCAGCAAAGGTAATATCAGACAGATCCGTAAACCCGGCTGATGCAGCCTGCTGTGTCAGTTTAAATTCTTCTTCCAATTTTGCCTGAAGAACTGTAATGTCATTTTCACTTTGTTCTAGCTGTCTCTCATATTCTAAGAGTTCTTTTTCCTTTTCGGATATCTTATCTTCGTATTCGGCCACATTAGCGCTGGTTTGCGCAACCATGCCTGATACTTCTTCCTGCTTACTTGCAGCTTCATCCCGCAAAACGCTCAAAGCATCCATTTCATCCTGCAGGCTTTGCTCATCTTTGCGGATTCGTTCCTGCAGATCTATATATTTCTGCAGCATATTTCGGTCATATTCCGTCAGTTTTTCCACATATTCTGCCTTACTTAAAAAATCACCAAAGCTGGCTGCAGAGAAAAACAGCTCCAGATAAGCAGACTCACCCCGTTCATACATAAACTTGATCCGTTCTTTCATGGCCTCATATTGAGCGGCAGCATCTTCCTTTGCCTGTTCCAGATCGATCTGAGTCTGGGCAATGCTGGCTTCTTTTTCACTGATCAAAGCCTCAATGGTAGCCAATTCTCCACTGGCCTGATTCAATTGCGTGTTTAACTCATTTAAGTAGACCTGCAGATCCGCTCTCTCTTGATTTAGGTCATTTAAATCTTCCTGGGTACTATCAATGCCTTCTTCCGCTTCTTCTTTGTCGTTCTGAGCCTCCTGCAGCTGCCCGTAAGTAGAGGTTGCTGATATATCCGCAGTTTCTCCCAAAAACAACACAACTGCCAATATAAACGCAAATGTCATCTGCGTTGTTTTTTTCATATTCCTTTTACTGCTTCTTTTCATACAACTCTCCATACTGCTAGATCAAAATCATGACTCAATCTGTCCTATTCTTCTGATATGTCGTTCTTCTTCCGAGAATGGTGTTTCCAAAAAGGTATCTACTATTTCAAAAGCAAGTTTCGGACCGATAATGCCTGCTCCCATGGCAAGTACATTGGCATCATTATGGAGTCTTGTCATTTTTGCCGAGAAAGTATCAGCGCACAAAGCTGCCCGGATTCCCTTTACTTTATTGGCAACAATGGAAATACCTATTCCGGTAGTACAGATCACGATTCCTCTCTCACAGCTTCCATCTGCTACCGCCTGTGCTACCGCTTTTCCGTATACAGGATAATCACATGGACTTTTATCATAACATCCCATATCATTGACATCCACACCTTTTTCTTCAAGATGCTTGATGACCGCCTCTTTTAAGTCAAATCCTCCGCTGTCGCTGCCAATTGCTATCATATTCCTTCCTCCTTGTTTTGCTCCTTTGCTATTTTGCCGAAATAACCCTGTGGCCTGCTGCCTTTAACAGTCGATTCATCACGGCCTGTCCCAGCCCCTTTGCTTCAAAGGCTTCGGAATAGATCACCTCTACGCCTTCATCATCAAACTCCCTCAGAATGCTATAGAGATTTCTTGCAATTTCTTCCTCATCTTTCCGGTCTCCTGCATTTTTAATGCTGTCTGCATGATACAAAGCAACCGTTTCTGTGGTACCGATCACACCGGTTCTTTTCCCCTCAGATGCAGCTTGAGATAAAAGAGTATTTATTTTGGACACGACTTCTTCCTGACCGCCCTCTACAATGATCAGCTGCCCTTTTGGCGCATAATGCCTGTATTTCATACCCGGCGCTTTTGGCGGGGTGGTCAGATCATCTTTTAGCAAGGTTTGATCTATATCCACGCAGCCCAAAGTCTCCATTAACATTTCCATTGTAATACCGCCGGGCCTTAATATCACCGGTGTATCCTCTGTCAGATCTATGATCGTAGATTCCAGACCGATCTCACAGTCCCCTCCGTCTAACAGCATATCGATCCGCCCTGAAAGATCTTCATACACTCTGCCGGCATTGGTGGGCGAAGGCTTTCCGGATGTATTAGCGCTGGGCGCAGCAACAAAGCCCCCCGCCTCTTTTATAAAAGCCTGTGCAATTCTGTCAGCAGGATACCTGACTGCGATAGTAGAAAGTCCTCCTGTGGTTTCATAAGGAACACAATCCGCTTTATTTAAGATCATTGTCATTGGGCCGGGCCAGAAACATTCTGCCAGAATCCTTGCGGTCTCCGGAATATAAGAAACAATTCTTTCAAGATCCGCAAAGTCTGCAATATGTACGATCAGCGGATTGTCCGCCGGTCTGCCCTTTGCCTCATATATTTTCCTTGCAGATTCAGGATTGAGTGCATCTCCTCCCAAACCATAAACAGTCTCCGTAGGAAATGCCACCAGTCCGCCTGCTTTTATAATATTCCCGGCCTCTTTTAACAACCGGCTGTCCATGTTTTCTTTCTCTATCTTTAACCACTTTGTATCCACGGATCTTCTCTCCAGGGTTTTTCATTTGCTAACCTTCCCGCTCAGTTTACCACAAATCACTCCGCATTGAAATACTGTAAAATTCCCAGATATAGATTCCAGGCCATTTTTTCCTGATAGATTTCGTCATTTAACAGCGCCGCATCTTCAGGACTTGATAAAAATCCACATTCTGCAATAACAGTCGGCACTGATGATTTCTTCAACATATAATAGCTGTCATTTGGCTTAGCATTTCTGGGATGCTCAATCTTTAAGCCTGTATTTAATTGATCTTGCAAGATAAAGGCAATTTCTTCTCCCTCTTTAGAATTGGTGTAAAAAAAGCACTGGGGTCCTCTGACAGATTTATCGGCATAACTGTTTTGATGGATGCTGACCACAAGATCCGCATTCAGTTCTTCTATCAAAGCAACTCTGCGCCTCATATCCTGCACCTTTTTATTACTGGCATCCTCATCGTACAGACCGGAATCGTCCCTTCGGGTCAAAACGACCGTCAAGTCTGACTGTTGCAAAAATGTTTCCAGCTTTAGGGCAATGGCAAGATTGATGTCTTTTTCCAGGCTTTGATCCACCCCCACTTTTCCGGGATCTTTTCCCCCATGTCCTACATCGATCACTACAATCCGCTCTTCTTTGGTATTTTGCGCCATAGTATATATGGCAGCTTCCTTAGCCAAAAAGTACATGGCAGCAAGAAGAAAAACAGACATTGCCAGAACAGATATTTTCTTTTCCATACCACATAATCCCCATGGATTCTTACTATTATTATATGGAAGGGATTATGGAAACATTCTATTCTTTATCCCTCTTGCTTTACTGCTGCAGATAAGCATTGATAGATTCCCATACATCAGGCGTTTCCTGTCCAAGCCGCCAGCAAGCCACGCCTGCAAGCTGATATTGAGACATCACGCTGAGCTTTACCGTCAAGGACTCTTTGTCCTCCACCCACAGAGCATAACCTGTTCCATCTATCTCGTACTGGGCCGTATACTGACAGACCGTATCATCCCACTGCGTCTGAATACTATGCTCGGCAAGATAGTTCTGTATACCGCCCATGGTATAAGCATCATTGCCTATATCACCGGTAGTTGTCCAAACTCTTGTATAAAAAGGGATGCCGTTAATGACTTTTTCTTCCGGTACCACCTCTAAGGTTCTTTCAATACCCTTGCGGACAAATTCAATGGATGCTACAGATCCGGGACCGTCGGCAGCAACAGCATGCTCATCATATCCCATGATGATCACATAATCCACCACTTCCCCCTGTTTAGCCCGGTCATAGCTTACCAGGCTGCTGTTATCGACAGACAGCACAATGCCGTGTTTGCGGCATTCAATGGAAAGCTCTCTTAAAAACTGGATATATCCGTCAGCCGCCTTTTCAGGTACAGCTTCAAAATCTACATTGATCCCATCTATCCCATAAGAAAGAACTGTATTGATCAGATCGTTGATCAGTTTTGTCCTATGGGAAGTCACATTGACAACCTCCGCAGTGCGAAGCATTGGGTCATTATTAAAATTATCTACAGCTGCCCAAACCTGTATTCCCCTGGCATGCATATCCTGCACATAAGCTGCATCCGCCAGGGAAGTAAAATTACCTTCTTCATCAACCAATGAAAACCATGTGGGAGATATTACATTAATTCCCTGTGTCGATTCCAGTAAGCCCGCCGCATTTCCATTGGCGGTGGTATTGGTCACCTGATTCCAGACCAGGCAGATCTTCCCCTCATGTTTTATGGATGCGTACTCCGGTATCGGCACATCCGTTACCGGAACTGCCGTCACCTCTTCCTGGTTTTCCAGATGCTTGTTCTCTATATAACCGATCACGCCATCTAAAGTCTTTACCTCACTCCAAGTCTCCATTTCCTGAAGGACCTCTACCTTAGTCCCTTTTTCCACATCTGCCAGAATCTCGCTTTTTATGCCTCCAAGAACCCGAATCTGGGTATCTTTCTTGACCTGGGCATAAGTATCTACATCCCAGCTGGTGGTAAGCACGATCCTGTTTGGATCGGGAAAATATTCATATGCAAAATTACAAAAATTTTTTAAAAAATCTGCGGAAAGGTATACGGTATCATTTACCTTTATCGTAAGAACATAGCTTTCTGAAGTAAAGGTATCGGAAACCGTAAAATCCGTGCTTCCTACCTGCGTCATAACCTTATCATAATCATTTGTAAATAAAACCAGGCTTTCCTTCATATCATAATAGAAGTGGTCATTGATCTGTTCATTTACAAAATCAATAGAAAAATAACATTGACCATCCCTGTATATAGCTTTTGTTTCACTCAGTTCATCATTGAGTATGATAGCAGCATCCTCTCCGCCGGAAACACCGAAATAAGAGTTTAGATCGGCCCTTTCCTTAGAATAGGAATATTTCTCCAATACACTCGATAACAACCCGATCCCCAGCACAATGACGATCAGCACTACAGCTACAGCTACAGGAATTAATCTTTTTTTCATTTGCAAACCCTCCAGATGTATTGATTATAACAAAGATTTCTTCCTTGTACAATGCTTAAACTCCCCCTTATCCCTGCCATTTTGGCAACCTTTGTTCAGTATAGACGGACCTGTTTGTACTATTACCCGTTAAGCATTGCACGGCTTTTAACACAAACTGGTATTAGATTTTATCGTACCGGATTTCCTGCAGTCTGCCTTTTTCATCCGTTACGTAATCCACCATGTAGCGCCCTTCCTCTTTCAGTACTTTACCACTTATATAGGACGGCGCCGCCAGCTTACCATCCATATACAACAGTGTCCCCCGCTTCAATGACTGGCATAGCTCTTTTTTTATTATCTTTTGCGTCTTTTTTTTATTTTTCAAATGAAACCTCCTATGACATGTTGACAGACTTCGCCATAAAACCGATAACTCTTTTGCAGAATTTCCAAGAGGAATGTGATATATTACCCCAAAATTTGTTATCATACTTTTTTATATTATGACGATACTATAATCGAGTAACAGATGCGAAATGCAACGGGACATGTAAAAAACAGATGTGTGGCATTCTCTATCATGATAAAAATAGAAAAGCCCAAAAAATCATTTATCTTTTGAATTATAATGCTTGGGATTTTAATCAGGATTCATTCTGACTGTGTGAATAAGCGTAAAGCTTTAGACTACCTTATGTAGGTATCATAGTAAATCCGATTTGCTTTAAAGAACAATAAAATCTGCATGCCCCCTTCCTTTTACGGATTGTCCCGGAAGCACTTCGAGGTTATTATAGTTGAAATACATTCGTTTGACAAGTAAATTATAATAAAATTATTAAAATTTTTAAAACTGGCACCTGTGTCTATTGACTTAATAAACTAATAAGTATAAGATACTTTTACACTTTTACGAAAGTTAAAATTTTCAGTCATGGAATTTTTTCAGTTGTCGGTAAGGATGTGAGCACATGAAAATTGAAAAAATTAATGAAAACCAAATACGTTGTACCCTGACCAAACACGATCTGGCAGACAGAGAGCTTAAAATAAGCGAGTTGGCCTATGGCAGCGATAAGGCAAAATCGCTTTTCAGAGATATGATGGAACAGGCTTCCTATGAATGCGGCTTTGAGGCAGATGACATACCCCTTATGATCGAGGCAGTTCCCATTAATGCGGAATGCATTGTTTTGACCATTACCAAAGTGGAAGATCCGGAAGAACTTGACACCCGGTTTTCTAAATTTGCACCTTCCGTTCATGAGGAGGCATTCAGCGAATTTGATGCAGAGGATATCACAGATGAGGTGATGAATCTCTTTCAAAAGGTACAGGATGTGGAAAGCGGATTGTTCAGCGATCATTCCAGAACAGAGCATTTTTCTTATAATGAACCCCCTGTTCACGCCAAACCCAACAAGCCTGCGGCAACGGACAATGCCCCCGCCAACTCCTGCATCTACAGTTTTACCAGTCTGAATCATCTTATCAGACTGGCTCATATTGTATCAGATATGGAACTGGGTGAAAACTCTCTATATAAAGATGTCGCACTGGGAGAATACCGTCTGTTGATCAACAACGATCATTCCAGTGCAGAAAACTTCAACAAGCTGTGTAATATTGTGTCGGAATATGGCCGTTATCTGAAAAATGCTACCGGAACGGAAGCTTACCTGACAGAACATTACGAAGCGGTTTGTCTGGACCATGCATTACAGACTCTGGCCGAAATCTAGGGCAGCCTTTGGCAGCTTACAGCATATCGATCCGAAACAAATAAACCTCAGCTTTGAAAACTTCAAGGCTGAGGTTTTAAATACACTGCGATCTATAAAGCCTGGATCTTGCTCATCAGGTCGTCTACATCCATGCCATGGACCATTGCTGCTTCCTCTAAAGTCTCTGCCTGAGCGGAAGGGCATCCTACACAATGCATGCCGGCGTTAAGCAAAATCGGAATCACATCGGCATTGACCCTGATGATTTCCCCAATGGTCATATCCTTTGTAATTGCTGCCATACCAATTCCTCCTTATTTAGTGGTTTATGAGGTTAGTATAACCCTATCTTGTGTTTTTATCAATATCACATTTTAAGAAGAAAATTTTTACCAAATTTTTTTGGTAAAATTTATTAAAAATTTTTCTGTTTTTTCCTGATTTGTATGTAAAAAAGTACAACTGAAATCTTGACTCACACAGTGCTTTTAACCTATAATTGAAGAACGGATAAGCATAGTTTTTATGCGTTACTTGACGGTTTAGAACCGTTTAAAAAATTATAATAGGAGGCATTTCAAAATGAGACCAGAATGGACAGATTTTGTAGGCGGCAAGTGGGATAAAGAAATCAATGTACGTGACTTTATCCAGAGAAACTACACTCCTTATGAAGGAGACGAAGAGTTCCTTGCAGGACCTACCCAAAACACCACAGACTTATGGAACATGGTGCTGGATTTACAGAAAAAGGAAAGGGAAGCAGGCGGGGTGCTGGATATGGACACCAAAGTTGTATCCACTATTACTTCCCATGGTCCGGGGTATCTTGACAAGAGCAAAGAGACTATCGTTGGCTTCCAGACCGACAAACCTTTCAAACGTTCCATGCAGCCTTACGGCGGTATCCGTATGGCAGAGAAAGCTTGCTCTGACAACGGCTACACTGTAGACCCTGAGATTTCCGAGTTCTTCTCCACTCACAGAAAAACTCACAATGCAGGCTGCTTTGATGCTTACACTCCTGAGATGAGAGCATGCCGTTCTTCCCATATCATTACCGGTCTTCCGGATGCATATGGCCGCGGACGTATCATCGGCGACTACAGACGTATTGCTCTGTACGGTATTGACAGACTGATCGAGGATAAGGAAGCGCAAAAAGAGTCCACCGGAAAAGTTATGACAGATGATGTGATTCGTCTTCGCGAAGAGATTTCCGAGCAGATGGTAGCATTAAAGCTGATGAAGGAAATGGCAGCTTCTTACGGATGCGATATTTCCAAACCCGCTTCCAATGTTCAGGAAGCAATCCAGGCAGTATACTTCGGATACTTATCCGCAGTAAAAGAGCAGAACGGTGCAGCAATGTCCTTAGGACGTACTTCTACCTTCCTTGACATTTATGCACAGAGAGACTTAAAGAACGGTACCTTTACCGAAGAGCAGATTCAGGAATTTGTTGACCACTTCATCATGAAGCTGCGCTGCATCAAATTCGCTCGTACTCCCGAGTACAATCAGATCTTCGCAGGCGATCCCGTTTGGGTTACCGAGTCCCTTAGCGGTGTAGGTGTTGACGGACGCCACATGGTAACAAAGATGTCCTTCCGTTATCTGAATACATTAAACAACTTAGGACCTTCTCCTGAGCCCAACTTAACAGTTCTCTGGTCCACAAGACTTCCTGAAGCTTGGAAGAAATTCTGTGCAAAGATGTCCATCAAGACTTCTTCCATTCAGTATGAGAACGACGACCTGATGAGAGTTACTCACGGTGATGACTACGGTATCGCATGCTGCGTATCCTCCATGGTAATCGGTAAAGAGATGCAGTTCTTCGGCGCTCGTGCAAACCTGGCAAAATGTCTGCTTTACGCATTAAACGGCGGTGTAGACGAAGTAACCAAGAAACAGGTTGGTCCCAAGTATCGTCCTGTTGTAGGCGATGTACTGGATTATGATGATGTTATGGATAAATTCGTTGACATGATCGAGTGGCAGGCATCCGTATATGTGAATACTCTGAATGTGATTCACTACATGCACGACAAATACTGCTACGAAAGAGCACAGATGTCCTTACATGACAGAGATGTAAAACGCTACTTTGCAACCGGTGTTGCAGGTCTTTCCATCGTAGCTGACTCCTTATCCGCTATTAAATATGCAAAGGTTGAGGTAGTTCGTGACGAGGATGGCGTTATCGTTGACTTCAAGACAACCGGTGACTTCCCTAAATACGGTAATGACGATGACCGCGTAGACACCATCGCCCAGGAGATCGTACACATATTCATGACTGCGATCAGAAGAAACCACACCTACAGAAACGGTGTTCCTACCACTTCCATTCTTACCATTACATCTAATGTAACCTATGGTAAGGCAACCGGTAACACACCTGACGGACGTAAGAAAGGTCAGCCTTTCGCTCCCGGTGCTAACCCCATGCATGGTCGTGACACCCACGGTGCAGTTGCTTCCTTATCTTCTGTATCCAAGCTTCCTTTCAATGATGCACAGGATGGTATCTCCAATACCTTCACCATCATCCCCGGAGCTCTTGGTAAAGAGGATCAGGTATTCGCAGGCGATATCGAACTTGACTTAAACAAATAATATTTTAAGAAGGTAAGCGTTATGGATGAAAATGCAATGATCGAAGACCTGATTCGTCAGCTGGACAAAGGCATGGAAAACGAAGTTGGTCATGTAAATGTAGATGTTGATGAATTGGCACAAAACACAAAAAATGTGGAGACAATGGGATGCGTTGAGTGTTCCAAGACCCCACTTGCATGCAGTGTTCCAACGCTTCACGAAGGCTTAGATGAAAAAGAATAAGCAAAATTAAAATTATAGGAGGTAATAAATTATGGCAGAATCTTCAGCTCAGGTAGATAACCTGGTAAACTTACTGGATGGATACGCAACAAAAGGCGGACATCACTTAAATGTTAATGTATTAAACAGAGACACATTGCTGGACGCTCAGAAGAATCCTGAGAAATATCCTCAGCTTACTATCCGCGTTTCCGGCTATGCTGTTAACTTCATCAAATTAACACCTGAACAGCAGGCAGATGTTATCAGCAGAACCTTCCATGAATCCGTTTAATTAAAGATCAAAAGCCTTTCGGAATATTCCGGAAGGCTTTTTCTTTTTAGATTCTTATGGTAAAATATAAGTGATCTTTATAAAAGAAAAGAGGTTTTGTTATGAGCGGAAGGATTCATTCATTGGAAAGCTTTGGAACGGTAGACGGACCCGGAACCCGATTTGTGGTATTTGTACAGGGCTGTCCCATGCGGTGTGCGTACTGTCACAATCCCGATACCTGGGCCATGACAGGCGGCAAACAGATAGAAGTATCGGAGATCATTGAGCAATACGAGCGCAATAAACCTTTTTATGCCAACGGCGGCGGCATTACCGTTACCGGCGGCGAGCCTTTGATGCAGATCGACTTTTTGATCGAATTATTTACTGCCTGCAAAGAAAAAGGGATCCATACCTGCATTGATACCTCCGGCATCGCATATAATCCTAATAATACAGAATATAACAAAAAACTGGATCAACTGATGGAGATGACGGATCTGGTCATGCTGGATATCAAGCATATCGATCCGGAAAAACACAAAGAACTGACCAAGCAGCCAAATGACGGCATTCTGGCCTTTGCCGCCTACTTAAACGAAAAGAAGGTAAACATGTGGATCCGTCATGTGGTGGTACCGGGACTGACAGATGATGAAGAATCCTTATTTAAGCTGGGCTATTATATCGGACAGTTTACCAACCTGACTGCATTGGATGTCCTCCCTTATCATGATATGGCAAAGAAAAAATACAAAGAACTGGGAATGGATTATTCCTTACAGGATGTTCCACCCATGGATAAAAATAAGATTCCCGAGAAAAAGGAACATATTTTAAACGGCATCCGAAAACGCCGCCAGGAACTGGGCATTACCCATCACAATTAAATTTTTCCACTTGTTTTCTACCTGTATTTGTATTAGAATAGCATTGTGGATTGATAATTTTTTATCATTATTTTTATTCTAAGGAGGATAAGATTATGGCATTCGTAATTGGTGACGCTTGTGTAGCTTGCGGCGCATGTGAAGGCACTTGCCCTGTTGGTGCGATCAGCATGGGAGACGGCAAATTCGAGATCGATCCCGGCACATGCATCAGCTGCGGTTCTTGTGCAGGACAGTGCCCTACCGGCGCTATTTCTGAAGGCTAAGCAAGAAAGGCATGATAGCAAAATAATCAGGACTGTCGTATTTATTATTACATATTTCTACGACAGTCCTTTTTATTATTGTCCATTTATCAGCTGTTTTCATCAGAATACTGATGGTGTTCCAAATTGGCAAACTTGGTATAATCCGGAAGCCAGGCCAGTTTTACTGTTCCAATGGGGCCGTTCCTCTGTTTTGCGATATTGATCTCCGCAACTCCCATTTCTTTGGTATCTTTGTTATAATAATCATCCCTGTAAATGAACATGACCACATCCGCATCCTGCTCAATGGCACCGGATTCCCTTAAATCCGAAAGCATAGGGCGCTTATCCGGTCTCGATTCCACTGCACGGCTCAGCTGGGAAAGAGCTACCACAGGCACATTTAATTCCCTTGCCAGCGCTTTTAAGGAACGGGAAATTTCAGAAATCTCCTGCTGCCTGGAATCGGAATGGGAATTCCCGCTCATCAGCTGCAAATAATCGATGATGATCAGATTGATATCTTGTTCCATTTTATATCTTCTACATTTACTTCTAAGCTCGGAAATGCTGATACCCGGTGTAGCATCGATGATCAAATTGGAATTTCCTATCACTCCGGCCGTTTCGATCAAACGGTCCCAATCATCATCCGTCAGTCTTCCGGTTCGAATATTCCCTGAATTCACATTGGATTCCAAAGAAAAGAGACGGTTTACCAACTGAACCTCCGACATCTCCAAACTGAAAATGGCTACACTCATATTTTGCTTAAATGCTACATGCTGGGCGATATTTAATACAAAGGCTGTTTTTCCCATAGAGGGTCTTGCCGCGATCAAAACCAGATCAGAAGGCTGCAAACCGGACAGCTTATAGTCCAGATCCAAAAACCCTGTAGGAATTCCCGTAACTGCTCCGCCTGCCCTCGCGGCCGCCTCAATACGGTTCATAGCATCTACCACAATATCCCGAATATGAATATAATCTCCGGAACTTCGCCTTTGCACCAGGTCAAAAATCTGCTTTTCCGTATCCTCCAGAATAGAATACAAATTTTCCTGTCCGGCATAACATTTATTGGCAATATCCTCATTTACCTTTATCAGTCGTCTTAAGAGTGCATTTTCCGACACGATCTTGCAATACATCTTGATGTTTGAGGAAAAAGGTACCGATACAGCCAACTTTCCCAAGAATTCAACATTACTGAATTCCGCAGGCACATCCTTCTCATGTAACATGTTTTGAAGCGTAACAATATCGACAGCTCCATCCCTGTCCTGAAGTTCCACAATAGCAGTAAAGATTTTACCATACTGTTTTCCGTAAAAATCTTCTTCTGTCAATAATTCAGATGCGGTAATAATAGCATCTCTGTCAACTATCATGGCTCCTATGACCGACTGCTCTGCTTCCACACTATGAGGCATTATTCTTTTTATAATCTGTTCCTCTGCTGCCATAGACAATTCTTCCCTTACGCTTCTTCCACCTTTACCTTGAGCATGCCGCTTACCTGAGGATGCAGCTTAACCTTTACTTCATAAGTACCAAAATTTTTAATGGGCTCAGGAAGAACGATCTTCTTTTTATCAATTTCTTTCTGATAACACTCTTTATAAGCCACAGCAATTTCTTTGGTGGAAACGGACCCAAAAGCTTTTCCGCCTTCCCCCGCTTTCATCTTCAAAACCACACTCTGTTCTTCCATTTCCTTTGCAAAGTCTTTGGCATCCTGTAAAAGCTTTGCAGCCACCTTATCGTCATTTGCCTTCTTTAACTTCAGATCGTTCATATTCGCCGGTGTCGCTTCTACACCCAGCTTTTTTGGCAAAATATAATTTCTGGCATAACCATCATTTGCATTGATGATATCGCCTTTTTTTCCAAGAGATTTTACATCCTCCAACAAGATCACTTTCATGCTATATTTCTCCTTTCTCTGACATTTCTGTCAAAGTCTCTTTTAACTTTTCCGTAGCCTCTTCCAGACTTATTTCACTTAATTGCGCTGCCGCTACATTTAAATGTCCGCCGCCGCCTAAGCGCTCCATAATGATCTGTACATTAACCTCGTCAATACTTCTTGCACTGATATAAATAACCTGATGATAATCGGTCAGCACAAAGCTGGCTTTAATACCTGTCACATTTAACAACTCATTTGCTGCCTGAGCACCTACCACAGTGGGATTATGTGCTTCCTCCGGCACACAAGTAGAAATAGCATATACATCCCGGAAAATAGAAGCTTTGCTGATTGCCTCCGCTTTGGCACGATAATCTGCCAGATCGTCCCGCAGCATCTTTCTCACCCTAGTCACATCTGCACCGTTTCTACGCAGATATGCTGCCGCCTCAAAGGTTCTGACACCTGCTTTGCTGATAAAATTGTTGGTATCGATCACAATACCGCCATAAAGGCAGTCCGCTTCTGCACTCCTTAATTTTAATCCGCTTTCCACATATTGAATGACCTCCGTAACCATTTCACAGGCACTGGATGCATAAGTCTCAACATAGGACAAGGTAGCATTTTCAATAATTTCTTCACTCTGTCTGTGATGATCCAAAACTACAATGGAGCGGCACATTTTAAGCAGCTCCGGACACTCGGTTATGCTGGGTTTATTGACATCTACTACCACCAGACAGGTATTGGCTCCTGCCAGCTCTTCCGCCCGGGCATTTCCTATGAGGATCTCCTCGCCTTCCTCCTCATGACTGATAAAATGATCTACCATAGGCCGGATAGAAGGCATGATATCATTGATAACAATGTAAGCACTCCTTCCCAATGCCTTGGCAATCCGATAAATACCTACCGATGCCCCAAAGCTGTCGATATCCGTCATGCGATGCCCCATAACGATGACCCTGTCCTTGGAGGAAATGATCTCCTTTAAAGCATGCGCTTTTACACGGGCTTTTACACGAGTATTTTTCTCCACCCGCTGGCTCTTGCCGCCATAATAGCTAACGCCTTCTTTGGTCTTGACTACCGCCTGGTCACCGCCACGGCCCAATGCCAGATCAATGGATGTTCTGGCATATTCATAATTCTGGCTGTAACTAAGACCACCTACCCCCACACCGATGCTTAAAGTAACGGACATATCATTTCCGATATTGACAGTTTTAACATCCTCCAACAGGTCAAAACGGTTTTCCTGTAAAACCTTTAAAGACTGTTTCCGTAAAATAAAGAAAAACTTATCCTTTTCCATCTTGCGGACAATACCGTCAATAGAAGCAAAGTATTTATTGACCTTTCTCTCAATGAGAGCCGTAAGCAGGGAACGCCTAACCTCTTCAATACTGTCTAAAGCCTCTTCATAGTTATCAATATACAATAAACCAACCGCAAGACTTTGGTTGTCATTTTCCCGTATGGCAATTTTTAAAGCTGTTTCATCAAAGAGATATACGGAGATCAAGCAGCCGTCATATACGCCGTCGGATTCAAAAATATCGCTGTTTTTTACCATTTCAGCCAAAGGGATCCTTTTCAGCTTTGCATGAAAGTCCTTATCATCCTGCTGAAATTCTACTTCTGTGGCATCTTCTTCGCCAATAGGCAGCCTATCTTTGGAAATCTCCGGAAAATAATTAAAGATGGGTTTATTTTCCGGCCGTTCTTTCCCAACGATCTGCTGAAAGGCTCGGTTAGCCCATATGACTCGTCCCGATTCATCCAAAAGGGCATTTGGCAGCTCCAGGTCCCTTAAAAGCCTTTTTTGTATCTGTCCGTATTGAGTTGCAAAACTAACCAGTTCATTCATGATGACCGATCGGTTAAAATGCTCCAAAAACAAAAAGCATAACAAATAGATCAGAGTAAACCCTGATAATATGACGCCTGCCGTTACATCAATGGTATATATGACAGCATCTGTACATCCCAAAAGGATTCCAAACCATACCGGAAGCCTAAAATACAGCCGCAGCCTTCCCTTAAATTTTAATTTTTTATTCATAGATACAGCCTCTTTATTTTTAACAGACATAGGATACAAAATCCCATATATTCTCTATTATAACATTAAACCCGATTTTTACCAACTCTCTTTTTTGAAAAGATAAACCCATACCATATAAAAACCAGCCGTTCCATCGGAACGGCTGGTAATCTGTTACTCTTATGTTTGCTTCCTATCGGCTTAGTCCTGTACATAGGGCATCAAAGCAATATGACGAGCGCGTTTGATCGCTACGGTTAAAGCTCTCTGATGTTTTGCACAGTTTCCTGTAATCCTTCTGGGAAGGATCTTTCCTCTTTCGGAAACATATCTTTTTAATTTTGCTACATCCTTATAATCAATTACATTATCTTTGCCACAAAATACGCAGACTTTTTTTCTTCTGCGGATGCCACCTCTCCTCTTCATAGGAGAATCGGGCTTTTCAGTCTTGTTAAAAGCCATATCACTGCCTCCATTCTTCATTGTTTTCTAACTGAACGGCAATTCTTCGATCCCATCAGGAATATTCATGAATCCATCTCCGGCTTCTACAGGAACATCCGGCTGCGGGGGAATAAATCCGCCTCCTACATCCTGTCCGCCGTTCTGGCTCGCCTTACTTTCCGCAAATTCCTGTTCTTCCACTACAACATCTGTGGTATAAACCCTAACGCCATCCTTATTGGTATAGCTACCGGTCTGAATCCGACCTGTCACAGCGATCTTGGTACCTTTTTTTAAGTACTTTTCTGCAAATTCACCTTGTCTGCCAAAAGCAACACAATTGATAAAATCTGCAGTCTGGCCGTCCTGGGTATTGCGGCCTCTTCTGTCAACTGCCAAAGAATATCTGGCAATGGCAAGAGGTGTTTCACCTTGAGAATATCTTACCTCAGGATCTCTTGTTAATCGTCCCATTAGAATTACTTTATTCATACTTTTTCCTACTTTCTATTATGCCTCGTCTTGTCTAACGCACAAATATCTGATGACATTTTCCATAATACGAATGTTGTTCTCCACTTCGTAAGGAACAGACGCGTCAGCATCGAATTGGATGAAATAGTAGAAAGCTTCTTTCATTTTCTGAATGTCATAAGCAAGTCTCTTTTTGCCCCATTCATCAACATTAGTAACTGTTCCACCGAATCTCTCAATGTAGCCTTTTACCTTATCGATGGTAGCAGCTCTTTCATCGTCTTCGATTTTAGCATTGACAACAACGGCTAACTCATATTTGTTCATGCTTCGTTACCTCCTTTTGGTCTCTGGCCCCTTATCTGTGTAAGGAGCAAGGATAATATATCACAGACATTCATAATAGCATGTCTTTCCATATATTTCAAGCTTTTTCTATCCCTCTTTTTGTATTTCTTTTGTACTTTTTTCTACCAATTTCCGTGCCATCATAACCTGATGACCGCATCCGCAGCATTTCAATCTAAAATCTGCTCCTACCCGCAAAATCTCCCATTGCTTGCTTCCGCAGGGATGTGGTTTTTTTAAAGTGACAAGATCTCCTACCTGATATTCCATATATCTTTGCTCCCCAGCCTTTATTCTTACAAGTTCTGCGCCTTATTTTTTATTTACCTTGATCTGGGACAGGATTTCTCCGATGGGACCGCTTATGACCAGATCTGCCGCACTATCTCTGGAAGTGGGCGCCTTATTGATCAGAACCAGCCTATTGCCCCGATAATAATCCACCAGACCCGCCGCAGGATAAACCACCAAAGAAGTGCCGCCGATGATCAGCATATCCGCCTCACTGATAGCCCGAATAGCGCCGCTTATGATCTGATTATCCAATCCTTCTTCATAAAGCACCACATCCGGCTTGATGCTGCCGCCACAGCTACAGGAAGGCACGCCTTCAGATTTTAAGATATATTCCGCATCATAAAACTTGCCGCAGCTTTCACAATAATTGCGGAGCACGCTGCCGTGCAGCTCATAAACAGTACGGCTTCCTGCCGCCTGGTGAAGTCCGTCTATATTCTGAGTTACAATAGCCGTCAGCTTTCCTGCAGCTTCCAATTCTGCCAGCTTTAAGTGGGCAGCATTGGGCTTTGCATCAAGACACAGCATTTTGTCCCGATAAAAGCGATAGAACTCATCCGGTTTGCTACGATAAAATGTATGACTCAATATGGTTTCCGGGGGATAATCATAATGTTGATGATATAATCCATCCACACTTCTGAAATCCGGGATACCGCTTTCTGTTGATACCCCCGCTCCTCCAAAGAATACGATAGCATTGCTTTCATCTATCATCTGTTGTAATTTCTGCACTGCTTCCTGATTGATCTCTTCCATAAGCCCCTCCTTCTTCCTTGTCTTACCTGACAGGGAATAATTTTATATTACCATATATCCAATCCTTGCACACACCAAAAAATTCCCGCACCAGGTCGGAAGCCATGGTTCGCACATCATCCCTCGCCGCAAGCCCCTGGGGATCCCGAAACCCTGCTCCCCTTGCCAGATGCACTGCCCTGAAAATATGAAAATCATTGCTGACTACGGCTATTTTCGCATCTGCTCCCGCTATCTCGTAGGAAAAAGTAAGATTTTCATCAGTATTTCTTGATGCCTCTTCCAACAAAATACGATCCCCATCCAATCCTTTTTCCTCTAAATATCGTGCCATGGCATAGGCTTCGGTAGTGGTTTCATTGCTGCCCTGTCCACCGGATACGATCACCTTTACTCCTTCATGCTCTATGGCATAATCATAGGCTGCATCCAGCCTTTTTGCCAGCGTATTGCTGGGTTTTCCATACTTTACATGAGCGCCCAGCACAATAAGGTAATCCACCTCGCCTGCAGGTTCTCTATAAAATCCTGATAAGATCAGTCCTTCTATAAAACAGAAAAAAGCAAAACAAATGCCAATAAAACTGTATAACAGAACCCGTACAGGTTTTGGAATACAGCGCTTTACAAGATGGATCCTTGCCAAGAAAGAAAACAATAGGCAAAGCAGGCCGCCAAAGAGCCATATAAGATAAAAAACATTAGTTAGCCCAACATAGCTCATAAGGAGTGTAAAGTAAAGCAGACAGACTATACCAAGTATCAGCCAGATCACACAAGGCAGATTTCTTTCCTTTTTGTTGTGCTTTTTTTCTCTCTCTTTTCTCATGTATAAGACTTGGTTTCCTTTCTGTGATCTGACCAAAAAAGCTCAGACCCATGGGGCCGAGCCTTCCTATCCATCTGCAAAAAGAGTTGCCAGGCCAACTGCCTGACAACTCTTTCGTATTTATTTATGCTTCTTCTTTTGCCTGTTTCTTTACTTCTTTTGCTGCTAATGCTTTCTCAGTGGGTTTTACCATCACAAGACAGATGATCAGCGCAATGATATAAAGAGCAATGGTGGCATACAATACATACTGATATCCTGTAGGATTTACAGTCATCACTTCCATGGTGCCATCTGCCAAAGCATGCTCAATATCCACCGGTGTACCGAAGGTATTTACGATCCAGGTAGCCATCTGGTTACCGGTCAGACCTGCAAATGCCCATGCTGATAAGGTCAGACCATGGATCGCACTGATATTGCCCATCCCGTAGTGATCGGAAAGCAGGGTGGGCACATTGGAAAAGCCGCCGCCGTATCCTGCATTTACTACAAAGATCAGACCCAATACCAAAACAACCAAAGCTGTATTGCCCTCGCCATTCTTAATACCGTTTGTCAAAAGCACCGCAGCGGTAAATACAATGGAAAGAACGAAGATCAACTTATAGATCGTGTTTCTGTCTTTCATGGTATCTGCCCATGCAGAAAAGCCTAAGCGGCCGCCTGCATTAAAGATAGCGGATACGGTGGAAATGATACCTACCACTCCGGCAAGACCGATACATTTTACGATCATCTTTTCCTGAGAGATCAAGGCAAGACCGCAGGTAATATTGATATAGAACATCAGCCAGATACCGATATAGTTGGCAATGGGTTTGGATTTGATTACTGCCAACATACCCTGACCTTTTTCCTTCTGCTGGGGCTCATGCCAGCCGTCAGGTTTCTTTAACAGCAGATGTCCTACAAACATCATAACAAAATATACACAAGCAAGGATCAGGAACATTTTATAAATGCCGCCTTCTCCCAAGTTATCCAGCATAGCCTGCATGATGGGGCTGGCAATGGCTTTTGCAGCACCAAAGCCTGCAACTGCAAGACCTGTAGCAAGACCTTTTCTGTCTTCAAACCAAAGCATCAGCGTCTTGACAGGGGAAAGATAACCGGTTCCCAATCCGACACCCATGATAAAACCATAGCAAATATAAATACCGATCAGAGCCAATGCACTTCCCTGATGTGCTCCTCCATAGTAAATGAAAAAGCCTGTTCCTGCCATACCACAGGCAAAGCAGATGGTGGCGATCAAGGAAGACTTATGTATATCCTTTTCTACAATATTTCCAAGGAATGCAGCTGACATTCCCAAGAAAAAGATGGCAAAGCTGAAAGCCCATTCTGTCGCACCTTTGGAAAAGCCGATATAATCTGCAATTTCCTGGCTGAAGATCGACCAGCAGTAAACAGTACCGATGCTGCAGTGCAGCAGTAATGCGGGAATCGCAGCACGCACCCATTTATTAGTGCGCCATCCCCCGGATTTTTTTTCATTTTCTCCCATAATCTTTACTTCCTTCGTGTTTACTAATATTTTATGCCCTCTATCCGCATCTCAGACACTTCTGATAAATACAAATACAAAGCATTGATATTATACACCTTTTACAAGAATCTTTCAAGATAACTTGGTCTATATTACGGCAAAAATAAAGCGATAATAGGGATGGTGATAACGCTGAACAGGGTACTTAGAACGCTTCCCCTTGTACAGCAAGTCTCATCCGCTCCTCTGTCTGTGGCCAACAGTACTACGATGCTGCCTACCGGCATGGCTAACATCAGGATAAATAAGCCTGCAATCTGTACATCCAAAGACAACTGTCCAATAATCAACGCAGCTGCGATGGGAATCAGCAATAACCGGATCGCCAAAAAGAAATATATCTTTTTATCGTTAAAAAGCTTTTTCCAATCCTGCTGCGCCATAGAAGCTCCGATTAAGATCATGGACATAGGCACTGCCGGTTCTCCCAGATAAGAAACAAGGGCGGCTGCAGGTCCGGGAACGGGAATATTTGCCGCAAATATGATAATGGCAATGATACAGGCGATGACCCCGGGATTTAATATCAGCTTTAGGGAACTGTCTTTTTCTTTCTTGCTGACATTTTCGTCCGATACGCTGATTGCTGCCAAATGGATGCCATAGGTATATAAAAGAAAGTTATAGCCTAAGATATAAAAAGCAATGTATAATACAATGCCTTCCCCATATACACTGCTTATAACAGGGATTCCCATAAATCCCACATTGGAAAAGATCAGCATCATCCGATACAAGCTTTCCGTAGGTGCTTTTAGCCCAAGGAGTTTTACCAGCGGAAAACTGAGTATGACCAAAAGGGCAAAATAAATTCCTACCATGGCTAAATTTAACAGGATCTTTTTCATATCATTTCCTGCCGCCTGACCTACCACACCGTTAATGATCAGCATGGGATTAAATACATTTACCACGATCTTGGACAACTTTGCGTAGGAATTCTGGTCCAGCCAGGTCAGCTTGTAGCATCCATAACCTACTACCATTAACACAAAGAGCACGATCATCTGTTTCAGCACAATTATCGTTTGCATATTTTTTATCCTTTACTTGTTTTTGACAGTATACGCCACTGTATAAAGAATGGCAATAATCAATCACATTTATCATATCACAAAAACAGTTTCATCGCCTTACGAATTTAGATACATATTAGAGAAAGTTTTGTTATGATTTTTATGGTAAAATATTTTTTTGATAATATGAAATTTTCTGAAACCAAAAGAAATGATTTGGCGTCTAATCTAACGAAGGACAAGGTCATTTATAAAATCAAGCCCGAAGAACGAAAAGAGGAAATATGAAAAGAGACACAAGAAGAAGACAGCAAAAAGAACGCATCAACCTTTTTATTAAGATCGCATTAATGGTCATACTGATCTGTTCCATCAAAAATATCAATACCCGCCTGGATAAAATACAAAAGATGTTGGAACAAATGGGATTTACCGAGGCAAGGGAAGTGAGTGCCGCCACAAATATCAAAGAAAAAAATGACTACAACGAAGAGATAAATTATGTTGAAACCATTGATGTGATAAATGTGGAAAAACCTATGGACCGAACTGCCAGGGAGGTTTTGCAAAAATTAAACGAATTAGGCAATGCTAACCCAACCATTATGGAAGTTTATCAAAATCATTCTTTATATCCGGATGACTTATTGGCCGCATTGGCAAATAATCCGGAGATGGCAGATTTCGTTGCCGGCTACTTAAACAGGGAGAACCACGGTGCAGAAGGACTGACCGCTTCAGAAAAGGAGCAGGAGCATCCCCTGTTTCTCCAATGGGATCCTCGCTGGGGCTACAAATCATACGGGACGGAAAGCAACATCGGTCTTGCCGGATGCGGTCCCACCTGTCTTTCCATGGTACTATTCTACCTGACCGGGGATGAAACCCTTACGCCGGATAAGATTGCAAAATACAGTATGGATAACGGATATTATATGCAAGGAACCGGCACAGCATGGGCATTAATGGAGGATGTGCCAAAACGATACAATATTAAAGTCAGCACCTTAAGCAAATCTGCCGACAATATGAAGGCCGTCTTAGACAACGACAGCATTATCATATGCTCCATGGGCAAAGGTGATTTTACAGCTTTCGGCCATTTTATCGTCATATACGGATATGATGAAAATGGATTTTTTGTCAACGATCCAAACTGCATAGCCCGAAGCCGCAGAAACTGGACCTATAGTGAGATTGAAAAACAGATCAAGAAAATTTGGGTATATACAAATGCTTAATCTTGTATCGGATTCTTTTTCACGATAGCATTAGTCCCTCTCCGGCAAATATCCGCAGCGATCAATATTTACCCTTTCTAAATTGGGCAGCTCCGTAATGATTTCTGTGTTTGTCAGGCGGCCACATTCCCTAATACTCAGGTTTCTCAATTCTGTCAAGTTTCCTAAGGCATTGATATCTGTCAGGCTGTCACAACTATAAATGCTCAACCGCTCCAAATTCGTCAGATTTCTTAAGACATCGATATCCGTTAAGCTGTCACAGCCAATAATAGACAGATCTTCTAAATTGGTTAAGCTTCTTAAACCGGTTATGTCTGTCAGATTGCGGCAGTTTTCAATATATAAAGTGCCCAAAGCAGGCAGGTATCCCAAACCAATTAATTCCGTCAGATTTTCGCCGCCAATGCTCAGTATCTGCAAATTTGTCAAATTGGATAGATCCCCTATCTCCTTCAAGTGATTCCCATGAATGATTAATATCTCTAACTTATTTAAATTCTTTAAGATGCTGATATCTTCCATATTATCATCATAAATGGATAAATCTGTTAGATTGGTCAGATTCTCCAATACAGTAATATCCGTTATACCGTCACAACTGTAAATATGCAAAGTACGCAGATCAGTTAAAGCACTCAATACACTGATATCCTCCAGGCCACTGCAATTATCAATATCTAAGTACTGCAACTGGGTTAGATTAGCTAATACACTGATATCTGTCAATCCGGCGCACCTATAGATTGCCAGGTTTGACAAATTGGTTAGATCAGCCAATGCATTTAAATCTGTTAAATCACCACTGCCTACAATTCGAAGTCTTGTTAAATTGCTGGGATTTTTCAAATCGCTCAGACCGCTTAAACTGCTACAATCATAAATGGTCAATTCTTCTAAATCAGTCAGTCCTTCCAAAAAACTCAGATCCGTCAAACTCTTATAACCATAAAAAGTCAGCTTTGTTAAATGATTTAGATTTTTTAAAGGCTCCGGACTCACACCTTTTTCTACCCCAATCTCTAAAGTAGTCAATGATGTAAAATATTGTATAGGCGTAATATCAGTATATACAGGGCTGTTTTTGCCTGCAGTTTCATCCCTGGTATATACCGTGATATTTTTCACATCTTTGTATGTAATGTCTCCTTCGGGAATCCTGGTCATCTTCCTGACATCTGCTAACATCTGCTGATCTGTAAAGGTAATGACGGTATCATCCGACCATTGTCCTTCCCTGGTATATTCGCCTTTATCACCGGCTGAATCTCCATCAGCATCTAAAGCAGAACTGCATGCTGTCATCCCAAAGATCAGCGACAAACATAAACCGATTAATAATAATTTTCTTTTCATCATTTTTCTCCTATGATGTACAAAGATTGCTATGTTTATAATAAATTATAGCCATTCATATTACCCAAACTCATTGTTAAGCTTAAAGCATTTTTCCGACGGTGAAATCATTGGATAAATAAATCGAAAAGCAGAGCAAAAAATTTTCACATGAGCCTAGTTGACTAATTCTCTAAGGCGGCGGATCTCCACTTCCATACTTGCAATCTGTCTGTCTTTTTCCGCTATCTGCTCTTCCATCTCTTCCATCTGCACTTTAAATTCCGCTTCTCTTTCATCCATGATCTGACTGGGTAGTTTGATCACTGATTCTGTCATCTTATCGGCCTCCTTTAACAGCTTCGGGTGATTTTTTAGCACCCGTTTCACTGCCAAATGAAATAATTCATAATAGTTACTGTATT
>JAFLSW010000013.1 GCA_022510725.1 Lachnospiraceae bacterium
GATGGTCAACAATCTGCAGACCGATGTCTATGCAGATACCATGTATCCCAATGCGATGAGACCGGATACCAATCCCGGTTACAATCCGCAGTACACCAATACCTTTAGATAATTTATTGTTAATATGATATAATATAAGGGCAAAAGCCGGACTGAAATAAGAACGGGTTTTGCCTTGTTTTATATATTAGCTTAAAGAGAAAATCCTTTATCAGAAGAAAAGATTTTTGAAAAGATATTTGTTGAATTATGTAATAGATAAAAAAAAGAAAATGGGTTATAATGCAATTAAGCAGTATTTGAAAGGAGATATGTAACTATGGAAGTTGTCGTAAAAGAGAAAGATGTACAAAATGAACAAGTTGCCGTGGAAACATTATTTTCTTATCTTGACAAAGGTATTGATGATATGGAGGCAGGAAGAGTTCATACGGTAGAAGAAGCCTTTCAAATGGTCGAGGAAAGAATAAAAAATGAATTATAAAGTACTGGTAACAGATGAAGCAATAAATGATATATTTGATCTTATAAAATATATTCGCATTGAATTGTGCAATCCTAGTGCAGCAGACAGGCTATATTCAAATTTGAATCGGGAGATAAATAATATGGGGGACTTTCCTTTGAAATTTTCTGATTCGGGTGTGAAGTATAGGGGATACATAATACATAAAAAGGTATATGAATCATATTTGTTGTTTTACATTATAAGTGATGAAAATCATGCGGTATATGTCTTGCGCGTTTTAAAGGATCTTATGAATTGGAGAAAGATATTAGAAAAGTCGCAAATGTATCATTTTTCTCAGTATGAAGAATAAATGTTTTAAAATATATAGATGATATAAAACCTTCAAGTCAGAATGATTTGAAGGTTTTATTTAACTTGATTATTAGCACATAGCAATCTATCCCATAAAAGAAAACTATGATAGAATAACAAATATAATAAGGAATTGCTGTGAACTAATTTGGACTTTCCAAATAAAGGACCTTTATGAAAACAGTAACAATTTGTGGAAGCATGCGATTTGCAGAAGAAATGCAGCTTCAAAAATAAAATGAATCAGAAAATACAGGAGCAATCAAATGATAATCAGAGCATATGAAGAAAAAGACCTGGAGTCCATGATCCGGATCTGGAATGAAGTGGTGGAAGATGGCATTGCTTTTCCTCAGGAAGAATTACTGAATAAGATAACGGGAGCAGAATTTTTTGGCTCTCAGACTTATTCGGCTGTTGCTGAGGATGAAAATGACCATAAAATATACGGTCTTTATATCCTTCATCCGAACAATGTGGGACGATGCGGACATATCTGTAATGCCAGTTATGCAGTCAGCTCCGAAAGCAGAGGAAAGCATATCGGAGAAAAGCTTGTCAGGGATTGTCTGGAGCAGGCAAAAAAATGGGGTTTTCAGATATTGCAGTTTAATGCGGTAGTGGAAAGCAATAGCGGCGCAAGGCACTTATATGAAAAGCTGGGATTTGTACAGTTGGGTGTGATCCCGAATGGTTTTAGAATGAAAGATGGGCATTTTGAAAATATTTGTCCTTATTATTATGAGTTGTAGTTTTACATATTGAACGGAGGAACTATCAATGAAAAAACAAATGATCTCAACAACCGTTATTTCCTTTGTGATCCTGTTGCTGTCAGGAGGAGTATATTATTATACCCATATCAGGATCTTGTTTACGGTCATGGTGACTTTTTTGACCATATTTTATCATCTTGGCATGCGGTTAGTGGTAGGTTACAGCATAGATGCCAAATATCATAATCATATGGATTATACAAAGAAATGGTTTCAGGAAAAATCTTTTGAAGCAACGCTTTATAAGAAGCTTCAAGTGAAAAAGTGGAAGAAGTTTTTTCCCAGCTTTAATCCGGGGGATTTTCAATTAGAAAACAGCTCCATAGAAGAGATCATACAAGTGACTTGTCAGGCAGAGGTCGTTCATGAAATCATCATAGTATTTAGTTTTGTTCCGATCTTGTTTACGATCTGGTTTGGATCTTTGGAAGTTTTTATTATTACATCATGCCTTTCTGCCCTATTTGACAGTATTTTTGTGATCATGCAGAGATTTAATCGGCCAAGACTGATGCGGTTGGTAAAGAAATAGATTGAGGTGCCTATATGTTTAAAGCCATTGTATTTGATATTGGTCAAACATTAGTTGAATATAATAAGCCTCTGAATTGGTCCAAGCTTTATCGACCAGCTTTGCAAAATGCAGCAGATCAATGTCGGCTGAATTTATTGGAAGAACAATATCAAAATGCAATTGCTGTGCTGACCAAATATAATACAAGGATCAATCCCAGAATCCATGAAGTATCGTCAACGCAAATTTTTGAAGAAATTCTGACTGATATAAATTTGCCCGGAGAAAATATGGAGCTGATGAAGTTTCATTTTTATTCTTATTTTAGGCAGGATGTTTCGCTTTATCCGGAAACAGAGGAAACATTAAAAACTCTTCATGAAAAAGGAATACTATTAGGAACATTGTCAGATGTTGCTTATGGTATGGATAATAAATATGCGCTGGAAGATATTGTGGCAGTACGAAAATATATCCAATATCCTTTTACCTCTAATGATGTTGGATATAGAAAACCATCTGCTAAAGGCCTGCAGTTTTTGGCTGAAAAAATGGATGTAGCTATTTCTGAAATGATATTTGTAGGGGATGAGGAAAAAGATATTGCGTGTGCAAAAAGTGCAGGAGCATATGCTGTTCTGATAAACAGAAATCATGAGGTAAAGGAATATGGGCAGGATAGAGAGATAGCTTGTTTAGAGGAATTACTAGATATTGTTAACAGATAGTGCAGGAGGATGTATCGTTATGAGTATACCATTTTGGGAAGAAACTTATAAAAATGATGATATTTTGACCTTTGGTCCCAATCCAAATGCTTCTTTGGTAGAAGTTGAAAAGTTCCTGGAGCTTTCTGATAATATCATTGATGTGGGTTGTGGCGATGGACATAATGTTTTATATCTGGCAAAACAGGGATATAAAAATATTGATGCCTTTGATCTATCAGAAAATGCAATTGCAAAATTACATAGGATTTCGGTAAAGGACAATTTATCTGCTATTCATGCCTGGGTAGATGATCTTTGCAAATTTTCCTTTAAGAAACAGTATAAATTGATTATGACATTTGGGACATTACATTTTGTTTTGAAGGAAGATTGGCATAATTTTATTTATAAGGCAAAAGAGGCGACGGTCGTTGGAGGCATTAATATTATCCAATTATTTACAGATACAGTACCTGCCAGCAGTGATATTGCACCTTATGCAGTTGGTTTGGCAAAAGATCATGAAATAAAAGAATTATATTCTGATTGGGATATTATTTCTTATAATTCTTATGTCTTTGAGGACGAGCATCCTAATGTGCCCAAACATTTACATGCGTCAAATAAAATTGTTGCTCGCAAAGTGAAGTAATAATACTTGGAATTATTAGCAAATTATTTTGCAAAATAGAAAAGGAATGATACATATGGAATACGGCAAAAGCAAAATCGAATTTATCAGAGGCAGCGTAGTGGATATGCATGTGGATGCCATTGTCAATGCTGCAAATAAAACCCTTCTGGGAGGAGGCGGCGTAGACGGAGCCATCCATAGGGCAGCAGGGCCCAAATTGTTAGAAGAATGTAGAGCCTTACATGGATGCGAAACCGGAGAAGCAAAGATCACAGGCGCTTATGATATTAAGTATGCGAAATATATTATTCATACAGTTGGTCCCGTCTACCACGGATCGGAAAAGGATCCGGAATGTTTGACAAACTGTTACCAAAATTCTTTGGAATTGGCAGTGCAGCATGATTGTACAAGCATAGCTTTCCCCGGAATATCCACAGGAGTTTACGGATACCCAATAGATAAAGCGGCCAAGGTATCTTTGCTGGCTGTAAAACAGTGGTTGGAAGCTCATCCTGATTTGGAAATGGAAGTTTATTTTTGTTGCTTTAGAGATGCCGAGTTGGAGGCATATCAATCAATAAATGTATAGGGAGGAATTGATATGAGTCAGGAAGTTGCTTTGGGAAATGTGATGGTAGATTGTGACGATGAAAAGAAATTACAAAAATTTTATGGCGAGCTACTAGGCTGGGAGATGTGTGAATTATATGCCAGACCGGCTGTTCGCAGTTCTACCGGAATCGTTTTTTTATTTATTGAAGAAAATGATTACATTCCTCCTGTATGGCCGGAAAAAGCAGGAAGTCAGCAGAAACAAATGCACTTTGATTTTCAGGTTGAGAATGTTTTGGAAGCGGTAAAGAAAGCAGAGACTTTGGGTGCGGTAAAAGCTTCCTCCCAATTTGGTGGCGATGATTTTGTAACCATGTTTGATCCGGCAGGGCATCCATTCTGCCTGTGTCAAAAATAGGAATCATAAGGAGAACCCATGAACAAACAAACCTACACCCTTCTTGAGAACTATATGCTTTCCTGTATGGAAGACAGTGCCCACGATAAGGAACACATTTATCGCGTGCTTTATAATGGCTTAGAAATAGCTAAAACAGAAAAAGATGTGGATTATGATATTTTGATCGGAGCCTGTCTTTTGCACGATATCGGGCGAAAAGAGCAGATTGAAAATCCGGCGTTATGCCATGCCGAAGTGGGCAGCAAAAAGGCATATGATTTTTTAATAGAACATGACTTTGAAACGACATATGCAGAACAAGTCAGACATTGTATTTTGACACATCGATACAGAAAAAATAATCCTCCCCAGAGTCTTGAGGCAAAGATTTTGTTTGATGCGGATAAGCTGGATGCGGCAGGCGCTTTGGGCATGGCTCGTACACTGGTATATAAGGGAGCCATTTCCGATCCCTTATATTCTCTTCTTCCCGATGGAATGGTTTCAAGCGGTGAGAACGATACCACGCCTTCTTTCTTCCAGGAATATAAATACAAACTGGAAAAGATATATGACAGATTTTATACTGCAAAAGGTGAAGAGATGGCAAAACAAAGACAGCAGGCAGCAATTGATTTTTATAATAATCTTTATCAGGAAGTCAGTGCGTCCTACAAAAATGGAAAAGATGAACTGGAAAAATTATTCAGTAGCATTAATTAAAACTTAGCTGTGTCTAAGGCGATTAAAAAAGATGTAGTTTCAAACATTAACTTCCCTTAATATGAACAATTTAGCAGGAATAGAAAAATAAGTAAGAGGAATACCCTGTATGAATCGCATTGAAGTAAAAAGCATTAAGACACAATATGATTATTTGGATGATTATTGCATTATTGATGGTAAACCCATTACACTTTACCTCGATGAATTTGTTCGAAATGATGCATCCTGCAGCCTTTCCGATTTTCCTTCTCTCTGCGGTCTTTTGCCTGCATGGAGTGGGAAACTATTATCCCGGTGGGAAAATGATTTTGTGTGGGAATTGATCGACAGTGAGGAAGAATTAAATGTGCCGGTCTTGGTTTGTGAAGATGATTGTGATCTATCCTGTATCGTTATTATGGTACATATCCGCAAAGCAGGGGACAAAGTATATTGGGACCGAATCGGGAGTTTAAATCACACAAATATAGATGCGCAAAAGGAACGAGAAAGTGGTATTCTTTGTCTGGAGGCTTATACTGATGAAGATTGGGAAAAGTATGGTGATAATATTGCTACAGAGAAATATAATAGCCCCGAGTACTGGAAGTGGGTAGATGAAAATTCTTATGAAGAATATATTCGACGATTGCGCAATTACACAAGACCTTATATGCAAAAAGAAGAAAATATTGAATGGATACAGCGGCTTAATTGGGTGTTTGATGTAAAAGCATATGAAGCTGTAATTGAATATTATAGGAAACTAAGAAACCAATAATGGAGAAAAGACTATGGAGATTTTAAAAGCCCATTCCCTGGAGGAAGCCATAGCCGCGCTTTTTGGCGACGGTCTGCGCATTGTCAGCAGTCGATCCGTATTTGGCGGCGATATCAATGACTCTTACTGCCTTTCCCTTTCGGATGGAACAGCAGTGTTTATGAAATGTAATGCTTTAAAGAATATCTCTTTTTTTGAAGCAGAGGCAAAGGGACTGGAGGCATTGGGGAAGGCCGGTGTCATTGGCGTGCCAAAAGCATATGGGATCGGAACGGATCAGGCACAGGGGATTTCATTTCTTTTAATGGAATATCTGGAAGCCGCGCCCAGAATAAATGGATATTGGGAGACATTTGGCAGGGAACTGGCGCTTCTGCATCAAGCGGACTGCAGCGGTTTTGCCAAAGCGGAAAGGGATCTGCCCTTTGGATTTGAATCGGATAATTATATTGGCGCAACACCTCAAACCAATACGCCAAAAGCAAACTGGCTGACTTTCTATAGAGAATGCCGTCTGATGCCTCAGATCAAAATGGCGGAAGGCTATTTGGATTTGGGAACCAAAAAGCAGTGCAATAAGCTTTTGGAAAATTTGGATTCTTATTTAACGGAGCCGGCATTTCCTTCACTGCTTCATGGGGATCTGTGGAGCGGCAATGCCGTATGCGGACCGGATGGAAAGGCATGGATCTTGGATCCGGCAGTATATGTAGGGCACTTTGAGGCGGAGCTTGCCATGACGGAGTTGTTTGGAGGTTATCCCGCTGCCTTTTATGATGCATACCATGAGATAAACAAAATCGATAGCGGATATCGGGATAGGAGAGACCTATATAATCTTTATCATTTGTTGAATCACCTGAATCTGTTTGGGGGCTCCTATCTGCATTCCGTTAAGAATATTTTAAACAGATATATCGGATAGGATATTATGAGTTGGAGGGGATGAAAAAGTGAAAAAGAAAAGCAGATTGGGCATTTTTCTGCTGTTGTTCATGTTTCTTTTGACAGCCTGCGGCAGTCGTGAAGATGTGATCGTGGAAAATGAACAAAGTTATGGAACCGCTGTGCAGGAAGACGCCTTACCGGAAACTGTACAAAACGATGAATCAGAAACACAGGAGCAGCCTGTCAAGGAGGAAGAATCTTCGGAGGAAGAAACGATAAATGTAAGTCTTCCTGTCGAGGGGGAATATTACTATGATCTGACCAATGTGGTATTGTATTTAGAAATCTATGGAGAACTGCCTCCCAATTATATTACAAAGAAGGAAGCGCAGAGCTTGGGATGGGAAGGCGGCTCTGTAGAAAAATATAAGCAAGGCGCAGCCATAGGCGGAGACTCTTTTGGCAACAGGGAAGGCTTACTCCCTAAAGCCAATGGCAGGAGCTATACGGAATGCGATCTTGATACCGGAGGAGGCAGGTCCAGAGGCGCCAACCGATTAGTCTTTTCAAACGATGGGTTATATTTTTATACGGGAAATCATTATGAAAGTTTTATAGAAGTAACCGTTACGGAGGATTATGAAGTAAAATGGTAAAAGAGGTTGTAATAAATTGTGAGGAATTGATGCAGAAGAAGCAAGCTCACCAATATCTGGCCAAGCTGCTGGAATTTCCGGATTATTACGGAAAAAATCTGGATGCGCTTTTTGATTGTTTAACAGAGTTGGGAGAATGCACCATTACATTTGCGGGTATGGAGGACTTTTGTCTGGATGATAGTTATGCCTTAAAAGTGCTGGAAGTATTTGAGGAGGCTGCCTCAGCTAATCCCCGTATCAAGTTGGAAAAACAGGAGGAAGTGTAATATGGATTATGAAAGACCTTACTACGAAGATATCAACTATCATCCCCTGCTGTTTTATGTAGTATTCGGTGTAGAGGATGAAGAGTTAAATGTTTCCAGAGAGCGGCATCATGTGGATGAGTTTCCGGAAGGTCTTGATATGATTTTCTATAAAAAATCGGAGCACAGCGAATATATGGATTCCGTGCTTGGAGGCACTTTGGGAGAAATTTTAAGGGAAGATGATCCTGCTCTTTATGAGGCGGCCAGGAATGCGGAAGGCTGGGCTGTCATTCGGGGAGAGGTCAAACAGGATGCAGATCTGAATTATATGCGCAATGTCATTGGCTTTGTGCAGGCTTTGGTAGAAAAGGATGCAGTTGGTGTTTTGGACCTGCAGACCTTTACCCTTTATTCGGCTAAGGATTGGACGGACAATATTTTTTCCAAAGAGTTTGATGCTTATGACCATGCTGTTATCTTAGCATCTCAAATGGGGGATGGGTCCGTTTGGCTTCACACCAGAGGGATGCGAAAATTCGGACGGCCCGATATGAGTATGGAGGATGTGCCTCCGGAGGATGTGGAGCATGCGGTGCAGATCGTGAATCAGATGATCCACTACGGCGCTTTGGGCGTATTCTTTTCCCAGCCCACCAAGCTGCATACCCATACCGGGCGAACCTATATCGTAAAAGCAAATTTTGTAGAGGATTTTGACGATCCGGATTTTAATAATTCTCACTACAAGATTTTATGGAAGGAATGCCAATTGGTAGAGCAATGAAAATAATCCTTTCTCCTGCTAAAAAAATGAATATAGATTTGGATTCCCTGGATTATGTGGATCTGCCCCGCTATCTGGAGCAAACGGAAGAAATACTTAACTGGCTGCAAACCCAGTCCTATGTCCAGTTAAAAAAGCTATGGCAATGCAATGACAAGATTGCAGAGCAAAACTTTGAGCGTTTGCGATCCATGGAGCTTCATAAAAGACTGACGCCTGCTATTTTGTCCTATGAGGGAATTGCGTATCAGTATATGGCTCCGGCAGTCTTCGAGTATAAGCAGTTTGATTATGTGCAAAAGCACCTTCGTATCTTATCGGGATTTTACGGTGTGTTAAAACCTATGGACGGGGTAACGCCTTATCGGCTGGAAATGCAGGCGAAGGCATCTATTCATGGACATAAGGATTTATATGACTTATGGGGCAAAAGGATTTATGATGGGGTGAGGGATGAAGACGGGGTGATCATCAATCTTGCCTCCAAGGAATATGCTAAATGCGTAGAAAAATATTTGACAGATCAGGATACATATATTACCGTTACATTTTGTGAGGCATCCGGAGGCAAGCTTGTAACTAAGGGAACCTATGCCAAGATGGCGCGGGGAGAAATGGTGCGTTATATGGCGGAAATGCAGATCAAAGATCCCAAAGATATAAAAAGGTTTGACCGGTTGGGATATGCCTATCGGGAGGATCTGTCTTTGGATCTGGAATATGTTTTTGAAAGGAATGTGAGGGATGGCGGCATTTGAAGATTTTATGAAACTGGATATCAGAGTGGGAACCGTTGTTTCCGCCAAAGTATTTGAAAAGGCCAAAAAGCCTGCCTATCAGCTCCGAGTGGATTTTGGAGAGGAGATCGGAGTGAAAAAGTCCTCTGCCCAGATCACCGATCATTATTCCACAGATGATCTGATCGGGAAACAAGTATTAGCTGTAGTTAACTTTCCGCCAAGACAGATTGCTGATTTTATGTCTGAGGTATTGGTTCTTGGTACTTACAGTGAAGGTGGGGTAGTTTTAATTGCACCGGACAAACCTGTAAAGAACGGAGATAAACTGGGGTGATCGTAATGGATGAGACTATGTTATATTTGGTGTGGAGTGTTTTTCCTTCTATTATTCTTTTTATATATGGCATGTGCCATAGGCCGGTAAAAATTTATAAAGAAACCAAAAGAAAAAAATACCGCAGAATGGCGGAACAATCATTGAAAGGACAGCCGGCTTTTCCTATAAAGCCATTAACAGACGGACAAAAAGAAACTGTCTTAAGGAAACTGAGGAATCGAAAGTGGCTGCTTTACGCTATGTTAATATGGTTATGGTTCATGAATATTGCTTATTATGCAGGTATTTATGTACAAAACCTGGCTTCCTTATATTTTTATCTTATTGCGTTGCCCCTTCAGATCATTTTGACAGCAGTATTTATTTGTTGTAATGAAAAGAAATACCAAAAAGTTGTAGATGAAATAGATCAATTCGGGGTCTTGTATGCCAAAGTACTGCATCATTACACGATCTTTTATAGTGCTACGCTCTGGTGGAGTAGAAGGTATCCGGGTGGTCTTTGGTGGCATTTTTTTGTTTCGGCATATGCAGATGAAGATCAGAAAATTTGCTGCTATAATAGATGTATTGGCTATACCATGGGAAGAGCAGATCCAAGGGTGGCAATTGATGTGCTGATGTACAAAGACCGTTTTGCAGGATATGGCATCAACGATAAGATTAAACCTTTCTTTGAACTTTAAAGGATAAATATAAAACGGGAGGAACAAATGCGTTCCTCCCATTTCTATATAAAGAATTACTGCAATTGTATGATCACAAGATGCGCTGTCACAGGCTGTGTTCCGCCTGATTCAGGTGTGAGGGTCAATGCCGCCGCATTGGCAGCAGGATTGCGCACGGTCAAAATAGAATTTTCTGTGCTTGTTGTGATAATAGTCATCTCTATGATCTGACTGGTTCCGCTTGCACGGCCTACATTTGTATATTCCAAAACATCGCCGTTTACGGTCAATACCAGCTGTCCGGATTCGTCTACGCTTACCTGGAATAAAACCAGATATGTGCCGATCTCCGCCAGATTGAAAGAATCATCTCCCGTTCTGGTAATGGCAGTGCCGCTGGTGGGTCCGTTCTGCGGGAAGCTGACATCTGAGCCGGGGGCTACGGATACGGTATTGTTTGGAGGCATCAGTGCGTAAAAATCCGCGTAGCTGAGCACTGTTCCTGCAGGTCCCTGAGGTCCCATAGGTCCTTGTGGACCGGTTGCTCCGGTAGGCCCTTGCGGACCGGTCTCGCCCTGAGGACCGGTAGGTCCCATAGGACCGGTTTCGCCTTGCAGGCCTCTGGGTCCTTGTGGTCCAGTTTCACCCTGGGGTCCCTGGGGTCCAACGGGTCCGGTTTCGCCGGTAGGTCCCTGGGGTCCTTGAGGTCCGGCAGGTCCTGTTTCACCCTGGGGTCCGGTAGGTCCGACGGGTCCGGTTTCGCCTACAGGTCCTTGTGGTCCGGTAGGTCCGACGGGTCCAGTTTCACCCTGGGGTCCCTGAGGTCCGATGGGTCCGGTTTCGCCGGTAGCACCCTGGGGTCCTTGAGGTCCGACAGGTCCGGTTTCGCCGGTAGCGCCCTGGGGTCCTTGAGGTCCTGTGGGTCCGGTTTCACCGATAGGTCCCTGGGGGCCGATGGGTCCGATTTCACCTTGTAAGCCTCTGGGTCCCATAGGTCCAGTTTCACCGACAGGTCCCTGGGGGCCGGTAGGTCCTTGTAAGCCGACAGGTCCCTGAGGTCCCATAGGTCCCGGTTCACCTGCAGGTCCCTGGGGTCCGATGGGTCCAGTTTCGCCCATAGGTCCTTGAGGTCCTTGGGCTCCGGTAGCACCTTGAGGACCGGTAGCGCCTGTTTCGCCTTGGGGTCCCTGCGGACCGGTAGCGCCAGTTTCGCCTGCAGGTCCCTGTTCACCCATGGGTCCCTGAGGTCCTACAGGGCCGGTATCGCCTTGGGGTCCCTGGGGTCCAATAGGTCCAGTTTCGCCCTGGGGCCCCTGGGGTCCTGCAGGTCCGGTAGCACCAATAGGTCCTTGACAGCCCATCGGTCCTGTTTCGCCTGCATCGCCTTGTAACCCTCTGGGTCCAACGGGTCCGGTAGGTCCAACAGGTCCGACGGGTCCCGTGGCGCCTATGGGTCCGGTCTCACCCTGGGGTCCCGTTTCACCCTGGGGTCCTCTGGGTCCCCTGGGTCCGGCAGGTCCGCATGGTCCGGGAGGTCCGGGCGGGCAGGGAGGACAGGGAGGAGGGCACGGCGGCTTTGGAGGAGCCGGCGGGCAGGGAGGCGGACAAGGTGGAGGACAAGATGGTTTGGAACAGGAATCATCATTATCATTATTGCAGCGATTATAGCTGCCGTTATTATTTAAATTAAATAAATTTAATCCGTTCATAAATACTCCTATATCATTTTGTATTTGATTTATCATATGCGATAGATTGTGGAATGACACTGTCGAAAACAGTAGAAATAGCTAAAATAAAAAAATGCATACCCAAATTATGTAGGAAGTAGTATAATGAAAAAAGTGTCAGGGCATTGTCCCTTTGACGGATAGATGAGAAAGAGAGGAAATGAAATGGAACAGAAGATCCCCTATAAAATTTATTTGGAAGAGCAGGAAATGCCTAAGCAATGGTACAATGTGCGCGCAGATATGAAGAAAAAACCTGCTCCCATCTTAAATCCCGGTACTTTGCAGCCGGTTACGGAGGATGAGCTTGCAGGCATCTTTTGTAGAGAGCTGGCAAAGCAGGAGTTGGATGAGACCACTCCCTATTTTGATATTCCCGATGAGATCAGAAACTTTTATCGGATGTATCGTCCTTCCCCTTTGGTAAGGGCATACTGCCTGGAGGAAAAACTGGGTACTCCTGCACACATCTATTATAAGTTTGAAGGAAATAATACATCCGGCAGTCACAAGTTAAACTCTGCCATTGCCCAGGCTTATTATGCAAAGAAACAGGGCTTAAAGGGTGTGACTACAGAGACCGGTGCGGGTCAGTGGGGAACAGCTCTTTCCATGGCATGCTCCTATTTTGATCTGGATTGTCAGGTATATATGGTTAAGGTTTCTTATGAGCAGAAGCCTTTCCGCCGTGAGGTAATGCGCACCTATGGTGCAACGGTTACCCCTTCTCCTTCCATGAACACTAATGTGGGACGGAAGATCAATGAAGAGTTCCCGGGAACCACAGGTAGTCTTGGCTGTGCTATTTCCGAGGCGGTAGAAGCAGCTACCAGCCAGGAAGGTTATCGTTATGTATTAGGCTCCGTTTTGGCGCAGGTATTGTTACATCAATCCATTATCGGATTGGAGACCAAAGCGGCTTTGGATAAATACGGCATCAAAGCGGATACTATCATCGGCTGTGCCGGCGGCGGTTCCAATCTGGGCGGTCTGATTTCACCTTTTGCAGGAGAAGTGCTTCGGGGTGAGGCAGATTATCAGATCATTGCAGTTGAGCCTGCATCCTGCCCCAGCCTTACAAGAGGTACTTATGCTTATGACTTCTGCGATACCGGAAAGGTTTGTCCTCTGGCTAAAATGTATACCCTTGGCAGCGGATTCATCCCTTCTGCAAACCATGCAGGCGGCCTTCGTTATCACGGCATGAGCTCTATTGTTTCCGAGCTTTACGATCAGGGGCTGATCGAGGCAAGAAGCGCAGAGCAGACAGAGGTATTCAAAGCAGCACAGACCTTTGCCAGAGTGGAAGGCATTCTTCCTGCTCCGGAAAGCAGCCATGCTATCAAGGTTGCCATTGATGAAGCATTGAAATGCAAAGAAACCGGAGAGGAAAAGAACATTGTATTCGGCCTTACCGGTACAGGATACTTTGATATGGTCGCTTACCAGAAATATAATGATGGCGAAATGAGCGACTACATTCCTACCGATGAAGATCTGGCAAAATCTCTTTCCCAGCTTCCTAAAGTAGATCTGTAAGCATGATCAATACTATGACAGCCCGCTTTCCAAAACCTGTTTACAGGAGCCTGGAGCGGGCTGAAGCTTTCTTTACAAAAATATAAAAATAATCTATAATAGGGTTAATTATTTACAAGCGTAATCCGATAAATAATTTACATAGAAAATGGAGGGAAACTTATGGGAGAAAACACACCCAGCGAAAATGAATGGCTGATCATGGAAGTTGTATGGCAGGAAAAGCAGCCCATCACCGCATCCGAGATCATTAAAAAGCTGAAAGGCACGCTGGATATCAGCCAAAAGACCATCCGCGTTATGATCGGAAGACTGGTGGCAAAAGGTGTGCTGGATTACCGGGTTGATCCGGACGATTCCAGGATATATCATTATTTTCCGATCAGATCCAAGGAAGAATGTCTGAATTTAAAAAGCACAAGGTTTGTGAAAAATTATTTTGGCGGAGATGCTACATTGGCGATTGCCAGCTTTTTAAAATCCGCCGATATTACGGATGAACAGCTGTCCGAGCTGGAAAATCTGGTAGAGTCGCTGAAGGAACGGTAATAGGGAAGAGAAGGGAATCTGATGATCGAAATTTTGACCATGTGCAAAAATTTCATAAACTTTGCAGCCGTCTATTGGTTCCATAACTGTATCAGGGCCATGATGGCGGGAACGGTCATGCTGCTTGTGATCTTATTGATCAGGGGCTGCAACCGCAAGCAGAGAGCCAATATCAATATTTATGCCATGCTTCTGTTGCTTCCCATGGCTTTTATGGGTATGAACAAACTGTTTTTTACAGGTAAGATCTTTTATCTGAGCAATTTTCTGAACAGATATGTCAGACCTCCTTATGGCACGATTTATTTTGCTGTTATGGGCGTACTTTTTCTTGCCTATGTGTGGAAGAGTATCTGTCTTCGAAACAGCTTGAAAAAGCTTCCCTTTTTTTGCTGTGACTGGCAGGGAGCATTGATCGACCGGCTGACGGCGGCAGATGGAACCGACCTGGCCAAAAGGTATCTTAAAAAAGTCAAAATATATGTTACCCCTGAGCCTATCAGCCCTTTTTCCGGCGGAGTGATCCGCCCTTTTGTGGTCATTCCGGAAGAGATCGCTGCCAGGTGGGACGAAGAAAGCTGTCAGGTTGTATTGGGACATGAACTTTTACATATTAAATCCGGACATATTCTGATCTTGTTCTTCTTTGCCATGCTCCGCATTTATTGGTGGATCAATCCCACAGTTTATCTTTGCGAGAAGGTACTGCGGGAAGATCTGGAGATGGCGTGTGATGAAAGCTGCATCAAATATACCGGTGTAGAAAGAGCGGAGTATGGGAAAATGCTGCTTTCCATGATCACCATGTTAAGAGGCGTTCGAGAAGAAGGCATTGCTTCTTTCTTGAATCGGAATTATTTTCAAGTACTTCGAAGGAGGATTGGTTATTTAAGCCATAAAGCTTCTGAGAGAAACAACCGAAATAAGCATTGGGAGGTAGGCGTTTTTGCTGTATTGTTTGCGGCCGTTGTCATAGCTGTTGCATTAACCTCCTATCCCCGTTTTACCAAGCTGCCGGAGCTTACCATATATAATGAAGAATTGGAAATGGTAATGATGGACGCAAGAGAAGACACGGATTCTTTGGAAATTCGGGACGGAAAGCTCATTATTGATAAAGAAGGCTTTCGGGCCTTTCTGAAAGAGCAGGACTATACAGAGGAGTACATTTATATCTCTTTTGATACCATTATGAAGGTGCCGGGAACCGGCGGCGGTGGCAATGTGGCAATGGTCAATACCGCTGACCTTGACGATGTATTTTATCTGTCCAAGGACTGTGTGGAGAATAAGGTCATGGTCTTTTTGCTGAAATACTTTATTTAGTATTATTGTTTTGTCTTATTATTTGGTGGTGTTCAGTAACATTTTATAAATGAAAGCGATTTTTGAGCCACGAACTATTTACAAACATAAATGATTTGGTGTATACTAAAATTTAAGAAAGGAGATACCACATGAATATCAACATGGACGGTAACTTTCTTCGCACCTTCAGAGGCGGCGGATTGAACTTAAAAAGCACGCAGGACAGACTGGAGCGGCAGCAACAGACCCAGAAGCAGGTGGATTTTTTTGAGGCTCAGAAAAATAACTTAAAGGATATGCTCTGTCAGACTCCCGAAGAGATCAAGGAAAAACTGGAGATGCTCCATTCCTATGATGATCAGATCGCAGCGGCAAAGGCTGCATATAATCAGGAGCAGTTGTTTCATGTTTTGGATGAAGCAAAAGAGATGGGAGAAAAGATCGCAGAGGCGGCAGAGAAGTTTGCGCCTAAGACACCGGAAGAACGCAGAGAAGAGCTGGTGGAAGAGGCAATGGGCACGGACAAAGAAGAAGGTCTGCTTGATGAGATCTTAGATGAGGTAGGGCAGCTGGTAGAAGATCGGGAAGCAATGAACCCTATTTTGGAGGAAGCATTGCCTGACGAGGATACCTTAGAGGGTGAAATCATACCCGGTGAAGTGCCGGAAGAAACCCTGACAGAAGAGCTGATAGAAAAAAATGTACAAAAAAAGCTCTTGGAAACGCCTGAAAAGGCGGAATATAAGCCCTTTGATAGGAAAATTTAACAAAAATTAAAAAAATTTAAAAAATTTACCAAAAAAGCTAAGTTTTATGGTAAAATATCCGAAATACTATATGACAGATTAGCAAATGGATTTGCTAATTTAATAAATTAATCAAGGAGGATGATACTATGTCAAGCGTAAACACCAACTACACCGATATTTTCAGCAGCATGGGCTTTGGTGGCACACAGCAGGCGGACAATGCAGGTTTCAGTCTCACAGACTACATGAGTATCAAAAGCGGTACCTATGGTAAGCTTTTAAAAGCTTATTACAAAAAGCAGGACGCAGATGCTACAGATGAAACAGAGAAGAAACAGTTGTCCATGATGAAGAATTCAGCAGATACGCTGAGAAATGCAGCCCTGGATCTGATGGATGAGGATCTTTTCGAGAAAAAGAAGATCAAGGTCAAAGATGAAAAGACCGGTGAAGAAACAGAAAAAGAGGATTATGATTGGGAGGCTATTACAAAAGCAGTGAAAGCTTTTGCAGACAGCTACAATTCCGTAATTGGATCTGCCGGAGAGAGCGACAGCAACAGTGTTTTAAGGATTGGCGCCTGGTTAACTTCTTTAACGGAAACAAATTCCAAGTTATTAGCTAAAGTGGGTATTACCATCGGCTCAGACAACAAGCTGAAGGTAGACGAAGATGTATTAAAGAAAGCCGACATTTCTACTTTGAAGACACTGTTCCAGGGAATAAATTCCTATGCGGATAAGGTAGTCAGAAAAGCTTCTCAGCTTGCTACTGCTGCAACAAAAGGTGTTAACAAGAGCGGAAGCGCATACAACAGCAAGGCAGATTATAATCAGCTGTCTTCAAGTGGTTATTTGTATGACCAGACCTTCTAATAGGTTCGGATACAGGAAATCGTAAACCGAGATAAACGAGTCGCCGCAGGAAGCGGCAGAATGGAGGATAACAATGAGTGGAGTAAACGGAGTTAATAATTATACAAGCGCATACAGCAACTACAGCTCCAGCGCAAGCAAAGCAAAACAGGCTGAGACAGATACTACTGCACAGGAAACAGGTGCTGTATATGAGCCTTCCAAAGAAGGTAAAGCTGCAGCAGATCGTTCTGCTATCGTAGCACAGTTAAAGGCAGATGCTGAGGCTCGTGCAGCACAGATGACCGATCTGGTTCGCAAGATGATGAGCCAGCAGGGTGTAGCCTATGGCAAAGCAGATGATATGTGGAGATTTTTGGCAAGCGGTAACTTTACAGTAGATCCCGCTACCAAAGCACAGGCACAGCAGGACATCTCCGAAGACGGATACTGGGGTGTAAAACAGACTTCTCAGAGAATCTTTGACTTCGCTATGGCATTAAGCGGCGGAGACGAGAAGAAGATGGAAGAGATGCGCAAAGCATTTGAGAAAGGCTTTAAGATGGCAACTGAGTCTTGGGGTCAGAAGCTTCCTGATATCAGCCAGCAGACCTATGATGCAACCCAGAAGCTGTTTGATGATTATGCAGCAAGTTTTAAAAACTAAATTCCATAACTAAATAAAGGCAAATAACAACCGGGTAAAAGGAATTACCCATTCGGTTTTGATCAATGGTTAGAAAGGAGTCGATACCATGATTATTAGTTCCAGTAAGGTAGGTATGTCTTCCAGCAGGCAGTATACCTATTACGAAGAGCGGCACAGTGCCACTTTGACCGAACGGCCAGGCCAGGCTGTGGAGCTGGAAATTTCATCCGAAGGGAAAAGCCTTTTTGAGCAAATGGAAGAACATCAATTGCATATAAAAGAGCAACAGCAAAAAAAGCAGCAGGAAAATTGGCAAAAGCATTTAGAGGATGAAAGAGCAAGGCGCCAACAAGGCGGTATGGGCGTAAAAGGTCCCAGCAATTTGTATGAAGCAAAAATTGAAATGCTTCGCAACCTGCTCCGTTCCTTACAGGGCGGAAAGCTGGCAAATCGTTGGGGATTTGGAGGCAAAGGACATTTGGATGATTTTTGGGGAAAAGGTTCCTCTTTTTCCTACGATATGTCCTATAAGGAGTCACTGAAAAGTCAGATCAGCTATCGTTCCAGTACTTCAACAAGGGATGTGGCAGGCTCCTATGTATTTGCAGGCAGTAATGTATGGACTAAGACCACGGTTCAGTCATCATTTGTATCGGAAGCGGAGTTTACAGCATTCCAGTCTTCCGGTGTCGCAAGGACCAAAGATGGACGAGAGATACAGTTCGATGTGACGGTTGAAATGTCCAGAGCATTCTGCGAAAAGTATGAATCTTTCACACAGGAAAATGTGGTTGTTACGGATCCCCTGGTAATCAATATTGATTCCGATATAGCAGATGTAACAGACATGAAATTCCTGTTCGATATTGATGCCGACGGCGAATTGGATGAAATCTCCTTCGCAGGAAACGGCAGTGGCTTTTTGGCATTGGATAAAAACGGAGACGGCGTGATCAACGATGGCTCTGAATTATTCGGCACAAAGAGCGGAAATGGATTTGCGGATCTGGCAGCTTACGATGAAGATGGCAACGGTTGGATTGACGAAGCAGACAGCATTTTTAACGATCTGAAGATCTGGATGAAGGATAAGGACGGAAACGATGTCCTCTTAAGCCTGAAAGATGCTAATGTGGGAGCTATCTACTTAGGAAGCGCAGATACAGAGTTTTCCTTAAAATCCGGTGCGGACCACCACACAAACGGTATTGTTCGCAGGACCGGTATCTATCTTAAGGAAAGCGGCGGTGTAGGAACCGTTCAGCAAATCGATCTAGCAGTTTGACCTTGAAATTTTGAAGGGGCAAAATTTCACTCAGTACGAAGTAATTTGTTGTAGTGATATGAAGCGGAAAGCGCAGGTTTTACCTGCGCTTTTTGCTTGCCTCGGATAAAGTTGATAAAAAATTGATAATTATAGGTTATCATAATAGACTAAAGGTGGTGGTAATAATGTATAAAATTCTTGTAGCAGATGACGAAAAAGAGATCGTCAGTCTGTTAAAAGATTATTTTGAACTGAATAACTACCTTGTACTAACAGCCCATACTGGGGCAGAGGCTATTGAAAAGGCATCGGAGAATCCGGATATTATTTTATTGGATGTGAATATGCCGGAATTGGACGGTCTTTCTGTGTGCCGCAGGATCAGGGATCATGTGTCCTGTCCCATTCTTTTCTTGACGGCATGCATTGAAGATGGCGACAAGATCGCAGGATTTGCATCCGGAGGAGACGATTACATTATTAAGCCCTTCTCTATTGATGAGCTGGGTGCGCGGGTGTCCGCTCATATCAGAAGGGAGCATAGAATAAAGCCGCAGGCCAATGTCCGCTTTTTTGGTAAGCTGGCAATTGATTATACTGCAATGACTGTATCGGCAGAAAAGGAAGTCATTGATCTGGCAAAAAAGGAGTATCAGATCATAGAACTGCTTTCTCTTAACTGTGGGCAGGTATTTGATAAGGAACGGATCTATGAGAAGATATGGGGGTATGATGCAAAGGGAGAAAGCTCTGTCATTGCAGAGCATATCCGCCGTATCAGGTCCAAACTGGAAAAATACAAAGAAGAGTATCATATTGAGACTGTATGGGGAATGGGATATAAATGGGTAAAATAAACAAGAAAGTACATTCAATAAAATGGAGTTTTTTATTATATGTGTCCTTCTGCCTGGTCATAGCCTTTGTTGGATCAATGGCCGTTGGCGTTAGCACAAATTATCTGCAGGATTGGTATCGATCTACTTATCCTGATGCAATAGCACCGCCTACAGAAAGATATGAGATTATTTACGACGATGGAGGTTATCCAAGGGTAGGATATATCCGTGATGACTCTTTTATAGAAAAGACTCTGAAAAAAGAATCGGTCATATATTGGTTTATTTCCTACTCGCAGGTTATTATCATACCCGTCTGGTTTATTCTGTGTTTTATTGCCACAGGGACCATTTTCTATAACCGGGAGTTGAAAAGGCCTATTGAAGTTTTAATGAATGCTGCCAATAAGATTTCGGAAAATCAGTTGGATTTTAAGGTCGAGTATCATAAGAAAAATGAACTTGGAAAGCTGTGTGATGCTTTTGAGGAAATGCGTTCTGCTCTTTACAAAAGCAATCAGGAAATGTGGCAGTCCTTGGAGGAGCGAAAACGCTTGAATGCCGCATTTTCCCATGATTTGAGAACGCCTTTAACAGTATTAAAAGGATATGGCGACTTTTTGGAGATGTATGTACCGGACAAGAAGGTTTCAGAGGAAAAGCTTTTATCCGTGATCGCCATGATGAATGGACAGATCACCAGGCTGGAACATTATACCCAAAAGATGAACGCGGTACAAAAAATAGAAGATATTGTTCCAAAAATCAATTCGGTTTCTTCCGATGAATTAATCCAAACCCTAAAAGAAACCGGGGAGCTGGTCTGTGGAGATAAATTCTCTATCAACGATGGAATAACGAAAAAAGAGATTTATATAGACCGGGAGCTGGTGTTGCAGGTATATGAAAACCTGATTTCCAATGCCCTGCGGTATGGGGAGAACTCTGTAAAGGTTACATGCCGTATCTGTGATGACTTGCTGTACCTATCCGTTTCGGATGACGGCAGAGGATTTAGCAAAGAAGCATTGAAAAATGCGGCACAGCCCTTTTTCCGAGATGAAAATGAACCGGATAAAATCCATTTTGGACTGGGACTTTATATCTGTCGGATCTTGTGTGAAAAATGCGGCGGAGAACTGCTCATTGAAAATGAACAGGGAGGTGGAAAGGTTACCGCGGCATTTTGTTGTAAAAAAATTTCAGAAAATAGATAAAAAGTTGAAAATCATTTTTTATCATAATGGCATGGTCGAAAGACCGTGCTATTTTTATGAAAGGAAATGATGAAATGAAGGATCAAACAAATAAGATTCAGATTCGAAATGTGAACAAATATTATGGAAGGAAACAAGCCTTAAAGGATGTGAACCTAACCATTCATCAGGGGATGTTCGGACTATTGGGGCGAAACGGAGCCGGCAAGACTACCCTGATGAAGACACTGGCCACGCTCCACTGCAAGAAAAACGGAGTCATTACGGTATGCGGGATTCCCATTGAACGGGCTAAGGAGATACGGAGCATCACAGGATATCTTCCCCAGGATTTTTCCATGTATCCTTCCATGACAGTGGAAGAAAGCCTGGACTATCTGGGAGCCCTTTCGGGAATGGATAAAGAGCTTCGCAGGAAACGGATCAAGCTTCTCTTAAAACGGGTAAACTTAGCAGATCAAAAGCACAAAAAGATCAAGGCTCTTTCCGGCGGCATGAAACGCCGACTGGGTATTGCACAAGCGTTGTTGCACGATCCCAAAGTGCTGATCGTAGATGAGCCTACCGCCGGTCTGGACCCGGAGGAACGGATTCGGTTCAGAAACCTGCTCTGTGAAGTGGCGGAGGAACGGATCGTTATCCTATCCACCCACATTGTAGGAGATATTGAAGCCACCTGTGAAGATATTGCCATTATGAATGAAGGAAAGATCCTTTGGCAGGGTACGGTGTCCGAGCTGCTTCAAAATGCAGAAGGAAAGGTCTTTACCATCAATGCGCAAAAGAAGTATCTTCCTCAGATCAAGAAGGAGTATATTGTGACAGGCATGCTTGTGCAAAATGAATATACAACAGTCCGCCTTATTTCTAAAACCACGCCTGACCTGCAAGGTGTAACTGCTGTTACCCCCAATGTGGAGGATGCCTATATGTACTGCCTTTACGAAAACGGATGCGAGATCGGTGGAGGTGAGGAGTGATGTTATTTTTCAAAGAATGCAAGAAGGTATTGTTCTCTTTAACCTTTATTATTTATTTTTTTGCCACATTGGGCATGTACTTTTCACAATTTCACAGCGACTCCGGAAAAGCTTTGGAAAAGCCTGTGGAGGGACAAAACGATTATGGTATGGTGGCAAAGGAAGTACCTGAGATCTTGATGCCGGCTGCCGTAAACAGCCTCGTAACGGAGTATTTATCGGAAAGATATACAGCTTATCCATACGGTTTTTATAAAGAAGTCAAGCTGAAAGAAAAGAAACGGGCCCGCATGGCAGAGATCATTGAGGAGCTTTCCGGGATTTCCCCAGAGGAGCTTAACGGCTTTGCGGATTTTGAAGAAGGCGGTTATATTATGGGAGAAGATGGAACCTTTGTATATGTGGAACCGAGGCTTCCTGAGATCCATATACCAAAGACCATGACCTATGAGCATTTTAGGGAGCTGATGCAGGAAGCGGATCAGATCATCGGAGGAGGATCCAAATATTCCGATCAGTTTCTTGTAGGAAATTTTTCCCTGGTTCCCAAAACCTATGAGGATGCCTTGGCGGAGTATGAAAGCTTTCTTCATGAGGATAAGATTACGAAAGCATATGGCAGGCTTTATTGTGATTATATGGGAATCGATCTGGCTATACTGCCTGTATTCTGTGCGGCAGCTTTGGCAGGACTTGATAAGAGATCCGGTATGGAGCAACTTGCTTATTCCAGAAAGATCTCTTCCGCAAAATTGATCTTTACACGATATTTTGCTCTGGTGACCGTTATGCTCATTCCTTTGGCCATAACGACGGTAGTTGCTTATTTCAAAGTTGTAAAGCTTTATCCCGGCAGCGAATTAGATAATTTTGCCATCTTCCAATATGCAGCATTTTGGCTGATTCCCAATATTATGACAGCGGCTGCAGTGGGTATGCTGATCACGGAAATGCTGTCGGGGCTCATCGCCATTTTTGTACAGGGAGCCTGGTGGTTTTCCAGCATCTTCGCCGGTTCTTCCGGCTTAACCGGCAACATCCAAAAATTTACGCTGGTCATGCGCCATAACTCCTTGGTGAAAGCGGATGTATTTGCCGCAGAGTGGGGAAACTTTGTATTTAACAGAATCTTCTATATCGCTGCGTCCATTATTCTTATTATCTTTACGGCAGCGATTTATGAACGGAAAAGGAAAGGAAGCTTCAATGGATTTTCAAATATTAGGAAAAATAATAAAAGTAAATTTAAAAAATAACTTTTTGATCCACCTGCTGGCAGCAGCCCTGATACTGTTTTCGGTGCCCTTTATCATGAGTATTTCAGCATTAAACGAAACTCAGGCGGCACGCCCTGTGGAATGGATCTTATCTTTGGTAGGAATGATCTTTTTGACCCCTGTTTTTTATCCGGAGCAAGATGAAAGCATCTGTGATGTGGTCCGGTCCAAAAAGATGGATTATCTGGAAGTCTGTATGATCAGGGTCATATATTCTGTTGTTTTCCTGGCTTTAGCCTGCGGGGGATTTACCTATGCATTGTATCTTTGTGAAAGTGAAGTGACGCTCAGACATTTTCTTGGCGGCTTTGCCTCTGCACTGTTTTTGGGAACGGTGGGCTTTTTGGGAGCAGGGATCAGCAAAAATGTCATAGCGGGATATATGACGGCATTGCTCTATTACATGGCAAATGTTGCCATGAAAAAACAATTGGGAATCTTTTATTTATTTTCCATGACAGCGGGAGAAGGCTTGCACGAAAAATTCGAAAATAAATATCTGTTGATCCTGGCATCGGTATTGCTGATGATCTTTGTTTTTGTTTATAAAAGGCTGACAGAACAAAAAAAGCAGTAATATAAAATATGGAATTGTGGTACAATAAGGATACAAATTTAAGAAACGAGCTTTATATATGAAGAATGAAAAAAAGAGAAACCGGGAACGATTTTGGGAAGAGTTTTTAGAGCTGCGAGAAAATCCGGCAGTGCAGCAGCTAAGATTATATCCCAATCACAGAATATCCAATCTATATGATCACAGTTCCAGAGTAGCGGTGTGTGCGTACGATCTGGCAAACAGGTTTCGTCTGGATATAAACGGGAAAAGCCTGGCAAAGGGTGCCATGCTCCACGATTTTTATTTATACCAGGCAAGGGGGCATAAGTCTATCGGCACCAGAGAGCATTGGCTAAATCATCCTGACACTGCTTTGAAAAATGCAGAAAGGGAGTTTGCTCTGACAAGGAAAGAAAGAAATATTATTCGCAGCCATATGTGGCCACTTACCCTTTGGCATTTTCCCAAATCCAAGGAAGCGGTCCTGGTAAGCGCGGCAGATAAGATCTGTGCTTTTGGAGAAATGTTTTTAAAACGCAACCATATTAAAAAGGAAAAACGCCTTACAGATCCTACCTTAAGATAATGTAAAAAGAGATGTTGCTATCAAACATCTCTTTTTTATATCTTGCATATGTTAAATAAAATACTTGCAATATACCCCATGGGGGTATATAATGTCCGTATAAAAATCTGTTCTATAAAGCAGAAAGTCGAGGAAATAGGATGGCAGAGAAAGATAAAAAGTTGCAAAGTGAAACACCGGGCTGCTGTCATGAAAAGTCCAAGGAGCGGTCTGATGAGGAATACAAAGATCTTTTAAACCGTTTAAACAGGATTGAAGGGCAGATCAGAGGCATTCGTGGCATGGTAGAGAGAGACGCTTATTGTGTGGATATTCTGACCCAGAGTGCGGCGGCCAGTGCGGCACTAAACAGCTTTAATAAGCTTCTTCTGACAAATCATATTCATACCTGTGTGGCAGATGGCATACGCCGGGGGGATGATGAAGTGGTGGAAGAACTGGTCAATATGATGCAGAAGTTGATGAAATAAAGGATGAGGCAGCCATCGGACTATAGTGAGCATGGCTAATCCGAATGGCGATGTATGAAATTGTTATGATAACAGAAAGGAAACAAAGATGGAACAATACAATGTAGTGGGTATGAGCTGCGCGGCATGCAGCGCCAGAATAGAAAAAGCAGTGGCGAATGTGCCGGGCGTGACCAGCGTATCGGTGAACCTTTTGACCAATTCCATGGGTGTAGAAGGAACGGCAGAATCCGACAGCATCATTGAAGCGGTAGTCAATGCAGGCTATGGTGCTTCCTTAAAAAAATCCGGTTCGGCAAAGGATAAAACGCAAGGCAAGGGAGGAGAAGAGAATTCCCTGCAGGATAGAGAAACCCCTCTGATCAGGAAGCGTTTTATCGCATCCTTGATCTTTTTGCTTCCCCTTCTTTATGTGTCCATGGGGCATATGATGTGGGGGTGGCCGCTTCCGGAGCGGTTTGCATCCAATCATCTGGGGCAGGGCGTTTTCCAATTGCTCTTTACCGGGATCATCATGGTCATTAACCAGAAGTTTTTTATAAGCGGTATCAGAGGTCTCATTCATAAAGCGCCCAACATGGATACCTTGGTTTCTCTGGGGGCAGGAGCTTCCTTCCTTTATAGTACCTATGCCCTTTTTGCCATGACGGATGCCATGACTCATGCGGGACATGAAGCAGCCATGGCATATATGGACGAATTTTACTTTGAGTCAGCTGCCACGATCCTGACCTTGATCACTTTGGGAAAAATGCTGGAATCCCACTCCAAAGGCAAAACGACAGATGCCTTAAAAAGCCTGATGAATCTGGCGCCCAAAACGGCAGTGGTGTTAAAAGACGGGCAGGAAGTGACTGTACCGGTTGAACAGGTGGAAAAGGGAGATCACTTTGTAGTGCGCCCCGGCGAGAGCATTCCTGTGGATGGCGTTGTCATAGAAGGAAACAGTGCCATTGATGAATCGGCCTTAACGGGGGAGAGCATTCCCGTGGATAAGGAGTCGGGAGATAAGGTATTTGCGGCTACTATCAATCAGTCCGGCTTCATACAATGTGAAGCAACGCGGGTCGGAGAGGATACCACTCTTTCCCAGATCATTCAGATGGTCAGTGATGCGGCAGCATCTAAGGCGCCCATTGCCAAAATCGCGGATAAGGTATCAGGGGTATTTGTTCCCATCGTAATAGGCATTGCCGCAGCTACTATTGTGATCTGGCTTCTGGCAGGCTATGGGGTTGGTTTTGCATTGGCAAGAGGTATCTCCGTATTGGTGATCAGCTGTCCCTGCGCCCTGGGCCTGGCAACGCCGGTTGCCATCATGGTGGGCAACGGCATGGGTGCCAAGAACAGTATCCTCTTTAAGACGGCGGTATCTCTGGAGGAAACCGGTAAGATCGATATTGTAGCTCTTGATAAAACGGGCACCATTACAGAGGGTGAGCCTAAGGTAACGGATATTGTGCCCGTAGGTAAAGATAAAAACGATCTTTTGCGCTTGGCATATGCCCTAGAGCAAAAAAGTGAACATCCTCTGGCAAAAGCCATTATTGCATATGGAAACGAGCAGGGGATCACATCAGAGGCGGCAGAGAATTTTGCGGCAGTTCCCGGAAACGGTTTGACAGGAAAAGTCAAAGGAAAACAGTTAGCAGGAGGCAACTATAACTTTATAAAGAGCAAGGTAAAAATACCCGTTAAGATGCAGAGACAGTCAGAAAAGCTTTCTGAAGAGGGAAAAACACCTTTGTTCTTTGCAAGAGAAGGCAAACTTTGCGGTATCATTGCCGTAGCGGACACCATTAAGGAAGACAGCAAGGAAGCGGTGGCACAGCTTAAAAAAATGGGCATCCGGGTGGTCATGTTGACCGGAGATAACCAGAGGACGGCAGATGCCATCGGTGCACAGGTTGGCGTGGACGAAGTGATTGCCGGCGTGCTGCCGGAAGGAAAGGAAGCCGTGATTGCAAAGTTGTCTGAAGGAGGCAATAAGGTTGCCATGGTAGGAGACGGTATTAACGATGCACCGGCCCTGACCCGCGCTCATATGGGAATTGCCATTGGAGCAGGAACAGATGTGGCCATTGATGCGGCGGATGTGGTACTGATGAAAAGCAGCCTGTCCGATGTTCCCGGCGCCATCCGCTTAAGCCGGGCTACTTTGCGGAATATCTGCCAGAACTTATTCTGGGCATTTATTTACAATATCATCGGTATTCCTTTGGCAGCAGGAATCTGGTATCCCATTTTCGGTCTGACTTTAAATCCCATGTTTGGGGCAGCAGCCATGAGCCTTAGCAGCTTCTGCGTGGTAACCAATGCATTGAGGTTAAATATGTTTGATCTAAGAAGTACAAAGAGAGATAAGCCGAAGCATAAGAAGAGCAGTAAAGTAGAAAATAATAAAAATAAAGAAAAAAGAGAGGTAAAAACTATGACAAAAACAATGAAGATCAACGGAATGATGTGCGGACACTGTGAGGCAACCGTAAAGAAAAGCTTAGAGGCTCTGCCGGAAGTAGAGGAAGCCGTTGTCAGCCATGAGGCAGGAACGGCAGTCCTTACTCTTCGGTCAGATATATCAGATGAGGTTTTGATCAAAACCGTACAAGACAAGGATTATGAAGTAGTTTCCGTAGACTGATCAAAATCCTTAAAGTATTTTCGATAAGTAACGAAAAACAGAATCGCAGCCAAAGTGGTAGCCATATAATCGGTTACCGGCTGGGCTGCTGCCAGCATCCTGGGTGTATTAAATACATGATCAAAGATCAGCAGGGTAGGGAGGAACAATAATCCCTGTCTGCTGACGGAAAGGATCAGGGAAGGCAATGCGGCTCCGGTGGACTGGATGGCATTGATCAAAACAAAGAGGATACCCAGAATGGGACCGGAATAAATATAGATCCTTGCAAAGGACATACCGTAAGTAAAAGCATCGGGATCCTCAAGGAAAGCTTTTACCAAAGGGCTGGCCCCGCAATAGCAGATCACGGTCATAACTGCGCTCATGCCAAAGGCCAGTGCCAGAGAAAATTTCAATACTGCGATATAACGCTGTCTGTTTCTGGCACCGAAGCAGTAGCCAAGGAGCGGTTGTACGCCGGTTCCCACACCGATCAAAAGCATAACTGCGATCATATTTACCTTCATGGCAACACCTAATCCTGCCACAGCCATATCTCCGTGGTGCTGCATCAGGTTGTTGATGAGGATATTGGAAAGACTCATCAGGATGCTGTTTAAGGATGCAGGAATGCCGATGGCAAATACACCTGTTGCGATATTGTTCCGCACCCGATAATCCTTCGGGTGAATGGAAAGCATGGAGTTTTTGGACGCCAGATGGAAAATGTAAAATAAAGAAGCAACTACATTACCGATGACGGTGGCAATGGCAGCGCCTGCCACATTCCAATGAAAGCCCAGGATCATAACAGGGTCCAATACAATATTGACCAGATTACCAAAAATCATACCCATCATAGCAACCTGTGCCTTTCCTTCCGCACGGATAATATTACTGAAGGTATTGGAAACGATCAGAAAAGGGATACCCACAGCTACGATTCCCAAATACTGGGAGGCAAAATCTATGGTATCGTCGCTGGCTCCGATAATGCGGCAGATGGGCAGCAAAAAGATCCAGATGACCACCATGGAGATCAGGCCGATTACCAGTCCGCTCCAGAAACAGAAGGCGGAGGTGTTTTTTGCCTTATCCCCTTTTCCTTCTCCCAGCATACGGGAGATCAGGGATGTACCACCGATACCGAATAACATACCGATTGCCATAAAAAGTAAAAAGGCAGGGGTTGCCACGGAAACGGCAGCTACCATATATGCATTTTTTGTCTGTCCGATAAAGAAAGTGTCCGCAAGGTTATAGACCAACACCATGATCATACTGATGATGGAGGGGATCACATTGCTCATAACCGCTTTGGGGACAGGGGCATCTCTAAATATTTCTGTTGTTTTATCCTGCATGATCAATTCTCCTTTTTCTGATTACATTCTAAATCCTGTAAATTGTCGTATATTTTACTTAACAGAGCAGTTAACTGTTTTTGTTCTTCCGTTGTAATGTTTTGAAGCATCTGCTCATTTACATGTGCCAATCCCTGATGAAAATGATCCATAAGGGAAAGACTCTTTTCTGTAAGACAGATGTTTTTAAATCGGGGATTCCGCTTTGTGGGCTCTTTTCGGATATATTCCTTTTCCTCCAGTATCTTTAACACATGAATGGCGCTGGTGTGTTTGATGTCGAAATGAGCCGCAATATGACTGAGGGTGGTTTCCTCATCCGGCCTGTCGTATAGGTAGTTCAGCAGATCAAACTGGGTGCCGGTCAGGCCCAATTCCTTCAAAGCCCGGTTTCTGCCGCTTTCCAGCCTGTTGCTGATCTTTTTGAACTGAAGTCCGATCTTTTCCATGGCATTGCCTTCTTTTTTTAAATATGTCATAATTGTAGCATGCTACATGCCACAATCATACATGATACAGAAGAATGAAAAAAATTGCAAGACCCTTTTACCAAATTTCAAAAAAGTGATATGCTATATAAGTTGATAATAAGTCATAACAGGAGTTAAAGCCATGAGCGGTGCAGTAAACAGAAATGCCTTAGGAGAAGAAAAAATCAACAAACTGCTGATGCAGTTTGCCATTCCCAGCATTATTTCCATGCTGGTAGGTTCCTTATATAATATTGTGGACCAGTTTTTTATCGGGCAAAGCATCGGAGAGCTGGGCAATGCGGCAACCAATATTTCTTTCCCCTTGTCCATTTCCTGTATTGCCATCGGCCTGCTTTTTGGCATAGGCGGTTCCTCTTCCTTTAATCTTTCCATGGGAAAGGGAGAAAAAGACAAAGCGGTCTACTATATGGGCAATGCCTTAGTCATGCTCTTTAGCTGTGGTCTGGTGCTTTGCCTCTTTACCCAGTTATTCTTAAAGCAGTTGATGCAGTTTTTCGGTTCTCCCGATGATGTATTGCAGTATGCCATGACCTATACAAGAATCGTATCCTTTGGTTTTCCTTTTGTGATCTTTGCCACAGGGGGCGGTCATTTGATCCGTGCAGACGGCAGTCCCCGGATGACCATGGCATGCAATCTGTCCGGCGCTATTATCAACACCATATTGGATGCCTTATTTGTATTCGGATTTAAAATGGGAATGGCAGGAGCGGCACTTGCTACCGTCATCGGTCAGGTCCTATCCGCATCCTTAGCCTTTTCTTATCTGCGTCATTGTAAATCCGTTACCATACAAAAGGAGCATTTAAAAGTACAAAAGGAATATGTGCTGCGGATCATGTCCTTGGGAGCGGCACCCTGCAGCAATCAGCTTTCCATGATGATCGTGCAGATCGTCATGAATAAATCCCTGAAATACTACGGAAATCTTTCCCAGTACGGCGAAGCTATTCCCATAGCCTGCGCGGGGATCATTACCAAGGTAAATCAGGTCTTTATGTCCTTTGTCATCGGTATCTCTCAGGGCTTACAGCCCTTGGTCAGCTTTAACTATGGCGCGGCAAAATACGAGCGGGTAAAAACGGCTTATAAGCGGGCTGTTTTTTGCGGTTTCCTGTTATCTTTTGTTGCCTTTTTGCTGTTTCAGCTGGTGCCCCGACAGATCATTGCCATATTCGGAAAGGGCTCGGATGCCTATTTCCGTTTTGCCATCAATTATTTTAGGATATACCTGTTCTTTACCTTTATTAATTTCCTGCAGCCCATTAGTTCTAACTTCTTTACGGCTATCGGAAAACCAAAAAGAGGTATGTTCCTTGCCCTGACCAGGCAGATCATTCTGCTGCTGCCCCTTATCCTGATCTTTCCTCTTTTTGCCGGGATCGACGGTATTATGTATGCGGGACCGGTAGCAGACGGAACAGCGGGTGCCATTGCCGCTTTTATGGTCTTTAAAGAACTAAGACGACCGGAATACATGACGGGAAAGCCGGTAAAAATGACGGAAGAAATAAAAGAGAAAGCAATCGAAGCAAAAGAAGAAATAGAAAAAGAGATAGAAAAAGAGATAGAAAAAGAGACAGAGCATGAGTAAACAAGTTGTAAAAGAGAAAAGCAAAGAAAACCCCATAGGATGTACATTAGATTGCAGCGTGGTAAAAAAATGCGGCAGCTGTAGCTATGGAAAAGAAACCTATGAAGAACAGCTTCGGGACAAACAAAAGATGGTAAATGTGAATCTGAACGGTTTTTGCCGTCCCGAAAAGATCATCGGCATGGAAGATCCTTTTCACTATCGGAATAAGGTACATGCTGTCTTTGCCTATCGAAAAGGAAAGATCATTTCCGGTACATATCAGGAAGGAACCCACGATGTGGTTTTTGTAGAGCAGTGTCGGATAGAGGATGAAACAGCGGATCGGATCATTGCTACTCTGCGGGACCTGCTGCGCTCCTTTAAGATCAAGACCTATGATGAGGATACCGGATATGGACTCTTTCGCCATGCCCTGATCCGGGTGGGAAAAGCAACGGGACAGGTTATGGTTGTATTGGTACTCAGCACGCCTATCCTTCCTTCCAAGAACAACTTCGTCAAGGCGCTGCGGAACAAACATCCTGAGATCACTACGGTTGTTCTCAATGTAAATAATAAAAAAACCAGCATGATCTTAGGAGAAAAAGAAACGGTGCTCTATGGGAAAGGGTATATCGAGGACGAGCTTTGCGGCATACGCTTCCGCATTTCTTCTAAATCCTTTTATCAGGTGAATCATGTTCAGACAGAGGTGCTTTATGGGAAGGCCATGGAGTATGCAGGGCTGACGGGAAAAGAACGGTTAGTTGACGCTTACTGTGGAATAGGAACCATCGGACTGATCGCAGCAAAGGACGCAGGGGAAGTGATCTCCGTAGAATTAAATCCGGATGCGGTAAGGGATGCCATCCATAATGCCAAGGCAAATAAAATAAAGAATGTGCGTTTTTATGAAAACGATGCGGGCAGATTTATGACCCAGATGGCGGAGGCAGGAGAAAAGGTGGATGTGCTTTTTATGGATCCGCCCAGGGCCGGCAGTGACGAAGCCTTCCTTGGCAGTGCGGTAACATTATCTCCCAAGCGGATCGTCTATATTTCCTGTAATCCGGTCACCTTGGGAAGGGATCTGAAATTCCTGACCAAGAACGGATACCGTGTGGAAAAAGCTCAGCCGGTGGATATGTTTCCGTGGGTGGAGCATGTTGAGTGCGTTTGTTTGTTGTCCAAACTAAATGCCTGACATTATAGAAGATGAAACAAAAGCAGGATAAAGAGGGAGGTGTGTCCGTGAAGGAGATAGAAAAACCAAAGAAAAAGAACCGGATCAAGAAGATCTTATTGACGGTCATTGCTTCCTTAGCTGCTCTCTTTGCACTTGTCTGGTTGTATAAATTCATCGTATTAAGCTTTGCAACAGTGGTAATCCGATATAGCTTTACCGGTTTGGAAAATATGTTTCATGCCCCCTATGAATACTATGCGGTGGCAGGACCTTTTCACGCAAAGATATCAAAGGCCATGGTGGAAACATGGTATCCGAATTGTGATATGGAAAAGAGCATCTATGACGACGAAGAAAACCAATATTATTTTGTACAGCTGCAATATTCCAGAGACGGAAAGCCAAAATATGATGAAGATACCATCCCCTTATCTCATGACAGGGAATATGTTCTCACCTACAATAAATGGGTAAGAAAGAGTAAAGACATGTCGGAAAAAGCACAGCAGACAGCTTTGCAGGCCATAGAACAGCTTTATGATTTCGACAAAGGCTTTTCCAAAGATCAGGAGGATCCATGGATCTGGAATAGTGGGAATTACTACGGCTTGGAGAGTTTTATACTGATCACCCATGGGGATGCGGAGGACAGATGTGTTTTGAACACAAGCGCGGAAGATGCGATCTATACCTTTGATAATGGGCACTTGGTTAAGATCATGAAGGTTCCGAATGGAGGAAGCTGGGATTACGCTTATTTTGTTGACTGAAAAAAATGAGATTGAAAAGTACAAGGGGCGGTCCACCGTTTCCGGAGAGGAGAAATATGTTGAAGTACAAAAAGCCTGCATTCTGGATCATACTTGCGGCAATAGTGATCTGTATTGTTGTGGCAGTGTGCTTCCTTACTAATTCTAAAACAGAGGAAGAACTTTCTATAGCTGAAGCAGATGACGAGATAGAGGAGTCAGAGCCTCCCATATCCGATGAAGCTGATGAGACCTCCGAGGCGGAGTCTGTAACATCCGTTGCAGCTGATGAGAATCAGAGAATAGTCGGAAGTAAATTTGTATATCGCTATAATAAGGAATTGGGTGGCATTGTTATAACAAAGTATCTTGGAGAAGATGAAGCTGTTATTATTCCCAAAACTTTTGGTGACAGACCGATAGTTGAAGTTGGGTACGGCGCATTTAGTGGAAAGGATAATGTTACAAGCATCACAATTCCCGATGGTGTTATTTCTATTGCTGCTTTGGCGTTTAAATATTGTGAAAACCTTACAGATATTACAATTCCCGGCAGTGTAACAAGTATTGGCGATGCTGCCTTTCATGATTGTCCCAACCTTAAAAAGGTTACGATCTCGGATGGGGTAATGAGAATTAGTTCTTATGCTTTTCAAGGATGTACCGGTCTGGAAAGTATCGAGCTTCCCGACAGTGTTATTTTTATTGGGCATGATGCGTTTGATGGCTGTGATAAGCTTAGGGTAACTTATAAAGGACAAACATATAACGCTTCTGACTTTGATGATCTGTATAGTTTGTTTGGATATATGAGAGAACAAACGGCGGATGTAGAGAGTGATGCGGAACAAGCCGCCAGAGCCGCTTATACTGCCTTTCTTTCAGGTGATGTGTCCATGGTGGATGATGCTAAATTAAAACAGAGTTGGGTGGATTTTTATTTGCCAAACAGCGAACTGGAGTATACTTTTTTGGATTTGGACGGTGATGGAGTAAGCGAATTGCTTGTTCAATGGGTTGATGACCCCGGAAGTATGAATGCTACATTCCATTATAGTGACGGCAAACTGTTTTACTGGAATTTTGATACGGTGGAGATGACCAGTTGGGAATCTCCGCTCCAAAATGGGATTATGGTGTATCAATATCATTACGGCGGCAGCAGTACCTGGAGCGGATTTCGTTATCTGTCTAACGGAGAGGCGGAGCATCTCTTTAGCTTTTTTGCTCGTTATGAAGTGTGGTTTGATGACGATACATCCAAGGTTCCGTACTATGAGGTGGATAGAGTCGAGGTGGACCAGGAGACATTTGACAGAGAATTTAAGAAGCGGATCACAGATCAAGAGCTGGAGCGTTCGGCCTGGACACCGCTTCCTCAATGAAAATAAAAGCGGGAAGGGGAAAAGGTCATTGCGGTTTTAAAGCAGCCATAGTAAAATAAAACATAGGTCGGCATATCGGCCCAAGCAGATCAAAAATAGGTTGGAAGAGGGAAACACAAGATGAGCGGAAAAGCTGCATGTACTGCAGAGGAAGCATTAAAAAAATTAAAAGACGGTAATGTGCAATATCTGGATGCCAAAGAAAATAAAGGGGACATCTCCTTGGCCCTTCGGAAAAAGACTTATGATGAGGGGCAGACACCTTATGCGGTTATCGTTACCTGTTCCGATTCCAGAGTCATACCGGAAAGCATTTTTACCGCCGGCATTGGGGAGCTTTTTGTGATCCGTGCAGCAGGTAATGCCATTGACAAGCATCAGCTTGGCAGCATCGAATATGCCGCAGAACATTTGGGAAGTCCTTTGGTTGTGGTCATGGGTCATACCCGTTGTGGAGCGGTAACTGCTGCAATCGATAAAAATGCAGAAAACTACATAAAATTCATTACTGATGAGATCTGCAAAGCGATTGGTGGGGAAACAGATGATTACAAGGCCTGCTGCTTAAATGTAGAGCACAGTGTGAAAATGATAGAAGATAATCTGGAGCTTCCCCGGGGAGTGAAGATATGCGGTGCAGTGTACCACTTAGAGGATGGCAAAGTAGAGTTTTTGTAATCAATCACATAAAGGTTTTCATGGGAAACTTTGGAAACCTTTTGCTATGGAGGAAATGAAAATGAAAGAAATCACACTTTTTTACTTGGAGGATTGTCCTTATTGCCATAATGCCAGAAGAGCATTAAAAGAACTGATAGAGGAAAATCCCGGCTATGGGGAGGTCAATGTAGATTGGATCGAAGAAAACCATCATCCCGAATTGCTTGGTAAATATGATTATTATTATGTTCCCAGTATTTTTGTTGACCACAAAAAGCTGTATGAAGCACATCCATCCGAGAGTTACGAATCTTGCAAAGCAAATGTAAAGGCGGCGCTGGATGCTGTTTTGAACGAGTGAAAGGGAATTGATTGTGTAAAATAGTGAAAGGGGAAAAGTAATGAACGAAATATTTCATAGGGTCAGCATTAGAAAATATGAGGACAGACCGGTGGAACAGGAAAAGCTGATGAAGATACTGCGGGCCGGCATGCAGGCGCCCTCTGCAGGAAATCAACAGCCTTGGGAATTTTATGTGGTAACCCGCCCTGAATGTATTCAGGAACTGGCAAAGTCCCATATCTATGCCGGCTGTGCGGCAGGGGCACCGGTATTGATCGTTCCGGTTTATCGGAAAGAAGATCTGCTGTTTCCACAATATGCGCAGATCGATATGTCCATCGCTCAGGAAAATATGTGGCTGGAAACGGATGCATTAGGTCTTGGCGGTGTCTGGCTTGGTATTGCACCGATTAGAGAGCGAATGGATGCCGTAGCCAAAATCCTTGATCTGCCGGACAATGTAGAGGCGTTTTCTATATTTGCACTGGGCTATCCGGCGGAGGAAAGACCCCAGCAGGATCGTTTTGATGAATCAAGGATTCATTTTGTAGAATAAACAGGTTTATAAAAAGCAAAAGAATTTCCGAAAGGTAAAGCCTTTCGGATTTTTTATTGAAATCAGTCTTGACATTTGTGTCTACACGATGTAGAATGACAATATAAATTCTACAAATTGTAGACAGGAGATAACTATGGCAGAGTATAAATTAGGTGAAATCGAAATGAGATTTGCAGAGCTGATTTGGAGCAATGAGCCCATTCCCTCAGGGGAACTGGCAAGCTTAAGCCTGAAAGAACTGAATTGGAAGCGCACCACTACCTATACGGTTTTGAAGAGATTATGCGATAAAGGCATCTTTCAAAATGAAAAGGGAATGGTGTCCTCTTTGGTATCCAAACAATTATTCCAGGCCAAACAAAGTGAAGAATTTGTGGAAGATGCCTTCGGCGGTTCTCTTCCCAATTTTGTTGCGGCTTTTGTTTCACAAAAAAAGCTTTCCAAGAAGGAAGTAGAAGAACTGAAGCGTATTATTGAGGAAAACTGAGAAAGGGGCGGGAGAAGATGATGACTGCTTTTATGAGTACACTGATCAAGATGAGTCTGCGTGGAATCGTAATCGTTTTTGTTGTCCTGCTTGTTCGACTTTTGTTAAAACAATTGCGGGTCGGTCATAAATACATTCTGGGTCTTTGGGCCATGACTTTCTTGTATTTTATCATTCCCTGGAAGCTTAGTCTGCCCATGGGATTTTGGAATAATGTGAATATGCCGGAAGAAGTGCGGGTGGTTACAGAACCACAGATTGTGTCAAATGAAAATCAGGAAACGGCCGATAGTGATCTTGATTCTGTCGCTGATACTTCTGCGGTGCTTACTTCCGGGGCGGCAGACTATATAGAACCTATTGCAACAACACCTGCAGAAGCACCAAAGCAGAATGTAACAGGCGGAGGTGGAACGAAGAACGCAGTCGAAAAAAGCAGCCGGAAAAAACCGGAGCTTGGAAGCGTGTTGGGCATTTTGTGGCTGGTGGGCTTAAGCGCTCTGTTTGGACATATGTTATATACCTATTTTGCACTGAAAAGAAAACTACGGGTAAGTATGTTATATCGGGATAATATCTGGTGGGCAGAAGATATCGATATGCCTATGGTTTTCGGCTTGCTTCGCCCTCGGATCTATCTGCCGGTTTCCATGAAATCAGAAGATCTGTCCTATGTGATCGCTCATGAAAAGATGCATATCAAAAGAAAAGATTCGCCTTTTAAAATGCTGATCTATGGGGTATGTCTCATTCATTGGTTTAATCCTTTCATCTGGATTGCCTATATGCTCTTTGGAAACGATATCGAAAAGGCATGTGATGAAGAAGTTATTCAAAGCATGAGCAAAGAAAAGCGGAAAGAGTATGCTTATGCGCTGCTTCATATTGCTGCCGGAAACGGCATGAGAAAAAAGAAAATCTTTGTTGCACCCATCTGTTTTGACGAGGGCAATGTGAAATCAAGGATTGGAAATATCATGAAATACAAATATACCATTCCGGCAATGGGAGCTGTGGCCGTACTGGTGATTCTGGCTCTGTCTACCATGTTTCTGACCGAAGCCAAGGGAGAAAGCCTAGTGGAAGAGAAGGAACGGGAAGAAGTGGGAGAAGAAGGGACGGACCAAGGTGGTAAGGAAAATGCCGGTACCGACATGAATGGGGAAGAAGAAACAGCAGCACTGCCGGTCTTTTATGTGGAAGATCCGGATGTGCTTCAGATCGGAGAAAACTTTTCTCCGGAGGATTACTATATTACTAACTGTTATACTTACTCCAATCATTATTATATCGATGAAAACGGCGTACTCTGGGGCACCGGAACCAATGAATTCGGCCAGCTGGGTACAGGTACTTACGGTATAGAAGAATCCTATGAAGAGCCGGTTAAGATCGCAGAAAATGTGGTTTCTGTGGATGCTTCCTGGAACGGGTACTTTTGCATCTATCTGACAGAAGAGGGATGGCTCTATGGCATCGGTTCCAATCATGCCGAAGTGCTTTTGGGAGAAGAAAGCGAATCCGGAGTGTATTCAGACTATGATTTTAAGAAGGTTACAGAACCGGTCCTGATGATGACAGATGTAGCTTATGCAAAAGCGGGAAGGGAATGTGTGGTTGCCCTTCAAACTACTAAGACCGCTTATTGGTGGGGACAATATGCTCCTTGGACACATACCGATGCAGGCGGTTTAGATGGGATAGAGGAAAATTATTGGAAGCTGGAAGAGGATGAGTCGAATCCCTTAAAGATGTTTGCTGAGGGGCCCATGAAGATCATGGAACAGTGTAAATTTGTTACCACAGGAACATTTACCGGTGCTGCCATCAGTGAATCGGGTGAATTGTATACCTGGGGATTCAATATCTTTGGACAATGCGGAACCCCTGTCACAGAGGACGATTTTGTCCGTACTCCCACAAAGGTCATGGATGGTGTGAAAATGGTCTGGCCGGAAAGGATGGCCTTTAGCGATCCTGTAAGCCGGTCACCCTACGCTGACTATGGCATATTGGAAACCAGTTATGCATATAACACTTTTGTGTTAAAAGAAGATAATAGCTTACTGGCTGTGGGACTGGATATGGGTGATAAGGAGAAAGTGACTCACATAAATGGAGATCTTGTAGAAACGAAGACCAATTTATACAGTGACGAGTTTGTTCCCATTGAAGTAATCCAATACTCTGTAAGCAACAATCTGGCAACTTTAAATAAGCTGCAGTTTGGTATGTCGGTACAGGAGGTTGAGGGTATTTTAAACAGTGCCAATATGTATCCCTTTCAAGTGGATGAGAGCATGTACAATGAAGGGTATGCCGTAGGTCTTTCAGCTCAGTATAGACAGTATCATTGCTATTTTGACTTTGGCAGTCCCAATAAGCTGGTCAAGATCACCATCCAGGAGGGCGGAAGCCGGGACGGACGGTTTGTGCTGGGTATGTCTCTTGCAGATCTGAAAGAAGCTGTCACGAACGCAGGAGGAACCCTTACCGAAATTGAAAAGGATGCCCCTTGGGCTATCTGGATCTATCAGGACCATGAACAGCATATCCAGTACGAGTTTAGTGTGTATGAGGAAAAGGTAACTGTAGTAAGTGAGAGGGTGATCGTAGATCCTGAATGATATTCGCGAACACAATGAGCCAAGCGGCTGCGAAGCAGACATTTGGCGAATGTGCGCGAACCATGATGAAGCAAAGCGTAATCATGGTATAATAACATCTCATTATAGTAAATGAAAATTATTTTCATTTACAAAATCTCCTAACTTGTGTATAATAAAACCGAAGAAATTCCGTATCTTGATAAGCGGATAAAGAAAGCTCAGGTACAGCAAAGAGGCTGTACTTGGGTTTTTTCTATGAAATATACCGGGAGAAGAATCATGACACTAAAAGAACTGCCAATCGGAAAAAAGGCCACCATCACCACTGTTGGGGGAGAAGGTGCATTAAGACAACACTTTTTGGATATGGGCGTGATCCCCAATACGGATATCGTCCTGGTTAAGTATGCCCCTTTGGGCGATCCCATGGAATTCATGATCCATGACTACGAGCTGACTCTGCGTATAGCGGATGCAGAAAAAATAGAGATCGAAAATGTGAGAGAAGCCGATTCGGATATTGTAAAAGTCGAGAAAAAAGAAAGAAAAAAGCGCATTTCCCATCCCGGTCTGGGTGAAGGCGGAAAGTATCATGTAAAGGCTACCGAAAATCCTTTGCCGGAGGGAACGGTTTTAACCTTTGCTCTGGCGGGCAATCAAAACTGCGGCAAGACCACCTTGTTCAATCAGTTAACAGGAGCTAACCAGCATGTGGGAAATTTTCCCGGCGTTACCATAGACAGAAAAGACGGCGGGATCAAAGGACATGGTAATACTTTGATCACGGATTTGCCGGGCATTTATTCCATGTCGCCGTATTCCAGTGAAGAAATCGTAACCAGAGCCTATGTCTTAAATGAAAATCCAAAAGGTATCATCAATGTGGTGGATGCCTCCAATATGGAGCGTAATCTCTACCTTACCATGCAGTTGATGGAATTGGATATTCCCATGGTGCTGGCTCTTAACATGATGGATGAGGTGCGGGGGAATGGGGGTGCTATTTATATCAATGAAATGGAAGATATGCTGGGTATCCCGGTAGTACCTATTTCTGCTGCAAAGAACGAAGGAATTGATGAGTTGATCGACCATGCCATTCATGTGGCAAAATATCAGGAGCGTCCGGGCAGGATCGATTTTTGCGGAGTTGATCAAAACGGCGGTGCCGTACATAGATGTCTCCATGCCATCATGCACCTGATAGAGGACCATGCAAAACGGAGCGGCATTCCTGTCCGCTTTGCTGCCAGCAAGTTAGCAGAGGGTGACAAGGATATCCTGGAAAGTCTGGAATTGGATCAAAATGAAACAGAGATGTTAGAGCATATTATCTGCCAGATGGAAAAGGAAGGCGGCATGGATCGGGCGGCTGCCATTGCGGACATGCGGTTTTCCTTTATTAAGGATGTATGTGATAAGACGGTGATCAAGCCAAAGGAAAGTAAGGAACATGCAAGAAGTGCCAGAATTGATAAGATCCTGACAGGAAAGTACACTGCCATTCCTTCCTTTATCCTGATCATGGCATTGGTATTTTGGCTGACCTTCAATGTGATTGGGGCGTGGCTGCAGGGGTTGTTGGAACTAGGCATTACATGGCTCTCCGATCTGGTGGATACAGCTCTTACCACAGCTAATGTCAACGGAGCCCTGCACTCCTTAGTCATTGACGGCATTTTTAACGGCGTAGGCAGCGTTTTAAGCTTCCTGCCCATTATCGTGACTTTGTTTTTCTTTTTATCTTTATTGGAGGATAGCGGATATATTGCAAGGGTTGCTTTTGTTATGGACCGGCTTCTTCGAAAGATCGGTTTGTCCGGAAGAAGCATCGTTCCCATGCTGATCGGATTCGGTTGTACCGTTCCCGGTGTCATGGCCACCAGAACCCTGCCTTCCGAGCGGGACAGAAAAATGACTATTCTATTGACACCCTTTATGAGCTGTTCCGCCAAGGTGCCCATTTACGGTTTCTTTACTGCCGTGTTCTTTCCGGGACATGGGGCACTGGTTATGACTTTATTGTATCTTTTGGGCATTATCCTTGGCATCATTATGGCTCTGCTTATGAAAGGAACGATCTTCAAAGGAGAAGCGGTGCCCTTCGTTATGGAGCTTCCCAATTACCGTATGCCGGGAGCAAAAAATGTGGGTCATCTTCTCTGGGATAAAGCAAAGGACTTTTTGCAGCGTGCCTTTACTGTTATCTTTATTGCTACTATTTTGATCTGGTTTTTGCAGACCTTTGATTTCCGCTTAAATATTGTGACAGACTCTAAGGACAGTATGCTGGCTGTAGTAGCAAGTTTGATCGCACCTGTTCTTGCGCCCTTAGGATTGGGCGACTGGAGAATATCCACCTCTCTTATGACCGGATTTATGGCAAAGGAAAGCGTGGTAGCCACCTTGTCGGTGCTCTTTGGAACAACAGACATGCTGACCCAGGTGCTGGCGCCTCTTGAAACGGCAGCCCTCCTTGTGTTCTGCCTGCTTTATACTCCTTGTGTTGCGGCCATTGCTTCGGTAAAACGGGAGCTGGGCGGCAAATGGGCAGCTGTGGTTGTGGTAGGACAATGTGTCATTGCCTGGATCGCAGCCTTTGCAGTCAGGATGATCGGTCTGGCTTTGGGATTTTAGTGGATGATTGGGAGGATGAGTAATGGAGAAAGTACATCTCTCCGGAAAAGAGATCAGAGAATATACAAGAGAGGCCTGTGAAAGAAGCGGTTATTCACAGGAATTCTTTGCAGATTTCTGGAACCGGCTGATGGAAAGACAGGATATCTACAAAGAGTATGTGACCTATCTGGTGACGGGAGATTTCCCGGGACAGGTTAAGGTGGAAGGCTACCAGGTGGTGGATGTGTTGATCTGGCAGATGGACCGGTTTAAAGCCAAAATGGATACGGATACCTATGATACAAAGCAGGATAAAACTAAGATGGTTCTTTCCGCCTTTGATACTTTTCTGAAAATGGCGAAGGAGCCGGAGGCATATGTGGCAAAAATGCGGGAAGACACGGGAACGGATTATCCGGATAAATTTTAAGGAGCTGTTATGGAAAATTCAGAAATATCTTTTGTGTATATGGTGAAATGTGAAGATGGATCTCTTTATACCGGCATTACAAAAGATGTAAAAAAGCGGATGGGAGAACATTTTTTTAAAACGCAGAAAGGGGCAAAGTATACCAAAAGCCGTCAGGTCACAGAGATCATGATGGTGTGGGAGGCTGCCTCTTTTTCTTCTGCCGCAAGGCTGGAGTATGCCATCAAGCGCCTTGCCAGAAAGGATAAGTTGGACCTTATAAAAAATCCCATAGAAAAACTGGGGATTTTGATTCCCAAACTTTCTGAGGAAACCTATATACCGAGAACAGAATATGTTATGGAGATCTCCAGGCTTTTGGAGCCTTTGGCAGACTAGAAAAATTTACCGGGGAACAAGGGAAAACCATTGATAAATATACTGTCATTTGATAAAATGAAAGGCAGTGATAATATTAAATGAGGATAGTCAAATGAAAAAGAAAAAACAAGGAAAATTGTTTTTTTCTCTTGCAGCTCTGACAGCATTGCCTATTATTGTTTTGGGCATGGTCTTGGTCGTAGTAGGAATAGAGAGCGTATCTGACGGTATGAAGATGGAGATTCAGGAATCTTTATCGGGTACTGCCAGAGAAACGGTAGCGCTGTATGCCCTTGCTTATTCGGATGATATCCGTATGGAAGGTGACCATTTTTACATGGGCGAGACGGAAATGACAGGAGAATATACACTGGCCGATCAGATTAAAATAAATACCGGAGCGGATATTACTATTTTCTGGAACGATACCCGAGTCATTACCACCATCAAGGATGAGGAAGGAAAAAGGGCAGTGGGTACAACGCTGGACAATAAAGATATCGTTGAGAATGTCCTCCGGGGCAGGGAATGTTATAATACCAGTGTTCCTGTACTGGACAAGACATATTATGGATACTATGTGCCTTTATATAGCGGTGACACGGTCTGCGGCATGGTCTTTGCCGGCAAGGCAAATGAAAGCGTTGAGGAAAGCGCACGCACCATCACAACCAAGATCATACTGGTCTTTGTGCTGGCGTTGTTGATCGTGCTGGGAATCGCATCTGTTTATGCCAGAAGTATTGTCGTTGCCCTGAATAAGATCCGCAGTTACATAGGCAGTCTGGCGGAGAATGACTATAATGATGCAAAAATGCCTCAGTCCATCTTGAAAAGGAATGATGAGATTGGAGAAATGGGCCGATATGCCACAGAGGTGGGACGAAAGGTTAATGACCTGATTGCCAACGATGGTCTGACCAAGCTGTACAATCGTAGAGCGGGACGGGCTGCCCTGAGGGATCAGATGGAAAAGGTAGATGCACATCAGAGTGACCATGTTACCGTTGCCTTGGGCGATATCGACTTTTTTAAGCAGATCAATGACAGTTACGGACATGATTGCGGCGATATGGTACTAGTCAAGATTTCTGAGATATTCAGAGATAAGTTGGAAAAGAAAGGTTTTCCTATCAGATGGGGCGGCGAAGAATTTTTGCTGGTCATAAACGGGGAAATGGAGAAAGCTTTGGAGATACTGGATGAGATCAGGAAAGAACTAAGCCAGACTCCCTTTACATATGAGGAGGAAGAAGAATTTTTTGTTACTCTTACCTTTGGCGTTGCCCAATACAAACAACGGACGACTCTGGATGAGCTGGTAAAACAGGCGGACGACCTTTTGTATGAGGGAAAAGCCCAGGGAAGAGACTGCGTTGTCAGCGCAGATAATTATCTGAACCATTAAGAACAGACCGATATATCCCATAATCTTTATGGGATATATCTTTGTATGAAAGCATAAAGGAAAGGCAGAAAGGAGCTGTAATATGACGCGAAAAGAGATGGAAGAAATTGTTTCAAAAATGACCGTGGCAGAAAAAGCATCTCTGTGTTCAGGTGGAGATTTTTGGCACACAAAAGCGGTGGAGAGACTGGGCATACCGACTATGATGGTATCCGATGGGCCTCACGGACTGCGGAAGCAGAAACAGGAAGGAGATCACTTAGGAGTTAACGACAGTATTGTAGCAGTTTGTTATCCTGCAGGCTGTGCAACCGCAGCTTCCTTTGACAGAGAACTGTTAAAGGAAATGGGCGAAGCCCTGGGAACGGCATGTCAGGCAGAAGAGGTAGGGGTGATCTTAGGACCGGCAGTTAATATAAAACGCTCTCCTCTTTGCGGCAGAAACTTTGAATACTATTCCGAGGATCCCTATTTGGCAGGTGAGATCGCCGCAAGCTATATCAAAGGCGTACAAAGCAAAAATGTAGGTACCAGCATCAAACATTTTATGGCAAATAGCCAGGAGACCCGCCGCATGAGTTCCGATTCCCAGATAGATGAAAGGACCATGCGGGAGATCTATATGCCTGCATTTGAAACGGCTGTAAAGGAAGCAAAACCCTGGACAGTCATGTGCTCTTACAATCGGATCAACGGCACCTATGCGGCTGAAAACAAAAAGCTGCTGACGGATGTGTTAAGAGAAGAATGGGGCTTTGACGGTTTTGTGGTCAGCGACTGGGGCGCAGTAAACGACAGGGCAGCAGGTATTAGGGCAGGACTTGATCTGGAAATGCCAGCATCCTTTGGCGTGAACGACAAACGAATTGAAGAAGCAGTTGCAGATGGTTCCCTGTCGGAAGAATTGTTGGATCAGGCAGTGATCCGAATATTGGAGATCGTATACCGCTTTGCGGAAAATCAGGACAAGAACGCTGTGTTTGATAAAGAAGCCCAGCATGCTTTAAGCAGACGGGTAGCAGAGGAATCTCTGGTGCTTTTGAAAAACGAAGGTATCCTTCCTCTGAAAAAAGATCAGAAACTGGCCTTTATCGGTCAGTATGCAAAGAAGCCCCGGTATCAGGGCGGGGGCAGCTCCCATATCAACAGCTACAAAGTAACGGGCGCGCTGGAAATGGTAAAAGATCTGCCTAACATCACCTATGCCCGGGGATTTGATGATACAGAAGATGTCATAGACGAAGCCATGATCGCAGAAGCGGTAAAGGCAGCATCAGAGGCGGAAGCGGCAGTGATCTTTGCGGGTCTCCCCGATGCCTTTGAATCCGAAGGCTATGACAGGAGCCATATGCGGATGCCGGAAGGTCAAAATAAGCTGATCGAAGAAGTGGCGAAGGTACAGCCAAATGTGGTAGTGGTGCTGCATAACGGTTCTCCTGTGGAGATGCCATGGCTCTCCAAGGTAAAAGGTGTTCTGGAAGCCTATCTGGGTGGAGAAGCGGTAGGAGAAGCGGAATATGCCATTCTGTTCGGCGAAGTGAATCCCAGCGGCAAGCTGGCAGAAACCTTCCCATGCAAGCTGGAGGATAATCCTTCTTATTTATTCTACATTGGAGAAGGAGACAGGGTGGAATACAGAGAAGGTATCTTTGTAGGGTATCGTTATTATGACAAGAAAAAGATGGATGTGCTGTTCCCCTTCGGACATGGCTTAAGCTATACACAGTTTGCCTATTCGGATCTGACCCTGGATAAATCTTCCATGAATGATACGGATGGCCTTACGGTTTCCTGTAAAGTAACCAATACGGGAAGCGTAGAAGGAAAAGAAGTGGTTCAGCTTTATGTAGCGGATGTAGAAAGTGATGTGATCCGGCCTGAAAAAGAATTGAAGGGTTTTGAGAAGGTGGCATTAAAACCCGGCGAGACCAAGACTGTGACTTTTAAGCTGGACAAACGGGCCTTTGCTTACTATAACGAACAGATCCGTGATTTTCATGTGGAAACGGGAGACTTTAAGATCCTGGTAGGCAGCTCTTCTAAAGATATTCGTTTGGAAGAAAAAGTCCATGTGACATCTACGGTGCAGCTTCCCAAAAACTATCATATGAATACTACCTTTGGGGATCTGTTAAAGGATGAAAGGGCGAGAGAATTTTTGGAGCCTTTGTACAAAGCATGCACTATGCTGGAAGCCTGCGATACCAATTCGGCCGAAAGCGGGTTGGGCAGTTCGTCCAAGGCAATGCAGGATGCTATGATGGTATATATGCCTCTGCGGGCACTGATCAGTTTCCAAAACGGCTCCCTGGATTTTGATCAACTGCAGGAAGTACTGGATAAATTTAATAGCTGATAGCTTATTCATATGCATAAATAAAGGGCTGTTATGCCGGCTAAGTTTAGTCCGGCCACAGCCCTTTTTTTTATTATTTTACCTGACTTACACCGGCCTTTTCCTTTGCTTTGGCCAATGCCTGTGCAAACATTCCCTTTTTCTTGGGAGGTTCTGCATTTTTGTTGTTGCGGTAGCCTCGTACCTCTGTAATGTAGATACCACTGACCACTGCCTTTACTTCCTTCTTAACGGGAATGGAATCAAAAATCTTTTCGTCGGCAACCAGATTCATCACTTGAGGTCCCACCTTGACCTTAACGATGGGAAGCTTAGCCATCCGCATCAGCTTGGGGGTCTGGGTGATCACCGCCTGGGGTAGTCCCGAATCCTTTATCTTCATTCGCTTCTTATCAATGATCAGCATAGATATGGTCTGTTTGTTTGCATCAATCTGTACCTGTTGTTCTTCCTGTCGTTTCTTTGCTTTCTTTCCAAGAAAATAAAGAGCAACACCGATAGCAACCAGGATGACCAATGTCACGATCAATACGATCCATTTTGTATCCATGGAAAGCCCTCCTATATAAAACTTCATAAGCAGTATGTATTGTAACATTCTTTCTATTAAAGTGCAAGAAAATCCCCGGATTTTCCTATTTTTAAGAAATTCAGGAGGCTGAAGGGGTTTACATAAACTGGCAGATGTGCTACACTGATAATGGCTTGGATCATAGCCATAGAACCGATTGAGGAGTAAAAAAATGAAGAAAAAAATATTAGCATCTGTTATTTGTGTCTTATTACTGGGCCTGCTTTGTGCCTGCGCTTCCGACAACTCGCCGGATCCTACAGAGCAGGAAGTACCTGTCGTGGATATAGACGAGCAAATGCAGGCGATCGATCCGGATCAATATGTTACCTTGGGCGATTATTATGACCTGCCTGCAGAGGTTGCATATTATACTTATTCAGAAGATGATGTACGGGTCTGTGTTGAAAATGAACTGAGTTTTTATGTGCAATATTACGACCTATATGAATATGAAACAAATGTCAGTGCCAATACGGTAGAAAGCGGTTCTATAGTCAATATCGATTATGTGGGAAAAGTTGATGATGTGGCCTTTGCCGGCGGTACTGCTGCAGGCCAGCATCTGCTGATCGGCTCCGGCAAATATATTCCGGGGTTTGAAGAAGGGCTGATAGATGCCAAGGTAGGCGATACGGTAGATCTGCATGTTACTTTCCCGGAAGGGTATGACAATACAGAGCTGGCAGGAAAGGATGCAGTCTTTACTGTTTCCGTTAATTCCATTGAGATACAGGTCATGCCTGTGTTTACGGATGAATTGATCGCTTCCCTGAATCTGGGGGAAGAGATTGCTACCTATGATGATTATGTACAGTATATTCGTGATTACTTGGAAAAGTCCTGTAATGATGAAAATCAATATATGTTGGAGGATACTGTATGGGAAGCAGCATATTCTGTTTGCCAGGTAAGTGAACCCCCTGAATTTTTGGTCGACTTCTATCAAAATGATCTGGAAGAATATTTTGAAAGCTATGCAGCATACTATGGCATGGATCTGGAAACCTTTGTGGCACAGATGGGCATGACCATGGATGACTATGCTGTAAGGAACAAAGAATCCGCAGTGGACGAAGCAAAGATCGAGCTGGCTTATATGGCCATTGCCAAAGCGGAAGGCATTGAAGTAGATGATGCCAAGATGCAGGAAGTAGCCAATGAAGAGTATGCAGAATACGGATATCAATCTGCAGAGGACTTTGTGGAGAACATGGGTGCATTCAATTTCCGTTCCTATGTAAGGCGGAAACTGGTTACAGAGCGTCTGGAAGAAGTCATTAACATTATCGAACTGGATCCGATACCTTATTTAAATTATGAGGACGGACAGGAATAAGCATTTACAGAATCGGCAGGTAAGAAAGTGAAATCATTCAAGAAAAAATGCAACAGGATGCTTCTGTTGGGGCTTGTCTCCCTTACCCTTTGGGGATGCGGAAGAATCAACCCCGATAAATATGTGACACTGGGCAGCTATGATACATTAACGGTTCAGGTTGACCGCTATACCTTTACAGAGGAAGATCTGCAGCAGTTTGTCGAATATGAATTGTCCAGCTATATTGAAGTATTGGGCCTATATGAATATGACACCATCAGCGCCAATACGGTGGAAAACGACTCTATCGTAAATATTGACTATGTCATAACCCAGGATGGGGAAACTGTTGAAGGCAGCCAGATCACAGGGGAGCATCTGGTAATGGGAGAAGCAAATTCCAATGGTTTTGAAGAACTGGTCGGAAAATCCGTAGGAGAAACGGTAGTGATAGAGTTTACCGGCACGGAAGAAGAAGCCCTTTATTTTGGTATCATGGATCCTGAGGAACATGAGATTCTCATATTGGTGACCATCAATGCCCTTGAAAGCCGAAAGGCGCCGGCGTTGGATGATGAGCTGATCGCAAGCATTGGCATGGAAGGCATTACCACCATGGAGCAATTTAAAGAAAGCTACAGGGAGTATCTTCAGGATTCCTGCGACAGCCAGAACCAGACTGCAAGAGAAGCAGCGATCTGGAATGCGGTATACGATATCTGCGATGTCGGAGAACCGCCCCAGGAGCTGGTAGACAGATTTTATGAGAAAAAGAAACAGGACTTTATGGACTTTGTCAGCATTCTGGGAGACCAGGGCATGGATACTGCTGAAGCAGAGGCCTCCTATCTTGATGAGAATATTTTAGAACAGGCAAAGGAAGAAGCAAAAGCGGAGCTTGTTTGTCTGGCTATTGCCAAAAAAGAAGGAATCAAGATCACGGATAAGCAGCTTAAGGAGGCTGCGGAAGCGGAATACGAAAGCTACGGCTATGAATCCGCCCAGGCTATGATCGATGATATGGGAGAGGAAGAGTATCGTTCACAGGTTCTTAGAAAAGCGGTGCTGGAGCATCTTGGCAACATTGTTACCATCACAGACGGAACCGTAAGCCCGGCGATCGTCATACCCGGAGCAGATGAGTCGGGAGAAACCGACCTGCAATAATGAGAAACATGAAACCGCCACAACAGTAGAGGAAAAGATTTCATGAAAAAACGAATGCTAAGCGCTATACTGATCTTTGCTATGGGATTTTGCAGTTTTTGCAGACCGGTGTCTGCCACAACTGCAGATGATGTGCGCCAAGAACAGGAGAAAACAGAAGAACAGTTAGATGAGGTTGGAGAACGGATCGACAACATTGAGACCCAAAAGGAGATCGTGGCAGGTGAGATTACCCAGTTGGACAGCCAGCTGGTGGAGATTCTGACCAGTATCAGCATCTGCGAGGATGAGATCGCTGCCAAGGAAGATGAGATCGATCAGGTAAAGGATGAATTGAAAGAAGCAGAGCAGCGGGAACAGAAGCAGTATGAGGATATGAAGACCCGCATTCGTTTTATGTATGAAAAAGGAGATCAGGCTTACCTTCAGATCTTCTTAGAGGCCAGCAGCCTGCCGGATATGCTCAATAAGGCGACTTATGTGGAGAAGCTGTATGCATATGACAGAGAGCTTCTTTCGGAATATGAAAACACCAGACAGGAAGTTATTTCTATTAAAGAAGAATTGGAACTGGAAGAAGCTGACCTGTTAAGCTCCCAAAGAGAGTTAAAGGAGCAGCAGGACTATTTGGAAAGGCTGATCGCAGAAAAGAGAGCCACGGTTGCCAATTTCGATTCCCAGTTGGCACAGGCAGAAAGAGAAGCAGCCAGCTATAAGGAAAAATTAAAACAGCAGAATGAAGAGATCCGCCGTCTGGAAAAAGAAGAAAAAGAGCGGAAGGAAGAACTGGCAAGGGCACAAAAGGAAAAAGAAAAGGAACAGGAAAAACCTGAAAATACCGTAACTACCGTAACGGGAGAACTGGCTAAAACAGATCCCGCTGACGGCAGCGCTCCTGCTGAGACTTCAAAGGCAGATGCCTCCGCTCAGACAAATACTTCGGATCAGAGCGATACCGCCCAAAAGGATGCCGGCAATAGTGATAAATCCGAACCGGAAAAACCGGCAAGCAGCGCCGGCTCCAGCTTAGGACAGCAGATCGCAGCCTACGGCTGTCAGTTTATCGGCAATCCCTATGTGTACGGAGGAACCAGTCTGACCAACGGAACGGACTGCTCCGGTTTTACCCAGGCGGTTTATGCCCACTTTGGCATCAGCATCCCCAGGGATTCCACAAGCCAGCGGTTTGCAGGCAGAGAAGTCTCCTATGCGGAAGCACAGCCGGGAGATATCATCTGTTACGCGGGGCATGTAGGCATCTATATCGGAAACGGTCAGATCGTACATGCCAGCACGGAAAAAACCGGTATTAAGATCAGCAATGCTACCTATCGTACCATTCTGTCTGTAAGAAGAATCGTAAATTAATACTTACAGGACTATCCGCATGAAATCCTGCATAGAATGTAAAAAAGCTTTCTAAGGGGAATTCATGTGAAAGAATATATTGAAGAGAGGGCCATAGGCGTTGCCAACTATATCATAGAAAACAACGCTACTGTCCGCCAGACCGCAAAACAGTTTGGCATCAGCAAGAGTACGGTACATAAGGATGTGACAGAACGACTTGTGCTGATCAATCCGGGGCTGGCAAAAAGCGCCAGAAAAGTCCTTGATGTCAATAAGTCTGAACGCCATATCCGCGGAGGTCTGGCCACCAAGGAAAAATATCTGCACCAGACAAGAATAAATTAGAAATCAAAGGGAGGGACGCCGGCAATGAGCATTCGTTGTCGGCATTCGTTTTTGGGAGGAAAAAATATGAATATCCTGGTACTTGGCGGAAGTTATTTTTATGGAAGAGTCTTTACCATGCTGGCAGCAAAGGAACATGAGCTGACCCTGTTTAACAGAGGTACTTATCCTATGGAAGAGTTTGGAGTAAAGCAGATCACGGGAGATCGGCATGACGGACAAGCATGGGAAAGGCTGAAGGCACAAAATGACCAATATGATGCAGTGGTGGATTTTTGTGGCTACGAACCGGGAGATATCAAGGAAGCCTTTTCCCATCTGCCGGAGAGCGTCAAACAATACATCTTTATCAGTACGGTGGATGTGTATATGCGAAGGGCATTGGAAAACCACGATCATGACGCATACGAAAGCTATAAAGATGTTGTATTAAAGGATGAAACCACACCATATGAGACTAGAGAGATCGCAGGAGAGGCAGGCAGTTATATCAAAGGAAAGGTTCTGCTGGAGCAGGAGTTAAAGGAATGTTGTAAAGAGAGAGGGATCGCCTATACCATTCTTCGCCCTGCCATTCTCTATGGCCCTTATAACTATGCGCCAAGGGAGTCTGTGTGGGTGCAGATTATGGTGCAAAACCATGTACTTCCTGTTATCACAGATGCGCCGGGAAGATTTCAATTTGTCTATGTAAAGGATGCAGCTGAAGCTGTTATGAAATGCCTTTTCAATCCTGAAACCTATGGACAAGCCTATAACCTGTGCGGTGACGAGATAGTAGATTATAGGATATTTGCAGATGCACTGGAGAAGGCAGCAGCATCTGTGGAGAAAAATGAAGCACAGAGGCAGCAGGGAGCGCAGGCTTTGCAATATATTGAGCTGACCGCAGAACAGGCCCGGGAACAGGGCATCCCTCTTCCTTTTCCTGTTTTTGAACAGGAGACGGAGTTGTGTGACAATACAAAGAGCAAAAAAGAGCTGGGCATGATCTATATATCCCTTAAGGAAGGAATGGAGAAAACTTATAAAGCCTTTCGTGGTGTCTTTTTGTAAAAGCACACTTATAGTAGGAAGCATATTTATACAGGAAATGTACTCGCCGGATCCAAGAGACAATCCGGCGAAATGCGTTTGACAAGGATATAGCCAGAATTTATAATGTTTTTAAGGTCGAAAATAGTCGGCAAAATCAACTTGGAGGAAAAAGTCATGAGTCAGGAAATGATCATCGTTTTGGATTTTGGCGGACAGTATAATCAGCTGATCGCCAGACGAGTGAGAGAATGTAATGTATATTGTGAGGTGCACCCTTACAATTTAAGCTTAGATAAGATCAAAGAAATGAATCCCAAAGGCATTATCTTTACCGGTGGGCCGGATGTGGTCTATGATGAGGACTCTCCTCTCTGCCCCAAAGAGATCTTTGAATTGGGCATTCCGGTGCTGGGCATCTGTTACGGTTCCCAGCTTATGGCATACCTTTTGGGCGGCAAGGTGGAGAAGGCTCCTGTCAGTGAATACGGTAAGACAGAGGTAACGCTGGATAAGTCCAGCAAACTCTTTAAAAAAGTAAATCGGAAAACCATCTGCTGGATGAGCCATACCGTTTATATCAAGGAAGCGCCGGAAGGCTTTAGCGTAACGGCAAATACGCCTGTGTGCCCGGTGGCTGCAATGGAAAATCCTGATAAGAATCTGTATGCAGTACAGTTCCATCCTGAAGTGGTACATACCGTAGAAGGTATGAAAATGCTGCAAAACTTTGTAATGAATATCTGCGGCTGCTCCGGCAGCTGGAAAATGGATTCCTTTGTGGAAACCACGATTGAAGAGATCCGCCAAAAGGTGGGAACGGGCAAAGTGCTCTGTGCCCTTTCCGGCGGCGTGGACTCTTCTGTAGCGGCAGTTATGCTTGCCAAAGCAGTGGGTAAACAGCTGACCTGCGTTTTTGTAGATCACGGTCTGCTCCGTAAAAACGAAGGGGACGAAGTAGAAGCGGTATTCGGTCCGGAGGGACCTTATGATCTGAACTTTATCCGGGTCAATGCCCAAGAGCGGTTCTATAACAAGTTGGCCGGTGTTACCGAACCGGAAGCAAAGCGAAAGATTATCGGTGAAGAATTTATCCGTGTCTTTGAAGAAGAAGCAAAGAAGATCGGCGCAGTGGATTTCCTGGTACAGGGAACCATCTACCCCGATGTGATTGAAAGCGGTCTGGGCAAAAGCGCCACCATCAAATCTCATCACAATGTGGGCGGTCTGCCGGACTATGTGGACTTTAAAGAGATCGTAGAGCCCTTGCGGCTTTTGTTTAAAGATGAAGTAAGAAAAGCAGGACGGGAACTGGGCATCCCGGAATATCTGGTAAACCGCCAGCCCTTCCCCGGTCCCGGTCTTGGCATCCGTATCATTGGAGAAGTAACGGCAGAAAAAGTACGGATCGTACAGGATGCAGACTTTATCTATCGGGAAGAGATCGCCAATGCAGGTGTAGATACCGGCCTTGGCCAGTACTTTGCAGCCCTGACCAATATGCGAAGTGTAGGCGTTATGGGTGATGAGCGCACCTATGACTATGCCATAGCCCTGCGTGCAGTCTGCACCAGTGACTTTATGACTGCGGACGCAGCTCAGATTCCCTGGGAAGTGCTGGGCAAGGCAGCAAACCGGATCGTCAATGAAGTAAAGGGCGTTAACCGGGTGCTGTATGACTGCACCAGTAAGCCGCCGGCGACGATTGAGTTTGAGTAGATTTTCTTTCTATACGATAATGATTTAGGAATGCAGACTATCAGATGTGAGAGGGGTAAACAGATATGTATGAGCAGGAGAAACAGAGATCTATTCATCTTACAATATTAATCTATAATACTATTTTTTTGCTTGTGCTGATAGGCGGGGCTATTGTTCTTGATTGGGAAAAGGGTCCTGTTGTACTGCTCCTTTTTGGTATTGTTGCAAGCTGGCTGATGCATATTACAGGGAAAATTTCCGAGACCAGCAGGCTGTGGCTGTACTTTATTTTTTCAATGCTGGCATTCTTTTTCTATGGGATCCACGAGAGAGAAATTGATAATTTGGCTCCCATCATGGCTGTATTTATTCTTATATATATATCCACTGAAGAACATAACTTTGTCCGGCTTTGTGCCATCACTTATTACTTGACCCTTTGTTATGACTTTGTGTTTGTAATTGGCAGTCCTTTTAGTCTTCCCACACAAACCATGACGAGGATCTTTTTTCATATGGTGATCATTTTTGTGGCGGAGCGATTGGCGGAGACAATACTCCAAAGGCGCAGGAAAGAAAGGGAAAAAACGGAGGAAAAAATATCTAGGTTAGAAGAAGCTAACCGGAGCGTAGAAGATTTCCTGGCAAATGTGTCCCATGAGCTGCGTACACCCATTAATGCCGTAACCGGAATCACAGCTGTGATGCTCAAAAACGAAGAAAATGCCGAGAAAAAGAAAGATATCCTCTCGATCCAGATGGCAGGAAACAGGCTGTTCAGTCAGATCGAGGATATCTTGGATTACACGGAAATAGATACAGGCAGGGTCATGGTCAGTGAAGAGAACTATATGATCTTCTCTCTGATCAATGATCTCATTGTTGAGAATCGGATGGTGAAATGGGATAAGGATCTGGAGTTGATCTTTGATATTGATGCCGGTATTCCGGCAGTTCTTCTTGGTGACAGGAAAAAGATCAAGAAGATCATCAAACATCTGGTCGATAATGCTGTTAAGTTTACCAAAACCGGAGGAGTCTACATCAGAGTGTATGCTTTACGGAAAGCTTACGGCATCAATCTGTGCATCAGGGTCAGTGACACGGGAATCGGAATTGCAGAAGATGAGATGGAGAAGATCACGGGGAGATTTTTCCAGGCCAACGGAGGAAGAAATCGAAAAGCCGGTGGTCTGGGTCTGGGACTTCCCATTGTGTATGGCATGGTCTCCGCCATGGACGGCTTTATACGCCTTGAGAGCGCAGAGGAAAGCGGGACTACAGTATCCGTCAGCATCCCCCAGAAGGTAGTGGACGCCGCTCCCAGCATGGTAGTGCAAAATCGCAACGATCTGTGCGTGGCAATTTACTTAAAGCCGGAGAAATACAAAGTTCCGGCGATCAGAGATTATTATAATGCGACGATCACCCATTTGGTTCAGGGATTGGATCTTATGGTACACAGGGTCTTGGATTCGGAAGAATTAAAGAAGCTGGTTGATATGTATCAATTAACCCATCTGATCATCGGCAGGGAAGAATATGAGGAGGATGCAGCTTATTATGAAGAGTTGGGCAAGAGTATAGATGTGGTCCTGGTAACAGACGATGACTTCCTGCCCGCAGACAGCAGGGTAAATCTGATGAAAAAACCTTTTTACTGTCTGCCTATGGTCAACATCCTGAATTCCAAGGCATTTGTAGATGTGGATGAATTTAAGAAAGAAAAGAATATGATCTGTCCGGGTGTCAGAGTGCTTGTGGTGGATGATGAACCCATGAATTTGATGGTTGCGGAAGGAATCTTCCATGACTATCAGATGCAGGTAAAAACAGCCGAAGGCGGTATGAAGGCTATTGAGATCTTCCAAAAAGAGGAATTCGATCTGATCTTCTTAGACCATATGATGCCGGAAATGGACGGAGTGGAAACCTTAAAGAGGATTCGTAAGATACAGGCGGATATGGGAAAGACATGTCCGATCATTGCTTTTACCGCAAATGCAGTCAGCGGGGCAAGAGAAATGTTTATACAGGAAGGCTTTGATGAGTTTATTTCTAAGCCTGTTGAAGATCATGAGCTTAAGCGGCTTCTTGAGAAAGTGCTGCCAAAGAAATCCATTACATATGTAGCCAAAGATGATACTGAGAAACCCATTGCAAAAGAGCAGGAGCAGACCGTAGCAGAACAGTCGGCAGGGCAAGAGCCGACCAGAGAGGCTGACTTAGAGAAAGATAAGCTTACACAGCTTAATGAGAAAGGCTTCCATACAAAGAACGGACTGCAGTATTGTCGCGGTAATCAGGAGTTTTATGAAGAGGTACTCATAAAATTTGCCATGGATGCGGAGCATAAGATAGAAGATATAGAAGCCTCCTTCCAAAAAGAGGATATGAGGGATTATCAGGTCATGGTGCATGCCTTGAAAAGTTCCTCTAAAATGATCGGTGCGGATATGCTTTCCGTTATGGCGAAGGATGCGGAGGATGCTGCAAAGGATCAGAATGTATCTTATATCAAAGAAAACCATGCAGGACTCATTGATAAATACAGGGAAACGGTACAGATCATTTTAGATGTGATGCCTCCCGCCGAGGAAGCTTTGCCGGGAGAAGATCCGTCAAAAGAGGAACCGGCAGTCCTGACAGAGGTTTTCAAAGATGAACTGCTTGGGCAGCTGCAGGAATTAAAAGAGAGCCTGGATACCTTTGAAGCGGATAAGGCGGAAACGCTGCTTGAGGAAATGAGCG